>CAJMNI010000030.1 GCA_905214735.1 uncultured bacterium | reverse complement strand
CTGAGCGACTTTAGCTGACCTCCGGCACCGCCATTAACTGAATATCCCTAAGTTATTAATCTCTAAATCATTAATATTATAATACCCGTGAATAATACAATCTGACCTAACAGTCCCATTGCGGCGTTTTTGCCGCGTGATTTCCAATATTCAGACGGTCAGATTCAGAAAGTTAAGGGAAAGATCCAGAAAGTTAAGGGAAACAAAGCGGGTCCGAAGCTCACGCTCCAGACCCGCTTGTCTCTTTAGAGATTTATACACTTATTACCTTATAACAACTTTTCTTGTCTTGTCGCCCTGGCGCACTACATATACGCCCGGGGTGAGGTCGTCGGCTGCGACGCGGATACCCTGGAGATTGTAGATCTCGGCGGGAGCTTCGCTTTCGGCTGCGATTTCATTGACACCGGTAGTGATCACGAGGTCGCTGACCTGCATGCCTGCGCGGTGGAAGTAGAGTGCCGGTTCGTCGCTGCCTTCGGGGAGCGAGTACTCGATGTACTGGTCGTTCTGCTTGGCGCTCGGTTTGAATGTCAGACCGGAGGGATCGACTTCAGCCTCGGCGGCAGCGGCGGCGCGGCGGCGTGCGTTGACGCCCGCAGCGGCTTTCTTCACCGTAACCTTCATGTAGAGACCATTGCTCTCAAGCGCTTCAATCACTTTGTCGAGAGGCTTGTACCAGAGTTTGGGGAGATAGTGGGAGTGGCCATCCTCATATTCACCGCAGGAGCAGGTGTAGCGTTCCAGGCCGGCGATGTTGAGTGTCGTGGCTACGCGCTCGTTGAACTCTTCCATCTGTTTGGGAGCGTATTCAAACGGTTTCGCCGGACCTGTTGCGGTCCGGCGAAATGATAAGATAGGTAAAACGTGAAAAATAGTGTTATCATGTTGCGATAGTTGCATCGGCGGGGTCACTCTGCTTGCGGTTTGCGCGCGGGAGTTCCCGATGCGCGGAACCGGATGATGATCCAGAGCATTGTGAGAAGCTCGGCGCAGGGGATTGCGAGCCAGAGTCCGGCTGTGCCGAAAACGAGGGGAAGCAGCAGGAAAGAGGGGACGGTGAAGATTATTCCGCGCAGGAGGGAGTAGAAGATCGCGATGCCTCCGCGTTCGATGCTCTGGTAATAGCCGATGAGGGTGATGTTGACGGCGAAGAAGATCGTGCAGAGGGCGAGGAGCGGAAGTCCCTTGACGGCTAATGCGAATGCGGGGGTGTCGGGCGCGAGGAATACTTCCGAGAGAGCTCCGGCGCCGAGCCACATTCCGGCGAGGGTGGCGGCGCCGCAGGCTATGGCCGTGCGGATGGCGAGCGAGAGGGTGCGGCTTACACGGGCGACGGCGTCGATGCCATAGTTATAGCTGATGATCGGCTGGGCCGACTGGGCCACGGCGTTGTTGATGCTGAAAAGGAGGGGAAAGAGATAGCAGCCTACGCTGAAGGCCGCCACTCCGTCTTCGCCGAGGCGCGCCATGAAGACGTAGTTGCCGGTGACCATGGTCACGCCGATGGCGAGCTCCGAGAGGAAGGTGGCGCCGCCGATGCGGGCCATGTAGAGAGTGTTGCGCAGCGAAAGGCGCAGCGATTTGACCGACATCTTGAGCCGGTAGAATTTCAGCTTGTCGGAGAAGAAGAGGAAGTAGAGGAGCACTATCGAGCCGCCGACCACGCAGGAGATGGAGGTGGCGATCGAGGCTCCGGCGATGCCCATTCCCAAGGGGAAGACCATCACATAGTCGAGCACGATATTGAGCAGGGCGGAGACTATCTGGACCGACATGGCATATTTCGGGGAGCCGTCGAGGCGGATGAGCATCATGCCGGCGCATTGGAGATAGAGGAAGAAGAGTCCGGGCATGAGCCAGAGGAGATAGTCGGCGGCGAGGTCGTAGAGTCGCGGCGAGCAGCCGAAGAGGTAGAGCACCGGGGCGGTGGCGATGCAGCAGACGAGGATAATGGCGCCGAAGATCAGGGCGCCGACGATGTAGGCCTGCGTCATGATGATGCGCGCCGCCTTCACGTTACCCTCCGAGAGGCGGATGCCGCCGATCACCGACGCACCGATTCCGAACATCAGGCCGATGCCGGTGCAGACCAGGAAGAGCGGGGCCACGATGTTGATGGCGGCGAGGGCGTCGCTCCCCACGCCGTGCCCCACGAACATGCCGTCGAAGATGTTGAGGGCGGAGTTGAAAAGCATTCCGACCAGCGTCGGGAAAAACATGACGCGGAAAAGGCGCCCGATTTTCTCATTGGCAAAATCGAGATTGTCGCGGTTCATAGGTTGGTATAAGAAAAAGTTAAGGCGGCTGCTCCGGATGAAGCAGCTGCCTTAGGTTAAACGGTGGAAAACGCTCTTTATTTTGATTTTGCCGGGGCGGGGGCGTTGCGGCGCTTGATTGTGGCGCGGGCCATCTTCGCCCAGGGTTTCAGCTGGGCGTCGGTCCAGTGCATGGCGTTGGAGGAGGCGTCGGGGGTGACCATCGAGCAGGTCTCGTTTTTGTCTGCAATCGCCCACATGAGCACTGAGAGCCCGTGGCGGTCGGCGAGATCCATCCACTTTCCCCACGACTCCTCGCCGAGCGGTCCGTCGCCGGTGGCTTCCATCCCTCCGCATTCGGAGATGATCAGCGGCAACCCGGCGGCTATCGCCTTCTCGGCCTTCTCGCGGAACCAGTCGCCATGGGTAGAGGCATAGAAATGGAGGGCGTAGAGAAGATTGGGGAAATCGAGCGGCGACTCGGCGGCAATGTCCACATCCTGGTCCCATTTCGGCGTACCGACGATGATCACCGAATCGGGAGCCTTCTCGCGGATAAGCGGGATTATCACTTCCGCATAATCCTTGATCTCCTGCCATGGAATTTCGAGCGGTTCGTTCCAGATCTCATATATTATATTGGGGCAATTGCCGTATCTTTCGGTGACGGCTTTGAAAAAGCGCTTGGCGTCGGGGAGGGTGTTGTTGTGGGAATGCCAGTCGCAGATGATATACATATCGTAGGTGATGGCGGCGTCGATCACCTTGTAGAGGCGCGACATCGCGGCGACAGAATCGGCGTCGAAGCAGTTCACCACGTCGCCCGAAGTATGGGCGCCGATGGCGGCGCGGGTGATGTTGGCGTCCCAGTTGCGGCGGAAAGCCATAACGGTCGAATCATTGTAGAAGCGTCCCCAGTTGGAATGCCAGCCGAGGCTCGGGCCGTTGAGCACCACCGAGTCGCCCTTCTCATTGAGCAGACGGGTGCCGACGACCTTCAGCCGCGGCACGCCCGCGCACGCCTGATGCCGCCCGCAATGCCGGGGCATTTTCCTGGGGGGCGTTTGCCTTTGGGACGGGGCGACTCTTTCGGTCGCTGCCGGAAGCGTCCATAAGGAAATCCGGTTTGCTGACAAACGGTAGGCTCGGTTTGAGCCGCCAACGGTAGTGATGATAAAGAAGAGATAGACAGAGCGCAAACGATAGCGCCAAGCAGAGCTTTCATAAGCATAAAAATCAATTTTGTAGTAAAGGTAATCAAAAAGAGAGTTAAGGAGGTTATTGCAACCCGAGAAAGTGAGCCAAGTGTCATCAACAGCCAAAAAACTACCATTAGCAAGGCTACAGGATGGTTTTTAATAAAAAATCCTTAATTCTTTTGCGATTGATGCTAAAAAAAATTAATTTTGTAAATGTCAATCTAACGCTAACGGAGCAACAATAACCTGTCACCCCATAACTAAATATAAATATGAGATGTCAGTGTGTGACGTATGCGTTCAATCTTAATCAAGTAATGAACAGGACCAAATATCTCTACCTGAACTCACGCGATGAACTATTTCGAGTTGACATAACGAAAATTGTTTATTTCGAATCAGACGGTAATTACACGAGCATCATTCTCAGTAATAAAGTGAAAGCGGTGCTTGGGATGAACCTTGCGAAGATGCAGGATATTCTCGCAGCAAATCTCAAGGATCAGGCTGCTCGGTTCGCGCGAGTAGGGAAGCGGCACATAATCAATATGGATTTTGTATATAGGATTGCTATACAGCGCCAGCAACTTGTGCTCAGCGATGGAGAGAATTTCGAATATACAGTCAGTGTCTCAAAGGAGGCACTAAAGAAACTCCGCGACATGTATGTCGTCGGGCTTGGCAATCTGTAAACTTAAAAACGATGTTGGATAAAACGAGCGTAAAAGCGAGGCTTGGGGGGAAGAACATACTTGTCGGAAGAGAGCCCGAGCAAGGGCGTCTTGCCGTTGCTGTGACAGGACAGCCAAAGATAGCCACCATAGGCATGCCCGGAAGCGTGCCAACCGGAGTGAGCCGCTGCATTCCTGCTCAGAACAAAGCCCATGTCATGATAAGCGTGGGCGTCGACGGCTCAATGACGGCCACCAATATGAAACCGCAAAACCAGACATTGGTCAACGGGCTAAGTATCGTCTCGAAGCATGTCGAGCCGGAGAGTATGCTGGAAATGGGCGCAGAGAGGTTCAGGGTGCCTCTAAAGGCGGTCATAGAAGCCGCCATGAAAATAGTTCCTGAGACTTACAGCATTCGTCATCTTGAAAAAGTATGGGAAGATTATCTCGCGGCGCAAAAGGAATTGCGCGACAAGCAGAAAAGGGTTAATCTGATCCGCACCGGATGCGGAATGTTTACAATGTGCGCCATGCCATGCATTTATTTTTTCGGTCCGGTCGGTTATGTGCTGACTGCAATAGGCATAATCGGAAACTTATATAGTTTCATAGGGCTGAAAAACGACGACACGCCTGAGCGTATGCGTGAAATTAACGAGGATTTCCAGGAACGCTATGTCTGTCCGAATCCAAAAGACGGACGATTTCTCGGCAACCAAAGCTACAGGATGCTAAAGAAATCGACAGGGATGAAATGCCCGTATTGTCACGCTCAATTCACTGAATAAAAAAAGATAAATATAATGGAATCACAACAACTAAAACCAGGCAAACTCCTGCGTCACGGCGATTATCGCATTGAGAAAGTGATTGGACAGGGTGGTTTCGGAATCACGTATTTAGCAACTGATCTGAGTCTTGACCGGCTCGTGGCAATCAAGGAATTTTTTCCCAAAGATTATTGCGATCGTACGGCCGACACGAGCCAGGTGTCGAACAGCACGACAGCCAACAAGGATTTTGTCGAGAAACTCAAGAACAAATTCATCAAGGAAGCACGAAACATAGCCAAATTCGACAATCCCTGCATCATAAAGATACATGCGGCTTTTGAAGAGAACAACACGGCTTACTACGTGATGGATTATATCGACGGAACATCGCTTTCGGAGATTGTGAAAGCCAACGGGCCGTTACCCGAGAAAAAAGCACTCGAGTATATCAATAAGGTGGGGTCGGCGCTTGAGTATGTGCATGGTCACAAGATCAACCATCTCGACATCAAACCGGCCAACATCATGATCCGTAAAGATGACGACCTTCCCATCCTGATTGATTTCGGATTATCGAAACAGTATGACGCCCACGGCCATCAGACTTCTACGACACCAACCGGCCTCAGCCACGGCTACGCTCCCCTCGAACAATATAATGATGGCGGAGTGCGAGATTTTTCACCGCAAACCGACGTATACTCGCTGGCTGCAACATTCTATTATATTCTCTCGGGCGTAGTTCCCCCGCAAGCCACCAAACTCGTGGAAGAGGAACTCGTTTTCCCTATTGAAGTTCCGCAAAAATATATGCCGGCGATTTCAAACGCCATGTCATCCAAGCGAAACTTGCGTCCGGACACTGTCGGGAAATTCCTTGCAAATCTGAATTCCGCTTCCGCAGCGAAGGAGTCTCCCCGAACGGGAACAGCCAAGGTATCGCGCCCGCAGGTCGAAGAAGACGCTACACGGTATTCGCAAGACGGACTAAATGTCGCCAACAACAATGTGGGTGTTCCGGGCCAGATGAATCGTCAGGTTCCGCCGGTTCCTCCTCGGGAGGCAAACGACTCTGTTCCGATGGAGCCTACGCAACCCCGCCACTCTTCCTCCAAAAAAAGAGGGCTTATAATCGGTATAAGCGTGGGGATTGCTGTGGCTCTGATTATCATAATATTTGCCATCATAGGATCTAAGGAGAACACTAAAGAGGAATCTCAAGCTGCCGCAAATACGGAAAAGGTTGAAAACAGGGGAGAAGTAACTGATCTATATTGGGAATCTCCTATCGGCGCTGTAAAATATTCCGGCCCGGTGGTAGTGGAGACCAATGAGAAAAATGAGACTGTCAAGATCCCCGATGGCAAAGGGGAGGCCGAATTCTTAGACGGAAGTTTCAAGGGATGTGTCTATAAAGGTGAATTCAAGAAAGGCGTGATGAACGGACAGACGATCTATACACTTCCCAATGGAGATGTGTTTGAGGGCGAGTTCAGGAACAATGCATATTACAATGGCAAATATACAGTCAAGCAATCGGGAGAGTATTATATAGGCACGTTTGAAAAGGGCGAGCCCAAGGATGGAAAATGGTATGACAAATCCGGCAAGCCGATATAATGCTTCAAGCCTTACGGAGAGCAGGATCGAATAGCCGGCTCCAAAGGATGCTTTTGGAGTGATTTGGTAAGGAAACCCGGGGTGTTCATACAGGATGGCTCTGAAAAGTTGCGACAGGCGACAATGCGCTTTAACTTTGCATCAGTATCAAACATTGAATTAGAATTATGGAAACAAACGACAGATTCAGAAGGGCTGAAAGCCAAAAGGGGAATCCCCGTAGAAATTCAGGAAGCGATGAAGATGCGATTGCAGCCGGAATAGGTGCGTCTGCTGGTGTCGTAATCGGGAGTGTGGCCGGCACGTTTGCCCCCGAAATGATCAATGCATCGGAGGCGAAGCCGGATTGGGAAGATAATCCTGCCGTTGAGTCCCTGGCTGATCAAAATAAGTCAGCGGCTACCGCGCATTCCGTGGAGCCGGCGCATGTGGAGCCGGTAAAAGCCGACGCTGTCGAATCAAAGGCCGCCGAAGACGTTCCCGCGGAAACCAGTAATGAAGCCGAACAGACCGAGGATGACGGGGTTGAGGTGGTTGGATTCGAACGTGTGGAATTCCAGGACGGAAGCCAAATGGATGCTGCAATAGTCGTGGATCATGGAATGATGACGGGCTATTTCGACACAAATCTCAACGGACATGCTGACTATGTGGCTTATGACCGTAACAATAATCAGGAGTTCGATGCTGATGAATTTGAGCCTGTTACCCCCGGTGAGGATATCGCGATGAACCCATATCAGGAGGCATCGGGATTTGATCCTCTCATGGCTCAAAACGATCAGCCTGATTTCCAGAATAACGCCAACGTCGACGATTTCATGGCCTGACAGAATTCCCGCATAAAAATCCAATTGCCATGATTAAAGTAATAAGAACGATAGCCTTTATTGCCATGGGAACCGCCCTTCAGGCGTATGCCCATGATTTCACGGTGACGCAAGGAGAGGAAATTCTCTATTTCGAGATCACCGATTCTGTGAAAAGAAAAGCCTCGGTGACTTATTCCGAGGAGGATGGAAAGCGTGCGGGTTCGCAGGTTTCCGGGGTTATTAAAATTCCCTCGAAGGTGCGTCATGATGACAAAATATACGTTATTGACGGCATCGGTCGAAAAGCGTTTGCCGGTGCCGAAAATCTAAAAACCGTAGAATTACCGTCGACTGTCAAATCCATCGGAGACTTTGCTTTCGAAGATTGTACATCCCTTGAAAAAGTGATTCTCTCCCCCGGGGGAGAGGGTGTAGAGATGGGAGAAGGAGTTTTTTTCCGATGTCCGTCGTTGAAATTTCCTGAACCGATAATTAGCACGTCGAGCCGGGATTCCTTAAGATACTCTCTTAGATCGCAGATAGTCGATCTTGAGATAGAGATAGATTGTCTCGATCATCAGCGTAGACAAAATCAGCTTCATGCATCAGATCTTCTTGAAAACTTTCCGCGAATGAGCCATTCTGCGGAAACTGAATTAGATGAAAATGCCGACTCTGTGGATGTAACCGGTGATGGAGAAGCGATGGGAGATCCATCCGCCACTTTCCCAACCGAATCACAGTTGGAAGAAATCGAATCAACTGTGAGTCGCTTGCTAAAGTCGAAAAACAGGGAGAATGGGAATTCCAATTCACCGAACAAAAACGGGAAAAAGACACCATAGGATGAATTTCATACTGAAAACCTATGATGTCATGGAATAAGAGTCCAAATCTTTGTATAAGGGGAGGACAGGAATTAAATTTGCGTTATAAAAAAATCAAAGACATAATAACATGAATACCAACGACATTAACAAAAAGAAAAGCTTTGACGATGAAGCAACAGTATTTCCCGAAGGAAATAGCAATGCCAATGCGAATGCGAATGAAAGAGTATCCGGCAAAAGGAATTCGGTTCCTCCGCAGATGCCCCCTGTGCCCCCCGTGCAGGCTACATCAGCAAAGATAAAACCGGTTAATAAAGAAACTGCCAAAAAGGAGGCTGAAAAAGGAGGTCATGGGTGGAAATATGCGGCAGCCGGCGTCGGCGGCGGAATTGCTCTAGGCGGAGCGGCAGCCGTGGCGATGAGCATGGCCAAACACGATACGGAGCATGAGGGAAAATTCAGCGATCAAAAAGATGACGCTCCGGATTGGACAGACGGTAAGGTTGGAGTTGCCACTCATGTAGACGACTCCATGAGTTTCGACGAGGCATTTGCAGCAGCGCGTGCAGAAGTTGGCCCCGGTGGAGCCTTCGAATGGCACGGCACTGTATACGGCACTTATACGGCAGCCGAGTGGAACAGCATGACAGCTCAGGAGCGCGCAGAATATAACGGTCACTTCTCATGGAGTAACGCCGGCGGAGGCAATCAACAGTCGTCAGGAAGCGGCCATAACATGGCAGCGACCGGAAACCAAGAATCTCATCCGACCGATGTCGCTCAGAATCAGGTGCCGGGAGGCCAGGGAGGTCAAGGGGGGGACAATGTAGACCCGATACGACATTCCCCTGGCCCCAATACCGACAATCGGGAGCATCCGGATAATCCGGATAATCCGGAAAGTGAGATTGAGGTGATCGGAGTGGTCCATGATCCGGATGACAATACAAATGTCGGTGTCATGACTGTAGACGGCCACAATGCGATGGTGATAGATGTCGACAATGACATGAAGTTTGATATTTTAGCAGTTGATGTCAACGACGATGGCAATATTTCCAGAGAGGAGATGTCGGACATAAGCGATGGAAATCTCACGGTAGCTGATCTTGGAGGCTTTACCCCCGGGCATGAGCCCAATGCACCGGAACCGGCTGCGGAACCTGACGGAAACGTTGTTTATGCCTACGAAGCAGAGTCCCAACGAAGTTCAGCTCCCGATCCTTCTTACGAGGAAATAGATCCTTCCGGAGCCGACAATTATATCAATCCGTATAATGATCCATACGGTGCTTCCGGCATGAATGATCCTTACAGCGATTACGCGGGCGACAATTATGAAGCATAAGTCATTGAGAAGTGTTTTGCTGATGTTCATGCTCCTCTGGAGCGTGAGCATCAGCGCAAACACGTATATAGTGGCTGTGGGAATAGCAGACTATTCTCTCTATCCCATAAAAATCAGGAGTCTTCGGCTTCCAGCTGCCGATGCCGGAGCATTTATCGATATGTATAAGAGCAACACGGCATTCGATTATATAATACTGACTGATAAAGACGCCACCCGGAAGCGCATTCTGAGCGCGATGAACAGGGTTTACCGGCTTGCCGGGCCCGATGACCAGGTCGTCTTCTTTTTCAGCGGCCACGGTTATGCCGGAGGCATCTGCGCAGCCGACGGGAACCTCTCCTATAAGCAGGTGCGCGAAGCCATGAAGAAGAGTCGCAGCCGCAACAAGATGATGTTTCTCGACGCTTGCCGTTCCGGGGGAGTAAGAGTGGAGGCTTCCAATGGCTCGGCCGCAGTGAAATCGGCGAAAGATGCCAGCGTGATGGTTTTCCTTTCTTCCCGCAATAACGAGAATTCAATAGAGCGTCCGTCGATGTCAAACGGCTATTTCACCACTTATCTCGTAAAAGGGATGAAAGGAGCGGCCGACACAGACAATAACAGAATTGTCACCGCGTATGAACTTTTCAACTACGTGCATAATATGGTTGAGGAAGTGTCGGGCGGTAAGCAGCATCCTGTGATGTGGGGGAAGTTCAACTCCGCGATGCCAGTAATCAGATGGTAAGAGTCAGCGGGTAGGATATATTGATAATCAAAGTTTAAAACCGAATTTAATGGATGAAATAATACAGATAAAATGCCCGTTTGACGGGGCTGTGCTTTCCGTAAAGAATTTTCCGGGGATAGAGATGAAAAACGTAACTTGCCCTATATGCAAGAACAAATATCCGTTTACAAAATTCACGAGAGTCGTTCGCAAGGCAGCCCAGGAGGACGATTGCACGCATTACGGGCCGAATGTTCCCGCGTCAAATCCGGGGAATTCAGCAAAATGCACGAGTGTAGGGACGCTTCGCGAAGAGAGCCGGGGAATGATTTTTTATCTACGTCCCGGCCGCAATGTGATTGGCCGTCAGGCAATGAAATCGAAAGCCGACGTGCAGATCTATACCGGTGAACGAATGGAGTTGAGCCGCGAACATCTTGTGATTGACGTCGTGATGGATGAACGCAAGGGGTATGTGCACTACTTGTCGCTTTATAAAGCTCAGGTAAATCCTACCTTCATAGGGAACAATCGCATATATTTCGGGGATCAGGTTGAATTGCGCGATGGCGAAGTGATCAATCTTCCCGGCATCAGCTTAAAGTTTGAAATCGCAAGTCAGGAATGACTGTAACGAAAAGAGAAAAATTATGAAATATAAACTATTAGCATACAGCATCTGGGAGTTCGGCCAGCGCAAGGATGCAAAAGGGAATCCTCATCAGGAGGACTCGATCTATCCTGCGCATGGGAAGGTCGGACCAGACGACAGGCTTTTTATTCTCTGCGACGGCATGGGAGGCCATGATGCCGGAGAGGTGGCGAGTGCGACGGTATGCGAGGCGATGGCCGCTTCGATTCTAAAGTCGGGCGATGCCGGGGCATCCTTTACCGATGAAGACCTTAACCGTGCGGTTGAGGCTGCTTATAATGCCCTTGATCTGTGTGACACCGGTTCGGAAAAGAAGATGGGCACGACCCTCGCACTTCTGATGCTTCATAAGAATGGAGCTACAATAGCCCACATGGGAGATAGCCGGGTCTATCACATACGTCCGGGAGAAACCGGGAAAGAGACAGAGCTATGGCACACCGAGGATCATTCTCTTGTGAACGATCTTGTGAAGATAGGCGAGATGACTCCGGAGGAGGCGCGCGTTTCAAGTAGAAAAAATATAATAACGCGAGCGATGCAGCCGCATAGCGAGCCGCGTCAGAAGGCTGAAATCAATCATATAACCGACATCCGTCCGGGCGATTACTTCTATCTCTGTTCTGACGGGATGCTCGAGCAGCCCGATATGGAGGAGGGTGCGAGCCTGCGTAATATTTTCTCCAAATCAGGTGGTGACAACGCCCGAAAGGTGACTATCCTGAAAGGGGCGACCGATGGCAACAGCGATAACCATACGGCATTCATAATAGAGATTACAGACGTGTCGGGAGCACCGGCAAAATCGGCAGACGTTTCAGCGTCAGCCGGCCCAAATCCTGCAAAAGAGGGGTTGATAAGCGATCCTGATGATGGAGCGACGTCTGATACTTCCGGGCTGGCCGGAGTCGATAACATCACTGTTGTACCCCAGCCTGCTCCCGCAGCGGCAAGCGGAAGGCCCACCGTGCCCCCTGCTATAAAAGCCGATCCGACAACCAGACATAAAAAGAAGAGCGGATTTGCCTGGATTTGGTTTATAATCGTAGCTCTCGCAGTCTGTGTGGTTTTGTATTTTGCTCTTGGACTTTTCGGTAATGGTCACAAAAAGGATCAGGCAGATCCGGACAAAGCCGATGCAGTCGAACAACCTTTGCCTGACCGCAATATTGATGTTCAACCCGGGAATCAAATAGAGGATGCCGAGATGAATGAAGTGCATAGCGATGCTGACAAGCAGACAAGAGAACGCCGCCATCGCAATCGCGAAGCAGCCGGACGGCCTGCCGCCAATTCAGCCTCTTCAAAGCGGGAACAGACCCACAACGTAAATGAACAGGCGATAGAAGCAGCCGTGGAAAAAGTTGATGGCGATGTCGTTTCAAGCGACCAGCAGAAGACTAAAGTCACTAATAACGGCACAACAAATGACAAAGCCAGCAAAAAGAAAGAGGAAAATAACAGAAAAATCAAAGAATAACTGATAATAACAACATAAAAAAATAAAAGGAAATGAGACTATTGACAACGATACTACTGGCGTTTACGCTTTTAATATGCGGCGGAAACGCCGTGGCTCAAAATCCGGTGACCCGAGGAACAACGACAAGTTCGGGGAAAACTACAAATTCGGGAAAAAACACCTGGAGCGGCAAAAAAACGGTGACAACCAAAAGAAGCAGCAAAAGCAAAAGGAGCACTACATCGACGACAAGGACAACCAGGCGTTCGGAAGAGTCAATCCTTGAGGATGGCATAGAGGCTTATGAAAATGACAACTATACGAAGGCTATAGATTGTTTCAAGCAAATTTCCAGCAACAAAGTGGCGCAATATTATCTTGGCAATTGCTATTTCTTTGGCGATGGGGTCGCTGAGAATAATGAAGTCGCTGTCAGTTGGTATAAGAAATCGTCTAATCAGGGATATACAGATGCTGACTGCATGCTCGGAATATGCTATGTTTCCGGTTATGGCGTGCCCATGAATTATGCAACGGCGCGCAACTATCTCAGAAATTCGGCCGAAAGCGGTAACGCTCTTGCCCAGTTTCAATATGGCGACCTATATTACAAAGGCAGAGGTGTCGACACTGACTATGACACGGCTTTTTATTGGTATAGCAAGTCGGCTGATCAGGGCTCGAGTTTAGGAGAAAGGGCTCTCGGCGACTGTTACCGATATGGGCGTGGAGTTGTGCGCGACCGGACAAAGGCAGTAACACTATATCAAAAGGCGGCCGATAAAGGCCTTGCATCTGCCATGGACGATCTCGGAGATTGCTACTATGAAGCTCTGGGAGTGAATGAGGATTTTGCTGAGGCTCTGAAATGGTATCAAAAAGCGGCAGATAAAGGGAACGCACATGCGCAGTATATGGTCGGTCAGATCTATTGCCATGGAAAAGGGGTGGATGTCGATGATCATATCGGACTTACCTATACGCGAATGTCGGCAGAACAAGGTTATACGGATGCAAAGTTATGGTATGGCCTCTATTTATTCCATGGCTGGGATGTGCCCCAGGATTACCAGACGGCACTTTATTGGTTTGAATCCGCAGCCAATGACGGTGACCGTCTTGGTATGGAACGTGCCGGTGACGTCTATTATGAAGGGGGACACGGAGTCTCTAAAGATTGGAACAAAGCCCAGCAATGGTACCGAAAAGCTTCCGCAGAAGGATCTGATTCAGCTAAGGAACGATTGGGAGACATCTATGCCGCTGGAGGATATGGCGTAAGTAAGGATAAAAAAATGGCCGCTTATTGGTATCGGTTATGTGAAAGCGATGATGCAAAGGCAAAGCTGAGAAAGCTTTGAAAATGCCTTTGATTAAATTTGATAATTTTTGTGATGCAGCTGATGAACCTCCGGGGGCGTCGGCTGTATCTACTTATATAGGGGTTCCTTTTCGGACTTCCATTTCGGGGTTTGATTTCGGGCCTTTTTCATTTTAGAGTTTTGCTATGGAGCATTCAGCTACTGATATCAGGGGGGCTCTCCGCGGGTTTCTGGCGGAGGAGCAGATTTTCGATAATGATCTGATGCGCGACATCTATGCGCGCGACGCATCTTATTTCAATATTACGCCGCAGGTTATCGTGCGGCCCCGTACGGCGGGGGAGGTGGCGCAGGTGCTGGCCACGGCCCGGCGCTTCGGCGTCGGGGTGACGATGCGCGCCGCCGGTACGTCGCTGTCGGGGCAGACCCTCGGCTGCGGCATCATCTGCGAACTGCGCACGAACTTCCACGACTGCCGCGTCTGCGACAACGGCAAGCGGGTCTGGTTCGAGCCGGGTCTGACGGTGAACCAGGTCAATGACATCCTGCGCCCTTACGGCACTAAGCTCGGCCCCGATCCCGCCTCGTCGAAGGCGGCGATGATGGGGGGCGTGCTCGCCAACAATTCCTCGGGCATGCAGGCCGGCGTGGAGTTCAATTCCTACCACACCCTCGCCTCCATGGAATTCATGCTCGCCAACGGCCACACCTACAACTCCGCCGTAGACTCCGACCGCATCCGCTTCGAGCGCGAGGAATCCGAACTCTGCCGCGGACTGATGGAGATCCGCCGCGAGATTCTCGCCGATCAGGAGGTCAAGGAGAAGGTCGAACGGAAATACCGGATCAAGAACGTGACCGGATATGCGATGAACTCCTTCACTGACTACGACAAACCGATCGACATCTTCATCCATCTGCTGATCGGAAGCGAAGGCACGCTCGCCCATATCATCTCGGCGGAGCTCAACACTCGGCCGCTCTGCTCGGATTATTCCTCGTCGATGCTCTATTTCGACAGCGTGGTCTCGGCGGCCGCCACCGCCATGCAGCTCGGCGACAGCGGAGCGCTCGCCGTCGAACTGATGGACTACGGTTCGCTGCGGGCCTCGCAGGGGCTTTCAGCCGACATGCCGGCGGGAACCACCGCCATGCTCATCGACTACGGCGACTTCTCGCGGGAGGCACTCGACGCCAAGCTCAGCGACATCGAACCGGAGCTCCGTAAACTCAAAGGCCTGATTCATCAGGAGGCGTTCACCACCACCGAGGCGGCCCGCGCCGCGCTCTGGAAACTGCGCGACGGAGTCTTCCCCTGCGTGGCCGGTGTGCGCGATCCCGGTTCGACGGTGATCCTCGAAGACATAGTCGCCCCCGTGGCACGTCTCGACGAGATGGTGGAGGGTGTGCAGCAGCTCTTCAAGAGCCACGGCTACGACGGCGCGATCTTCGGGCATGCCCGCGACGGCAACATGCACCCGCTCGTCACCGGCACGCTCGACAGCGAGAAGAGCCGCACGAACTTCGCCGATTTCATCGAGCGTTTCGTGGACTTAGTGGTAGGGCTCGACGGTTCGCTGAAGGGGGAGCACGGCACCGGCCGGGCGATGGCTCCCTTCGTGGAGCGCGAATGGGGCGCGAAGATCTACGACATGATGCGCCGCGTCAAAAAACTCGCAGACCCGCAGGGAATCCTCAACCCCGGAGTGATCATCAACGACGATCCCGAAGCCTTCATCAAGCCGATAAAGAGCCTCGACCTCTTCGGCGAAGCGATGGGTTACATGGAGGCCGACCGCTGCATGGAGTGCGGCTATTGCGAACATTGCTGCCCGAGCCGGTTTGTCACGCTGACGCCAAGACAGCGTCTGCAGGCGCAGCACCTCATGGCCTCGGCGGCCGCCCGCCACGACGACGAGAAACTGAAAAGCTACAGGAAAACCTACAAATATTCAGGCAACGACACCTGCTGCACCGACGGCACCTGCTCAATCCAGTGCCCGCTCGGGATCAACACCGCAATCGTGACCGACGCAGTGCGCCGCGAGAACAACGGCTCGCTTTTCGACAAGGCGCTAACCTTCTCCGCATCCCGCTACGGAGGCGCCGTGAAGGGAATCAGGGGAATGCTCAAGCTCGGCAAAGCGGCCGAAAAGGTGGTCACCCCGAAGCCGCTCGAATGGATCACATCAGTGGCCCACGACGTCTACAGCCAGATTCCGCACTGGTCGCCCAATTTCCCAAAACCGGCGAGAATCCCCTGGCAGACTGTCGAGAATCCCGACTTCATCTACTTCCCCGCCTGCGTGACGCGCATCTTCGGCGGCTCCAACCTCGGGAAAGACGACCTGATCACCGTGATGGAGAGACTGGGACGCCGCGCCGGGTTCAAACTCTCAGTGCCCAAAGAATTCGAAGGGGTCTGCTGCTCGCAGATATGGGAGCATAAAGGGGACAAGGCCGGTGAGATCACCATGGCCAACCGGGCGGTCGAAGAGTTTTACCGGCAGAGCGACGGCGGACGGATCCCGATCGTGTGCGACACCACCTCCTGCACCCATACCCTGCTGACAATGGCGAAAGAGAACGCCTCGCAGCATATCCTCACCGAAGAGAACGCCGCGAAACTTTCGAAGCTGAAATTCGTGGACATCACGCAATGGCTCCACGACTACGTGATGCCCCGCGTGGAGGTTAAGCGGAAGAAGAGGAGCGTCTGCCTGCATCCGACGTGCGCCTCGAAGCTGCTCAACCTCGCGCCGCTCATGGTCGAAGTGGCCAGGCAATGCGCCGAGAAGGTCACGCTGCCGCGCAACCAGTTCTGCTGCGGGTCGGGAGGCGACCGCGGCTTCCTCTTCCCCGAAGTGGCGCGGACGGCCACGCGCCCCGAGAAAGAGGCGATAGGCGACGCAGACTTCGACGGCTACTACTCGCTGGCCCGCACCTGCGAGATCTCGATGACCGGCACCATCGGCAAGCCTTACGAATCGATCGCCTATCTTGTCGACGAGACTACTGCCTGAATGAGAGAATCGGAATTATCAGAATTATCGGAGTTATCGGAGAATACTGATAACTCCGATTTTCAGATTATTATGCGGGTTTTGCGGTAGAGTTCGCGGAACTCCGAGGGGGTGCAACCGCGTTTGCGCTCTCCCATCGAGGCTATGTCGGCCATCATCTGGGCCATTCCGGGCTCATTGATGTTGAAGTAGACCCCTTCCCAGCTGTTGAGGAGCACAGGGTTGACCTTGTCGCCGTGGGCGAGGCGCGAGCCGTAATGAAGCATGCGCAGAGGCTCACCCTTTGTGGCGTCAAGTAGCAGAGTGGAATTTGCAGTGGAGATTTCCACGTTTTCCGCCTGCATGTCGAAGGTGAAAATTGATGTCGCGGCGAAAAGGACCGCAGGTATGGTTCTGAAAATAAGGTTAACTTGCATCTGACAGATTTTTGAGCAAACTTACTAAAATTATTGAACAATGGAAAGAATCATGCTAAAATAAGTCAATAAATTCAAAAGAAAGTATTATCTTTTTCAAGAAAATCGCAAGTCGGGACGTCCAATTGATTAAAACTGACACTTCTAAGCAACAAAAATCGCCCGATTTCAACTTTCTTTCCCTATCTTTGTCTAAGAGTTAAGACTCTCCCGAAAATATAAAGATAAGGAGGGGGATAACTATAATTAAAGAAGCAAACAAAAGGATGAAAAATAAACTGAGAATAATGCTTGCGCTGGCAGCGATGATCCTGACGCTCGGTGCTGGTGGCTGCCGGAAAGATGACAGCGGTCCACGCATGACGTCGGAGATCAGAAACGTCGACAAACTCGTGTTGTCGCGGATGACCATCAGCAAGATGGCCACCATCTCCGACATGGATTTCGAGAAAGCGCAGGGACTGAAGCAATCGGCGCAGGCCGTTTTGAACGCCGTCAAGATCGGTGACCGGAAGGGAGCCTACTCCTACGACACCTATATGACCGCCTATATAGACCTGTCGGATTTCTCCGAAGATGACATAACCATCGACGAAGAGCCGAAAAAGATGACCATAACGCTCCCGGCGATACAGACCGAATTCTCGGGGCGCGACGCCGCGCTTCGCGAGGTGCATTACCGCGTGACCGGACTGCGGAGCAACATCAATGCCGGAGAACGCGCCGCCATGAAAGAGAAGATGAACGCGGCGCTGAAGCAGGAAGTGGAATCTGACGAGACCTTCCGCAAGATGCTCGTGGAGTCGGCCCGCGCCAAAGGGGAAAGGTATTTCGAAGAGTTCGGCCGGCGCTACGGCTACGAGACAACAGTCAATTTCAAATGATTCGGCTGCAAAAAGATGCGGCTAAAAAGATGCAACTATGATCAGAATATGGAAATATGTCGCCATTCTGGCGGCAATAGCGGCGGCCGGAGTGGCTGTGTGGTGGGCGCTTTCCGACGACACCGACGACGTGACGCTCACGCCCGCCAATATAGAGAATATCAAAACGGTGGTGGAGCTCTCGAGCATGGAGATCTACGAGGAAGTGCCGGTGAAAGGGTCGGTAGGGCCGCGCCATCTTGTGGGGCGCCTCGCAGTGGAAGGCTCGGTCAACTTCGACCTTGAGAAACTCAAGGTCGAAGAGCGCGGCGACACCATTGCCGTGACCCTTCCTCCCGAGATCGTGACGCTTCGGGAAAGCACCCGGCCCGGCTCCTACACTGTGATCGACACCTGGAACGACAATTTCCTCGGGTCGGATAACATCACCGTGGCCGAGGAAAACCGGATAAAAGGGCTGACGATGCGGAGCGTGAAGAACCGCCTTTATGCCAAGGGGATTGTGAAGCAGGCCCGCGCCGACGCCGCGACATCGGTGAAATCGCTGCTTGCGCCGATGTTCCCCTCAAAGATAGTGATTGTAACCGATCCCACGCCCTCCGGCACCCGCTGACGAATCCGCAATCCGCCAACACCCCCGCGACGATGGAAAATAACTTGATATCATTTATCTTAGGACTTTCGGTGATGTTTTTCGGCATGACCTTCTGGCTTTTCTTCCGCAGGGAGGGGAGGCTGTCGGGGATCGTGGCGAGTCTGATGGCGCTGCTGGGCACCCAATGCCTCGTGCAGCTATGCTTCATCCTCAACGGGGTCTATCTCGACGAGCATTGCTGGACCGTGATGACCGGCATCGACATAGTGGCCGTTCCCTTTTACGCGCTGATATTGCGCGAGCTTGTGAGGCCCGGGAGCGTTTCCCGGCGCGTGGCGGCGGCGAACATCCTTCCCTTCGCCATCGCGGCCCTCCTCTATATCGCCACCGCGCTGAAGCCTATATATTGGCTCATGGTGGCAGGCGCCGGCCTCTACGGCACCGCTTATCTGATATGGACCCATATCAACATCAGGATCTACAACCGGAAGCTCAAGGAGATGTATTCCTACACGGAAAACATCGACCTCAACTGGCTGCGGAAGATCCTATGGTTCTTTTTCGTGCTGCTGGCCGTGTGGATAGCCGACACGCTGGCGGTTCACGTTAACATGGACTGCATCTATCTCACGGTTTCGATGACGATGTGGATGGTGATCGACTATTTCATCTACCGCCACAGGAACGTGATGGATAGCCTCAACATGCAGACGGCGGAAGCGGAGGCGGAGACCGCGCAGCTGTCGGAACTGGGCGCGAGGATCGAACGCCTCTTCGCCGAGGAGCTTATCCATCTCAACCCCGACCTCAAGATCTCAGACGTGGCGGCCGCCGTCGGGTCAAACCGCACCTACGTGAGCGGCTATTTCAACCGCGAGGCCGAGACGACCTTTTATGATTACGTCAACCGCCTGAGAGTGGAGCATGCCTGCCGGCTGCTGCGCGAAAGCAACGAGAGCGTCAAGGCGGTGGCCGGGAAGTCGGGTTATAACTCGCCACAATCGTTCATCCGCGTGTTCAGCAAGATGAAGGGAGTGACCCCATCCGATTTCAGGAGCGGAAAGGGGGAATAGCTTCATATAAGACTTAGTGCTGATTATCAGACGGTTGTTTTATTGTTAACAGATAATGACGTAAAGTTAACTCCGGTTTGACGGATTGTTAACCTCTTTTGCGCGAATCGGCGGGGAGGGGCGGATATTGTTCTCTACCTTTGGATGATAATCGACAAAGTGAAACAACAATAACCAGAGCCACCATGAAAAATCGATTGAAACGGATGTCGCGGCGTATTGCGGCATCGGCGTTGCTCGCCGCCATAGCGGCGGCTCCCTTCACGGCTTCGGCCCGGCCGGCTCCGGCCGGCGACGCCGGCAAGAGTCATCGCATCAGTTCGCCCTATCTCAGCTGGCAGACTAAATTCTTAGACAGGAAGATCGCCAACATCGGGCAGCTCAGTCCGGTGTGCGACGGGATATTCAGCCTGATGGGGAAGAGCAGCAAAGGGGGATACAAGCAGTATTACGGCTTCTACACCATCGACGGGAAATGCCTCTTCCCCCATCAGTATACGAAAATGAGCGGGTATGAGAGCACTCCGCCCATGTTCGATTCCGGCGCCTGCGTGATGCAGGAATGGGACGACCGCCCCAACACGCCGGTGATCCTCTACGCCGACGGCACCGTCAAACAGCTGTCGAAAGACTGGACGGAGATCACGCCGTTTCATCAGGGAGTGGCGATGGTGGCCGAATCACTCACCGGAAAGACCAACTATTTTTATATCAACACCAAAGGGGAGAAGATATGGCCTCAGCTCACGGAAGTCGTCACCACCGACGACATGATCCGGTCGAGGAAAGTGGGGAAGGTCTATATGCGCGACCTGCGCGAAGGACGCCGCGCCTATTTCGACCGCACCGCCAGAGCATGGGGGTTCCTCGATGAAAAGGGGAATATCGTGGTCAAGGCTATATATAAGGATGTGCGCGATTATGCCGGAGGGTATGCCCTGGTGTCGACCAAATCCGACAACTATAAATATAAGAATCTCTTCATCGACAAGGCCGGCAACGTGGCGGTCGAACTTCCGACCACGATGGCCGATGTGGCCGACAGAAAACGCTCGTGGCAGGTGAAGGATGTCTCCGACGGGATATATGGCGTTTCCGACAACGACCGGACGATCACCTATTATGACATAAAGAGCGGCAAGGAACTTCACCGATATCCCGACGGGAGTGGTTTCCACGAGGGACGCGCGTTAGTGAGGTTCGGGAAATATAGCGACGACATATTTGTGGTCAACACCGATTTCCGGCCGGTTAACGTGCTGACTACCGACAACAGGTTCTCCATCGATCTGTCGCAGACCGATTTCACGGAATTCCCATGGTGCACGTTCGATCAGCGGGGAGCCGTCAACTATGACGGCGTCATAGAGATGATGGCCTACGACGGAGGTCATCGCCGGGGCTATCTCGGGCAATATTCGGCCGAGGGGTTCGCTCCGGTGTGCGTTTATTTCAAAAGCCCCGGCACCACCGACGATTATATCGATTATTCCGGCTATATTGACACCGACGGAATGTTCAGGGTGGCGTTTTCGGCCGAAGAGGGGGCCGGCGGTCCATTCGACGGCGAACTGCCCGGCCCGCAACCCATAGAACCGATAGAGCCCTCTGATTCGCTTCCACGAGTAGGCCCTCCGAGATTGCCGCCGCTACCGCCGCCGCCGGGCGACCGCAGGCTTCCGCGCATCGACACCGTGGCTGCCGGACCGATCGGCCCCGGCCGTGAAGCTTTGAAATACAGGGTGAACGTCGTGGCTATCCCGGCTGAGGGTGGAAAGGTCTATGGATCGGGCGAATATTCCTTAGGCGACACTATCCGCGTGACCGGCGTCCCCTCGAAGGGATATTATATCGCCGAAGTGGCCTGCGACCGCTTTGGCACGGGAACGGAGACGTTCAATAAGTTTGTGGTTAGCGGCGACATGGAGATCCGCTGCTATTTCAATAAGGAGGACGACGTCAAAGAGATCGGCGACAACGTGCTCGTCAGCCCGACAAACAGCGTGATGGGGATAGCCAAAGCTTATGCCGAGCTCGGCAAGGAGGCCGCCGGCAAGTTCGAGGTGCCTTCGGAAGGTCTGATGGCCGTCGTGGCCAATGACGACGGGCCGGTGATCACGGCCGAGATGCAGGGTAAGAACGGTTCGTCGGAGGCGAAGATGTTCTTCGTGCCGATGAATGTTCTCGGCGTGATCGAGGAGAATGGGAAGCAGTATCTTCGTTTCGACGGGGGAGTGGTGAAATATACCCTCGAAGTCACCGACGACTCGGCGCTCGGCTTCTTCATGACTCCGATTTTCAGGCTGATGACGGCGTTTGACGGGGCCGACCAGGGAGAGCTTGATCCGGGAGCCTACAGGGTTGAGATCGTTGCCGGCGGTCCGGAGAAAGACTCAATGACGCTCGGCAAGCTGCAGCGACTTTCCACGCGCTACGGCTGGATTTCCGCCGACGATCCCTTCTTCGCAAAGCGTCTGCCCGGTCTCTTCACGCAGCGATGTGAGAAAGGGTTGAACGCGGCGATGTTCGAGGGAATCGAACTGAAGAAGGGGAAGAAGGTCGACGTGGCGTTTGAGCCGACGGAGGACTTCTTCGCCAACCGCACGCTCTTCCAGGAGTTTTCAGCGGCGCTCGGCAAGCTCTACCGCAAAGCCGTGAAAGGGACGATGCTCGAGGATTACGACATGCAGCAGTTCTCGACCGACCTTGACAACAACCTCTTCAAGCCCGGGAAAGTCGGCAAATAGCAGGAGGAGAATAAAAAAGATCGGCCGGCCAGTAAAGAGCAGCCGGTCAGTAAAAAAAGAGCAGCAATAATGTTCAATAGACGAGAAGGCGTGTCGCAACGGGGCGGCGCGCCTTCTTAATATCATTTGCAAAATAAGGCAGTGGTGTAAATAAAATTTTTTCTAAATTTGCATTAAGAAATTCAACCATTAATGGAACAGCATATACCAATCCACAACAATGCCGATTATATTTCGGCTGTTAAAATAATAAAGGATGCTATCCTTAAAAGTAGATATAGAGCAGCTCAGAAAGTAAACCATGAGATGCTTGCTCTGTACTATGGCATTGGTGGCTTCATATCGTTTGAGAGTCGTAATGCTCAATGGGGAACAGGAGCTATTAAAGCAATTTCTTTAATGTTAAAGCAGGAATTACCGGGCTTGCGTGGTTTTTCAGAAACCAACATTAAGCGAATGAGGCAATTCTATGAAGCGTGGTCTCCATATTTCACAAATCGCCCGTTTCAAATGGGCGATTTAGAACTTACCGTTTCAGACAAGGCCATTATAATTCGCCCATTGACAACGGGCGATTTGTCAGATCAGGATTTAAAAGCCTTTCTTTCAATTGGATTCACTCTTCACGGTATACTATTAAGCAATACTGAGACTCTTGATGAGCGTCTGTTTTACATCCGGATGTGTGCTGAAAAATTTTGGGATGCAGATGAACTGAGATACCACATAGGAGAAGGATTATATAAGGAAAATCGGATTCAGCAAACGAATTTCGGAACAACTATTGCTGATGACTCTTATAGACGGAAAGCATTGCAGTCATTCAAAAATGAGTATCTTGTCGATTTTGTGAACATCGAGGATGAAGATGCTTTTGATGAGAGGGTTTTAGAGAATGAGATTGTCCGTAATATCAAGAACTTCATCATGGCAATGGGTACAGATTTCACATTTATGGGCAATCAATATCATCTAAAAGTGGGGGAAGAAGATTATTATGTCGATTTGCTTTTTTACCATCGAAGATTAAGATGCCTCGTCGCCGCAGAATTAAAACGGGGAAGATTTCGTGCGGAATATGTAGGCAAGCTAAATTTGTACCTGTCGGCCTTAGATGAATATGTGAAATTGCCGGATGAAAATCCATCAATAGGAATAATATTATGTCGCTCCAAAGACGACAAGGTCGTAGAGTTTTCATTTAGAGATACATTCAAGGCTATGGGAGTGGCAACCTATAAGACCAGAAAAGAAATAGAGGCAAAACAAGAAATAGAAAATCAGTTCTTACGAATGGGTGAGGAATTGAAGAAACTGCTTTGAAGTCGCAAATTGCGACTTCAAGACATCATATAAGGCTCTGCTTCGGCAGGGCTTTTTCTGTTATGAGGCTTCATAATCGGCTGTGATAGTCTATGAGTGGTAGTGTGGGCCCAAACTTTAGTAATTTAATCCAATTCCACCGGGAGGATCATAACACACCTAATGCGAACGTTCGCATTAGGTATGTGAGGACAAGCAAACACGAAAGGAGACAAACACCCTTCATCTCTGATTAGTGTTTGCCTCCTACTCGATTACTTACAATCTTCCTTTACTTACAATCCTAATTTACACTTAATTTACAATTTCTTTCTTTGTTGAACCGTCGGAATAATTCACGATGTTTATACCCTTTGCAGGAGCCGAAAATCGTATTCCGGCGATATTGTATCGACCGATTTCCACTTTGGCGCTTGCGTCATCAGTAATGCCGTCTACGCCTGACAGTCCGAAAGAATCATAATTAACCTTGGCTGCGGAGAGAATGGCACGTCTCTCGGTGTCGAGCAATATAGCCACCACAGAGGCATTTTTGATTTCACCCATAGCTTCGGGCACATCTAATTTATATTCGAAGCTATACTCGTCGCCGGGACGCAAGGAGCGTTCCAGGCTCTCCTCAATGCCATTATAACCAGAGATGGAGTGTGCCACATGTTGAAACGGAATTTCCGATGATAGCACTAAACTTCCGAGATTCTCATAACCACCCATTTCTCCATTTTCGCCACCTGCATATCCGTTTTTCTGATACAGACCGTCTCTGACTACATTGTCTTCGAGAAGTACTAATGCTATACCTACTTCAGAATCTATTCTGTCGAGTGCTGTAACATCTACTTTGGTAGAAATAGTCTGGCTCTCTTTGTCGTATGATGCATAGAGGTCGGCCTTTATGCGAGCCGGTTCTTTGGCGTTTTGCTCGAAACATGAGTACATCTCCAAGGGGTGACCCGATTTGGTGCGTTGGAACACCGCGGTGGGCAGGCCGGTGATTCTGAATTGAGCAGCCAGTTTGTCGTAATATCTTGTAGCATCTTCCAGCATATCATTGCTGTGCACTGCGATGCCGATGAATTGGTCAGGATAAGCCTTTGCCAAGTCGCTCATCATTACATTTCCGGCCACACAATATGCGCACCAAGCACCGGTGCACTCTTCGACGACAAGTTTCGATTTGTAGCGAGACACCATACCTTGCAGAGAGTAGACTGTCTCTCCGTCAGACTCTACGATAGCTTCATATCGCACACTTGAATTGGATGCTATGTTCAGGGGGTTACTGAAAGTGATAGGCATAGATGCTCCGGGCTTCAAAACATCGTCTGATGTCACCTCTTGCACCTTATCGCCATAGCTTAGGGTCACCTTTATGCCGTGCAACTCCTTTTGGCTCTTGTTCATCACCGATCCTTGCACATCAAGCGATGCCTGAGAAGTGACATTGGGCAGGTTAAGGGCCAAAACCGTGTCGTAGTGTGGGCCCACATAGATATCATCTACATAGAGGCGGCTGCAGTTTTGCGAATCGTTGACAAATGCCACCCATATCTGCTGCCCCTTGTAGTCTGCGAGAGAGACGGTGTGGTCGGTCCATTCAGCCTCTTCTCCGGAGGTGGCGAATACGGCCGCATTTGTGAAGTCTTCCGGAGTGTTGCCAGTGGTCGAGATGTAAACGCTATATCCGTCTCTAAACTTTGCGTCATGAGCTTTGGCGCGCCAAGTCAGTTCATATTTGTCGCCTGAAACGGTGATAGGAGATAGTATCATCCAGTCGTCAGACTTCCCTGCCGGGGAGTACCAAGAGGTGCTACAAGCCACCATGTTGTTGTCTTCATCTTTAAGGTTGAGAGCCACCCAGGGAGTGCCTTTGTCGAACCCGAGAGATTTCATGGTCTTTGACGGTTCATTGCCATCGCGGTCATAGAGCGAAAAAGTGGAAGGGATGCCCCTTGAAAAGTCATAAGAAGCGGCATCTTCAGTTTCTGCGGCCGAAATATTGGTGATAGAGACTGCTAATGTAGCGGCCAGTATCATAAACTTTTTGTGTATCAAAATTGCTTATATATTAGAAAATTAAATAAAGAGTCCCGCCCCATTGCATGAAGTGCCTGAGACGGGACAAATTGGTGAAACTGATTATTTTACAAAGATTTTTTGAACTTTATCCCCGACTCTTACGATATATACACCTTTGTCGGGAAGTGTCATAGAGATGTTGCCTGAGTGTGCAGCGAGAGTAGTGCCGTTGATGGTATAGACTGCTACATTTTCTGCAGCGTCAGCTTCTACAGTCAGCATTCTGCCATTCAGAGAGATGCTGCATGCATTGTCAATCTGAATGTCGTCTACACCACTCTTATCTTCCACAATTTGCACGTCAGAGAGAGGTGAATAATACCAAGTCAGGTCGCGTTTGTAGCGTGCTTGAACGGTATATCCTATCTTGTCTTCACCATCAGCTACAGCGTTAGAGAAGAAATAGCTGGTTTCGGCAATCCATGGGCTGGTCGCAAGGCAGGTGCGTATTTGTTCGCCGGCTTTCATAGATTGGGTCACTTTTACATCGCCAATCAAGAAGGGAGTGCCGT
This sequence comes from uncultured bacterium, assembly GCA_905214735.1. Lineage (GTDB taxonomy): Bacteria > Bacteroidota > Bacteroidia > Bacteroidales > Muribaculaceae > Lepagella. The sequence goes on along the minus strand of CAJMNI010000030.1, from coordinate 4,440 downwards.
TCATCACGTAGAACACCAGACAAGTGTTGTCAGCACCATCTTCGAATGTCAGATTGTAATTGGTCACACCCTCTTTGAGCGATACATATTGGTAAGAAATTTCAGCATTTTGCACCACCATCATCTCGCCCGGAGTGCCATAGCAGTTGAATGAGACGTTAAACACACCGTTGTTGTGGCTTGCATCGAATGTGGGAGATTCCAATTGGCTCATGCCCATGTCCTGACCACAACCGACCATATTGCCTGCGTATGCCAAACCGATGCCGCTCCATCCCACGTTGTCTGCCACGTCGTCAAGCGATTCTGATGCATAGTCGTTGCCTACGAGATAGGGGGTGTCGAGGGTCGCTCCATCTTTGGTGGCACCCTTGAAGGTCTCGGTGAGCAGCGGGTAAGCCTCGTTGTCGGCAGTCACGTCGGTGATGCGATAGCACATGGTCTGATACTCTTCAGCCTTCGGCAGCGCATTCCAATTAGCGGTAAATCCACCGCGTGGGTCTACATCGGTAGCTTCGGTAGTGGTCGGTTTGAGCAGTTGATACACCTTCACCACATTCGAAATGTCAGACTTTTCATCGTCGAGCACAGCCTGAACATAATATTCGTAGTCGGCATTCGGATCCATGCCGGTCACTTTATATGATGTGCCTTTCACGGGTGTCTCATTGCACGCATAGATGGTTTCTATGGGCTGAGAAGAGGTCATCTTCAGGTCGTCGAAATAGAAGCGATAGCCGGCATCCTCCGGGCCGGTGATGCGCACTTTTGTATACAAGTCTCGGAAACGGAAGAATGCCGGATATTGGTCTTCAAGCTTGCCCAGGTCTACTATCTGCTCCGGTTTGTCCGATCTGTTGTGGACATTTGAGATGGTGATGCTCTGCCACGATGTGCCGTTCCATCCATCAACATAGATGACCTGTTCGTGTTCTTCGGGTGTGTCAAGCTGCATCCAGAATTTATATACCATATCGTGCAGCAATCCACCCTGACCGTCAATGATGAGCACAGAGTTTTGGCCAAGCTCAATAGCATTGTCGCTCTCGGAGCCGATTATCGGAGTCACTTTCACGTTTTCACCGCTGATATATTCCGGCATCTTGCCGTCGCTGAAGTCTGTCTCAGCTGTGATGTCATCGCCTTCGGGCACTCTGCGAGTGTAGGCGGTGAGCAAATAGTCGTCAGTGGCGGGTTGCGCCTGCCAATTGGCCACAAAGCTGTCGCCCGTGTATTCGGTGGCTTCGGTGGCTCGAGGTGTTGAGAGGAATGTGCCGATACGCTCTATCTTCAGGTCATCGATATATTTGCCGGCATCATAGGTTATGCCATTTATCTGCAGACAGGCATCATCACCGGTGTAGTCGACATTAAAGTCGTATGTGTATTCCGCCCATTCAGAGGTGAGAGCCACATATTGGTATTTTTCAACTATTTTTGTGGGATTATAGGGGTCACCGCTGACGAAACACAGAATAACATCGGCGCCTTTTTCGCCGTTGGCAGGCGCTGCTTTACCATTGAACGTTATGCGAATCACACCATTCATGTTCATGCCCGGAGTGGTGATAATACCTCCATATTCCGGATATCCCAAAAAGCATGTGCCTCCGGCTTGATAGATGCCCATGCCCCACCAGCCGGGTTTGTGGGTGTATTGCTCCGGAAGTAGGGGATTGTTGTCTGTCAGATAAGACTCGGGCAGCATCGTAGGGTCAGGATTGTCTTCACTGCCTGCTGTAAATTTTGAGAAGTCTTCAAACAGCAGAGTTTCTGCTTGCTGTTCTGCTCGTGTCGGCGCTTTGGCCATTCTTGTAGGTGAAATGAATTCATCTTGTGTGCCGGGCATTGTCACTACTTTGTCAGAGGTCGTCGCCAGTTTGCGCATGCCCTCTGTGTTTGTAGCAGATGCCGATGGCACCATCACTCCTATTGCCATCAGTGCGGCAAGTGATTTTGTGTACGTAGAAATCTGCATAATTCTTTTGATTATTTTGATGAGTTTGGTTATTTCACGTATATCTTAGTGGCTCCTTGCGGTGTGACTACGATATATACACCGGCTTCGGGCATTCTACATTCGCATCCTTCAGCTATTTTCACACCGGCTGATGTGTAGACTGCTCCTCCATCGCCACCGATGATGATGTTGCGTCCTTCTACTCTGACCACAGGCATCAATCCGCTGTCAGACAATCTGTTATCAACACCCGATGTGTACAATTCGGGCACTTCAATTTCATTGCTGTTTTCAGATACATAAGAGCCTGATTTGCTGTCTGATGTGAACGATCTAACTCGGTAGACATAATGCACATCGTTCTTAAGGGCCAAATCTACGAAATCGTGCGATATGGTCTGAGGATTAGCCACTTCGGCCATCTGAATCACTTGGTCGTACACCTCGCCGGTCTTAAGTGTCTGTGACACCTTAACCTCGTCGATATAAAATGCGGGAGTATAAGAGGCGTTGTATATTGCACCGTAGAAGTACAGGTCGATATTTGAGGCGTCGGGGATAGACACTGTGCCTTCGGCCACACCGCCTACGAAGGGAATCATCAACGGCTCAACATCTTCATCCATCGAATATTGGATAATCAGTTGCTCGGCAGTCTTGGATACGGCTCTTACCGACACTTTCGCTGATTTGTCGCCATAGCAAAGTGACAGAAGAGGTGACTGCAGATAGTTCATATCGCCGTCTGACGAACGCTGACATCCGAGGTGTCCGGCTATCAACGAGCCACCCTTAGCCTTCCACCCGCTCATTGAGGTGAAATCGTCCATCGGAGCCACTCCGGGATACATGTCGTAAGGATTGTCAAGGTTATACTGCAGCCATTCGCCGATGGCAGTCTTGTCAAAACCTTCGCTCATCACCACAAAGTCGGGAGTCTCCGTTTCAGCCACAAATTTTTCAGCCAACTCTACGATATATCCTTTGGCATTGTCAACGCTTTGCCAATTAGCGGTAAATGCTCCGCGAGCATCAACATCTGTAGCAGCAAGAGCCACCGGTGCGGGGATACCAAACGCACGAGTGCGAGTAGCGGGCATTGCACTCACATAGTCACCCTTGACTGCCTGCACTGTAAAGAAGTGTTCGCATGTCATATCCAATCCATCAACATCGCAATAACGCTGGGTCGACTCTTTTTGGTCTACCACCAAAACGTCTTCTACGGGTGCCTCTGTTTCCAGTCGGATATTGTCTATCAATATTCGCTCATTACCTCGCGGACGAACCACCAGTGCTATACGGCTATACTTGTCGGTGATATCCAGCGGATTGTAGTATTCGTCATACAGTTCGTCGGTAGACAAGTGGAAACCTCGACCCTCTTTGAGGATATTGCCATATTCATCGGTCAGGTAATCATCAAGTATATACTCGGCATTGCCATCGGCATCATATCCCAACAGGAAAAGTTGAGGTTGCTTGGGATTTCCTTCATTGTCGAGCACGGTGTTATTGCCCTCTATGCAATACAGATCGCATTCAAATTTCTTGACCGTGGCAGAAGAAGATGTCATCATGTAGGGCAACCAGTCAGAGTCGCTGTATGCCTGCTCATTGGCCACAAAGAGTATGCCGTTGCTCTTATCTTCGGGGTTTGTGCCTACTTGAGGAGCATGGTCGTTCAGTTCAAATGACCATCCTTCGGGAATATTGTAGTCGGTGATAATGCCGTCGGCATTCGCCTTCACCCCATTAAGATCGAGCTCGGTGACTCCGGGTTTGCCGGACACTCTGCGCTCCCACACATTTATCAGGAATCTGTCTGCTTGTGAATCGGCATCGTAGTTCACTCTGAATCCGTCGCCAGTGAAATGGCTTGTCGACGCATGGCGAGGAGATATCGTCTTGTCTTTCACTCGCTCTATCTTTATGTCGTCTATCAGCAGACCGTCATCACCTCCTGTCAGAGCGTTAAACTGTATGCCGCAGTCATTGCCATCATAGAGAGTCTCAAACTCTACCGAGAATTCATGCCACTCATCATCGCCGGGCACAGTTACCATCTCAAACACGGGTGCATCGCTATCAGCATACGACCCACCCCCATTCTTAGCCGGGATTATATAAAGATGGCACGGGTCAAACCGAGTCTCATCATATTCACCGGTGTAATAATCGTAAGCAACTTGAAGCGAGCGCGCGCGAAAAGACACTCTCACCACTCCCTGAAGATTCAGATTATACGGTGTCACCAAGTAGCCACCATTATCAGGCATATATATGGCCATCGCACCATCACCGGCCCAAAGGAACGAGCCGGTCCATCCCGGCGTCTGCATATACTTTTCGTCAATAGAGGGGCGGCCGGTGCGATAAAGGTCTGACAAGTCTTTCTCCGGATTATATTCCGGTGTCGGAAACTTTATAATACTGCCGCAAAATCGAACCGGTTCGGCACGCAAGATAAACCCAATAAA
>CAJMNI010000029.1 GCA_905214735.1 uncultured bacterium | reverse complement strand
CTGAGCGACTTTAGCTGACCTCCGGCACCGCCATTAACTGAATATCCCTAATTAGACTTATTCGACTTTAATGAAGACTTATTTCAATATACGCTATGAGATGGAGCGCGATGAGGTGCATCGCGCTATCGAACGCCGCCTCGGCGCGCCGGGCTCGGACTATATCTGCGTGGCCGACGGCGTGATCCTCAATACGGCCAACCGCCGGCCGGATTACCTGGAGGTGGTCAACGGCGGCATGTTCTCGATCTGCGACAGCGGGTTCGTGCCGCTCTATATCAAGTGGATCTACGGCAAGCGCTACGAGCAGTATTGCGGCAGCCAGATCTTCATGGACATCGTGAAGAGCCGGAAGTATCGGATGATATTCTTGGGGGCGCAGCAGGCTACTCTCGACGGACTGCGCGAGAACATGTCGGCGGTCAACCCCGACGTGGCGGAGATGAAGTTTGTCGAGCTGCCGTTCCGGCCTGTCGACGCGTTCGACTACGAGGGGATCGCCCGGCTGATCGAACAGGACGGCGCCCAGATTGTGTGGGTGGCGCTGGGAGCGCCGAAGCAGGAGATCTTCATGTCGAAGCTGAAGCCTCACCTTGGCCACGGGGTGATGATCGCGATCGGCGCGGCGTTCAAGTTCTACAGCGGCGTGGAGACGAGCCGTGCGCCGCAGTGGATGGTGAGGAACCATCTGGAGTTCGTTCACCGCATCTTCAAGGAGCCCCGGAAGCAGGTGGGGCGCTGCTGGGACATCGTGCGGACGCTGCCGGGGCTGCTCTATGGCGAGTGGCGGAAGAGCAAAACTGCGCGCTGAGGCTAAAGTCTGCTGCAAAACATAAAAAAATTCATGGCCTACTGTGAGTAGGCCATGAATTTTTTTTGTATTTTTGTAGAAATCTAACCTAAAAACACAACAATGGCAAAAGTAAGAGGAGCAATCACAGTCAACATCGAAAGATGCAAGGGCTGTAATCTATGCGTTGTGGCCTGCCCCACGAACACTCTCTCGCTGCAACCCAACGAGGTGAACGACCGCGGCTACCATTTCGCCTACATGGCTAATCCGGAGAACTGCACGGGCTGCTGCTCGTGCGCCACGGTCTGCCCCGATGCCTGCATCGAGGTGTATCGCGTCAAAGTGGATTAAGAGCCGGAATTATCTAATCGTCTAACCTTGCATCCGGGCCCGCGCGCCGCTCCAACCGGCCAACCCGCGCCCGCACTGCATCTAAAATCAAGAAAACACAGCGAATATGAAAGAAGAGATAAGACTCATGAAGGGGAACGAGGCAATCGCCCACGCTGCGATCCGTTATGGCTGCGACGGCTATTTCGGCTATCCCATCACCCCGCAGAGCGAAGTGCTCGAGACGCTCGAAGAGCTCATGCCGTGGGAAACGACCGGCATGACCGTGCTTCAGGCTGAATCAGAGGTGGCCGCCATCAACATGGTCTATGGCGGCGCCGCCACAGGCAAGGCCGTGATGACGTCGTCGTCGTCGCCCGGCGTGAGCCTCAAGCAGGAGGGCATCTCCTATATCGCCGCAGCCTCGCTGCCGGCACTGATCCTCAACGTGATGCGCGGAGGCCCGGGCCTCGGCACAATCCAGCCTTCGCAGGCCGACTATTTCCAGGCCACCAAGGGAGGCGGCCACGGCGACTACCATCTGATCGTGCTCGCGCCGAGCACCGTGCAGGAGATGGTCGACTTCGTGGGACTCGGCTTCGACCTCGCTTTCAAATATACTAATCCCTGCATGATCCTGGCCGACGGCATCGTGGGCCAGATGATGGAGAAGGTGCAGCTTCCCGAGCAGCGTCCGCGCCGCACGGAGGAGCAGATCCGCGAGCAGTGTCCCTGGGCCGCCGACGGCCGCAAGGGGCTCCGCAAACGCAACGTGATCACTTCGCTCGAGCTCGAGTCGAGCCGCATGGAGGTGATCAACGAGATGCTGCAGAAACGCTACCGCGAAATCGAGAAGAACGAAACCCGATGGGAGGAGATCGACGTCGAAGGCGCCGACTATCTGATCGTGGCTTTCGGCTCGATCGCCCGCATCAGCGACAAGGCCCGCGAGATGGCCGAGGAGGAGGGCATCAAGGTCGGAATTCTCCGCCCGATCACCCTCTGGCCCTTCCCGACAGAGGCTGTGCGCAAGGCAGCGGAGGGGAAGAAGGGCATCCTCGTGGTCGAGCTCAACGCCGGCCAGATGATCGAGGACGTGCGCCTCGCTGTCCACGACTCCATCCCCGTGGAGCATTTCGGACGCCTCGGAGGCATCATCCCCAGCCCCGACGAAGTGGTAAAAGCCCTCAAAGAGAAAATCATCAAGTAACATTCACCTTCCAAGCAGCTCTCAAAAATGAATATAGAAGATATTATCAAAGAAGAAAACAAGGTCTACAGCAAACCTGAGCTTTTAGAGGAAGTCCACATGCATTACTGCCCGGGATGCTCCCACGGCGTGATCCATAAGCTTCTGGCGGAGGTGATTGCGGAGATGGGCCTCACCGAGCGCACAGTGGGCGTTTCGCCCGTGGGCTGCGCCGTGTTCGCATACAACTATATCGACGTCGACTGGATCGAGGCGGCCCACGGCCGCGCTCCGGCAGTTGCCACGGCCGTGTCGCGCCTCTGGCCCGAGAACGTGGTCTTCACCTATCAGGGCGACGGCGACATGTCGGCCATCGGCACGGCCGAGTCGATCCACGCCGCCAACCGCGGCGAGAACATCGTGATGGTCTTCGTCAACAACGCCATTTACGGCATGACCGGCGGCCAGATGGCCCCGACCACGCTGATCGGCCAGAAGACGGCCACGACGCCCTACGGACGCCGCGTTGACCTCAACGGCCACCCGCTGGAGATCACCAACCTGATGGCGATCCTCGACGGAACCTGCTATGTCACCCGCCAGTCGGTCCACACCGCCGCCAACGTGCGCAAGACCAAAGCCGCCCTCAAGAAGGCTTTCCAGAACGCCCTCGACAAGAAGGGAACGTCGGTGGTGGAGGTTGTGGCAACCTGCAACTCGGGCTGGAAGATGAGCCCTGAGGCCGCCAACAACTGGATGGCCGAGCACATGTTTGAGAAATACCCCCTCGGAGACCTCAAGAACGTCTGATCGCGAGGCCGAATAATAATTACTAAAACGACTTAAAACCATGAAAGAAGAGATAATTATTGCAGGATTCGGCGGTCAGGGCGTGCTCTCGATGGGCAAAATCCTCGCCTATTCCGGCCTTATGGACGACAAGGAAGTCACCTGGATGCCTTCTTACGGCCCCGAGCAGCGCGGCGGCACGGCCAACGTGACCGTGATCCTCTCCGACTCGAAGATTTCCTCGCCGGTGCTCGACACTTACGATATCGTGGTGGCCCTCAACCAGCAGAGCCTCGACAAGTTCGCCCCGAAGGTGAAGAAGGGGGGAATCCTGATCTACGACACCAACGGCATCCACAACCGCCCGACGCGCGACGACATCAAGATCTATCCGATCGACGCGATGGAGGCTACTCTGGAAATCGGCAACTCGAAGGCTTACAATATGGTGGTGATGGGCGCGCTGCTCAATGCCATGGATTATAAGCTCCCGATGGAGAATGTGATCAAGGGATTGAAAAAGTCGCTCCCGGAGCGCCATCACAAGCTGATCCCGCTCAATGAGAAAGCTATCGAAAAGGGGAAATCGCTTATCTAAGAGTTATGCCCCCGACAAACTGATAAAAAGCAGCCTGCGGAAGGTCCGCCGGCTGCTTTTTTTTTGACAAAAAATGTGAAAATTAAACAATTCAGGGGTAAATATGTCTAATTTTCAGAACATTTTACTATCTTCGCGGTCATAAACCGTTAACACAACGACATAACAATCCAATCATTATGAAGAAAACTATCAAGAAAGTAGGAATCATGCTGATGTGCGCCCTGATGCTCGGCGCAACCACAGCCTGCAACATGAACAACACCGGCAAAGGCGCCATCATCGGCGGCGGCGGCGGCGGCGTGCTCGGCGCCGGAGTGGGCGCCCTGATCGGCAAGAATTCCCACAACGCCGGCAAAGGCGCCGCTATCGGTGCGGCTGTCGGCACGGCTGTCGGCGCAGGCGTCGGTGCACTGATCGGCAACCACATGGACAAGAAGCAGAAGCAGCTCGAGCAGGAGCTCGGCAACACCGCCTCCGTTGAGGAGACCACCGACAAGAACGGCTTCAAGGCCATCAAGGTGACCTTCGAGGGGGGAATCCTCTTCCCGACGGGCAAATATACCCTCAACAATTCGGCCAAGAACTCGCTGACTAAGTTCGCTTCGAACCTCAACGCCGATCCCAACACCTACGTGAACATCTACGGCTATACCGACAACACGGGTTCGTTTGCCGTTAACGACAAGCTCTCCAACGAACGCGCCACAGCCGTTCTGAGCTATCTGGCCAACCAGGGTGTGGCAGCTACCCGCATGACAGCCGAGGGCGTTCCCATGGCCGACTATGTGGCTACCAACGACACTCCGGAGGGTCGCGCGCAGAACCGTCGAGTTGAGATCTACATCTCCGCCAACGAGCAGATGATCCAGCAGGCAGAAGCCGGCACGCTGAAGTAAGGCTTTAGGCTTTAGGCTTTAGGGCCTCGAAATAAAAGGGAAGGATCGCAAGATCCTTCCCTTTTATTTTTCGGGCGGGGCGAGGCGGGCGGCGAGGATGCGCATGCCTTCGGTGGCGGTGGCTTTGATCACCGTGACGCCGGGGATGCCGGAGACGTCGGCCGGATGGGGGTCGATGTAGTAGATCGGCACTCCGGGACGGACGTAGTGGATCAGTCCGGCGGCGGGGTAGACCACGAGCGAGGTGCCGATCACCACGAAGATGTCGGCGCGGGCGGCGAGCCGTGCGGCGGCTTCCATATTGGGCACGGGCTCCTGGAAGAAGACGATGTGGGGGCGCATCGGGTCGCCGTTGCGGCCGCGCGTCTCCACGGAGGTGTCGGGATGCCCTGGGTCGATCGGCTCGATGTAGTCGGGATCGTAGACGGAGCGCATCTTCATCAGTTCGCCGTGGAGATGGAGCACGCGGTTCGATCCTGCGCGTTCGTGGAGGTCGTCGACGTTCTGGGTAATGACGGCGACGTCGTAGTCCTTCTCAAGGTCTACGAGGGCCTTGTGGGCGGCGTTTGGCTGCGCATTGAGGAGCTCGCGGCGGCGCGCGTTGTAGAAACGGTGGATAAGGGCGGGATCGGCGCGGAAGCCGTCGGCCGAGGCCACCTGCATCACGGGATAGTTCTCCCAGAGTCCGCCTGAATCTCGGAAAGTGCTGATGCCGCTCTCGGCGCTCATGCCGGCGCCGGTGGAGACCACCAGCAATGGTTTTTTCTTTTCCATAATTTCAGGTTTTGTGATATTAAAAAAGAGCGTTCCTTAGGTTGGAACGCTCTTCTTTTAAATTTGGTTTACAACGGGGATTAGCCGTTAACTTTTGCCATGTGAGCGATGAGGTCGAGAACCTTGTTGGAGTAACCGATCTCGTTGTCATACCAGCTGATGACCTTCACGAACTTGTCGGTGAGATATACACCGGCGTTAGCGTCGAAGATCGAGGTGAGCGGGCAGCCGAGGAAGTCGGAGCTAACGACAGCATCCTCAGTGTAGCCGAGCACGCCTTTGAGCTCGCCCTCTGCAGCAGCCTTCATGGCAGCGCAGATCTGCTCTTTGGTAGCGGGTTTGGCGAGGTTGCAGGTGAGGTCAACAACGGAAACGTCGAGAGTGGGGACACGCATCGAGATACCGGTGAGCTTGCCGTTGAGCTCGGGGATAACTTTACCTACAGCCTTTGCAGCGCCTGTGGAAGAGGGGATGATGTTGCCGGAAGCAGCGCGGCCACCACGCCAGTCTTTCATCGACGGGCCGTCAACAGTCTTCTGAGTGGCTGTTGTGGAGTGAACCGTAGTCATAAGACCCTCTACGATGCCGAAGTTGTCGTTGAGAACCTTGGCGATCGGGGCGAGGCAGTTGGTGGTGCAGGATGCGTTGGAAACGAACTGTGTGCCCTTAACGTAGCTGTCCTGGTTAACACCGCAGACGAACATGGGGGTGTCGTCTTTGGAGGGAGCGGACATAACCACATATTTGGCACCGGCTTCGATGTGACCCTGAGATTTCTCCTTTGTGAGGAAGAGACCTGTCGACTCAACCACGTATTCAGCACCCTTGGCGCCCCAGCCGATCTCTTTCGGATCGCGGCATGCGGAAACCTTGATCTCTTTGCCGTTGACGATCAGGAGGCTCTTCTCCATGTCATAGTCAACTGTGCCGTCGAAGCGACCATGCATCGTGTCATATTTGAGCATGTAGGCCATGTAGTCAACGGGAAGAAGGTCGTTGATTGCTACTACTTCGATGTCATCTCTTTTGGTAGAGGCGCGGAATACGAAACGGCCGATACGACCGAAACCGTTAATACCAATCTTTGTCATTACTTGATATTGTTAATAATTAGGGTTAAACTTTTATGTATAGTTTTTTTGTAATTTCTGTATGAACATAAGCAAAAGAATGCACTTTCAGTGCGCTGATTGTGCGTTTTCAAGCGCATCTCTATACTCTAAACTTTCTTACCTGTCTTTTAGGTTGCAAATATAAGAATTATTTTGCAAATTTGCAGCCGGATTAACAATTTTTACACCAAAAATGGGAAAATTCATTCAAGACTTCAAGGCATTTGCCCTCAAAGGGAATGTGGTTGACATGGCAGTCGGCGTAATCGTCGGCGGCGCGTTCGGCAAAATCGTGACCTCGCTGGTCAACGACATCATCATGCCGGTCATGTCGATCATTACGGGCGGCGACGGCTACAAGAACCTGAAATATGTGATCCAGGCAGGTAAGCCGGCAGTAGGCGACCAGGCCGCCATCGAGGAAGTGGCCGTGAACTACGGTCTTTTTATCCAGAACATCGTCGACTTCTTCATCATCGCGCTCTGCATCTTCATCGCGCTGCGCTATACGATGAAGTTCATGCACAAGGAGAAGCAGGAGGAGGCAGCTCCGGAGCCGGCCGGTCCGACGCAGGAGGAACTTCTCACGGAGATCCGCGACATCCTCAAGAAGGACTGCGGGAAATAATCAAAAAGAGTTTGAAAAAACAGAAAAGGCGGCCGATGGCCGCCTTTTCTGTTTTTTCAAAGCGGCTCGGAGCTTTCTATTTCGGTGAGCACCCGGAGCGCCTCGCTGACGCCGGCGACTCCGGCCACGATCATCGAGCGCTTGCCGTTGGCTTCCTTCAGCTGGGTGCGGCGCACGTTCTGCTGCATGTAGGCGAGCAGGCGGCCGAAGGCGTTGGAGGCGTAATAGGCGCGGTTGTCGTCGCCGACGAAGAAGGCGCGCATGTCGCCCCCCTTGAGCACGAGGCGCTCGATGCCGAGGCGCTTTGCGGCCATGCGGAGCGGCACGACGCGTATCAGCTCCTCGGCGACATCGGGGATCTTGCCGAAGCGGTCGCGGAGATGCTCGCGGAATTCCTCCACCTGTTCGGGGCGCTCCATGTTGTCGAGCTCGCGATAGAGTGTGATGCGCTCGTTGTCTTGCGGCACATATTCCGGCGGGAAACGGAGCTCGAGGTCGCTCTCGATCACCACGTCGCTGGTGAACTCCTCGGGGGCGCCCTTGGCCTCGTCGGCGAATGTGTCGGCAAACTCGCCGGTCTTGAGCTCGGTGACCGTCTCGCGCAGGATCTGCTGGTAGGCCTCGTATCCGAGGTCGGCGATGAAGCCGCTCTGCTCGGCGCCGAGGAGATTTCCGGCTCCGCGGATGTCGAGGTCCTGCATGGCGATGTGGATGCCGCTGCCGAGGTCGGAGAAGCTCTCTATGGCCTGGAGGCGGCGGCGCGCCACGGGAGTGAGCGGGCGCCCCGGAGGCACGAGCAGATAGCAGAAGGCCTTGCGGTTGCTGCGCCCCACGCGGCCGCGGAGCTGATGAAGCTCGCTGAGGCCGAAATTCTGGGCGTTGTTGACGAGGATCGTGTTGACATTGGGCATGTCGATGCCGTTCTCCACGATGGTGGTGGAGAGGAGCACGTCGTAGTCATGGTTGGTGAAGTCGATGATCGCCTTCTCGAGGGCCTCGGGAGGCATCTGTCCGTGGGCGGTGACGACTCGCACTCCGGGCACGAGGCGGCGGAGCTTCGTCTCAAGCTCCGTGAGGTTCTCGATGCGGTTGCTCACGAAGAAGACCTGACCGTTGCGGCTGAGCTCGAAGCTGACGGCCTCGGAGATCACCTCGTCGTCGAAACTGCTGACGTTGGTCACGATCGGGTGGCGGTTGGCCGGGGGAGTGTTGAGCGAGCTGAGGTCGCGGGCCCCCATGAGGGAGAACTGGAGGGTGCGCGGGATGGGGGTGGCGCTCATGGTGAGGGTGTCGACGTTGGTCTTCATCTGCTTGAGACGCTCCTTGACGGCGACACCGAATTTCTGCTCCTCGTCGATCACGAGCAGTCCGAGGTCTTTGAATTTCACGCTCTTGCCGATGATCTTGTGGGTGCCGATGAGGATGTCGATCTTCCCCTCGGCGAGGTCGGCGAGGATCTGCTTCACCTCCTTCGGCTTTCGGGCGCGGGAGATGAACTCCACGCGCACGGGGAGGTCGCGCAGACGCTGGGAGAAGGTGTTGTAATGCTGGAGGGCGAGCACGGTTGTGGGGACGAGCACGGCGGTCTGCTTGCCGTCGACGGCGGCCTTGAAGGCGGCGCGGATGGCGATTTCGGTCTTGCCGAAGCCTACGTCGCCGCAGACGAGGCGGTCCATCGGCCGCTCGCTCTCCATGTCGGCCTTGACGGCCTGCGTGGCCTTGAGCTGGTCGGGGGTGTCCTCATAGATGAAGCTCGCCTCGAGCTCCTGCTGCAGATATGAGTCGGGGGAGAAGCGGAAACCCTTCTCCTGCTGGCGGGTGGCGTAAAGCTTTATGAGGTCGCGGGCGATCTCCTTCATCTTGCTCTTCGTGCGCTCCTTCATGCGCTGCCATGCGCCGGAGCCGAGCTTGCTGATCTTCGGCGGCACTCCCTCCTTGCCTCGATATTTCGAGAGCTTGTGGAGGGCGTGGATGCTCACGAGAACCAGGTCGTTGTTCTGATAGAAGAGCTTGATCATCTCCTGCGGCCGGCCGTTGACGCTCGTCTTCACCAGGCCGCCGAACTTGCCGATGCCGTGGTCGATGTGCACGATATAGTCGCCCGGCTCGATCTGGTTGAGCTCCTTGAGGGAGAGGGCGAGCTTGCCGCCGCGGGCCTTGTCGGAACGGAGCGAATAGTTGTGGAAGCGGTCGAAGATCTGATGGTCGGTGAAGAAGCAGAGCTTCAGGTCGTGGTCGACGAAGCCCTCGTGGATGGTGCGGTCGACGGGGGTGAAGGCGATGTCGTCGCCGCGGTCGTCGAAGATGGCGCGGAGACGCTCGGCCTGATGGGGGGAGTCGCTGAGGATGAATATGCGGTAGCCGTCGGCAATGAATTTGCGGAAACTTTCGGCAATGAGGTCGAAGTTCTTGTGGTAGAGGGTCTGGAGGGTGCAGTTGAAACGGATGGCGGCGTCGGGTTCGAAACCGGCGTCGCCCTCGCCGGGCTGCCAGCGCACGATCCGCATGGCGTCGAAGCGGCGGCAGAAATCGTCGGGATCGACCACCTTCTCCATGGCGTTGCGGTCGCCCTCCTCGGCCACCATGGCCGATTCGGAGAACTGTTCGGCGGCGATCGAGCGGACGCGCTCCTTCACAAACTGCGGGTCGCGGCATGCGATCACCGCCTTGTCGCCGAGAAACTCGAGCAACGAGATGCCCCCCTCGGCGTCGGAGGCTGCGGGGGAGACTATGGTGGCGGAGTCGAGACGGCGGTCGGATAGCTGGGTCTCGACGTCGAAGGTGCGGATGGAGTCGATCTCGTCGTCGAAGAAATCGATGCGGTAGGGGAGCTCGCAGCTGTAGCTGTAGACATCGACGATCGAGCCCCGGCGGGCATACTGGCCGGGCTCGTAGACATATTCAGCGGGGGTGAAGCCGAGCTCGCGGAGACGCTCGGCGAGCTTGCTGATGGCGATCTTGCCTCCGGTCTTCACTTCGAGGCGTCCGGCGTCGAGGCGGGCGGTGTCGGCCACCTTCTCGGCGAGGGCCTCGGGGGAGGCGACGATGCGCAGCGGCCGACGCTTGCCGCCGAGGCGGTCGAGCACTTCGGTGCGCAAGATCTGCGAGGGGGCGTCGGTCTGGCCATATTTGATGTCGCGGCGGTATCCGGAGGGGAATATGCAGGTGTTTTCCTCGCCGTCGATCTGGCAGAGGTCGTGATAGAGATAACCGGCCTCGGTCTGGTCGTCGGTCACGATGAGCAGGGGTTGCTTCTGCTTCGGGAGGGCGGCGAAAAGCATCGCCGCCGCGCTGCCGGGGAGCCCCTGGAGGGAGATGCGGCGGGCCTTGCGGTCGGCGAGCGCCCCCTGAAGCGCCGCGACGCGGCCGTCGCCCGCAAAAAGATTGTCGGCTTCTTTCAGATTCATTTCTTCGGGGCAGACTTTTTAGCGCTCTTTCCGGCTCCCTTCTTCGACGGGGTCTGCGTCGGGTTTCCTTGGCCGAGGATCTCATAGTAGAGGCCCGGGGTGGAGAAAATCTCCTTCGCCTTGGCGAGGGCCTTGTCGCGGCGGAGGGTGTAGCCGGTGCGGCCGCGGCCGAAGTAATAGCGGCTGGCGATTTCGGCGCCGAGGTAATCCTCTATGTCGGCGCGGTGGAGGTCGAGGTCGCGGTCAAGGTCGTGGGTGAGGAGTTTCTTCATCCGGTCGAAGCCTTCTTCGGTCTCCGGATTGAGGTAACCCTCCTCCTCGGCCATCTCGCGGAGAGCCTTGAGACCCTCCTCCATCACGCGGTCATACTTGAACTTTTCGGGGTCGATGCTCTTCTTGAAGTCGGCATAGATCGAGTCGGTGATCACGAACTCCTCGGCCGGGGCGATAGTGGGGTGGGCGGCGGCGAAGCGGGTGGCATAGTCGAACACCCAGTTGTCGCTCACGGCGTTGTAGACGATTGTGCTGATCTTTCCCCAGTCTACGATTGAGTCGGGCTTGAGACCGCCGCCGTCGCGCACTTCGCGGCCGTGGCGGGTATGGAACACATTGGTGAGCGAGTCGGGCACTCGGGCGGCCGAGCCGTCTTCGTTGCGGTGGGCATAGTCGAGGGCCTGGATGAGGCGGCCGGAAGGAATGTAATATTTGGCCACGGTGACCTTGAGCAGGCCCATATAGGGGAGGGAACGGGTGGACTGCACGAGCCCCTTGCCATAGCTTCGGCTGCCGACGAGCACAGCGCGGTCGAGGTCCTGGAGCGCACCGGCGAGGATCTCCGAAGCGGAGGCCGTGCCGCCGTCGATGAGCACGGCGAGGGGGATGTCGGGGAGGATCGGGGCGTGGGTGGTCTTGTAGATGCGCTCCTCGGAGGCATCGCGTCCTTTGGTGCGGACCACTTCGGTGCCCTTCGGCAGGAAGAAGCCGGCGATGTCGACTGCGCTTTCGAGAAGGCCGCCGCCGTTGCCGCGCAGGTCGATCACGAGGTTGCGGAGCCTGCCGCTCCCCTTGAACTCTTCAAGCACGGAGCGCACCTCGTCGGGCGAACTGCTGATGAAGCTTGAGAGCTGCAGATAGCCGGTGCCGTCGGAATCGAGGCGGCTGTATTGCATGCTGGGCTCATGGAGCTTGCCGCGCACGATCTCGATGTCGAGCAGGGAATCCTTGGCGTAGGGACGGAGCACCCTGACTTTCACCTTCGTTTCAGGAACGCCGCGGAGAAGTTTTGTGACCTTCGAGCTCCCCATCCGGGAGACGTCGACGGAATCGACCATCATCAGGCGGTCGCCGGCTCGCAATCCGGCGCGGGCAGAGGGGGAATCCTCCATCGGCGCCGAGATATAGGTGGAGCTGTCGCGCTCCATCAGATATGAGCCGATGCCGCCGAATTCGCCGGTGGTCATCTTCTCGATGGCCTCCTTCTCGTCGGAGGCGTAATATTCGGTGTAGGGGTCGACAGTGGAGAGCAGGCCTCTGATGGCCTGCTTGAAGGCGCGGTCGGGCGCGAGGCTGTCGACATAGTGGGTCTGCAGCTCGGTGACGATCGAATTGAACGTTGTGAGGTTGCGCATCAGGGCGGCGTCGCCGCTCTCCTTAGGCTTTTCGGCCGGAGCGGCCACCATAGCCGCCGCGGCGAGCAGCGCCGCCCCCGCGGCCGCAATCCCCATTCGCTTGCTTTTTCTCATAGACATAAAAATTTCTTGCCGGCGCCGTGGCCGGCGGCTCAGGCCTTGGCTTCGAATTTCTCCTGCTCGGCGCAGGTGTCGGGGTGAGGATAGTCCACGGTATAGTGCAGTCCGCGGCTCTCCTTGCGCTCGAGCGCCTGGCGCATCACGAGATATCCGATGTTGATGATGTTGCGGAGCTCGCAGAGCTGGCGCGACGGTTTCGACCGGCGGAAGAGGTCTTCCGTCTCCTGATAGAGGATGTCGAGCCGGTTCCAGGCGCGCTTCAGGCGCAGGTCGCTCCTTACTATACCAACGTAATAACCCATGATCTGGCTCACTTCTTTTTCAGATTGGGTGATGAGCACCATCTCTTCGGGATGGGCCGTACCCTCGTCGTTCCAGTCGGGCACGTCGTCGCGGAAGTCGTAGCCGCCGATCACTGAAGAGGCGTGTTTCTCGGCGGCGTCGGCATATACCACGGCCTCGATCAGCGAGTTGGAGGCGAGACGGTTGCCGCCGTGGAGGCCTGTGCGGCTGCATTCTCCCACGGCGTAGAGGCGCTTGATCGAGCTCTCGCCGTTGAGGTCGACTGCGATGCCGCCGCAGAGATAATGGGCGGCGGGAGCCACCGGGATCATATCCTTGGTGATGTCGATGCCGAGCGAGAGGCATTTCTCATAGATGTTGGGGAAATGCTTCTTGGTCTCCTCGGGGTCTTTGTGGGTGACGTCGAGATAGACGTGGTCGGTGCCGTGGAGCTTCATTTCGGAGTCGATGGCGCGGGCCACGATGTCGCGCGGGGCGAGGGAGAGACGCGGGTCGTATTTCTGCATGAACTCCTCGCCGTCGAGATTGCGGAGCACTGCTCCGTAGCCGCGCATCGCCTCGGTGATGAGGAACGAGGGGCGGTCGCCGGGATGATATAGGGCGGTAGGGTGGAACTGGATGAACTCCATGTCTTTCACGGTTCCCTTGGCGCGATAGACCATTGCGATGCCGTCGCCGGTGGCCACGAGCGGATTGGTGGTGGTGGTGTAGACGGCTCCGACGCCGCCGGTGGCCATGACAGTGACGCGGGCGAGGAACTTGTCGACCTTGCCGGTCTCCTCGTTGAGGATGTAGGCGCCGTAGCAGGTGATGTCGGGGGTGCGCCGGGTCACGACTTTGCCCAGATGATGCTGGGTGATGATCTCGACGGCGAAGTGATGGTCGAAGATGTCGATGTTCTTGTCGGCGCGCACCCTCCTGACGAGGCTGAGCTGGATCTCGGCGCCGGTGTTGTCGGCATGGTGGAGGATGCGGAATTCGGAGTGTCCTCCCTCGCGGTGAAGGTCGAAATTGCCGTCGGCCTTCTTGTCGAAGTCGACTCCCCAGCCCACGAGCTCGCGGATCTGCGAGGGGGCGTTGCGCACCACTTTTTCCACGGCCGCCGGGTCGCTGAGCCAGTCGCCGGCCACCATCGTGTCGTGGATGTGCTTGTCGAAGTCGTCGACTTCCAGATTGGTGACGGAAGCCACGCCTCCCTGCGCGTAATATGTGTTGGCCTCCTCGAGGGTGGTCTTGCAGATGATGGCCACCTTGTGGCCGCGGCGCGCTGCCTTGAGCGCGAAACTCATTCCGGCAATTCCCGAACCGATCACCAGATAATCATATCTTCGTGTCATAACATTAATGTTTTTAGACCTTATTTTGGGGCCGGGGAGCGTCATTTGCCGCAATCCCGGCTGCGCAGAATCTCAAAATAGCGGCTCAGCACGTCGTGGGCCGCGGTGAAAGAACTTTGCTCGTTGTTGAGCACGCGCATCTCCTTCTGCTGTAGGAGGGCCTTGATCTCGGGCTGGCGGTAGAAGTTGCCGCGCAGCTGCTCGTCGATGGTCTCGAGCATCCAGTATTTGGCCTGCTCGTTGCGTTTCTGCTCGAAATAACCGGTCTGCTTCACATAGTCGAAATAGCGGTCGATCATGTCCCAGACCTTGTCGATGTTGAGCTCGAAATAACCGGAGTAGGTCATCACCTCCGGCTTCCATTTGCTCGGCGTCGGGGGGAAGAGCATCAGGGCGTTGCGGAACTGGGCGGCGGCCAGGTTGGCGCGCTCTATGTTGTCGCCGTCGGCCTTGTTGATGACGATTCCGTCGGCCATCTCCATGATGCCGCGCTTGATTCCCTGGAGCTCGTCGCCTGTGCCGGCGAGCTGGATGAGCAGGAAGAAGTCGACCATCGAATGGACGGCTGTCTCGCTCTGGCCCACTCCGACTGTCTCGACGAAGATGTTGTCATAACCGGCGGCCTCGCAGAGCACGATTGTCTCGCGGGTCTTGCGGGCCACTCCGCCGAGCGAACCGGCAGAGGGGGAAGGGCGGATGAAGGCGTTGGGCTGCTGCGAGAGCTTCTCCATGCGGGTCTTGTCGCCCAGGATGCTTCCGCGCGTGCGCTCGGAGCTGGGGTCGATGGCGAGGACGGCGAGCTTGCCACCCTTGCCGAGCACGTGGAGGCCGAAGACGTCGATCGACGTCGACTTTCCGGCGCCGGGGACGCCCGTGATGCCGATGCGGCGCGATTTCCCGGAATAGGGGAGGCATTTCTCGATCACCTCCTGGGCGAGCTGCCGGTGGGCTTCGGCCGTAGATTCGACGAGCGTCACCGCCTGGCCGAGGATCGAGACGTTACCTTTCAGGATTCCCTCCACATAGTCGGAGACGCCGAGGCGCGGACGCCGGTTGGCGCGCGGCTTGCGATAGGGGTTGACCGTCGGCTGCGACGACACGCCGTTGTTGACCTGCAGCCCTTTATATGCTTTATCGTTTTCGGGATGTTCCATTATTTTATCAGTTTTTCATGGTTGGATTGATGGCTTTTTATTCTATCATGCCGCAGACCGACGTCTGTGCCACCCCTCCGCCGCGCGGGTCGTTGCTGAGGATCGTGAGGGGGATTCTGAAGGGGCCGCCGGGCATGAGTCCGCTCTTGAGCCGGCATTTTATCCTGCCGCTCTTTCCCCCTTTCAGTGGCTTGGGAAGGGAGAGAACTTCCACGCGGCCGGCTTTGTCGTAGACGGCGCCGATCTCGAGCCGATCTTTGCCGCGGTTGGTGACGGTGATCTCGAACTCGGGGTCGGCTCCCCGGGCGATGCCGCCGAGATCGACCGGATCAGGTTCCACAAACATCATCGGGGCCTTCCGCTCGCGCTCTGGAGTGAGATGAAACGGAGCCGGAAGCACTGTGGCCGTCACCGTGACGGTCGCCTCTCCCTGCTGCGGATCCCCCTCCTCGGCATATATCTCCACGGGGATTTCCACCGGACCGAGCCGGCCATGTTTCGCCGCGTCGAAGTAGACGCCGAAAGTGGCGATGTCGCCGGGGCCGATCCTGCCGGAGTCGCGGGTCACGGCCAGGGCGTCGGAAGCCGACTTGGCCGACGGCGCGATGCTGTCGGGCGAAAGATTATAGGCCGACACGAATGAGGAGCGGGTGGTTCCCGACTGAATGTCGCCGAAGTCCACGCGCCCCCTGTTGAGGCGGAGCTTTCCGGCCTCCACGGGATAGAGCTGCGTGAGCGATTCGGGAGTGCCGAGCACGTTTCCCGATATGCCGATCGAATAGCGGGCGCCGTTGTCGAGGCGCACCTTCACCGATTTCTCGAACTTGCCGGGGCGGCGGGTCGGGTCGTAGGTGTAGCTGATCGTGGCGGTGTCGCCGGGCGCCACGGGATCTTCCGTGTAGACGGCGCTGGTGCAGCCGCAGCTCGGACGGACGCTGACGATCATGACCGGGACTTCCCCTTCGTTGACAAAGCGGGATACGCCGGTTTTCGGGCCGGCCTCCTCCTTCATCAGGCCGAAGTCATAGTCGAATTCGAGCCAGCGGATACCGAAGGGGTCGCCGCTTGCGGGGGCAGCCGTCCTGATCTCCGGAAGCCTCTCCTGCGCTCCGGCCTGCAGAGAGGGCATCATGCAGAAAAACCCCGGAGCAATCGCCCCGAGGATTATACTTTTAAATGCTGCCGCTCTCATGGCCTCACTTGTTAGGGTTGACAGTGCCCGTGATCTTCACGCGCACCTTCTTCGGCTTGCCGTTGCTCCTGATCGTGATCACCTTGGTGAAACCGCCGGGACGGTAGAGGGGGTTGTAGGTCACGCGGATCTTCCCCTTCTTGCCCGGAGCGATCGGATTTTTCGGATATTCGGGCACCGTGCAGCCGCAGTCGGCCTTGGCGTCGTAAATCACGAGATTGGCGTCGCCTTCGTTGACAAACTCGAAGTCGTGGGTGACTTTGCCGCCATGTTCGGGAATCGTGCCGAAATTATAGGTGGTCTCCTTGAATTTCATGGCGGCCTTCTTCCCCTTGGCCGAAGCCGGGAGGGCGAACACGGCCACCGCCAAAGCCATGCAGACCATGGCGATACGTATAATCTTGCCGTTTTTCATATTTCTATTTTTTATATAGACAATTTCGGTCGGCAAAAGTTAACCGAAATCAGTTCACGCGGATGAGCGCGTGGTTTTTCTTGCCGCGCTGCACGTGGATGTATCGTCCGCCGAGAAGGGCCTCCTTGCCGACCACGGCGCAGGGGTCGGTCACCTTCTCCTTGTTGACGCTGACGCCACCCTGCTGGATCATCTTGCGGGCCTCTCCCTTGGAAGGGAACACCGGGGTCTTCACGGCCACGAGGTCGAGCAGCGGGATGCCGGCTTCGAGGTCGGAGGCCTTGATGTCATGCATCGGCACGCCTTCGAACACGTCGAGCAGCGTCTGCTCGTCGAGCTGATGGAGCGCGTCGGCGGCCTTGTTGCTGAAGAGGATCTGCGAAGCGGCCACTGCGGCCTCGTAGTCTTTTTCCGAATGAACCATGCATGTGAGCTCCTTGGCGAGGCGCTTCTGCATGGGGCGCTGGCCGGGATCCTTGGCATGCTCCTCGGCGAGGGCGGCGATCTCCTCCTGCGTGAGGAAAGTGAAGATCTTGAGATATTTCTCGGCGTCGGCGTCGCTGACGTTGAGCCAGAACTGATAGAACTTATAGGGAGAGGTGCGGTCGGGGTCGAGCCATACGCAACCGCTCTCGGTCTTGCCGAACTTTCCGCCGTCGGCCTTTGTGATCAGCGGGCAGGTGAGGGCGTAGGCCTCGCCGCCGAGCTTGCGGCGGATGAGCTCGGTGCCGGTGGTGATGTTGCCCCACTGGTCGCTGCCGCCGAGCTGCAGACGGCATCCTTCCGTCTCATAGAGATGGAGATAGTCGAAGCCCTGGAGGAGCTGATAAGTGAACTCGGTGAAGCTCAGGCCGTCGCGGGCCTCGCCGTTGAGGCGGCGCTTCACGCTGTCTTTGGCCATCATATAGTTGACGGTGATGTGCTTGCCGATCTCGCGCGCGAAGTCGAGGAAGGAGAAGCCGCTCATCCAGTCGTAGTTGTTGACCATCTTGGCGGCGTTGGGTGCCGACTGGTCGAATGTAAGGAACTTCTCGAGCTGATGCTTGATGGCCTCCTGGTTATGGCGCAGTGTCTTCTCGTCGAGGAGGTTGCGCTCGGCCGACTTGCCGGAGGGGTCGCCGATCATGCCGGTGGCGCCGCCAACGAGCACGATGGGCTTGTGGCCGCAGCGCTGGAAATGGCGAAGCATCATCACCCCGCAAAGGTGGCCGATATGGAGGGAGTCGGCCGTCGGGTCTATGCCCAGATAGGCCGTGGTCATCTCTTTGTTAAGCTGCTCTTCTGTGCCGGGCATCACGGAATGTATCATTCCGCGCCAGGTCAATTCCTTGATAAAGTCCATTATTCTCTTTTCTGTTTGATTTATTTTCTTTTGTTATGGCGCCTGCCGCGGTTCGGGCCAGGCGCCGGGTCAGCGGCCTCCGGAGTAGACGAACTCCATCAGCGATTCGCCGACTGCCCCGAGGGTCTCGCGGGAGATGTGGCCGAGGTCGTCGCTGACGGTGTGCCACGTCGGGTTGAAGCCGTCGCGGTAGTCGAGGATGTCGATGGCCGGGATTCCGGCGTCGATCAGCTCCACATGGTCGTCGGTGACCGCTCCCCCCATCTGCCGGGGGAAGATTTTCTCATGGCCGGCGCGGGCGGCGGCGGCACGGAAGGCGTCGTCGAGGGCCGGGGCCGACTGGCGGGAGAAATATTCGGCGGGGAAAACGGCTCCCTCGCCCCCCACCATATCGAGAAGCACGGCGCGCGAGGGGGAGTAACCCTCCTTAACGGGATAGGTGGCGAAATAGCGGGTGCCGAGCGCCCAGGAATCGTCTTGGCCGTCGGTGCCGTAATCTTCGGCGTCGGTGAAAAGGATGTCGACCCCTATTCCGGGGTTGCGGAGCGCAAACTGGCGGGCGGCCTCAAGGAGCACCGCCGTGCCCGAAGCGCCGTCGTTGGCTCCGGGAACCGGCTTCTCATGGTTGGCCGGATCGGGATCCTGGTCGGCCCAGGGGCGGCAGTCGTAGTGGGCGAGCAGAAGAAGACGGTCGCCCATCTCGGGGTTGAACTGCCCGAAGATGTTGCGGGCATGGAGCGTGGTGCCGTTCCAAGCCTTGAGGTCGGCGCGCTGCTCGATCACGGCCGCGCCGTGTCGCCGGAGCTCCGAGACGAGCCAGTCGCCGGCGAGCCGATGGGCGTCGCTGTTGGGCACGCGCGGCCCGAAATCCATCTGTCGCGATAGATAAAGCATCGCCGAATCGGCCGAAAACGCCGCCTCGGCCTGCCGCTCTTCAGCCGCGGACTGAACCTGCTCCTGCTGCTGCGAGGCCTTCGCCCCGCAAGCCGTGAACATTACGGCTGCCAGAGCCGATGCGAAGATTTTTTTCACCATGTTGCAAAATTACAAAATTTTGTTATGTTACGCAAAGATAGAACAAAGATAGAACGCACGCGACCGTTTCTTTTGGCCGCTTGTTAGAATTTTTTAAGCAATCACCAATAAGAGAGGCGAAAACCGCGTTTCTATATCAGATTTGATTATCATGCCCGCATATAGAACCGGTTCTAAGAAAAATTCGTGGCGGCGCAACGTGGTGATGCTTCTGATTGCCTGCATTGCCATGGCCGCCGTGACCTCCTGCAAGACGTCGAAGCCGAAAAACACGGCTTTCAAGCGCCAGTGGGAGGCGTTCAACACGCGCTATAACGTTTATTACAACGGCAAGACGCATTTCGACGAGCAGCTCGGCCAGATGGAGAAGTCTTATCAGGACGACTACACGCGCACGATGCTCATCCACCCCGCGGAGGCCCGCGCCGACCAGAAACGCCCGCAGCCCTCGGGCGATTTCAAGCGCTCGATCGAGAAGATGCAGAAGGCGATCCAGCTCCATTCGATCAAGGTGAAGCCCAAAAAGAAGGGGGCGTCGCCCAAGGATAAGGAGTTCCGCGCCCGCGACGAGTTCAATCCTTTCCTCCACAACGCCTGGATGACGATGGGAAAATCGCAGTATTACAACGGCGATTTCCTCGGCGCGGCCTCGACTTTCTTCTATATCACCAAGCATTTCAAGTGGCTTCCCAACACCGTGACCGAAGCCCGCCTCTGGATGGCCCTGAGCTATTGCGCCCTCGGCTGGAACTATGAGGCCGAAAACGCCATGCACCTCGTGAAGGAGAAAGACCTCACCAATAAAAACCTGCGCCAGCTCTACAATCTGGCCCACGGCGACTATCTCGTGAAGCTCGAACGCTGGCAAGAGGCCGTGCCCTTTGTGAGCGCCGCCGCAAAAGGGGCGAAACGTCCGCAGAAAAACCGCCTCTATTTCCTTTTGGGACAGATCTATTCACAGCTCGGCCAGAAGAAGAACGCCTACGAGGCGTATAAGAAGGCCGGTTCGGGCCAGGGCATAGACTATCGTGCGAAGTTCAACGCCCGCATCAAGCGCTCGGAGGTGTTCGAAGGCTCCAACATCAAGGGGGAGGTGCGTTCGCTGAAGGCTATGACCCGCTACGCCCGCAACGCCGAATTTCTCGACCAGATCTATTACGCCATAGGCAATCTCTACCTCTCCAGAAAAGACACGGTGAAGGCCGTGGAAAACTATCTGCTTGCCGCCGAGAAATCCACCCGCAACGGCATCGACAAGGCCCTCGCCCAGCTCGCCCTCGGAAACATCTATTTCAACCAGGGTGAATATGTGAAGGCCCAGCCATGCTATTCGGAAGCGATCCCGCAGCTGCCGGAAAACTATCCCGACTACAAGACGCTCAAGAAACGAAGCGACGTGCTCGACGAACTCGCCACCTACGCCGGCAACGTCCAGCTCCAGGATTCTCTGCTCACCCTCGCCAAGATGACGCCCGAGGAACAGCGCGCCGTGGCCGAACGCCTCGCCAAAGAGCTCATTGAGAAGGAGAAGAAAGAGGCCGACGACGCCAAGCGCGAGCAGTATCTCGCCGAGCAGGAGGGTAAAGACAACGGCATCAAGAAAGACGAGGCACCCAACACCAACTTCATCACCAACAGCGACAAATCATGGTATTTCTACAACACCATGACCAAAAACCAGGGAAAGACCGAGTTCCAGCGCCGCTGGGGCGCCCGCAAGAATGAAGACGACTGGCGCCGCCGAGACAAGAGCACTTTCTCGATCTACGACGAACCGGAGGCCGACAACGACTCGACGGCGTCGGAAATCCCCGACTCCATCGCCGCCAATCCCAACCTCACCGACGAGGAGAAGGCAGAGGCCGCCCGCAAACTGGAGGCGGAAAACGATCCCCACCAGCCCGAATATTATCTCAAGCAGATTCCGAAGACCGACGAGGAAATCGCCACCTGCAACGAGATCATCCAGGAGGGCCTCTACAATATGGGACTCATCCTCAAAGACAAGCTCGAGGATTTCACGGCAGCCCGCAAGGAATTCAACCGCCTGCTCGAACGCTATCCCGACAACATCTACCGCCTCGACGTCTACTACAACATGTATCTTATGGCCGTGCGCCAGAACAACAAGGCAGAGGCCGAGAAATGGAGAGCCCTCCTGATAGAGAACTTCCCCGACTCCCCCTACGGGCAGGCGATGAAGGATCCCGCCTATTTCGACAATCTCCGCAAGATGAACGAAGTGCAGGAGGGGATCTACGAGCGCGCCTACACGGCTTATCTCAACAACGACAACTCCACCGTCCATTCGCTCACCGCGCAGATGGAGAAGGATTATCCGCTGTCGAAGATCCTGCCGAAGTTCGTTTTCATCAACGCCCTCTCTTATCTCACGGAAGACAACACCGAGGAATTCCAGAAACAGCTCACCCTGCTTCTCGACAAGTGGCCCGAAACCGACATGACCCCCATGGCCAGCGGCATCCTCAAGGGGCTCAAGGCCGGCCGCAAGCCCCACGCCGGCCTGACCAACAACCGCGGAATGATCTGGGAGATGAGGCTCACCAACGACTCCGTGCCCGTGGGCAGCGACGGCCAGCCGGCCAATTTCGAACGCGACCCCAACTCGCCGCAATATCTCGTGCTCGCCTTCCCGCGCGATTCGGTCAACGCCAACCTGCTCCTCTACGAGGTGGCACGCTTCAACTTCTCCTCTTTCGTGGTGAAAGACTTCGACCTCGAGCCGATGAACTTCGGCAATGTCGGCCTGCTCGTGATCAAAGGCTTCGGCAACGTCAAGCAGCTCGAGCATTACCGCAGCGTGATGGCCGAGAAGAAATTCGAGCTCCCCGACGGAGTGCGCCCGATCATGATCAGCAAGCCCAACTTCGAACTTCTCCTCCGCGAGGGACGTTCTTTTGAAGAATACTTCCGCTTCGAAGAAGACGACTCGGTTGAGCAGACCGAAGAGAAAGTGCTCGAGCCGGAAGGTGAAACCGAAGGCGAAGGTGAAGGCGAAGGCGGCGAAACCGAACCCGACAGCGGCGGCGAAGTTCCCGCTCCGGAACAGCCGGCTCCCGAGCAACCCGCCGAAACCGCGCCGAAAACCGAGGCTCCGGCTGAAGAAACTCCCGCTGAAAATCAGCCTGCTGAAGAACAGCCCGCCGAAGAGGAGGCGGAGCAGTAATCATTTAAACCGAAAAGCTATGGACAAGATCCTCTGGGCCGACGACGAGATCGATCTCCTCAAGCCCCATATACTCTTCCTTAAAGCCAAAGGCTACGACCTCACCACCGTGAGCAACGGCCGCGACGCCCTCGACGCCCTCGACCGCGACAAGTTCTCGCTCGTGCTTCTCGACGAGAACATGCCCGGCATCTCGGGCCTCGAGACTCTCGACATCATCAACGAGAAGCATCCCGACGTCCCCGTGGTGATGGTCACCAAGTCAGAGGAGGAGAACATCATGGACCAGGCAATCGGCAACAAGATCGCCGACTATCTGATCAAGCCCGTGAACCCCAACCAGATCCTCCTCTCCATAAAGAAGAACCTCCACAGCCGCGAAATCGTGACCACCCAGACCTCGAGCGACTATCAGCAGGAGTTCGCCCGCATCTCGCAGCAGATCAATTTCGCATCGACCATCGAGGAATGGATGGACGTCTACCGCGGACTGGTGCGCTGGGAACTGAAGCTCGCCGACTCCCTCAGCCCGATGGAGGAGATGCTCCTGATGCAGAAACGCGACGCCAACTCCAATTTCTGCAAGTTCGTGCGCAAGAACTATGAAAGCTGGGTCACCGGAGCCGACCATCCGCTGATGAGTCCCGAGGTGTTCCGACGCAAGGTCTTCCCTCTGCTCGACGAGGGGAGGAAGGTCTGCTTCGTGCTCATCGATAATTTCAGGTTCGACCAGTGGAAGGTGGTCCAGCCGCTGATCTCCGAATGGTTCAAGGTGGAGGAAGACCTTTACACCACCATCCTCCCCACCTCCACGCAATATGCCCGCAACTCCATCTTCGCCGGCCTCATGCCCGCCGACATCCAGCGGATGTATCCCGATTACTGGGTGGAGGAGGATGAAGACGAAGGACTCAACATCTATGAGAAGGAGCTCGTGCAGACCCAGCTCGACCGCTTCCGCCGCAAGGAGAAATTCACCTACACCAAAATCAACGACTCCAGCGGCGGCGACAAGTTCCTGCAGAAGGTCAACTCCAACCGCACGCTGCCGCTCCATGTGGTGGTGCTCAACTTCATCGACATGCTGAGCCACGCGCGAACGGAATCGAAGATGATCCGCGAGCTCGCCAACAGCGACGCCGCCTACCGCTCGCTCACCGAGTCGTGGTTCCGCCACAGCGGCACCGTCGAGATCTTCCAGCGCCTCGCCGAGATGGGCTACGACGTGATCCTCACCACCGACCACGGCACCATCCGCGTCGACAACCCGATCAAGGTCGTGGGCGACCGGAACACCAACACCAACCTCCGCTATAAGGTCGGCAAAAACCTCAACTACAATCCCAAGCAGGTCTACGAAATCCACAATCCGCGAAAATTCGGACTCCCCGCTCCCAACATCTCGAGCACCTTCATTTTCGCCCAAAACGAGGATTTCTTCTCCTATCCCAACAACTATAATTATTACGTGCAATATTACACCGGCACCTTCCAGCACGGCGGCATTTCGCTGCAGGAGATGCTCGTGCCGCTGGTCACGATGAAGTGCCAGTGACGCGCTGACGAGATCTGACAATGAGAAAGGTTCTGCTGATATTGCTGTTCGCCTGCGCCGTCATGACGCTGGCCGGGATGTCGCCCGAGGCCCGCAGGAGTCTCGGCGCCCTTCAGCAGCGCGCCGACGCCGGCGACGCGGAGGCCCGCTTCAGGCTCGCCTCCCTCTACCGCACCGGCTACGACTCCATCCCCGCCGACACCACCCGATGGGTATCGCTCCTGCGCCTCTCCGCCGCCGACGGTTACGCCCCGGCCCAGAATATGCTCGGCTATCTTTACGGTCAGGGAACCGGCGTGAAAGCCGACGCCGACTCAATGCGCTTCTGGATCCGCCGCGCCGCCGACGCCGGCGACATGAACGCCGCCTCAAACGCCGGATTCCTCCTTCTCCGCCGCGCCGACTCACTCCGCGCCGATTCTTTACAGGCGGGCTCGGCCAACTCCTTACAGGCCGATTCTCTCGACCGGGTCGCCGCCCGCTATCTTGAAAAGAGCGCCGCCGCCGGTGTCCCCCAGGCCATGTCGCTCCTCGGCGACCTCGCCCGGGAAGGGAGAGGCGTGCCATGCGACACCGTCCGCGCCGCCGAACTCTACACCGCCGCCTTTCAGGCCGGCCTCCGCGACGCCGAGCTCCGCCTGCTCAACATGATGATGCCCCGATGGCAACGCACCCTTACCCCCGCCGAGCAAGTCAGCCTCGGCAAGGAGTATTTCAACGCCGAAACGCCGATGCCGATCATCGGCGTCGAGCTCCTGAAGCTCGGTGTCGAGGCGATTCCCTCAGGCCCGGAGAAAGGGGAGGCCCTGCGGATGCTCGGCGACGCCTATTCGCTGGGCCGCGGCGCACTTTACGACCACGACCTCGGCATCGAGTATTACCGACGCGCCGCCGAAGAGGGGGATCAGAAAGCGGCTGAAATTATCGACGAACTGCTCCAGATTTTCCCCGACGCACTCTGACGGCAACCTTTTAGTGTAGCCTTTTAGCAACCCTTTTTATCGGCGGATTTTGCGGAATCTCTCTTTTTTTGTATTTTTGCCGATTGCAATGCCACACATTTCAATCACACTGAATCCGGCTTTCGCCGACTGCCGCAAGCAGATCGAAGAGCTTGCCCGCAACGGCGTGCCCGCCGATGCCGAGGAAATCTTCAAAAAGCGCAACGCCCTCTACCGCATGAGGATCGGCGATACTCCGGCAATCGTGAAGGCTTTCAAAATTCCGGGATTCGTCAACTCCCTGGTCTACACCCGTCTGCGCCGCAGCAAGGCCCTCCGCAGCTATATCTTCTCGCAGAAGATGATCGAGCTCGGTTTCAACGCCCCCGAGCCGATCGCCGCCATTGAGGTGCGCCGCGGCGGCCGCCTCCGCGAAAGCTATTATATATGCCGCGAGATCCATGCCTGCGAGATCAGGCACTGGGAGGAGCATCCCGAATGGCCCGGACTCCGCGAGGCTCTCGCCGCCGAAATGCTCCGCCTCCACCGCGCCGGAGTCTACCACCGCGATTTCTCCCCCGGCAACGTGATGATCGACCGCGACGACCGTGGCAACTACCGCTTCCATTACGTCGACCTCAACCGCATGGAATTCGGCGTCACCGACCGCCAAAAGCTGATGTCGATGTTCCGCTCGATCAATCTCAACCGCGACGAGCTCGTCGCCCTGGCCGAGGCTTACGCCGACGTCGCCGGAGAAGACCGGCAGCGGGTGCGCGCCGAAGCCCTCGAGGCCTACAACCGGTATATGCGCCGCCGCGAACGCAAAGACCGTCTCAAGGAGCGCCTGCGGAAATAACCGGGAAACAACTGTAACAACTCTCAAGCATCACCGACGATGACACAACCAGCCAACATACCTTTCAACCGCGTCTGGACCTCAGGCCGCGAAAAGGAATATATAGCCCAATGCCTCGGCATGGGCAAAACCTGCGGCAACGGAGAATTCACCCACCGCTGCCAGAACTATTTCGAGCAGAAACTCGGCTCGCTCAAATGCCTGATGACCACCTCCTGCACCGACGCCCTGGAGATGTGCGCCCTGCTCGCCGACATCGGGCCCGGCGACGAGGTGATCGTCCCCTCCTACACCTTCGTCTCCTCCGCCCTCGCTTTCTCGCGCCAGGGAGCCACGGTGGTCTTCGCCGACAGCTGCGACGACAACCCCGACATCGACCCGGCCCGCATCGAGGCCCTCGTCACTCCGCGCACCCGCGCCATAGTGCCGGTTCACTACGCCGGCATCGCCTGCGACATGGACGCCATCCTCGACATCGCCCGCCGCCACAATCTCCTCGTGATCGAAGACGCCGCCCAGGGAATCGATTCCTTCTATAAGGGCCGCCCGCTCGGAAGCATCGGCGACCTTGCCGCTTTCTCCTTCCACGAGACGAAAAACGTGCAGTGTGGCGAGGGTGGACTCTTAGCCATCAACAATCCCGAATTCGTGCGCCGCGCCGAAATCCTCTGGGAAAAGGGCACCAACCGCGCCGAATTCTTCCGCGGCGAAGTCAACAAATATGGCTGGGTCGACACCGGCTCATCTTTCCTCCCCGCCGAATATGTCTGCGCTTTCCTCTGGGCCCAGATCGAACAGATCGACGAAATCCAGCAGGCCCGCAAGAGCCACTGGCAGAGATATTACGACGCCTTGAGCGACGTGAAGGAAATCCAACTTCCGCAGCTCCCCGACTACGCCACCAACAACGGCCACGCCTTCTTCCTCATCACCCGTTCGCTCGACGAACGCACCGCCCTGATCGCCTGGCTGAAGGAGAGGGGAATCAGCAGCGTGTTCCATTACCTTTCGCTCCATAAGAGCGTCTACGCGCAGAAACGGGGCTGGGACAAGGCCGACCTCCCCAACGCCGACAAATTCACCGACCGCCTGCTCCGACTTCCCCTCTTCAAGGAGCTTACCAACGGGGAGATCGACCGCACCGTCGATGCCATCAAGGAATTTTACACCGCCCGATAATCTTCAGCGCGTTCCCGCCGACCAAAAACCGCACGCACAATGCCGAATTTCACGCAACTCCATCTCGTAAACGACGAGAAGATCATCAACCGCACCATCGACATGTTTGAGGAGGCGCTCCCCGGTGAAAACCTCTTCGTGGTCAACACCGACTCCGACTCGTTCAAGCATATCGACCCGCGCCCCAACGTGATCTCGCGCCGGAAATTCGCCGTCGGCGGTTACGGGAGCAAATTCCCCCGCATATATATCCATTATCTCAACCGGCAGAAGATCAATCTGATCAAAAAGCTCGACACTGAGGATTCGAAAATTTTCTGGATAATCTGGGGGGCCGACATCTACAATAAGCTCATGGCGCCGCGCGGGTTCCGGCTCTTCACCCCCGGATCGTGGGGCGACACCCACCGCCCCGACCCATTCGAGCGGCTCATGCGCCGCCTCCGGGCGCGCCGCAACGTGAGGTTCATCCGCAAATTCGTGGACTGCATCGTCACCGACACCACCGACAACGACTATGCCCGGCTGATCGGTTATTACCCTCAGCTCGCCGACAAACCCTGGAAAGATTTCTTCTATTATCCGATCGACGTGATTTTGGGGCCGGAGCTGATGAAGGCCTCTGTCAACGGCGACGGCATAATGATCGGCAATTCTGCCTCGACCACCAACAACCATGAGGCCGTGATCGAACTCCTCTCCCGTTTCGACCTCGGGGAGCGGAGCGTGACCGTGCCGCTGAGCTACAACGGCAATCCCGCCTACAAGGAGGCCGTGATCGCCAAAGGCGCCGCACTGATCGGCCCCAATTTCAAGCCGCTGCTCGACTTCATGCCCCTCGCCGACTACAACCGGCTCCAGGCCTCGACAAGCCATGCCTTCTTCGGCAACCTGCGTCAGGAGGCCGTCGGCAACATTCTGATAGTGCTCTATCTCGGAGCCAAAGTCTTCCTTTTCCGGAGCAATCCCGTCTACGAATGGATGCAGTCGAAGGGGCTCAAGGCCTTCGCCATCGAGGAACTCACGCAGGAAGAGCTCGACACCCCGCTCGATCCCGACACGCAGCGCCGCAATCGCGAGATCCTCACCTCGCTATATAACCGCCGGCGCCTCGGCGAACTTATCGCCGAGCTGAAATAGCGTGGCCGCCCTGAAATAATTTTCCCTTATTATCTTTTGAACAGTCCCCGGAGAAGGGGATAGCCCGTGCGGCGGCGCAGCTTTATCTTGCGTAGCAGGTTGAGCGGCTTGCGGCGGCGCAGCTCGCAGTGCCCATTGGCAATGAAATCGTCGATCGCGTCGAGCACTCGCCCCGACGCCTTGCCGTCGAGGTAGGCCTCATGATAAGCCGTGTGGCGACGGATCTCCTCCATAAGTTTCTCCGGACGCTGCAGCGCACGTTCCAATGCCGGCTCCACCTCCGCCGGCTCGGCGACGTCGATCAGATGGGACCCGGGGTTGGTGTTGCGATAGGTCACCACCGGGCGGTCGAGTAGCATGAACTCCGTGACTATCGAACTGCTGTCGCTCAGCATCGCGTCGGCCCGGGCGATAAACTCCGGCACGTCGCCGCCGTCGTAATATTCCGCGTTCTCGTTCTCCTCGGCCAGACGGCGATAACGCTCCAGCGTGGCGGCGTCAAGCTTCGGATGGAGCGTGAACAGCCAGTTCCAGCGACGGCTCTTCACCATGCGCTCTATCTCGTCGAAAAGCACGTCGGTCGAGGTGATGCCGTGGGTAAACGTGGAGGTATAGACAATCGTCGGACGGTCGGCCGCCGGCCTCTGTTCCTGCCGCAGCCGGTAGAAAAGATCCGCCTTCGTCCAGCCCGTCTCGTAGACCTTGAAAAAGCCGAGCTTCCTCGCCTTCTCCTCGAACACCGGAGTGCCGGAACGTCCCTGCGTGCAGTAGATGTCAAACCAGTCGCGGATGCCAAACTGGCTTTCCGGATGGTTGGGACGTTTCGTGATCGGATATCCGTGAAACACGAGCACCTTCACACCCGGGAGATAATCGGGGAGGTAGATTGCCGGAGTGATGCAGGCAATCGGATCATAATCGATAGCCTCGCGGATCGAGCCGAGCAGTTTCTCACCGGGCTTGAGCAGATTCTTGCCGTTTTCGAGATACCAGGCGCACTCGTCGCCGCGGCGCAGGATTTCCTCCTGCACGGGGCGCAGGATAGCATAGCAATAGGGGAGGGGGGCGAAAAGCAGATATTTTTTCCTCATGGCGTAAAGATAACTAAAAAAAACCGAAGCGCGGCAAAAGGGAGTCGGAAAGAGGGGCCGGGGGGATAAAAAACGGGAAAAAGAGTAAAAAAGCGGTTTAAAATTTGGCGGATAATAAAAAAAGTATTAGTTTTGCAAGGAATTTCGGGGTGTAGCGCAGTCCGGTTAGCGCACCTGGTTTGGGACCAGGGGGTCGAAGGTTCGAATCCTTTCACCCCGACCTGAAATCAAGACATAGCCGGAAGCCGAGTGCGGGAGCGCATGGAGGCAGAAGGAAAAGCAAGCCCAGGTGGCGGAATGGTAGACGCGCTCGTTTCAGGTGCGAGTGCTGCGAGGCGTGCAGGTTCGAGTCCTGTTCTGGGCACCCTATTCTTAATTAAGTCGCTGAAAATCAGCGACTTAATTTTTTTAATGCAATTTTTTGTCAACCATTTGTCAACCGAGCTCAAAATTAGCCTCCATTTTACCCTGCTAAATCGAGATGAATTGGGTCGCATGAACCGATTTTGAATTATTTAACAATTTTTAATAAAGCGGAGTTGACAACCCTTTGGCAACCGTCGGTATCTATGAAAGCAAACGAGCCATTCGGTGTCCCGGATGGCTCGAATTTTATGTATATAAGTATTCTATTTTGACGCATTTGCCTTCTTTTTCTTCGTAGGCTTGAATAGCTTATAATTGATGCCGTAGAATTTGAGTTTCTTGTCCAGTGTAGGTGCGGTTATCCCCATCGCCTCCATGACACGAACTTTCCTGCCATTGAATTTTGTGAGAAGATGTATTAACTGTCCTCTCTCATCCTCGGGCAAATCTTTTCCATTGTTTGTCCTTGTAATCTTGAGATCTGTTCCACGGATTATGCCATCCTCGCAGCAGATGACGGCGTTTTCGATGCAACTTTTAAGTTCTCGGTAATTGCCGGGCCAGTCATGTGAAGATATTTTGATGATGGCACACTGCTCCATTGACGGAATATTTGCTATGCCTTTAGACACACAATAATCCTCAATCATCTGATTGGTATTTGGGATGATGTCTGCCTGACAGTTCCTGAGTGGCGGCAGATGAACCACGTTATGACTCAATAATTCATAGAGCCGACGGTCAAACCGGTCATTATTTATTTCGGACAGGTCGAGGCAAGAGGCTATGAAATGTGCGGTGAATGGAATCCACACATCACTGCCGACACAGCGAAATTCTCCCCTTTCAAGAACATCAACCAAAACATCCTGAATATTTAGTGGAAGCGACGGCAAGTCCCTGAGATAAATCAAACCCTTATCATTAGCTTTCTGG
Organism: uncultured bacterium; assembly: GCA_905214735.1. Classification (GTDB taxonomy): domain Bacteria; phylum Bacteroidota; class Bacteroidia; order Bacteroidales; family Muribaculaceae; genus Lepagella. Next base: position 1,009 of record CAJMNI010000029.1, on the reverse strand, counting down.
AGTAAGCCCTTTTTATTCTGTTTAATTTCCCGACGGAAATTGCGGACCACACCAAGGAGTAGTTCCATACCATTTTCAACATCTAAGTCGGCACATGAAATTTCTTCCAGCCTGAAGTCGCTGTTTGTTGCGATGCAGTGAACATGTTCCGAAAGATAACTTTTGCCAGTCCCCGCCTCTCCGGTTATAAGAACTGGCTTGTCATGATTAACAAGGTTGGTCAAATCCCGGATAGCCTTGTTGTATTCCTCTGAAACATGTTTGTAGCGTTGTGGACGTCTTGCAAAAATTTCATACTGCTTGAGTATCTTATCAAGCTCATTGATACTGCCTCGCTCTATCTCATAGATTTCTTGTGAGCCTAACCGACAAGCACGGAATCCAGTTCCAGCGTCCTGATTACTATAAATTGCGACACATAAGAGTTCGGGGACGTGAACAACCCACGATTTTATCAAATCAAGTCCATTCTTGTCATTGTCATCAATGTTGATAAGAGAGGCGTCATATCTCTCATCCCGGATTGAGGATTTTGCATCGAAAAAATTCTTAATCCAGCAGACATCATAGCCCTCCCGATGGAGGGCATGATATATAGAGCTTCCTGCTCTTTCATCTGGCTCATAAAGAAGAATCTTCATATTCTGATTGCAGTTATTATAATCGGACAAGAAGGTATAAGCCTTCCAAAAATTATAGTTTCTATGTTGTAAAACATATTTCTATAATAAAAAGTTGACGGAATGGCACTCACTTAATAGTCAAAAACATAAAGACTTCGAGGTAAAACATAAAGCCCCTTTATGTTTTGGCTTTATGTTTTAACAATCTGAAACACAAGTTAAAAGGCGTATTGTGCTGATTTACACCTCATTCAAAAATTATTTATCTTTTCACGAACCATAATAATGCCCATTAGTTATGCTTTTCGATAAAATTATTGTTTAATAACTAAAAACAATACTTCGGTTATTTTTTGAGAATTTGTTAACGGCTCCGAGGAGCCAAG
>CAJMNI010000028.1 GCA_905214735.1 uncultured bacterium | reverse complement strand
TAGCGGTAGATGCCGCTTAGCCTATGAATAATTTTTTAACGAAGTATTGTTTATTCGAACCCGTCAAAATAAATTGGCCGGGCTCTCTTCTCTTGTCAACCAAAGTGCGCACAGCGTCCCATAATACAGGAATATCCTGCCATTCATCTATGAGACGGGGAACTTCTCCTTCCAAAAGCAATGAAGGCTTAGCTATTGCCGTTGCAAGATACTCATCCCGTCTGTCTGGGTCTTGCAACTGTATCATACTGTTGGCCTTTTGCTCGGCAGTCGTGGTCTTTCCGCACCACTTGGGACCTTCAATGAGAACTGCGCCAAATGCTCCTAATCAATCAGACAAAAATTTATCGGCTGTTCTGTAGAAATATTCCATAGTTATATTTTTGGAGCAAAAGTAATCATAATTAACGGATTATGCAAGTTCACTTGGAAGTTTTGAGGCATTTCACTTGGAACTTTTGAGGCATTTCACTTGGAAGTTTTGAGGCGGGCGGCTTCGCGGCGCTCGTTTACCAGCATCAGCAATTCGTCGCGGACGTCGGCGGGGAGCTCGAGGCGCCGCTGCGTGATGCTCCGCGCCCAACCGGCCACATCCTCCGGCCGCAACGTCATCAGTACGTCGCGGAATTCTTCCGTCTCTTCGGGTGTGTAGCTGTGGGGATCGCGGCCGATGAAGCGGTCGAGTTCCTCGTCGTCATAGTAAAGTATTTCATCCGACATCGGAGTCAGAAGATCTTTCTCGCAGACAAGATGCTGCCCGCAGCATTCCTGCGAATCAGCCGCGGCAGCATCGGTGTTTCCTTCACCGTCAGGCTCTTGCCCGGCATCCTCCCCGCCGCCTTCCGCCGCCTTCTCGGCCATGCGGCGCCGATAGCGCAATTCTCCGGCATAAAGCACCACTCCCACGAGCACCAACACTCCCAATATAATCAAAGCTCCTGTCATATCGATCTTTATCTTTTAAATCGCAATCCCACACTATTTCCCGATTCGTATTATTACTCCCCTATTCTGACAAATCCGAGTTTACCGATTTCGTCGAAGAAAGAGGGGAATGATTTTCTCACCGCCTCCGCGCCCGAGATCACCACGTCGCCTCCGGCGGCTGCCGTGATAGCCATTGACATCGCCATGCGGTGATCGTTGTGCGAATCATAGCGGAACGTTCTCCCCTCGCGCGACCCGGAAAATCCCGGTTGCATTTCGCCTCGCCATTCCATATAGGCGCGGCCGTCCGTCGCCACACCGTCGTCAATCCTAAAACCGGCCTTCGCCATCTCCTCCTCCACCGCAGCGATGCGGTCGGTCTCCTTCAGCCGCAGATGAGCCACATCCTCGAAGCGGAACGGAATGCCGGCAAAGCAGAAACCGGCGGCAAGGGCAGGCACAAGGTCGGGGGTATCCTTCATGTCGAGGGCAGTCAGTTCGCCGGAGAGAGCATCAGCCGGCGCACAGTTCTCCCGACCGTCGATCACGGCAGAGGCAATCCTCGCGATCGCCGCATCCCCCTGAAGCGACGCTTTGGGGTCGGGATCATCCTCGAAGCGGACCCTGCGGCCGGTTATCATGCCGAACTCATAAAAATAGCTTGCCGCCGACCAGTCGGGTTCTATGCGGTAGCATTCCGGGCGAGTTTCGAGCAGGTCGATCATTCGGCGGGTCATCTCCATATAAGGTTTCGACACCACATCCACCTCGGCAGACTTCAGCCGGCATTTCCAGCCGATAGAGGCCATCATCAGCGCCGACACAAACTGCGAGCTAACTCCGGCGGCGGCACGGAATTCCGGCGTCAGCTCGATTCCCGAGCCATCGAGTCGGGTTCCCTTGACAAGAAGAGGAGCTCGCCCATCCTCGCCGAGACAGCGGATGTCGGCTCCCGCACGGCGAAGCACGTCGATCAACGGTGCGAGAGGCCGGCGGCGGAGAGCCTCCGCGCAGTCTATGCGGGCCGTAAGCCCCGGTTCCGAGGCAGCCACCGCCAAGAAAAACCGGAGCGAAGTTCCACCCTCTCCAAGATTGAAATCGACAGGAGCGTCGATGTCTGCGCCGTCAGACTGTTTCCAGGCGCGCAACCGCGCGAAGGCGGCCGAAAGTTCGCGGGTGTCATTGCAGTCGGGCATGCCGAGCAGACGGGTGTCCGCCCCGAGCATATAGCAAATCACCAGCGCACGCGCCGCCATGCTCTTCGAACCCGGGAGGCGCACCGGCCGACCGTCGGCGCAATCCGGCATATAGCGTAATCTGATATCCATTATTTGTCAAAAAGGCAGGCGTCGCCGTAGGAGAGGAAACGATAATCATTAGCGAGCGCCTCGTCGTAAAGCCGGCGCCACACCGGCTTGCCATCGGCGTCATCGCCCAAAAACGAGCTCACGAGCAGGAGGAGCGTCGACTGCGGCTGATGGAAATTGGTGACCATACGGCTCACAATGCGCCAGCGGAAACCCGGGGCGATCATTATCGACGTACGGGCCGTCAGCGAATTGCTCTTTTCTCGGTCCATGCGGGCGAGCAGCGAGTCAAGAGACTTCTGCGTATCGGCGAGCAACTCCTCATCGCTCATAGCCCTGAGGCTTTCATCCTCATAAGCCTCCCACTGCCCCACTTCGAGCGTGTCGGCATGGCGGCCGAGCCAGGGGAGCGATTCGAGAGTGCGCACCGAAGTGGTTCCGACGGCGGTCACGGGCCGACCGGCGGCGAGTGCGTCGCGCACCCCTTTCACCAGTTCGCGGCTCACGCTGATCACCTCCGTATGCATCGGATGCTCGCCGATCTCCTCGCTTTTCACAGGCTGGAATGTTCCGGCGCCCACATGGAGCGTCACCGGAATCACCTCCGCCCCATTCGCGCGGAGACGGCTGAAAATCTCCGGAGTGAAATGCAGGCCAGCCGTCGGTGCGGCAACGCTCCCCTTTATCCGGGCATAGACGGTCTGGTAGTCGTCGTTGTCGGAAGCCTCCGACTCGCGCTTCAGATAGGGAGGGATCGGAATATATCCGGCAGCGTCGACCACGCTTGCGAAAGTGGCCTCGCCGTTCCATTCGAACTCCACCTCGCAGGCATTACCCGGAAGCTCTCCCACGATCCGCGCATGGAGGTCAACCTTTTCGCCGTCGATGTCGAGAGATTTCACGAGATCGCCACCTTTCCAGCGTTTTCGATTGCCGACAAGGCAGCTCCAGCGGCAACTTCCGCGCGACTGGAACATCAGCACATAGTCGGCCGGGGCGACAGGTTCGAGGAGAAACACCTCGATCAACGCGCCGGTAGGTTTGCGGAACGAAATTCTGGCATTGATCACGCGCGTATCATTGCATACGAGCAGAGTGTCGGCGGGGAGCAGCTCCGGTAGCTCGCGGAAAATATGGTGCGACGTCCGGCGTTCGCCGTCGCAACGGAGCAGTTTGCATTCATCGCGCACCGCCAGCGGATGGCGGGCGATCCTTTCGTCGGGGAGAGGATAATCGAAATCCTCGATCTTTATCTTTTTTACCTCTTCTTTCATGTTTGATATTATCTGCTTCTCCGGCAAATCCGGATTTGACGCCCGACCGACGCTAAGGCGGCATGGCATCAAGAAAAACTCAAAAATAGAAGAATTTTTCTTACAGCTCTTTCTAATTGATATTCAATTAAAAAACGGTCGGAGGTCAAAAATACAGCAAAAATTTTTCACAAAATTAGCAAAAAAATTTGTCAGAACCGAAAAAAAAGCTTAACTTTGCACTCGCAATCGGGCGATTAGCTCAGCTGGTTTAGAGCGTCTGCCTTACAAGCAGAGGGTCTGCGGTTCGAATCCGTAATCGCCCACCGAAAGCAATTCAAGCGGAATTGCATTGAAGAGAATAAACTTCACCCCTTGGGGCGCTTAGCTCAGCTGGTTCAGAGCGTCTGCCTTACAAGCAGAGGGTCGGGGGTTCGAATCCCTCAGCGCCCACTCCCCACAATCCCCAGCTCGTCTTAGTTCGCAAAGAACTGAGGCGAGCACCTCTTTTATATAGGTTTTAGGCGTTAGGGATTCCTGTAAGGCTTATAATTCTTATAAGTCTTATACGTCTTATAAATCTTATTTAGAGATGGGAGAGCTGGGCGGCGGCCTTGTCGCCCCATTTGGCGAGGAATTGCTCGCGGGTGCGCTTCCAGCGTTTGTGGCTCCAGAGCCAGAGCTCGGGTTGCTCGCGGATATTATCCTCGAGTCGGCGGAAATAGTCGCGTGTGATCTCGAAAGTCTCCTCCTTCTTGGGCGTTGCTGTCATCTTGTCGAAGCGCAGCTCGTAATGTCCACGGCGGGGCCGGGTCAGATGGCAATAAAAGACTTCGGCATCGAGAAATTTCGCAATGCGCTCCGGCCCGGTGAAAACCGGTGTGTCATGGTTGAGAAAATCGAGAAAGAGATGCACGTCGAGATTCGGAGCCTGATCGGAAATAAATCCTGTCACGGTCGGTTCGCCGGCCCGTTTCCATTCCACCAGGCGGCGCAGAATGTCATCCATCTCGATATTGTTGGCGCCGAAGCGGGTGCGGATCTCCTTGAAAAGGGTGTTCATGGCGTGGCTGTGAAGATGGTGATACACCTGCGCAGGCACGCAGTCCGACTTGAAATAGACAGGCAGCGAGCTCACCCATTCCCAGTTGCAATAGTGACCTAAGTAAAGCACCACGCTGCGCCCCCGACCCACAGCCTCGTCGATCACCTCGGCATTATCCACCTTAAACCGCCGCTTCATCTCCTTCTCGCTCATCGAGAGCAGCTTCATCGTCTCCATCATATAATCGCCGAGGAAGCGATAGAACTTCCTCTCGATGCGCCGCAACTCCTTGCGCGGCATCTCGGGAAAGGATGACTCAAGGTTCTTGCGGACCACCGCCACGCGATAGCGCATCACCCTGTGGGCCACGAAAGTAAGCACGTCGCTCGCGCCATAAAGAGCGCGCAAAGGGAGCAGCGAAAGCGCCTTCATCGGCACCTTCACCGCATAATAATGAAGTCGGTCGGAAAATTTCATCTTCAGCATAAGACCGGCGCTCATCGCCGGCGCTACGTAAAATGAACGTTAGAAGAGCGGATTTTATTTCTCAGCCACATATCCCCGGGCGGCCATGATGGCGGGACGCACGCGCCATCTCTGGCAGACCCACGCCACAACCCACCATCCGGCAGCCAAGATCCAGAGATTGCGATATTCGGTCACAACCTGATAGAGGCGCGCGCCATTGGTCTCCATCTTCACGAAGCCTTCCACGCCCCAGGTGGAGGGGCAGACGGCGCTGAGAGCTTTCCAGAAGCCATACATGTCATAGCGCGGCCAGATCAGGCCCGACAGCAGAAGGAAGACAAGCGACGTGATCACCCAGGTCACGAACACCGACTCGCGTTCCGTGACGAAAGCCTGAAACACGAAACCTATCGCGCAACATGCCAGACACATCGGAAGCAGCAGCATCATCTCCTGGAAGAAATTCCCCGCCATCGGGAAACCGAACATCAGCGGGACGTAATGGAACATATAGATTACCGGCAGGATGAGAAGCGTCATATAGCAGAGGCACTGCGCGAGCATCGCCACGAGAGTTGACCGCGAAAGAGCCACCGGGTTATACCCCGCCAGCTTCAGGCTTTCGCGCTTGGCGCCCCCCGACATGCCGATAGCCAGCACGATACACTGGTGGAGGATCAGCACGATCACGCCCGGCATGACGAAGGTGTCAAAACCGTTTTTCGTGTTTCCCATGCTGATGTTCTCGATCGGCAGAAGGTCGCCCGAGACCACCGTGGAAGCCAGCGGCACGAACTCGTCGATCTTCTCCACAAGCAGTTCGTTGCCGATCTCCTGCATCACATCGGTGGCAGCCACGAGAGTGCCGCGATAGCGGAGAAGCAGAGTCATGTCGCTATAAAGCACTGCATTGGCAGTCTCTTCGCGCCCTATGTCGCGCCCGTATCCCTCCGGGATCTCAAGGATCGAGAAGCACTGCTTGGAATCCATGGCCCAGCGCGCCTCCGGGAGGTCGGCGGCATAACCCCGCACCCACACCTCTTCGGTGGCGTCGAGCATCCTGACAAGCTTGCGGCTCTCCGCCGACCGGTCGTTGTCGACAACCACCATCGGCACATTTCGCACCACCTCCGGATTATATATCAGCGAATAGATCACAGGATAGGCCAGCGGCAGGAACAGAAAGAAGAGCACGATGCCCGGATCATGGATCGCCACCGTGAACTCATGGATGTAGCTCCTGTAGAAAGCTCTGAGTATTTCCTTTATCTTCTTCATGGATGTTTCGGATTAGGGGGCGTAGACCGGTTTTTGATAAGCCTTCTTGATGCGCCGCATCACGAGCAGCGGCAGCAGCATATAGACTATATAGGCCACATAATAGAAGCGGGCGTAGAACACGTCGCGGCCATTGAGCGCTATATCGGAATAGATCAGGAAGTTATAGCGGATGGGCATCATCCAGCTGAAAACCGACATCGCGCCATACATGCTTTGCTCCGGGAATGAGAAAGCTGCGATCGAGAAGGAGAGGATGCCCGTCAGCGCGCACCCCGAAAGGGCGAGGCGCAAGTTGGGAAGCAGGCCGTAGAAGAAAACCGCGAAAGCCTGCGTAGCCAGGACGAACATATATTCGCTCAGCAGCATCCAGCCCCAGCTGCCGTGCATCGGATAATGGTTGAACTTATATAGCCAGGCGGTCATGAAGGTGACGATCACCATCCAGACCACGGTCTGCGGCAGAAGCTTAAGCGACAGGGCCCTCACAATCGAGCCGCGCGACATGCGGAGCAGCTGCGTGCTCGTGTGATATTTCACCTCCTGCCCCAGAGAATAGGCCGTAATCAGCAGGATCATCAGCTGCACGCAGCAGGGGATGAAGGAATTGCCTAAATAGATCGAATAGTTGAGCTGCGGATTTCCGATGCCTCGGGTCTGGATATTTACCGGCTGCAGAAGCGGCGCGGCGCTCTCCGGATTCACCCCGACCGACTGCGCGATATTGACAGCCACTCCCGCCTTCGTATAGACGGCCGTTGTCTTGAACGTCTTGAACAGCAGCGAGCCGGGGACGAAATAGGTCATGTTGGTATAGAAGGTGATGGTCGGCTTGCGGCCGGCCAGCAGGTCGGCCTGAAAATTCTCCGGGATCAGGAAGAAGCCGTAGATTTCACCGCGCTGCATGGCATGACGCGCCTCGGTGAAGCTGTTGAGCGACTGCGAGAGGTCGACCATCTGCATTCCGCCAAGGGTCTGCGTAATCTCGCGCGACAGCGAAGTGCCGTCCTTGTCGACGATCGCCGCCGGCACCTTCGTGGGCAGCCCCTTCTCGAACATCGAACCGATGAAGAGCATCATGAAGAGGGGGAGGCCGATCATGCCGACCCACATCAGCGGCCGACGCACGATCTGCAAGACCGAACGCCAAAGCACCGCGCGGGCTCCCCTCTTCTCCTGTGTCAATCCTTCATCAGCCATTTCGTAACCGTTATAGTTTGATACAAACTTTAAACTTTAAACCTTAAACCTTAAACCTTAAACCTTAAACCTACTTCTCCACTCCCTCATAGACCACGCTCATTCCGGGGCGGAAATTCTCGATCGGTTTGTCGGGGCGCGCCTTGATCTGGAACGTCCTGGCGTCGTAATCCCCCGTGGCCTTGGTGGCCTGCCAGTTGGCATAGGTGCCGAGGTCCTTGATATAATAGATGCTCATTGTCACCCTCTTGTCGAGGGCCGGAATCCAGCACTTGATCTTTGAACCGACCTTCAGATCCTTCAGGAGAGTCTCGCGCACGTTGAACACGGCGTGATGGTCAGCCATCTGCACGGTCATGATCGGAGCGCCGGTGGCCACAAGCTCGCTAACATTGGGATAGATCGTGATCACCTCGCCGTCGCAGGGAGCGAGGAGATACTGGTCCTCAAGCACGGCCTGCACCTTGCTCACCGAACTTTTGGCAACGTTCACCATCGAACCGGCCACTTCGCGGTCCTCCTTCTGGGCTCCGGCGGCCGCAAGGTCGTAGGAATCCTTGGCGGCGGCCTCTCCGGCCTTCGCCACCTCGTAGGCGGCCTTCGCCTCGTCGCGCTTCTGGGCAGAGATCACCCCTTTCTCATAGAGGTTCTGCATGCGCTGGTAAGTTTTATGCGCGATCTCGGTGCCGGCCTGAGCCTGACGCCACACGTTGTGGGCGCCCTCGATGATCTGGCTTCGTGCTCCGGCGTCGACCTTGTTCTGACTTGCCTTGGCCACGCTCTCCATCGCCTGCGCCTCCTCCATCTGGGCGTCGGCCAGTTTCGAAGAGATATGCACCAGAGTGTCGCCGGCATGCACCATGTCGCCCTCCTTCACATAGATCTCCACCACTCGGCCCGGGAGCTTGCCGCTGACTCTGACCTCGGTAGCCTCTCCCTGACCCTGCACCGTTTCCGGCGGCTGCTTGATGAAGATGAACCCTACAATCGCAAGCGCCGAGATCACCAGCAAGATGCACACTATCGTGATGATCAGCATCTTGTCTTTGCCCGACACTTCCATCGGGTTTTCCGGCACGAGATGTCGCGCCTCCGACGGGATTATCTTCTCTGCTTGCTGCTGAGTTGCGCCGGCAGCCTCGGCCTTATTCTTGTCTTCCATTTCGGATCTTTTTATTGCAAGTTGATTATCAGATTATTTCCCGGCGGGGAGATCGCCGAGAGTGCCGAGCACCTTGCTGAGGTAAACCTCGCAGAGATGGATGCCGATCTCGGCGTCGATCTTCTCGGAATTGGCCTGGAACCAGCCGGTCTGTGCGAGAATCACGTCGTTGGCGGTCATCACCCCCTCGCTGTATGCGAGCTGGGCGTTGCGGAGGTTGGACTCGGCCGCCGCCATGTTGCTGCGCGCCATGCTGTAGGTCTTGAAGGCCTCCTGGAAACGGAACTTCGCCTGGTTAACCTGCAGCTCAACCTTATCCTCGAGGTCTTCGAGCATGAGGCGCTGCGAATTGGTGGCGGCTTTAGTGGCGCGGTAATGATTGTAGTTGCCTCCCCAGTGCCAGATGGGAATCGTCAGGGCCGCCCCGATGGAGAACCCTCCCTTTATGTCGCGCGAAAAACCATTGATCACATTGGGAGTGCCGAATGAGTAGGCGCCAATGATGCCCAGTTTCGGGAGCATCATTCCGCGGGCGAGCTTCTCGCGGCTCTGCAGCAGCGAGATGCCGCTGCGCACGGCAGCCAGATCTTGGCGGCGGGCAAAGACATCCTCTATATTATAGGTGAACGGGGGGCAGGTCTCGCTTCGGGGAGCGATGTTGTCCTCGTCGTCGAGGATCATCACCCTGTCGATAGGCTGGCCGCATATCTGGGCGAGAGCCATGCGCGCGAGGGTCAGGCCGTTGTCGCATTTTGTCTGGAGCATCTTCGCCTCGTTGAGGCGCACGTCGACCGTCAGCAGGTCGCTGCGGGTGGCCACTCCCTCGTCGAGCATCATCTGCACGTTGTAATGGAGCGTGTCGACAAGTTCTACAAAACTGTCGGCGAGCTGTTTCTTCGCCTTGAGCGAGACCACCATCCAGTAAGCCTCGTCGACGGCATAGATCACATCCTGCGTCACCTGGTTGCGTCCGGCCCGCGCCGCCTGCTCGGCATAGCCGGCTATCTCGTTGAGGGCCTTGATCTGGCCGCCCATGAAGACGGGTTGCGTCAGAGTCACCGCTCCGGTGAAAAACTGGCGGGTGTCGAACGTGAGCGCCGACTTGGGTATCGTCGCAACCTCGGTGGGTATATACCCTCCCCCGTCGGGATTCAGTATCGGATTGCCGCTCGGGTCGGTCAGGATGTTCCATTCAAACTTCCCCGTGGCCGAGTTGAAACTCTGCGTCGGCACCATCATGTCTTTCGAGATGAGGCGCGTCTTGTTCTGCGTGTAAAGATAGGCGGCGGAAAAGTCGAGGGCCGGCAGATACAGCGAACGGGCAGCCTTGCGGTCATAGCCCGTGGCCTGCAGATTCTCCTCGGCCATGCGGATGAGCTTGTTGTTGCCCAGAGCCATGCGCCGGCAGGAGTCGAGCGAGACGTCGGCAAAAGCCTCCGCCGCTATCGCCGGCAATACCGCAAGGATGATATAGCGCAAAATTTTCATAAGTTCAGTCTAAATAGTGGCCGTTTATATAGTGGCCGGGCACAGTTTGAGTCTTCTCTGCCCTTCTTTATTATTTACAAAATTAACGGAATATTGTTTAACCGCTAAAAAACATCCCTATTTGACCAAACTTTTCCGCTTTTTGTCGCTTTTCAGACTTTCGTTCGCCTGAAAACGACGTATGCCATCACTGCGGCCACCAAAAGCGCCACGTCAAAACTGTAATAGACACCGACGCCTTCCCAGCCGAATCCCTTGGAAAAGAGGAGCATCACCGGAATGCCGACGGCCACGTAGCTCACCGTTGAGATCCATAGCAACGGTCTGACGCGGCTCGTGCCTCTGATCGCGTTGCAGAAAGTGAGTTGGAGAGCGTCGAAATATTGATAGATCACGAGGGGGAGCATGAACCCCATACCGGCGGCCACCACCGCGGCGTTGGGGGTGAAAAGGCCGAGCAGCCGGGAGCCTCCGGCAATAAGCACGGCAGATGAGAAAGTGGCGAGAATCAGGTTAAGGTGCACTCCGGCGCGGGCGGCGATCGAGGCTCCCTCGCCGTCGCGAGTGCCGCAGAAATTGGCAACTCTGATCGAAACGGCCACACCGAAACTCATATATATCATGAAACCGAGCTGGCCGACAGTGTTGACGATCTGGAAGGCGGCGAGCTGGATTTTGCCAAACCAACCGCAGGCCACCGCACCGAGCGACCAGAGGCAGCACTCCACTCCGCTCTGGATCATCACCGGATAGCTCGTAGCCCACACCTTGCGCCGCGTGGCACCGAGATCGCGGGCGGCGGCGAATCCTTGGCGGCTCTCGCTGAAGCGTTTCCGCCGGAAGAAGATGATGAGCATTCCGGTCATGCCGGCGAGGCGCGCTATGACAGTGGCGATTCCCGCGCCGTTCAGGCCGAGTTCGGGGAAACCCCAGTTGCCGAAGATCAGCAGCCAGTTGCCGAAGATGTTGACCCCGACGGAGAGCAGGATCATATACATCGGGCTGAGCGTGTCGGTCATGCCGTTGGCCGTCTGCTGGAAAGTATTGAAAACAGCCATCGGAATCACAGTCAGGAGCAGAATAAGGTAAAACTCCCGGATGAGAGGAAGGAGTTCGGCGGGCTGGCCGAAACGGTCAAGGAAGAAATATAGCGACGCGAGGATCAGAGTGAAAATCACTCCGGCGATGAGGTTGACCTGCAGTCCGGCGCGGGCCACACGTCCCGGCCCCTTCCTGTCGCCGCTGCCGAAGAGGGCTCCGACAAGAGGGGTGATACCGTTGGCGAGACCCATCAGCATCACCATCGGCACGAGAAACACCGAATTGACGAAAGCGGCGGCGGCAAGTTCGTCGACGCCATAAGCGCCCACCATCATCGTGTCGGCAAAAGAGACGAGGATCACGCCCACCTGGGTGAGCATCACCGGAGCACCCAGACGGGCAAGCCGGAAATATTCCGAGCGGTATCTGCGCCAGAACTCCCGGCGCCCTTCTTTTGAGGCAAACTTGGTAATTTGCGGCATTTTTGTTAATTTTGCTTTTGACGCATTCGCGACGCCATGGCAGCCGGACCGCAGGCTGGATTTCGCAGAAATCGGAAGGGGTTGGCCGCCATGAGAAATCGCGGTGCAAAAATACATAAAATCTTTCAATAAACATCATGAAAAAACAGATTGCAACTCCTGCCGCTCCGGCAGCCATCGGACCCTATTCGCAGGCCATCGAGGCCGGCGGTTTCGTATATTGCTCGGGCCAGCTCCCCATCGACCCGGCCACCGGCGAAATGCCCGCCGACATCAAGGGACAGACCCGTCAGAGCCTCGCCAACGTGAAGGCCATCCTCGAAGCTGAAGGGCTTTCGCTGGCCAACGTGGTGAAGACCACGGTGCTCCTCGCCGACATGAGCCTCTTCGGCCCGATGAACGAGGTTTACGCCGAGACTTTCGCCCAGCCCTTCCCCGCCCGCAGCGCCTTCGCAGTGCGCGAGCTCCCGAAGCAGGCTCTCGTCGAGATCGAGGTGGTGGCGGTTAAGTAAGTCAGAGGTCAGAGTTACTAAGTCTTAAGTCAGAGTTACGAGTTACTAAGTCATAAGTCAGAGTTACGAGTTATTAAGTTCGAGGAATGAAGAAGGAGAAGATATTTCTCGTGATGCCGGCCTATAACGAGGAGGCAAACATAGATGCGGTCGTGAAGCAATGGCATGCCGTTACCGAAAGACTCGCCAAAGAGGGCGCGGAGCCGGTGCTGCTCATCGCCAACGACGGTTCGCGCGATTCCACATGGGAGCGCCTCTGCAAGCTGCGCGACGAATTTCCTTATCTTCATCCGATCGACAAGCCCAACTCCGGACATGGCGCCACTCTGCTCGTGCTCTACCGGCATGCCCTCGACAACGGCGCCGACTATATTTTCCAGACAGATTCCGACGGGCAGACCGATCCGGAGGAATTCTTCCCATTCTGGCGCGAACGCGCGGACTACGACCTCCAGGTCGGGCTCCGCGCCTCGCGGCAGGACGGTTTCTCCCGCAAGGTGGTAACCAAGGTGCTGAAAGCCGTGGTCAAGATGACATTCCATGTCTCGGTGCCCGACGCCAACACCCCCTTCCGCCTCATGAAAGCGGAGTCGGTGCGCCCCGTGCTCGACGACATCCCCGAGGGGTTCTTCCTCTCCAACGTGGCGCTTGCCGCCATCTCGGTCAAGAAAGGTCTCAAAACGCGCTGGCTCCCCATCACCTTCAAGCCGAGGCAGGGGGGAGTGAACAGCATAAACCTCCCGCGCATTTTCCGCATCGGCCGCAAAGCCGTAGGCGATTTCCGCAGGCTCAACTCCTCGATCAAGAAATAAAAATCAACAATGCTCGAAAAAAACATCGACTTGCGCCACGCCACGGTCCTGGTAACGGGAGCCGCCGGATTTATCGGCGCCGAACTTTCTCTGCGTCTTCTCAAAGATTATCCCGACATCCGCGTGATCGGAGTCGACTCCATAACCGACTATTACGACACAGCCATCAAGGAGGAGCGCCTCAACAGGCTCGTCCTCTACGCACCCCGGTTCACATTCGTGCGCGGCAACATCGCCGACAAGGAGCTGATCGACCGTCTCTTCAGCGACTATAAGCCGCAAGTCGTGGTCAACCTCGCCGCCCAGGCAGGAGTGCGCTATTCGATCACCAACCCCGACGCCTACATCGAGTCGAACCTCATCGGATTCTACAACATCCTGGAGGCCTGCCGCCATTATCCGGTGGAGCATCTCGTCTATGCCTCCTCTTCGAGCGTCTACGGGTCGAACACCAAGATACCCTATTCCACCGACGACCGCGTCGACAATCCCGTGTCGCTCTACGCCGCCACCAAGAAGAGCAACGAGCTTATGGCCCACGCCTACAGCAAGCTCTACAACATCCCCTCCACCGGGCTGCGCTTCTTCACCGTCTACGGCCCCTGCGGACGCCCCGACATGGCTTACTTCGGATTCACCGACAAGCTCGTGCGCGGCGAGAAGATCAAGATCTTCAACTATGGCAACTGCCGCCGCGACTTCACCTATATCGACGACATTGTGGAGGGAGTGGTGCGCGTGATGCAGTCGGCGCCTGAAAAGCGCGACGGGGCCGACGGACTCCCGGTGCCACCCTACCGCGTCTACAACATCGGCAACAACGCCCCCGAAAACCTGCTCGATTTCGTCACCATCCTGCAGGAGGAACTGGTTGCGGCCGGTGTGCTCCCCGCCGGTTTCGACTTCGAGGCGCACAAGGAACTCGTGGCGATGCAGCCCGGCGACGTGCCTGTCACCTACGCCGACACCGCCCCGCTCGAGCGCGACTTCGGCTATAAGCCGGCAACCCCGCTGCGCGACGGCCTGCGCCGGTTCGCCCGCTGGTACAAGGAGTTTTATCAGTGATTACAGGGTTTCTGCGGCAAAGAGAGGGACGTTAGTAAGCCATTCCTCCTTCCGATACCCTGACATCGACAGACGATAAGCAGTCGGCGGATTGTATTCCGCCGAAAATTGTCTCAGACTTTTTGCCTTCAGATTCTCCTCGGCCTTCACCTCCACGGGATAGACTGTGGCGTCTTTTTCAATGAGGAAATCGATTTCAAGCCTCGAATTCTCTTTGGCATAATAATAAGGCGTATGTTTCAATATGAGCTGCTGAAGCACATATTGCTCCGTCAACGCCCCCTTGAATTCTGTGAATATGGCATTGCCATTGACTATCACAGAGGCATCAAGACGACTCATTGCCCCCAGTAGACCTACATCGTTGATGAAAACTTTGAACGCCGAGCTGTTTTCATAACTCTTAAGCGGTATTCGCGGTGCTTTGACATTGAACACAGTGTAAATAATACCTGCGTTTTTAAGCCACTGAAGAGCCACCTCATATTCTCTCGCCCTTGCCCCTTCTTTGACCAATCCATATATGAACTTCCTGTTCTCCCTGCTCAATTGAGCCGGAACGGAATTCCAGATCTGACGGATTCTCGGCACTACCTCGGCGGGGGCATGTTTCGAAAAATCATTCTCATACCCTTTCAATATCTCATTCTGAACTTCCCTGACACTTTTCCAATCGCGGCTCTCTAAAAATTCAAGCACCGATTCCGGCATACCTCCCACATAAAGATATTGGCGCAAAAGATCTTTGAGTTTGTCTTTAAATATATTTACCGATATCCAATCCTCATTTTCTATAAATCTCCATAGAGGTTCTTCACCCATGGCATTCAGAAATTCAGAAAAGCTCATTGGGAAGAGGGACATGAAATTAACTTTGCCCACCGGAAATGAATCCCCTTTATGAAGCTCGATACCCAGAAGCGAACCTGCCGCTATCACAAAATATTCAGGTGCGTTTTCGCAAAAATATTTTAAAGCTGTGAGTCCATGAACAGCTTCCTGAATTTCGTCAAAGAAAATCAGTGTCTTTCCGGGAGTAATCGGCCGATGTGCAGTGGCTGAGATGGAATCAAGTATTCTGGTAATATTAAAATCAGTCACAAAAAGGTTGCGCATATTCGTCTGCTCTTCAAAATTTATGCAGACGAAATCGTCGTGAAAAGATGTTTTTGCGAATTCCTTCACAAGCCATGTTTTTCCGACCTGTCTGGCTCCTTCTATAATCAACGGTTTGCGACGTGCACGCTGTTTCCATGCTTCCAATTGCTGCAATGCATCTCTTTTCATATTCGTGGCTTTTAGTGCTTATTACAGACGCAAAGTTATGTAATTTTTATGTCGGCTCAAAACGAAAATCACATTTTATGCGCGAATAATGTGAGCATAATCACATTTTACGTACGAAAAATATGTTAGAAATCACATTTTACGCACGAAAAACGTGACAACTACTCAATGATCCCTATTCACTAATCACTAATCGCTAATCGCTCGCCGGAAGGTCAGCAGTTTGTTGAGCACGAACTGGAAGAGCGCCACCACGACGATGGTTATGATCTTGGCCCAGAATTCGTTCCATGCCGCCTGCTCCACCATCAGCCAGAGCAGCAGAGTGCTCAGCCCGAGGCCGAGCATCCCGACTCCGTAGAATATCAGGAAGCGGTGGAAAAGCCGGTCGGTCACCTTGAAATTGTATCGGCTGTTGAGCGCGAAACTGAGCAGAATGCCGACATTCACGCCTATCACGTTGGCCACGAACAGGTTGAGCCCGGCCACCACAAGGCCCGTATAGATCAGGAAATCGGTTCCCGACGAGAGAGCGCCGATGAGGGCGTAGAGCAGAAGTTCACGATGGCGGCGGATAATGGTTAGAAGCATAGATCTTTTCAGTCTAAAAATTATCGGCGGCAAGGTCGAGGGCGAGGCGCACGGTCTTGTCCATGTCGAGATAGCGGTAGGATGCGAGGCGGCCGCCGAAGAGAGTGTTCCGTTCGCCGGCGGCAAGTTCGGCGTAGCGCTCGTAGAGCTGCTGGTTGCGCGGATTGTTGACGGGATAGAAAGGCTCGATGCCCGGCTTCCACTCGCAGGGATATTCGCGCGTGATGACAGTCGCCGGATTGTCGTAGACGGCGTTGCCCGGAGTCGAGAAATGCTTGTGCTCGATGATGCGAGTATATGGCACGTCGGCGCCGGTGAAGTTCATCACGGCCACCCCCTGATAATTGGCTGTCGGAAGCGTTTCGGTTTCGAATCTCAGCGACCTGTAGTCGAGATGGCCGAAACGGTAGCCGAAATATTCGTCGATCTGCCCTGTGAAAAGTATCTTTCCGGCATGATTTTTCCATCGGCTGCGGTCGGCGAGGAAATCGGTGGAGAGAAGCATGTCGCAACCCTCAGTAAGTTTTTCGATCAGCGGATTGTAACCCTCGGCCGGGATTCCCTGCCAGGGGTCGTTGAAATAATTGTTATCGAACGTGAAGCGCAGCGGCAGGCGGCGGATGATGAAGGCGGGAAGTTCCGTGCATGGGCGTCCCCACTGCTTTTCGGTATAGTCGCGGATGAGGATTTCGTAAATCTCGCGGCCCACGAGAAGAAGGGCCTGCTCCTCGAGGTTTCGCGGTTCGGCGACTCCCTCTCTTTTAAGCTTTTCCATCTCCTCGGCACGTTGTCCGGCAATCTTCGCGCGAGCCTCCTCGGGAGTCATCGCCCCCCAGAGCGCCGTGAAGGTGTTCATGTTGAAAGGGAGATTGAAGAGGCGCCCGTGATAGTTGGCTATCGGTGAATTGACGAAGCTGCGGAATGGGGTCAGGTTGTTGACGAAATCCCACACCTCGCGGTCGGAGGTGTGAAAAATGTGGGCGCCGTAGGCATGCACGTCGATTCCCGCTATTCTTTCGCAGCGGATGTTGCCTCCCGGTTGGGGACGGCGGTCGATGAGGAGCACCGACATGCCCTTCTGCCGGACACACCGGGCCACGGTCGCGCCAAACAATCCGGCGCCGGCTATTATGAGGTCGTAATTCTTCATGGCAGCAGAAATTCCACTTCTTTGAAAGCGAACTGTTCGGGAGTATCCTTCCCCTCCTCGAGCAGAAGCAGCGGTCCGGCCGGATCGACTCCGGCGATACGTGCGGCGAACCTCTTGCCGTCTTCTCTGCGGCGGTAGGGATAGAGGCGTCCGTCGTTGCGGTAGAGTTTTTTGAGGAACTCGGAATGGAGCGAGGATTCGGAAGGATCTTTCGCGGCGTAGGCCGAGGCCTGACGCAGTCGGGCGGCGAGATATTCGCCGAGACGTGCTGAGGCTGAGCTGAGGTCGAGCTCGCGGCCTGTGAGCTGCACGAGCGACACCGGATTCGGGGCGTCGCTGTGGAATTCCCGCTGGTTGATGTTCAGCCCCACGCCGATGCGCGTGTGGTCGATGCGCGCCCCGATCAGGGAGTTTTCTATCAGTATGCCGCAGATCTTCCGGTCGCCGGCATAGATGTCGTTGGGCCATTTCACCATGCAATCGGCTCCTTCCGAAGCGAGGAAATCGCAGACGGCGAGCGCAGTGGCCTCGCTGATCAGGAACTGTCGGGCGGCCGGCATCCGCTCCGGCTTGTGGAATAGGGTGAAAGTGAGGTTGCGGCCCGGCTCGGCCTCCCAGCTGTTGCCCCTCTGGCCGCGGCCCGAGGTCTGCGCGTCGGCAAGGATCATCGTCATGTCGTCGAGCTCCGAGGCGTGAACGGCCGCATAGCTGTTGGTGGAGCCGACCTCTTCAAGCAGCAGAAATTTCATGAGAGTTCGGTTATTGTGCGCGATCCGTCGGGATTGACCGTGATATTGACATGGAGCGTCTCCTCGGGGAGGAAAGCCTCCACATTCTCCGGCCATTCGATCAGGCAGAGGGAGCCGGAATAGAAATAGTCGTCGAGTCCGAGGTCGGCGGCTTCGGCGGGATCGTCGATGCGGTAGAAATCGAAATGATACACCGGGCGCCGGTCGGCTGCTCCGGGGCCGGGAGCATATTCGTTGATGATGCTGAAAGTCGGACTCGTGGCCTCGTCGGCCATGCCGAGACGCCTCACTATCGCGGCCGTGAAAGTGGTCTTCCCCGCCCCCATCGGAGCATGGAAGGCGATCACCCTGCGGTCGCCGATCTGCTCGAGAAATTCACCGGCCGCACGCTCGGCGTCGGCCTCGTTTTTTATGTTTACTTTCATTTCGGCTTCAATTTTCACAAAGTTAGTGAAATTTTTATTACTTTTGCGAGAAATTGGCAAAAAAGGGGCGTTTATCAGATAAATAAGTGTTAACCTCAGTCATGAAAAGCATCCGCAGACGCCTCCCGGAGGCCAATCGGCAAAATAGTTCAATCGGAAACAAAGACAATATATAAATGGGAAAAGTATTGATCATAGGCGCCGGCGGCGTTGGAACGGTAGTCGTTCACAAATGCGCCCAGCATCCCGACGTCTTTACTGAAATCGTGCTCGCGTCGCGCACGAAAAGCAAATGCGACGCCATCGCCGAGAAGGTAGCGGCCCGCACCGGCGTAAAAGTAACCACCGACCGTGTCGACGCCGACTCGGTCGAGGAGCTCTGCCGTCTCTTCCGCGAGCATAAGCCCGACATCTGCATCAATGTCGCCCTCCCCTATCAGGACCTCACCATCATGGAAGCCTGTCTGCAGTGTGGCGTAAACTATCTCGACACCGCCAACTACGAGCCGAAAGAGGAGGCCCACTTCGAATACAGCTGGCAGTGGGCCTACCGCGAGCGTTTCGAGAAAGCGGGTCTGACTGCCATTCTCGGCTGCGGTTTCGACCCGGGAGTGTCGGCCATCTTCGTGGCCTACGCCGCCAAGCACCACTTCTCGGAGATGCGCTATCTCGACATCGTCGACTGCAACGCCGGCAACCACGGCAAGGCGTTCGCCACCAACTTCAACCCCGAGATCAACATCCGCGAGATCACCCAAAAGGGTAAATACTGGCAGGACGGCCGCTGGGTGGAGACCGAAAACCTCGAGATCCACAAGCCTCTCACCTACCCCAACATCGGCGAGCGCGAGAGCTATCTGCTCTATCACGAGGAGCTCGAGAGCCTCGTGCAGAACTTCCCGACAATCCGCCGCGCCCGCTTCTGGATGACATTCGGCCAGGAATATCTGACCCATCTGCGCGTGATCCAGGACATCGGCATGGCCCGCATCGACCCGGTGATCTACAACGGCCAGGAGATTATCCCCATCCAGTTCCTGAAGGCCGTGCTGCCCGACCCCGGGTCGCTCGGAGAGAACTACACCGGCGAGACCTCGATCGGCTGCCGCATCTCCGGCCTCGACAAGGAGGGAAAGGAGAGCACATATTATATCTACAACAACTGCTCCCACCAGGCAGCATATAAGGAGACAGGCGCCCAGGCCGTGAGCTACACCACCGGCGTGCCCGCGATGGTCGGCGCGATGATGTTCCTCACCGGCAACTGGGTGAAACCAGGCGTGCACAATGTAGAGGAATTCAACCCCGATCCCTTCCTCGAGACACTCGCCGCCAACGGCCTCCCCTGGAGCGTCATCGTCGACGGTGACCTCGAAATGAACGACTAATGGATTTTCACTAATCACTATTCACTCCTCCCTCCTCCCTATTCACTACACTTATAACTTAGCATGAAAAAACTTAATATCGTCGCCGCCGGCCTGATTGCCGGCGGCGCCATCGTGACAGCCGCCGTGATGCCCGGCAAAGGATCGATAGCCACATCGGGCAACTCGACGCTAATCGCCACCCCGGGAGGAGTGGTGACCGTCACCCCTGTCAACAACGACATCTTCCGCATCTCGCGTGCCCCGTTCGGCGCCGGGAATTTCACCCTCCCCTCCTCGCAGAGCGCCGTGCTCTTTCCGGAGGGTGATCCCGCCGTCTTCGCCACAGCCGACGAGGTGGTGTTCGCCACTCCCACTACCCGTCTTTCAATCGACCGCCGTACAGGCCGCTCCACCTTCATGAACGCCGAGGGCGACACCCTGCTCTCTGAGGCCGGTGGCGTCGACAATTCCGGCCCGGTAAAAACCGTGTCGCTGCTCAACGGACGCGCACAGAACCTCTACGGTGCCGGCGAACGCGGCCATTCGCTGCGTCTCAACGGCGACACGCTCGTCAATTTCAACCGCCAGAACTACGGCTACACCGGTTCCGACCCGCGCATCAGCCAGATGGGCATCACAGCCCCCTGGTTTGTCAGCGACGCCGGCTACGGTGTGCTCTTCGACGACTACAATGCCTCAAAACTGATCCTCGGCAACGACACGATCACCTACGTTTCGGAGACGCCGAAGCCCCTGAGCTATTACTTCGTAAACGGAAACAGCTCGATGCAGGGCGCGACCTCCAACTATACGCTGCTCACAGGGCGCCAGGACCTCCCTCCCTTCTGGGCGCTCGGCTACATCACCTCCAAATATGGCTACCACAATCAGCAGGAGGCTCTCGGAGCAATCGATTCGCTCAAACGCCGCGACTATCCGGTCGACGGCATCGTGTTCGACCTCTACTGGTATGGCAAGGAGACCGACATGGGTCGCCTCGCCTGGAACAAGGAGCAGTTCCCCGACCACCGCGGAATGCTCGACTCGCTCAACGCGATGGGCGTCCACACCGTGCTGATCAACCAGCCATACATCAACAAGATCGGCGCCATCGACAACTATAACGAGCTGGCCGCCGGCAACATGCTGACCCGCGATTCGCTCGGCAACCCCCACGACGTGACCACATGGGTGGGCGAGGCCGGAATGCTCGATATCTCCAACCCTGCCACCCGCGCCTGGATCTGGAATAAGCTTGGCCCGCTCACCGGCGAAGGGCTCTCCGGATGGTGGGGCGACCTCGGCGAACCCGAGGTGCATCCCCTCACAATCCGCCACGCCAACGGCGAGACCGCCTCGCAATTCCATAATGTCTACGGCAACGAGTGGTCGAAGCTGATCTACGAGGGTCTGCGCCGCGACTATCCCGACATGCGTCCGCTGCTGATGATGCGCGGTGGCACCGCCGGTCTGCAGCGCTACTCCGTCTTCCCATGGACCACCGACGTCTCCCGCTCCTGGGGCGGCATGGAGCCGCAGGTCCGCCTGATGCTCAACTCCGGTCTTTCCGGACTCGGATACATGAGTTCCGATATCGGCGGTTTCGCTGTCGATCCCGAGCATCCCTACGACCCCGAGCTTTACGTGAGATGGCTCCAGATGGGTGCGTTCACCCCGATGCTCCGCACCCACGCCCAGCAGAAGCCCGAGCCCTACCACTATCCGAAGCAGAACGACATCATTCTCAATTTCATCCGCCAGCGCTATCAGTGGCTCCCCTACAACTACACCCTTGCTTACGAGAACGCAGCCTACGGCCTGCCGCTGGCCCGTCCGATCAATTTCCACACGGAGAGCACCCGCGCCAACGCCAATGTCGGCGACGAGTATCTCTGGGGAAGCGAGGTGCTGATCGCCCCGGTCTTCAAGCAGGGCGCCCGCTCGCGCAAGGTCGTCTTCCCGGAAGGGGCCGACTGGATCAACTGGAACCAGCCTTCGCTCAAATACAAGGGGGGAACTACCGCCACTGTCAAGGCGCCGCTCGAAGAGCTCCCGATGTTTGTGAAGGAGGGTGCGTTCATACCCCTCTTCATGAAGAATGTGGCCAACACTTCGGAGTATGACCCCACCGACCTGACTGTGAAATATTTCAAGTCGGCCAAGGAGAGCGAGTATACCCTCTTCGACGATAACCGTAAGAGTCCGACATCGCTTGCCGACGGCGAATATGCGCTGACGACGTTCCGCGCAGTCCCCGAAGGGAAAGGGCTGAATATCACCATTTCGACCGAGGGCAACTATCCCGGCATGGCGGCATCCCGCTCTTATAAGATGGAACTCGTCGGAGTGGCCCGCCCCGCTTCGGTGACCATCGACGGCAAACCCTCCACAGACTGGAAATACAACAGCGCCACCCGAACGCTGACCGCCACCGTCGTCTCCTCGATCTCGCTTAAATAAATCCGCCGCGCCGATTGGTTTCGGTTTGCGGATTTCACCCCCACTTATAAAAGGTTGCTTCATCATTGGGAAGCAACCTTTTTTATATTTATTTTAACAGTCTGCTGCATGATTCTTGCAGCTTGCCGGAATATCTTTGCATCACAGTTAGGAGGGTTCTTCTTCCGCTGACTTACAATTATCGCTATTACTTTCACTCTTACGATTTTAGATCACATGCCGGCGCCTCTCCATGCCTCCGGGCATGGTCGGAAGGCGCCGGCAACCATTTGTCAAAATTCATAAACCATTTATTCGCTATTGCTATGAAGAAAGAGGGTTCACATTCCGAATTTATCGACCAGCGCGACGACGAACTGCTGCGGGCGTTCCGGCGGGTGCTGACGAGCGGGCGCGGGGAATCGCTCGCCGAAATGTTCGGCATGGCCGCCAAGGAGAAGGCCAGCCGGTTCTGGGTGAGCGAGCGGCGCGCCACCGAGGTCATATCGCTGATGATGCGCCGCCCGGAGAGTGTCGACACGATGCTGCCGGAGAAGCGGCGCATGTTTGAGGAGATACTCCGCCGGGTGCGCGTAAAGATGCGTGAAAGGGAAGGACGTCCGCTCTATCACTACGTGTTTGACGCGGTCAACGAGGAGGCTCCCGAGTTTTATCTCACCCCGAAATCGGCGAAGATAATCATCTACGCAGCCCGGCGACGTCGCAAAGCGGCCGCAGCCGCAAGATTGAGCATCGCAAAATCAAAGCTGACTCAAAATCTAAATGGAAATGAGCATGGAAAGATTTGATCAGGAGCCAACCGGAGAATGGAACGCAGCTTCCACTGAAGAGGCTGTCGAAATGATTCTTCAGGAAAACTCGCGGAGGCTTCAGGAGATCGGACGCAAGTTCGACCCGGTCACCGGGGAGGGGTCCACAGGAGAGAGGTTCCTTTACGAATCGAAGGCGTCGGGGCGCGTCCGGCTCCCGCTGTCGATGCGCGATCCGGAGGTTATGAAGCAGATGCGGAAGGCGCGGAGCCGCGACGCCTTCGACCGTCTGCGCTGCCTCCACGACTTCCCCTACTGGGCGGCCACACGCGCCTACATCAAGAACAAGGCGGGAGGCGACGACGTGCTCTTCGTGCTCAACCGCCCGCAGCGCAAGTTTGTGGAGCGGCTTGAGGAAATGCGGCTCGCCAGCCGGCCGATCCGTCTGATCCTGCTGAAGGCGCGGCAATGGGGCGGCAGCACCTGCTCGCAATTATACATGGCATGGCTTCAGCTTGTCCACGGCAAAGGGCTCAACTCGCTGATAATAGCCCATCAGGGAGTCGGAAGCGAGGAGATCCTCGACATGTTCGACAGGATGATCCGCGCCTACCCCGACCGGCTGCTGCGTCCCGCCGGAGAGAAGCCGCCGAAGGGGGAGCGCAAGATCGAGGGCGTCGGGAAGAGCCGGGCGATGTTCCGCATTCCGGCGCGCAACTGCAAGATCAAGGTCGGCACGGCCGAGCGGCCCGACTCCTGCCGAGGCGGCGACTATTCGCTCGTACACTGTTCGGAGGTGGGCATCTGGAAGGCGACGCTCGGAAAGAGTCCGGAGCAGATTCTGCGGTCGGCATGTTCGGGAGTGCTTCTCCGCCCGAGGACGATGATCGTCTACGAATCGACGGCCAACGGCACCGGCAACTTCTTCCACCGCGAATATGAGGCGGCGAAACGGGGAAAGTCGCAGTTCGAGGCGATGTTCGTGAGCTGGTATGAGATCGACCAGTATTCGCGCGAACTTTCCGATGATGAGTGTGAATCGCTTGCCCGCGAGCTCTGGGAGGGGCGCTTCGAGGAGGGGGCGGCCGACGACCGCGAGCAGCCGGGCGCCTATCTCTGGTGGCTCTGGGAGAAAGGGGCCACTCTGGAGGCGATCGCATGGTATAAGCTCGAACGGGCGAAATATTCCGACCATGGTCTGATGGCCTCGGAATATCCGAGCGACGACGTGGAGGCGTTCGTGCATTCCGGGGCGAGGGTGTTCGACCGCTATAAGGTCGAGGAATTGCGTCCGGAATGCCGCGTGCCTCCGGAGCGGGGAGACATCGACGTGGCGGGAGGTGCGGCGGTGAGCGGCCGGATTCTGCCGGAGAGGGAACTGGCGGCGATGCTGAGGGGCGTGGAGTTCGCGCCGCTCGCCTCGGGAGGGTGGCAGATTTGGAAGCATCCCGAACCATGCCCGGCGGGAGAGGCTTTCCGCGACAGGTATCTCGCCGTGGTCGACGTCGGAGGACGCGGCGCGAAGTCCGACTGGTCGGTGATCGTGGTGATCGACCGCTGGCCGATGCTCGAAGGGAGAGGGCCGGAGGTGGTGGCGCAATGGCGCGGCCACACCGATTTCGACCTACTCACATGGAAGGCGGCGATGACGGCCTCCTACTATCACGAGGCCCTGCTCGTGATCGAGAGCAACACCCTGGAGAGCCGCGACCCGCAGCGCGACACCGACGGCGACCAGAGCGAATTCATCCTCAACCGCCTGCGCAACGTCTATCCCAACCTCTACGCCCGCCGGGGAAGCGCCCGCGACGTGGCGGAGGGTCGGCCGGTGAGATACGGTTTCCACACCAACACCCTCACCAAACCGATGATCATCGCCTCGCTCGTGAGGATCATCCGCGAAGGGCTCTACACCGAACGCGACCCCTGCTGCCTCGACGAATACCTGCAGTATGAGAAGCGGCCCAACGGGAGTTTCGGGGCGATCGCCGGATGTCACGACGACCTGCTCATGACCCGCGCCATAGGGCTCTACATAGCCTTTTCCGAAATGGAATTGCCCCGGAAAACCATCGCTGCCGGAACCGGAGCGGGGGGACTCCGCGGGCTCGGCCGCCCGAGCTACGGAACATTCTGACACCGCCGCCTGACGTTGCAGCCGCCGGGGGAGAAATCCCTATTTGGCGGTTGCAACTTTTTTCATTAATTTTGCGTATTGATAGGGAAAAGCGCCCCGAGGATAAAGTCCTTCAGCGCCGTCACACCCAAAAGAGACTTAAAATAATCCGCATGGAAGAGATCTATAAGGATTCGGAGGCCACCCTCAGGGAGGCCACCAGTTCGGAATATAAATACGGCTTCACCTCCGACATCGACACCGACATCGTCCCGCCGGGTCTGAGCGAGGATGTGATCCGCTTCATATCGGCTAAGAAACATGAGCCGGAATGGCTCCTCGACTTCCGTCTGAAGGCCTACCGCCACTGGCTGACGCTCAAGCAGCCGGAATGGGCCCACCTGAAGATTCCCCCCATCGACTTCCAGGCGATCAGCTATTACGCCGCCCCGAAGCCGAAGGAGGAGAAGAAGAGCCTCGACGAGGTCGACCCCGAACTTCTCGACACGTTCAATAAGCTCGGCATATCGCTCGAGGAGCAGAAGCGCATCTCGGGAGTGGCCGTCGACGCCGTGCTCGACTCGGTGAGCGTCAAGACCACCCACCGCGAAAAACTCGCCGAACTCGGAGTGATCTTCTGCTCGATCAGCGAGGCGGTGAAGGATTATCCGGAGCTGGTGAAGAAATATCTCGGCTCCGTAGTGAGCTACCGCGACAATTTCTACGCCGCGCTGAACTCGGCGGTATTCTCCGACGGTTCGTTTGTCTATATCCCGAAAGGGGTGCGCTGCCCGATGGAGCTGTCGACCTATTTCCGCATCAACGCTGCGGGGACGGGTCAGTTCGAGCGCACGCTGATCGTGGCAGACGACGACGCCTACGTGAGCTATCTCGAGGGGTGCACGGCGCCGATGCGCGACGAGAACCAGCTCCACGCCGCCATCGTGGAGATCATCGTAGAAGACCGCGCCGAGGTGAAATACAGCACGGTCCAGAACTGGTATGCCGGTGACCGCGAGGGTCGGGGCGGCATCTACAACTTCGTGACGAAACGCGGTCTCTGCCGCGGACATCGCTCGAAGCTCAGCTGGACACAGGTGGAAACCGGTTCGGCGATCACCTGGAAATACCCCTCCTGCGTATTGAAGGGGGACGAGTCGACGGGCGAGTTCTACTCCGTGGCGCTCACCAACAACTATCAGCAGGCCGACACCGGCACGAAGATGATCCACATCGGCCGCAACAGCCGCTCGACAATCGTCAGCAAGGGAATCTCGGCCGGACGCTCGCAAAACAGCTACCGCGGCCTGGTGAAAGTGGCCAAGGGGGCGGAAAACTGCCGCAACTACACGCAGTGCGACTCGCTGCTGATGGGCGACAAATGCGGCGCCCACACTTTCCCCTATATCGAGGTGGGCAACGACAGCTCGACCGTGGAGCACGAAGCGACCACTTCGAAAATCAATGAAGAACAGCTCTTCTATTGCCAGCAGCGGGGCATCCCGACCGAGGAGGCGGTGGCCCTGATCGTGGGAGGTTACGCCCGCGAGGTGATGAACAAGCTCCCGATGGAGTTTGCCGTCGAGGCCCAGAAGCTCCTCCAGATTTCGCTGGCCAACGGAGTCGGCTGATATAAACTTGGAAAATGATTGAGAGAATAGTCATAATCGACGGTATCGATCCGCAGACCTTTTACGGCACCAACAACTGCAACATCAGTCTGGTGCGCAATCTCTTCCCGAAGCTGAGGGTTTCGGCGAGAGGGAACGTGATCAAGGTGATCGGCGAGGAGAGCGAGACCGCCGAGTTCGAAAAGAAGATAAAGGAAATCGAGGCATACGCTTCGAAATATAACAAGCTCACCGAGGATGCGATCATCGACATCGTGCGCGGTGAGGCTCCGCGCCGTTCCGACGCCGCCGGAGTGATCATCTACGGCCAGAGCGGCCGGCCGATCGCGCCGCGCAACGCCAACCAGCAGCGGATGGTGAAGAGTTTCGACGAAAACGACCTCACCTTCGCCCTCGGTCCCGCCGGAACGGGAAAGACATATATAGCGATCGCCCTGGCCGTCAGGGCGTTGAAAAACAAGGAGTGCCGCCGCGTGATTCTGTCGCGCCCCGCAGTGGAGGCCGGCGAGAAACTCGGCTTCCTCCCCGGCGACATGAAGGAGAAGATCGATCCCTATCTGCAGCCGCTCTACGACGCGCTCGAAGATATGGTTCCCCAGCTTAAGCTAAAGGAGTATATGGAGGCCGGGACAATCCAGATCGCCCCGCTTGCCTTCATGAGGGGGCGCACGCTCAACGACGCCGTCATCATCCTCGACGAGGCACAGAACACCACCACCCATCAGATGAAGATGTTTCTGACGCGCCTCGGCATGGGGTCGAAGATGGTGGTCACCGGCGACGTGACGCAGATCGACCTGCCGCGCACGGTGCGTAGCGGCCTGCTCAACGCCCTCGGGATCCTGCGCGGAGTGAAGGGGATCGGAGTGATCGAATATGAGAAAAAAGACATCGTGAGGCATCCGCTCGTGCAGCGGATTGTCGACGCCTACGAGAAGAGGGCCGAGGAGGAGAAGTCGGCCCGCGAGGAGGCCGACGCCCGCGAGGAATGACAATATCCGCAATATTGTAAGAAATGGTACAAGTAGGTGATACAGTGCGTTATCTCAATGCCGTGGGAGGCGGGAAGGTGACGCGCGTCGAAGGTAAGATAGCATACGTCGACGACCAGGGATTCGAGACGCCGGTCCAGGCTCGCGAACTCGTGGTGGTGCTCCCGGCGGGCCACGAGCCTGCCCTGAAGGGGGCGAAGAAGATGTTCGACCAGGAGGCGTTCGACGCCGGGAAGTCCGACGAACGCCGCAAACCGAAGCAGGAAACTCCCGCTCCGGCGAAGGCTCCCGCTCCCGAAGAGGAGGATTTCCCCATCGTGGAGACCGACTATGGCGACGCGATGACGGTGGTGCTCGGTTTCGAGCCGGCAAACGTGAAGGATCTCGAGCGGACGTCGATCTCGGCGGTGCTCGTCAACGACTCCAACTATTTCCTCGACTATGTGCTTCTGCGCCGCGCCGAGGCCGGCGCCGGCTGGAAAGTGGTGAGCCGCGGCGAAGCGGCCCCCAACGAACTGGTCGACCTCGCTTCATACACGCAGCAGACCATCAAGGAGCTGGAACGCATCGTGTTCCAGGCCGTGGCATATAAGAGCTACAAGGATTTCGAGGTGAAGTCGCCGCTCAACGTGAGCCGCAAGCTCGACCTCACCAAGTTTTTCAAGCTTCACTGCTTCCGCCCCGGCGTCTATTTCGACCGCCCGGCAATAGAAGTGACGCTCTATAAGGAACAGGAGCCCCGCCGCGCGGCCGCTCCCGAAAAAAAGAGAGGAAGATGAAGGAGCGGTGGTGGACGGCTCCGGCCGAAAGCGACGACGGCCGCACGGTGATCGTGACCGGCCGCGACTATCTCGACAAGGAGCGCGAGAGCGGGAAGTTCCCCTATCTCGTGCGCGTGGGCTGGGACTACGATCCTCTGCCCGACGGAATGCCCCGCGACGAGGACGCTATTCTGATGGAGCAGGCAACCGACGCCATGCTTTCGACGTTTAAAAAAGACAAGGTGGCCTATCTCACCGGCATTTACACCGGCGCCGGGCGCCGCGACTGGGTGTTTCACGCCCACAACCTCAACATCTTCGGCAAGGTGTTCAACCGCGCGATGGAAGACCTTCCGCAGATGCCGATCGTGATCGAGGCGGAAGACGACCCCGACTGGGAGGAGTATGCGCAGATGCGCGAGGCCACCTATATCCCCGAAGACGACGAGGAGTAATCCCCGGCGTCAGCCTCTCCGGGCGGCTGCGGGCGCCGCACGAACAAATTGCCCGCCATGTTCGTTAACTTTTAACAATCAAATATTTATCATGAAGAAGCATTACTTAGCACTTATTGCCATCGCCCTGCTGGCCATCCCGGCATGGACACCGGCGGACACCTTCGCAGCTTCCCCAGAAAACGTTCAGACGCGCGCCGACGAGGAGTTCACCCTCTCCTTCCGCCACAGCCGCATCTCCGACGTGATCGGCCCGAGCTCGTCGAAGCTCACCTTCACCGCCGAGACTAATATACCGGCCAACATCTCCATCACCATCAACGGCACACTGCTCGACCAGGCCGAGAACGCCACCAAGCTCAAGGCCACCAACACCTTCGGGGAGGCCGGAGACTATGAGGTGACGGCCACCGCCACCGCCGACGGCCAGACCCTGACGAAAACGCTCAACGTCTGCTACGCCGAGGATTCCAAACCTGCCGCCGACCAGTCGAAACCCCGCATGGGAAGCTACCGCAACGCCGACGGTTCGGTGACGTTCACACTCTGCGCCCCGCAGAAACAGAGCGTGATCCTCGTCGGAAGCTTCAACAACTGGAAGGCCACCAACAAGCAGCTCATGCAGTATGTCGACACCAAGGAATCGGGCAACGACATCCGCTACTTCACCATCACCCTTCCGAAATCGGAGGTGGGCACCGGCGAGTTCATGTATTATTTCCTCGTCGACGGCAAGACAGCTGTCTCAGACCCCTACGCCCGCCTCGTACTCGATCCGGAAAACGACAAATACATCACAGCCGAGGTATATCCGAATATGCCGCAGTATCCCACCGGCTCCGTGCCCAAGAACACGGTGATTTCGGTCTTCAGCGACACGATGCTCGACTATGACTGGAAAGTCACCGATTTCAAGGGAGCCGCCAAGGACAACCTTGTGATCTACGAGATGCTTTTCCGCGACTTCACCGGCACCGAGGGTGCGGCCAAGGGTAACGGCACCGTGCGCCAGGCCATCGAGAAGATCCCCTATCTCAAACAGCTCGGCATCAACGCCGTGGAGCTCCTCCCCATCAACGAGTTCAACGGCAACATCAGCTGGGGCTACAACCCCAACTTCTATTTCGCAGTCGACAAGGCTTACGGAACTCCCCAGGACTATAAGGAATTCATCGACAAATGCCACGCCGAGGGCATCGCCGTGATCCTCGACATGGTGTTCAACCAGACCGACTGGCAGCATCCCTGGTACAAGATGTATTCATCGGGAAGCAACCCCTTCTTCAACGCCACGGCACCCCATGCCTACAGCGTGCTCAACGACTGGAAACAGGAGTTCCCCCCGGTTCAGGAGCAGTTCCGCGACGCCCTGAAATTCTGGCTCACGGAGTATAAGGTCGACGGTTTCCGTTTCGACCTCGTGAAAGGACTGGGCGACAACAGCTCCTACAAGAATGCCGGCGACGCCGCCACCAACGCCTACAACTCTTCGCGCGTGGCCCGCATGAAGAGCCTCCACGACGCGATGCGCGAGGTCAACCCCGACGCTTACTTCATCAACGAGAACCTCGCCGGCGCCAAGGAGGAGAACGAGATGGCCGCCGACGGCGAGCTCAACTGGGCCAACGTCAACAACGCCGGTTGCCAGTATGCCATGGGATGGTCGTCCGACTCGTCGCTCACCCGCATGAACGCCGAGAAGGATTCCCGCACCGCCGGATCGACTGTGGCTTATCTCGAGAGCCACGACGAGCAGCGCCTCGCCTACAAGCAAATCAAATGGGGCGTCGACGGCGTGAAAGACAACCATGCAGCCGCCATGCAGCGCTGCGGCGCGGCTGCCGCCCAGATGATCCTCGTCCCCGGCTCCCACATGATCTGGCAATTCTCCGAAATGGGTAACGACCAGAACACCAAAGACGACAACGGCGGCAACAACACCAGCCCCAAGATCGTCAACTGGAACCTTCTCAACGATCCCGACAACAAGGGCCTGATGGAATGCTACGCAGAAATGATCGCCATCCGTCTCGCCAACACCGAGCTCTTCAACGGCAACGAGAATTACAAGAACAACACCGCCGCCTGGAGCAAGGGCCGCACCATCGAGACCTTCACGGCCGACAAGGAACTCTACTGCGTCACCAACCCCAACGTGACCGGCAACATCACCGTCAGCATCGACTTCCGCAATAATAATCAGAACAATTATTATGTGGCTTCGAAATCCTACGGATCTAACCCGAGCTTCGACGCCGCCGCCAAGACAGTCACCATCGAGCCCAACTGCTACGCCGTGATCGCCACCAACAACGTCACCGCCGTCGACGAGATCGGCGCCGAGGCAGCCGACGCATTCCGCGCTTACGCCGTGGAGGGCGGCATCCGCGTCGCCAACGCCGAAGGAAACGTCGACGTCTACACGCTCACCGGCCAGCACGTGGCTTCCGCCGCAGCCGACGCCACGATCCCCCTTCCGCAGGGCATCTACATCGTCCGCTCCGGCTCGCAGGGCGCCAAAGTGCTCGTGAAATAATCCCCCGACTCATAAAAAGATTCCGAAAGGCCGCGCCGGCAATATGGCGCGGCCTTTTTTTGCAGGCATACCGGGCGAACTTTATATTTCATTGGCTATTAACCCGTTGCATCCCCTCCAAAAATTTAACAGAAAATTTTATCAATACTTCGGTTATTTTTTGAGAATTTGTTAACGGCTCCGAGGAGCCAA
>CAJMNI010000027.1 GCA_905214735.1 uncultured bacterium | reverse complement strand
TTTATTGGGTTTATCTTGCGTGCCGAACCGGTTCGATTTTGCGGCAGTATTATAACATTCTCGACCCGGTGAAAGTTACCATCGGAGCGAGCAACGGCATGAAAACCGTGATCCTTTCCGGACTCAAAGAGGGAGAGGAGGTGGCTACCGGTTATTCAGTGGCCGACTATGAAGCTCTCCAGTCGCTCGAAGGGATTTCGGCACTCTCTCCCTCGGTCAATTCCGGCGGCCAGCTCGTGAGCGGCAACAACAACTATCCCTCGACCATCTATGGCATCACGCCCGATTATCTCGACATCCGCAAGCTGAAGGTGGAGAGCGGAGTGATGTTCGGAGAGAGGGAGATCAAGCTCGCATCGAAAGTGTGCGTGCTTGGAAAGACGGTTGTCGACAATCTTTTCCCCGACGGCACCGATCCGGTGGGGAGGGTGATAAGGTTTGGCAAAATACCCTTCACGGTTGTCGGAGTGCTCGAATCGAAGGGCACCAACTCCATGGGTATGGATCAGGACGATGTGGTTCTCGCCCCCTACACCACCGTGATGAAGCGCATCCTCGCCATCGATTATCTGCAGGGGATGTATGCGAGCGCGGTCGACGAGAATGCCACCGACGAAGTCATAGAGAAGATTTCCGAAGTGCTCCGTCAGCGCCACAAGATCAAAGAGGGGGCTGAGGATGACTTCGAGATCCGGTCGCAGCAGGAACTGAGCGAGATGATGAACTCCACGAGCGACATGATGACCGTACTGCTCGCCTGCATAGCGGGGATTTCCCTGCTTGTCGGAGGCATCGGGATCATGAACATCATGTATGTCTCCGTCACTGAGCGCACCCGTGAGATAGGTCTTCGCATGTCGATCGGGGCGCGGGGTGTCGATATTCTCTCGCAGTTCCTCATCGAGGCCGTGATCATCAGCGTCACAGGCGGCGTGATCGGCATCCTGTTGGGATGCGTCGCCACCTGGCTGGTCAACGTCATAGCCCGCTGGCCCGTGGCTATCCAGATCTACTCGGTGGCCCTTTCCTTTGTGGTATGCACCGTCACCGGAGTCTTCTTCGGCTGGTATCCGGCACGCAAAGCCGCAAACCTCGACCCGATAGAGGCAATCCGTTATGAATAATGTTGATGATTGAATAATGTTGTCTAAAATATCATATCCGCACTTACAATCTCATTAAAATCCGCAAACACAATCTCATAAGCAAATAAATGGTTTATATTGGTTTAGATTGGTATAGTTCATAAATCCATCGCCGGTGCCGGAAACTTACCTGCGGCGTTGCAGACACCGGCAGTTCAAATGTAATCGTTATGTAGAGAGGCCTCGCATCGTCGTCGTGATGACGCCGGGGCGAGGCCGTTTTTATATAGAATTGATTAAGGGGGTCAGACTGTCTTATCCGTTTTCTGCTCCGATTCTTCTTTCTGATTGGCAGTGTCGTTGTCGGGAGTGGCGGTTTTGGCCGGATAAGCCGGTTGAGGTGTCGGCGCTGCATTGGAGGCTCCGTTGAAGAGGCGGTTGAGATGCTTCTCCTTGAAGCGCTCCAGGAGTTCCCAAAAGTTGGGCACGAACAGCGTGCCGACAATTGAGGTAAAGTGCGTCATATTCAGGGCGATCGCTCTCGAGAGCAACGAAGAGAATGATGTTGGAGGAGCGCGACGATACCTGCACTCCCTGCTGGCGCACTGCCGAGGGGAGTGTAGCTTCGGCCTGGGAAACGAGGTTCTGCACCTTCACGGTGGCGAGCACCGATTCGTTGTATTGGCTGATGCTCGCCTCCATCTCCTCGCGGGCTGCGGCCACGGAGGCACTGCGGGCAAAGCCGTCGAAGAGCGTCCAGCTCAGCTGCGGCGCGATGGTATAGGTGAAGCTCTCGTGGCTGAAAAGCTTGTCGGCCTTGTGGGCCACGGTGCCGATGCTTCCGGTGATGGAGAGGGTGGGGAGGAAATACAGTGCGGAAGCGCCCCAACGACTCTCCCTGATATTCCTGAGAGTGGCCGGGGAATGAGGTTACCGCAAGCAGAGCCATAAGCAATAAAGTTTTCTGGAGCGGAATCATGATTGCAAACGGATGTGTGTTTTTGATAGTTCTCACCGAATGCTCCTTCGCGGGGCAGCGGGACGGCGGCGGGAATCCCTGCCGTCGTGTCTTAATAACAAAAAGAGTGCGAACAATTGTTCACACTCTCGTTAATTTACCCCAAAACCCGCGGGGTTTTGGCTGCGTTTATCCAAGACCCGCGGGGTCTTGGCACAGTAATTAAGGGGCGCTATCTGAACTGATTGGCCTCAGGGAGGTAATCGAAACCGGCTTCGCGAAGCCGGTTTTCAAGCTCATTGCGGTCGATATCCTCGGCGGCGCATAGTTCGTCGAGGCTCGGATAGTCGTCGCGCAGTTTCATATTGATCATGCTCAGAAGCATGAAGGGTTCGCTTGGAAGAGTCATTGCTCAGGCGTTTGCTCAGGCGTTTTCCGACAGGAGTTTCTTCACGAACTCATAGTCGGGCTCTTTGGTGATTTCCTGCGAGAGGGAGGTGCCGAGCACCCGGCCGTCGGTGTCGATCACCACGACAGCTCTTGCAAGAAGGCCGCGCATCGGGCCGTCGGCAATCTCCACGCCGTAGGTATCGCCGAAGTCAGAACGATATGCGGAAGCAGTGCGTACATGCTCGATGCCGTTGACCGTGCAGAAACGTTTGGCGGCGAAGGGGAGGTCCATGCTGACGCAGAGCACTTCGGTGTTTTTATAAGAAGCGACATCCTGGTTGAAATGGCGCACGGAAGCGGCGCAGACATCGGTGTCGATGCTGGGGAAGATGTTGAGCACAACGCGTTTGCCGTTGAAATCGCTCAGGCGGATATCGCTGAGGTCATCGGCGGTAAGGGTAAAATCGGGGGCGATGCTGCCGGCCACGGGGAGTTCGCCGACCAGATGCATCGGGTTTCCCTGAAGAAATACGGTTTCCATATATTCTATGTTTTTGGGTTATCTATCAGTAATAACGTAACTCCCCCGCACTTTGTTAGGAGGCTGCAAAACGTTTAGGTCCGGTATGTGAAAAATCGGTTTG
This sequence comes from uncultured bacterium, assembly GCA_905214735.1. Lineage (GTDB taxonomy): Bacteria > Bacteroidota > Bacteroidia > Bacteroidales > Muribaculaceae > Lepagella. The sequence continues at coordinate 29,633 of CAJMNI010000027.1, read as the reverse complement.
GATTTTGTTATATGGATAGATGATTTTCAAACACTATTTATTTAAGATTGAATATGGCGAGATTGATTTTGTTGCGGCATGGACAGAGTGAGTGGAACCTGTCCAACCGGTTTACGGGCTGGACCGACGTGGAACTTTCCGACCGGGGACGCGAGGAGGCCCGCGAGGCGGGACGTCTGATGCTGAAGGCCGGACTGAAACCGGAGTTCTATTTTACTTCTTATCTCAAAAGGGCTATCCATACGCTTCAGATCGCGGCTTCGGAGATGGACCGCGACTGGGTGCCGGTGACCAAGGACTGGCACCTCAACGAACGGCATTACGGTGCGCTTCAGGGTCTCAACAAGAGCGATACGGCTGAGAAATATGGTGACGAGCAGGTGCATATCTGGCGCCGGAGCTATGATGTGGAGCCTCCGCTGCTGAAGGAGGATGATCCGCGACATCCTCGTTTCGATCCGCGTTACGCTTCGCTCACAGCCGACGAACTGCCGGCGGGTGAGTCGCTGAAGATCACTATCGAACGCGTGCGCTCCTGCTGGGAAGAGAAGATTGCGCCGGCGCTGCAGCATTATGGAGACGTTTTGGTCGTGGCCCACGGCAATTCGCTGCGCGGACTGGAGATGATGCTCCGCCACCTTTCCCCCGAAGAGGTCGTTTCACTGGAGATCCCCACCGGCAAACCGCGTGTGTTCGAACTCGACGACCGCCTTCAACCCCTGAAAGATTATTATCTCTGATATGCCGGGGAAGCGGCAGGATGGAATAATTCGCAGATCGCTGCGTTATTTAATTAATGAGGCCGCAGATTATGCAGCCTCAATATAATTATCCAGAATCATCCGGTTGCTTTTTATCATAATCCCCTAAATATCAAGAATGAAAAGAATAGCAATTACAGCTGCCATGGCGTGCGGAATGCTCGTTTCCGCCGCGACGGCATCGGCTCAGGCCACCATCTCGATGATGGCTATGGGCGACAATCCCGGCCTCGGGTTCAATTATCAGGGCACCGACCGCAAGGATGGCGTGGTGATCATCAAGTTCCAGCTCCCCAACATCGTGCAGCAGGATATAGAGAACGTCTGGCTGCGCAACTACGAGCCGAATGAGACGACGGCCGTTGCCGCCGACGGAACGAAATATACCGTGTCGAACATCAGCCTCGGCGGCAGCAGCAGTTCCGAGGGGGTGACGGTCAATGTTCCCCAGGGTCAGAAAGTTGACGGAGTGCTGACAATCAGCGGCGTGCCGGCCGATATCAACGCCCTCGGCAAAGTCACCATCAATCTCTGCGGACAGTACCCGATGGATGCCAACGTCCACAACTTCTCGGTGATTCTTGAAAACGTAGGCATACGCGACCTCGACAAGAAGGCGGCTCCCGCACAGGCCACAGCTGCCTCCCCGGCCGCCAAGAGCGAGCCCGCTGACGATGGCAAAGCGCATCCCGGACGTTCCGGCGGCCTCTTCGTGACCGGCAACGCTGTCGGCGTACCGGCCGACGGCTGGCAGATCACAGCCGAAGCCTGCGGCCCGATCAAGCTCCACGACAGCACTATGTCGATGCCCGGAATCGTCGACAAGATGTTCAACAAGGTGAAGCGTTGGGATGCCAATTCCGAGACGCTCTATCTCGACGGCACCGAGGTGATCAACATCAACATCGTCAACGACCGCATCGCCGGCGTCACCATCTATGGTCCGGTAGCAAAGGTGAAGGTCGGCGACAAACTCTTCGGCGTTGGCGACTCGGCCGATGAACTGAAGACGATGCCCGGCGTGAAGTCGGTGACCTACAACGACGATTGCGAATATAACGGCATTCGTTTCACGGGCCACGACGGCGAGATCACCAACATCATCATCGGTCAGGAATGATACAGAGCTGACGATGTAAAACGTCAGAAATAACATAAAGAAGCCGGTCGGATTTTCGATCGGCTTCTTTATGTTATGGCGTTTGCAGTTTATTCGAGCTGTTTATTCCTGCGGGGAGGAGGGGAGTGGTTCGGGTGTCGGCTCGGTAATCGGCGAGGCGGGCGTGTGTTCCGGAACCGGTGCCGGCGCGGTTTGCTCGGGCGTCTCCTCCGGAACCGGTGCCGGCGCGGTTTGCTCGGGCGTCTCCTCCGGTTTCACTTTCACTCCATCGTCTTGCTCCTCTTCCAGTATCTGCTCGATGGAATCAGTCTTCTCCTTCTTCAACTCGGCTTGGGACTCTTCGGCCTCGTCGGTCATCTCTCCTTTAGGAGCGGCTTCGGCTTCGGCGGCAGGGGAGGCGGCGTCGTTCTCATGATTGATAAGCATCTCGGGGGTATCTTCCGAGGCGGCTTCGGGACGTTCGATCTTTACCACAAACATCAGCACGGCGAGAACGGCCACAGTCCAGATGATCTCCTTCATCCATTTGGTTTTCAGACGGCGATTATCTTCGGCCGGCTTATTGTCGTGCTCGGGGATGTTATTTTTTTCTGTTTCCATTGGCAGTCGATTGTACAGACGCTATTGTTAGAGTTCGAGCATTTCGTTTTGGGCGGCGAGGTCTTCGAGATATCGGGCGCGGTCTTCCTCCACCATCCGGTCGAAATCCTCGGCGTAGGCGGCGATAACCTCGGCCGGTTTCTCCCAGCGGGCGCCGAAACGGGTGGCGATCCATTCGCGTTCGAATTCGGCATAGGAGTCGAAAGCCTCGTCGAGCAGTTTCTCCATTGCGTCGGCCGACTTCTGCTCCATCACCTTGCGGAGCATGGAGCGGGTCATGGGAAGACCGGCGATGTCGACCCATTCCTCGGGCGTTTCCTCCTCGCGAAGAAGGGGAAACCCTTTGTCGCCGAGGCGGAGACGGAGGTATTTGTAGATGCCGAGTTCATAGAGATGGCGGGCGCGTTCGAGCGAAGCGCGTGAGAACTTCATGCCGCGATAACGGATGAAGCGGTCGTCGTCGGCGGGACGGCCGAGCAGAGTGTCGATCACGTCGGCGGCGGAAAGCATCTTGTCGACTGTCAGAGGGTTGAGCACGTCGAAGATGATTCGGTCGTGGAGCGGCATCCGGCGTTTGAGCCGGCGGTCGCGCGCGGGCCATTTCTTCTCGTCGCGGAGCAGGCCGCAGCTGCGCAACATCACTCCCGGCACCACTACGGTGGCCCCGCGGTCATCGCCGAAAAGATAGCTGAAGGGGAATTCCGAAGAGTCGGGATGGGTCTTATGTTGCCCCATCAGAAGCGAAAATGCCCCGATTTTGGCGCCGAGCATCAGATAGGAGGCGGAAGAGGTCTTCACTCCGCGTTCGAGCAATCCCCAGTGGACCGGCCCGAGCTTATACATGTGGTTGCTCTGGTTGGTGCCGCTTCCGGCGTTCATGAAAGATGTCTGGCAGCCGATCAGCAGCGAGGCCTTGTGCATGCTCACCGTGTAGGGGCCGGCAAAAAGGGCGCATGCCTCGCCGTTTTCCATCGAGCTGTTGGCGAAGAAGAGGGAGTCGTGGGCGGAGAAACCCTTCTCGAGGAGGGCACCCTGGCCGATATAGCAGTTGCGGATTATGGCTCCGGAATCGGCGCAGCCATCCTCGATGATGAAGTTCTTGGCATCGACGCCGGGACCGACGAAAGAGAGGCAACGGCCGCGGGCGGCGTTGTTGATGATCATGCCGTTGCTCAGCGACCGGGCGCCCTTCACGGTGACCTCGCGGTCGACATAGACATTGAGCAGCTCGCCGCAGTTCTCTATGCGGGCGCGGTCGCCGATGCGGGGGGCGACGTGATAGTTTTCCCATTTCTCCTGAAGCATCGGGAGAAGATTCTTCTCAGCCCATCGCGGCATACGGGCCATCAGGAGCGCCATCTGCGCCGAGAGTCCCGGATAGATGTAGACGGGGCGGCCTCCGGTCTCGTCGAGCACGCAGACCTCAGTGCCTATGCCGCAGGCGGCCTCCGGCTCGAACTCGATCGAGCTGACGTTGCGGATGCAGGGATAGTCGCCGATTTCGCAATTGCACAGCCTCACGTTCTCGAGCCTGTTGCCGAGTTCGGGGCGGAGGATGCCGATGGAGACATGTCCGGCAAATTCGACGTTGCGCACCGACGGCAGATGGGTGGCGTCGCTGATGAGGACGTTCTGCCAGTCGTCGGCGCGACATCCCTGACTTTCAAGTTCGCAGCGCTCCCACCATTCGAGGCGGCGCCGCTTGAGGCTGGTGGCGTTCATCGGGCTATCTTTATTAATTCGTTAATTTTCTGAGTTTTCCGGCTCGACATCATCGGGAGTTGCCTCTTCTTCGTCATATTTCTGATAGAGGAAGTCGTTGTAGGGGAATCGGGCGGTGTGGATCTCGAGCGCCTTCTGATAGAGGAGTGCCTTGAGCTCGTCGATATTGATGCGCTCGCGGGCCGAGATGAAGACGCAGTTATTGTCCATGCGGGCCATCCACATCTTGCGGAATTCCTCGAGCGAGATGTTTTCGCGGGTGGGAGGGGTGAGGTCGTCGGGATCTTTGGGGGTATATGTGAATGCGTCGATCTTGTTGAAGACCATGATCATCGGCTTCTCTGCCCCTTTGCAGACGTCGGCGAGGGTCTTGTTGACAACCTCGATCTGCTCCTCGAAATTAGGATGGCTGATGTCGACCACATGCACGAGCACGTCGGCCTCCCTCACCTCGTCGAGCGTCGACTTGAAGCTTTCGACCAGGTGAGAAGGGAGCTTGCGGATGAATCCGACGGTGTCTGTGAGCAGGAAGGGGAGGTTTTCGATAACAACCTTGCGCACCGTAGTGTCGAGCGTGGCGAAAAGCTTGTTTTCGGCAAACACCTCGCTCTTGCTCAGCAGGTTCATCAGGGTGGATTTCCCGACGTTGGTATAACCTACGAGAGCCACGCGGGTGAGCTTGCCCCGGTTTTTGCGCTGCACTGTCTTCTGGCGGTCGATTGCCTGCAGCTCCTTCTTGAGATAGGAGATCTTGTCGAGGATGATACGGCGGTCGGTCTCGATCTGCGTCTCGCCGGGGCCTCTCATTCCTATACCTCCGCGCTGGCGTTCGAGGTGGGTCCACATTCGTGTCAGTCGCGGCAGAAGATATTGATATTGCGCGAGTTCCACCTGGGTGCGGGCCGTGGCCGTCTGCGCCCTCTTGGCGAAGATGTCGAGGATAAGGCTCGTGCGGTCGAGAATCTTCACCTTGAGCTCTTTCTCGATGTTGGCCACCTGTTTCGACGAGAGTTCGTCGTCGACGATCACCAGACCGATTTCGTTATCCTCCACATATTGGCGGATTTCCTCGAGCTTGCCGGTGCCGACGTAGGTGCGCGGATTCGGATAGTCGAGTTTCTGCACGAAACGGGCCACCGGCTCGGCTCCGGCCGTCTCGGCCAGGAAGCTGAGTTCGTCGAGATATTCGGCAGTCTTCGCCTCGCTCTGGTTCTGCGTGGTCAGACCGATGAGCACGGCCTTTTCGTTTTGCTCCTTGTTGATAATATTGTCTTCGATCATATCTTCAGTTTTGAGGGGAGAAAAAATGGGAACGCATGCGCTCCCATCCCTGAAATCCTAACACGCGGCGCGGGCCGGATGTTTCCTTGTCCGGATTATTTCTTCACCTTGTTGTAGCGGGCGTTGAGACCTTCCACCACCTCGTTGGTGATGTCGAGCGCCGGGTTGATGTATAGAGTGGCGTTCTTGTAGAGAATGGCGTCGTAGCCGCGGGTGGCGTTATATTCTTCGATAAATTTGGTGATGGAGTCGTTGACTGTTTTCTGTGCGTCCATCATCGCCTTCTGCATATTGTTTTCGAGAGTGGATACCTGGCGCTGGGCTTCGTTCTGCATGGAAGCCATCTTCTGCTCGTCGGCCTTGTAGGAGGCTTCGGAGAGATAGCCGTTGTTCTGCATCTTCTGCTGCACGCTCGTGCCGAACTGCTGGATTCTCGACTGGTGGCTCCTTACGGTGCTTTCATAGTTGTTCTGCATGCGCACCATCTCCTCGTTGTAGTCTTTGGCGAGGTTGTAGCGGCTCAGGAGGGTGTCGAGGTCGACATAGCGGTAGTTTGGCAGTTTCGACGGGTCGACTTTGGCCGCCTTGGCGCCGGCAGCAGGCTTGTTGGCTTCCTCTTTGCCGCCGCAGGATGTGGCTCCCGCCGCTGCGATGGCTGTCGCCATGAAGGCGAGGAGGAGGCGGTTCTGGATCTTGTTCATTGCTTTGCTAAGCTATTTTGGTTGTTCTGATTTATTCGGTTAATCTTTTTTGCGATAAGTCTTCGGGGCGGGGGCATGATGGCATGCGTGGCCGGCATTGCGCTGCTTCCCGCCAAACCTAACAGAAAGCAAAAGTAGGGATATTCCCAGTAATATTATAATTATCAGTGTCAATTTTTAGAATTTTTAATGATTATAATACTCTTAGCCCTTATGCCGATATTGAGTCGCGGGGGCAATCCTCTTTTGTTTCGATTGCAAAATTAACTAAAAAATCGAAAAAAAAGCCGCGAATTGAGATAATTTTACTAACTTTGAGAATTAAGAACATATCAAGAGCTCGACAAGAGCGTGATTGGAAAATAATAATTAGGAGTAAGCTCCGGCGGCAACCGGCGCGCGATATGTGCCGGCGCAAGTTGCAACTGACTCATTATCTAAATAATATACAATGGAAGTAAAAGACCTTAAACCCGAACTCATTTGGAAATGTTTCGATGAAATCACGAAAGTTCCGCGTCCCTCCTGCCATGAAGAGCAAATCAGGGATTTTCTCGTAAAATTCGCCAACGACCACGGCATCGAGGTTAAGACCGACAAGGTGGGCAACGTAGTGATGCGCAAGCCGGCCACTCCCGGTCATGAGAACGCCCCGACGGTGATCCTTCAGGCCCACATGGACATGGTTGCCGAGAAGAACGGCGACGTATGCCATGATTTTATGAAAGACCCGATCGAGACTTATATCGACGGCGAGTGGGTTAAGGCCAAGGGCACCACTCTCGGCGCCGACAACGGCATCGGCTGCGCCGCCGCTATGGCCGTGATGATCGACAAGGATCTGGTTCACGGTCCGGTTGAGGCTCTCTTCACCGTCAACGAGGAGATCGGCCTCGAAGGAGCCCAGAACCTCGGCAAGGATATGATCAGCGGTTCGATGCTTCTGAACCTCGATTCGGAAGACGACGGCGAGATCTTCGTGGGCTGCGCCGGCGGTATCGACACTACGGCCGATTTCACCTACAAACGCAGCTACACTCCCGAGAACTTCAATTATATGAAGGTGAGCGTTAGCGGTCTGCTCGGCGGCCACTCGGGCGGCGACATCCATCTGGGCCGCGCCAACGCCAACAAGATCATCGCCCGCTTCATTTGGGAATGCTCCCAGAAATGGGACATCACGGTCTGCTCCATCTCCGGCGGCAACCTGCGCAACGCCATCCCGCGCGAGGCCGAGGCAGTCTTCGGCATCCACAGCGATCATCACGAGGAGCTCAAACGCCATCTCAAGAAATATATCGAGGATATCAAGGGTGAATATGAGGGTGTCGAACCGTCGATGGACCTTCGTCTCGAAGCTTGCGAGCGCCCCGAATACTGCATCGACTCCGAGACTTCGATCGCTCTGGTGCGCGCCATCTATTCCGCGCCTCACGGAGTGATCTCGATGAGCCGCGACCTTCCCGGCCTCGTGGAGACCTCGACCAACCTTGCCGCCGTGAAGATCATCGACGACAAGACGATCCGCATCACCACTTCGCAGCGTTCGTCGGTTGAAAGCCGCAAGAACGACATCGCAGGCCAGGTGGAGGCTCATTTCCAGCTTGCCGGTGCAAAAGTTTCGCATTCTGACGGTTATCCCGGCTGGGCTCCCAACATGAAGAGCCGCATCATGAAGATATCGGCCGAGGCCTATGAGGAGCTCTTCCAGGTGAAACCCGCCATCAAGGCTATCCACGCCGGACTGGAGTGCGGTCTCTTCCTCGCCAAATATCCCAACCTCGACATGGTAAGCTTCGGCCCGACAATGACCGGAGTCCACTCGCCCGACGAGCAGCTCAACATCCCGACGGTGGAGAAATTCTGGCGTCACCTCTGCCGCGTGCTTGAAAAAGTGGCAACATTATGAAAAGTCCCGCAGCTCTCCTGCTGGCGGCCATAACAATGGTCGCCGGCGGAGCTTGCGGTCAGACTTCCCGCACCGCAAGCACACATTCCCGCCCCGCCTCCGCTTCCCGGCAGATGCAGAAGGTGAGGGAGGATTCTGTGCCCAAGGTTGATGAGAAAACCCGATATACCCACCTCACCGACACCGACTTCGAGATCGTGGCCAAGCGGCTCGGAGTGGAAGTGGCGGCAATCAAGGCGGTGGTGGCCATCGAGGCCGGCTCGCAGATGAAAGGATTCTGGGCCCCGGGCGTGCCGGTGATCAATTTCGACCGGAGCATGTATAACCGCTATCGCAGCTCGGCTCCCAACAAGGCCGGCGCGAAAGGGGAGAAGGTGCCTTCCGGACTCTCCGGCTATGCGCTGCGCGAATGGACACAGCTCATCAACGCCCGCAAGGTCAACGCCCAGGGCGCCAACATGGGGACGTTCTGGGGGATGTTCCAGATCGGCGGCTTCAATTATAAGCTTTGCGGTTGCGACTCGGTCGACGAAATGGTGAGGCTCATGTCTTACTCCGAACTCGAGCAGCTCGAACTTTTCGCCACCTTCATTACCAACACCGGGATGCTCCCCGACCTGAAAGCGAAAAACTGGGCTGCCTTTGCCCGGAAATACAACGGGGCAAGCTATGCCCGCCGGGGATATCACACGAAAATGGCCAATGCCTACGCCCGCTTCAAAAAGGAGATGAAATAATGTCGGCATCGGCTTGCTAATGAAATACTGCCGCCATCGGCCTGCTTATTTTAGCCGGCCTATTATAAACTGAATAGTCTTAAATCGATATAACAGATGAAAATCACAGATCTTCAGCCCAAACTCGTTTGGGAAATTTTTGACGAAATTACAAAAGTGCCCCGTCCCACCCACCATCTAAAGAAGATGGAGGCTTTCCTCGTGGACTGGGCGAAACGCCATAATGTGGAATGCCACACCGACGCTGTCGGCAACGTGATGATGCGCGTGCCGGCCACTCCGGGAAGGGAGAACGCCCCGACGATCATTCTTCAGGGACACCAGGACATGGTGGCCGAGAAGTCGGCCGGAGTGGAGCATGACTTCCTCAACGACCCGATCAAGACTGTTGTCGACGGGGAATGGGTGCGTGCCGAGGGGACGACGCTGGGCGCCGACAACGGCATGGGATGCGCCGCAGCCATGGCCTGCATGATCGACCCCGATCTGAAGCATGGTCCGCTGGAGGCGTTCCTCACTGTCGACGAGGAGCAGGGACTTATCGGCGCCAACGGCGTGCAGCCCGGTTTCGTTACGGGCGACATCCTTCTCAACCTCGACTCGGAGGAGATGGGGCAGCTCGTGATCGGGTGCGCCGGCGGAAAGGTGACGATCTGCAAGCTCCCGTATAAGACAGAGCCGCTTCCGGAAGACAGGGTATGCTTCCGCGTTGACCTGACGGGTCTGAAGGGCGGTCATTCGGGCATGGAGATCAATCTGGGGCGCGCCAACGCCAACCAGCAGCTCGCGCGCTTCCTCTGGGAAGCCGACCGCCGCACTCCGCTGGAACTTTGCGAGATCGACGGCGGTGGCCTCGCCAACGCTATTCCGCGCGACGCCTGGGCAATCGTGGCTGTCCGCCGCGAGGACGCCGAGGATTTCCTCGGTTTCGCAGCCGATTTCTCGGCGCTGCTCCACGATGAGTTTGCCGCCGCAGAAAATCCCGATTTCCGCTTCGAAGCCAAGGAGCATGAACGTCTCGCTGAGATGATCGAGAGCGTCACGGCCCACAATCTGATCACAGCCGTCTTCGCCTGCCCCAACGGCGTGCAGGGAATGTCGGCCGCTATCCCCGGACTCGTGGAGACTTCCGACAACCTCGCTTCGGTGAAGATGATGGGCGACAAGACGATCGAGATTACGGTTCATCAGCGTTCGTCGATCGATTCGCGCCGCGACGAGATCGCCGACCGCGTGAAAGCGCTCTTCACAATGATCGGCGCAGATGTCGATTTCGACGACGCTTACGTGGGCTGGGCTCCAAATGCCGAGTCGAAGGTGCTCAAGGTGGCTGAGCAGAGCTATGAGGATCTCTTCGGCAGCAAACCGAAGGTGGAGGCTCTTCACGCCGGTCTGGAGTGCGGTCTCTTCCTCGAGAAGATGCCGCAGCTCGACATGGTAAGCTTCGGCCCGACACTTAAGGATATCCATTCTCCGGGCGAGAAGGCCAACATCAAGAGCGTGGAGGAATTCTACCGCTTGCTCAAGGAGATGATTGACCGTCTCAGCAAGTAAAGCGCAAACGGCTTCGGGACGAGTTGGCTCCGGAGGCTGATTGCCGATAAACAATTTTCGGCATGGCGTGGTTATAGTATCAAATGCTATAATTACGCCATGCTTGATTTTTTATCTATAGGAGTCTTTATCGACGGCGGCTATTACGCCAAGGTGAACCGTGCGCTGAAAGCCCGCGACCGTTCGATCATCCGCGTCAAGGCCCTTTTCGAATATATTTGCTCGGAAATCGCGATGGAGGAGGGGATGAACATCTGCGACTGCCAGATCACTGAAGCACACTATTTCCGGGGCCGTTTCCGCGTGAAGGATGCCTACGACAAGCATCTGCTCTATAACGAGCGGAAATTTGAAGACACCCTGATAGAAAATGACGTGATTTTCCATTACAAGCATCTCCGGGAAGTTGGACGTTCCGACGGCCAGACGGAGGTAGTGGAGAAGGGGGTCGACGTCTGGTTTGCTCTCGAGGCATATGAGCTCGCCACGTTCCGCAAGTTTGACTATGTGGTGCTGATCACTGGCGACGCCGACCATCAGATGCTTATTCATAAACTGAAGGCGCTGAAGACCAAGACGGTGCTTCTGACATGGAACATCTGCGACATGGATGCCACGTCGGGAACGCTGAGCGAGGAGGCGGGACGTCACTGGGAGCTTTCGGAGATTGTCGACAACAATCCGCAGCTTAAGAGGATGCTTCTCTACCGCCTTAGGGAACCGGCCGTGACGCCGCTCGGCGACGAGTTCTAATTCCCGCCGGGAGATTTTCTCTCGGGAAGGAATGGAAAAGGTGACGGAAAAGTGTCTGATTGAAGATGTGTCGAAAATTTATTGTAGATAATTAGGTATTAAGGTTTATACTATGAAAAAGGAAATTATTAAAAGGAGCAGTTGTATGGCCAAGGCCAACATTTTCACAATGCTCTGATCCTGTTTTGTTTCGGATGTCTCGTGGCTTGCTCCGGCAGCACGGCGCCCAAGGATGTAGCCAACAAGCTTGCTTCGAAAGCAGAGCTCACCGACGAGGATTACGGTGTTATGATCGACTATTGCGGCGAGTATGCCGAAGATTATCAGAGTTATCAGGATATCCTCGACGATCCTGAAGCTTCGGAGGCTGACAAGAACAGCGCCACCAACAATCTGGCAAATCTCACTTCCCGGAATCCTTATTACTCGGTTTTCAGTGCGGCGCTTTACGGCGTGGAACTACGTGACCTTAGCAAGGAGAATCAGGAGAAGGTGAAGAAGTATTACAAACTTACGATGTTCCCGCTTCCGGGGGGCGCCGGTCTGCAGCTTGAAGATCCGAATGTAGAAGGCATGATAGAGGATATGCCCGATTCGACAAATGCTGCCGACAGCGATGTGATAGCCACCGGCGATGGCGAGGCCGTAGACGTAACTGTGAAATAACAGCGAAGCAAATAAACCGTGTAAGAAAATTGAAGTAAACATAGATGAAGCGTGGCGAAGCCCCTTGGGGTTCCGCCAAGTTGTCATTATGTTGAATGTTGAATGGGGAATTTGGAATTTGGAATGGGGGGAGGGTGGAAATTTGCATTGTATACTAATTTTTGCTAATTTTGCGTTTTTAAGGGGGCGGAGTGCGTCATCGTTATTTTGCTATGCAAGCAAGCTGACGCTTTTGTCCCAGGCTGCCAACAGCTTATGACCATGCCTATGGAGCTGAGCCCAATGTGCTCCACGGCAACAATCAGTATTTCGAATTAGAATTATATGTGTGGAATTGTAGGATATATTGGAAACGGTAACGTTTACGACATTCTGATAAAAGGACTCCATCGTCTGGAGTATCGCGGATATGACAGCGCCGGCGTGGCGCTCGTCAGCAAAGATGGCAAACTCTCTGTCTATAAGGCGAAAGGGAAGGTCGACAATCTGGAGGCTTGCTGCGCCGACAAAGACACCGACGCCTGCGTCGGAATAGCGCACACGCGCTGGGCCACCCACGGCGAACCCTCCGACAGCAACGCCCATCCCCATTTCAGCGAAGACGGCGACATAGCCATCGTGCATAACGGCACGATCGAGAACTACAAGCTGCTGAAAGACGCCCTGATGCAGCATGGCTGCACGTTCAAATCGGAAACCGATACCGAAGTGCTCGCCCAGCTTATAGAATATGTGCGCGTCAGCAACAAATGCTCCCTGATGTCGGCGGTGCGACAGGCTCTCAACCAGGTGGTCGGCGCTTACGCCATAGCCGTGGTGGAGAAAAACAATCCCGACACGATAATCGCCGCCCGCATGAGCAGTCCGCTCGTGATCGGCATCGGCGACAACGAATTCTTCCTCGCCTCCGACGCCACTCCCTTCGTGGAATACACTAAAGACGTGGTCTATCTCAAAGACGGCGAGATCGCCGAGATCAAACGCGGCGAACCGTTGAAGATCTCCGACCTCAACAACGTCGAGGCCGAAGTCGACGTCACCAAGCTGCAGATGTCGATTTCCCAGCTCGAGAAGGGCGGGTATCCCCACTTCATGCTCAAGGAGATCTTCGAGCAGCCCTCCACGCTGCGCGACTGCATCCGCGGCAGGGTGGTCGACCACGGACGCCGCGTTATAATCAACGGCGTGCGCGACAACAAAGAGAAATTCCTCAACGCAAAACGCATAATCATCGTGGCCTGCGGCACATCATGGCACGCCGGCCTGCTCGGCAAATATCTGATCCAGGACATGTGCCGGCTGCCGGTGATCGTGGAATACGCCAGCGAATTCCGCTACTGCAACCCGGTGATCTGCCCCGACGACGTGGTGATAGCCATCTCGCAGAGCGGCGAGACGGCCGACACGCTCGCCGCCATCAAGATCGCCCGCGAAGCCGGAGCGTTCGTCTTCGGCATCAGCAACGTGGTGGGCAGCTCCATTCCCCGCGAAACCTACAGCGGATGCTACATCCATGTCGGACCGGAGATCGGCGTGGCCTCCACCAAAGCATTCACCGGCCAGGTGATGGTGCTCACGCTTCTCGCCATGGCCATCGCCCAGCTCAAGGGAACGCTCTCCGACGAGGAGATCGCCAAGCTCGGCAAGGCAGTGATGAAGCTTCCAGAATATGTTGAGAAAGTGCTCAAGCTCAACGACAAGATTGAGCATCTCTCGCTCATCTTCACCTATGCCCGCAACTTCTTATATCTCGGCCGCGGCTACAACTATCCCGTTGCCCTCGAAGGAGCGCTGAAGCTCAAGGAGATATCCTACGTCCACGCCGAAGGCTATCCCGCCGCCGAGATGAAGCATGGCCCCATCGCGCTGATCGATCAGGAGATGCCGTCGGTGATCATCGCGCCGCGCGATCATCTCTATGACAAGATTGTCAGCAACGTGCAGCAGGTTAAGGCACGCGGAGGCGTCATTGTGGCCGTCGTCACCGAAGGCGACACCGTGATCCGCAATATCGCCGACCATGTGCTCGAGATCCCCGAGGTGCCCGAATGCCTCTCGCCGATCATCACGACGATTCCTCTGCAGCTGCTGTCGTATTACATCGCCATCAACAAAGGGAAGGATGTCGACATGCCGCGCAACCTGGCCAAATCGGTGACCGTGGAATAACACGGCCGCCGGGAAAGCGGCGGGGTGTGGAAACCCGGCCGGAACCGGCATGACGGGGGCAAAGAATAAACGGAAAAGGAGAAATAAGGGAATTGTAAGATAATTTTACAATTTTTTTTGCTCCAACTCTTGCAAAAGAGAAATAAATGTTATAACTTTGCACTCGAAATTCGTCAAGGGCCTCCACTTCGAGGTCTTTTTGATGAAAACCGCCTCTTTAGCTCAGTTGGCCAGAGCACGTGATTTGTAATCTCGGGGTCGTTGGTTCGAATCCGACAAGAGGCTCTCCAAGGGTGGATACCAGAGTGGCCAAATGGGGCAGACTGTAAATCTGCTGGCTTATGCCTACGGTGGTTCGAATCCATCTCCACCCACACCAATCGCCGGCTCGGTCGGCTCCGGAAAGAGATCCGGAAATTGCGGAAGTAGCTCAGTTGGTAGAGCATTAGCCTTCCAAGCTAAGGGTCGCGAGTTCGAACCTCGTCTTCCGCTCAAAATTGCCTATGTAGCTCAGGGGTAGAGCACTTCCTTGGTAAGGAAGAGGTCGCGGGTTCAAATCCCGCCATCGGCTCCAATTATCCTCTCCTCGAGAAAGGTGAAAACTAACAACTCAAAATAATAGCGCAAAACTATGGCTAAAGAAAAATTCGAAAGAACCAAACCGCATGTCAACATCGGTACAATCGGCCACGTTGACCATGGTAAGACCACTCTTACTGCAGCAATCACGAAAGTGCTCGCAGAAAAAGGTCTTTCTGAAGCTCGTTCGTTCGATTCAATTGACAACGCTCCTGAAGAGAAAGAGCGTGGTATCACAATCAACACCGCACACGTTGAGTATCAGACAGCCAACCGCCACTATGCTCACGTAGACTGCCCGGGACACGCCGACTATGTGAAGAACATGGTAACAGGTGCTGCTCAGATGGACGGTGCAATCATCGTGGTAGCCGCAACCGACGGCCCGATGCCCCAGACTCGCGAGCACATCCTTCTCGCCCGTCAGGTGAACGTTCCCCGTCTGGTAGTGTTCATGAACAAGTGCGACCAGGTAGACGACCCCGAGATGCTCGAGCTCGTTGAGATGGATATGCGCGAACTCCTTTCGCAGTATGACTACGATGGCGACAACACTCCCGTGATCCAGGGTTCTGCCCTCGGCGCTCTCGAAGGCGATCCGAAGTGGGTTGAAAAGGTTATGGAGCTCATGGACGCTGTCGACACATGGATTCCCCTTCCTCCGCGTGACGTTGATAAGCCCTTCCTTATGCCTGTTGAGGATGTGTTCTCGATCACAGGTCGTGGCACAGTTGCTACAGGTCGTATCGAGGCAGGTCGCGTGAAAGTAGGTGATGAGGTTCAGATCCTCGGCCTTGGCGCTGACAAGAAGTCGGTTGTTACGGGCGTTGAGATGTTCCGCAAGATCCTCGACGAGGGTGAGGCCGGTGATAACGTAGGTCTGCTCCTCCGCGGTATCGACAAAGATGAAATCAAGCGCGGTATGGTAATCTGCCATCCCGGACAGGTTAAACCCCACGATCACTTCAAGGCTCAGGTTTATATCCTGAAGAAAGAAGAGGGTGGCCGTCACACACCGTTCCACAACAAATACCGTCCTCAGTTCTACATCCGTACGCTCGACGTAACAGGTGAGATCACACTTCCCGAAGGCGTAGAGATGGTAATGCCCGGTGACAACGTTGAGATCGACGTTAAGCTCATTACTCCGGTAGCAATGGACAACGGTCTTCGTTTCGCAATCCGCGAGGGTGGCCGCACGGTAGGTTCGGGTCAGATCACAGCAGTGATCGACGACTAATCAGCCGCTAACAACACTGAATACGAAGGGGGTCTTCAAGACCTGAAGGCCCCCTTACATACGGGAATAGCTCAGTTGGTAGAGCACTGGTCTCCAAAACCAGGTGTCGAGAGTTCGAGTCTTTCTTCCCGTGCCAAATACGACGACAATGAAATTAATCAAGGATATAAAGGAATCTTATAACGAGCTTGTTTATAAGGTTTCTTGGCCAACTCAGAAAAACTTGATCAATAGCTCGGTGCTGGTATTAGTTGCTTCCATAATACTATCAGTTTTCATTTGGGCTGTTGATCAGATTTTCTCTATGCTCATGGAGTTGATCTACAGTATCAATTTTTAAACTTTTCAAACGCGGATTTCAATAATGGCTGAGGCTGAAGTAAAGAAGGGATGGTACGTGCTGCGTGCCATTTCAGGTAAGGAGGCAAAGGTCAAGGAGGTGCTTGATGCATCAATCAAGAACACGGATCTGGGCCAGTTCGTCTCGCAGGTGTTGATTCCCACGCAGAAAGTTTACACTACTCGCAATGGCAAGAAAGTGATCAAGGAGCGCAATCTCTATCCGGGTTATGTGTTTGTAGAAGCGCAGCTCACGGGAGAGGTGATATATGAGCTCCGGAACACGACTAATGTCATTGATTTTTTGCGTGGCAGGGCAAAGACTTCAGATCCGATGCCGCTGCGCGAGAGCGAAGTGAAAAGGATGCTGGGCACTGCCGACGAGATGCTTGAGCCGTCGGACGACGTTGCTGAGGTATTTATCGTAGGCGAACCTGTGAAAGTGTGCTACGGGCCGTTCAGCGGCTTCAGCGGCACGATCAAGGAAGTCAATTCCGATCGCAAGAAGATCAAGGTTGAGGTCAAGATTTTCGGACGCCCCACGGATCTTGAGCTGGAAAATTCCCAGGTTGAGAGGGAATAGGCTAAGGTGATGTTACGCGCCGGAGCTTACTCCGGAATCAACACAACAAACAATTAAACAAAGCGAAACAATGGCAAAAGAAATTGCTGGACAGATCAAATTGCAGATTAAAGGCGGCGCAGCAAACCCGTCGCCCCCGGTAGGACCGGCCCTCGGTTCGAAGGGTATCAATATCATGGAATTTTGCAAGCAATTTAATGCCCGCACCCAGGATAAGGCCGGCAAGGTTCTTCCGGTAGTGATCACTTACTATACGGACAAGAGCTTTGACTTTATCGTAAAGACGCCGCCGGTTGCAGTGCAGCTGAAGGAGATCGCCAAGATCAAGAGCGGTTCTGCACAGCCTAACCGTAACAAGGTGGCCGAGATCAGCTGGGAGCAGGTTAAGACTATTGCTGAAGACAAAATGCCTGACTTGAACTGCTTTACTGTAGAATCTGCGATGCGCATGGTTGCAGGCACAGCGAGAAGCATGGGTATCACCGTGAAGGGAGCATTCCCTGAAAACAATTAAAAATCTTCACTACAATGGGAAAACTGACAAAAAATCAAAAGTTAGCTTTATCGAAGATTGAACCCGGGAAGGCTTACACGCTGGCAGAAGCTGCCGCCAAGGTAAAGGAAATTTCTTTCGAGAAGTTTGATTCTTCGTTCGACATCGACGTTCGTCTTGGTGTTGACCCCCGTAAGGCCGACCAGATGGTCCGCGGCGTAGTGTCGCTGCCTCACGGCACCGGCAAGCAGGTGCGCGTTCTCGTGCTCTGCGGTCCCGACGCCGAGGCTGCTGCAACAGAAGCGGGCGCCGACTATGTAGGTCTCGACGAATATCTGCAGAAAATCAAAGAGGGATGGACAGACGTTGACGTCATCATCACTCAGCCTTCCGTGATGGGCAAGCTCGGTCCGTTGGGCCGTATCCTCGGTCCGCGCGGCCTGATGCCTAACCCGAAGAGCGGCACGGTGACCATGGATGTTGCCAAAGCCGTCAAGGAGGTGAAGCAGGGTAAGATCGACTTCAAGGTCGACAAGACCGGAATCGTTCACGCTTCGATCGGCAAAGTGTCGTTCTCCGCTAAGGACATGGCCGAAAATGCCGCAGAGTTCATCAACACTCTGATCAAGCTGAAACCCGCCACATCGAAAGGCACATACATCAAGAGCATTTATCTTTCAAGCACGATGGGCCCCGGCGTAAAGGTAGAGCCCAAGTCAATTGATTAATCTTTAAAGGAAGACAACAATGAAAAAGGAAGATAAAGCACTTATCATCGCCGAGATCGGCAAGCAGCTTGCAAACTACAGCTGCGTTTACCTCACCCAGACATCCGGGCTCAACGCCGAGAAGACGAGCAGCCTCCGCCGCGCATGCTTCGGAGCCGACGTCAAGATGCTCTGCGTAAAGAACACTCTTCTCAAGAAGGCGTTCGAGGCAAGCGAGACAGACTATTCGGGTCTTTATGACCTTCTCCATGGCGAGACGACACTTCTTCTCAGCAATGTGGGCAACGCTCCCGCAAAGCTCATCAAGAAGTTCCGCGACAAGAAGGACACTCTTCCCATGCTGAAGGGAGCCTTTGTGGAGGAATCCGTATATGTAGGTGAGGAACAGCTCGATGTTCTCGCCAACATCAAGAGCAAGAACGAACTTATCGCCGACGTTGTGGCTCTGCTCCAGTCGCCTGCGAAAAATGTCATCAGCGCTCTTCAGAGCGGTGCCGGTAAAATCCACGGCATTCTCGAGACTCTCTCCAAAAAAGAAAATTAAAGTAAAAACAAAAAAAACAGATACGAAAATGGCAGATTTGAAAGCATTTGCAGAACAGCTTGTTAACCTTACAGTAAAGGAAGTTAACGAACTCGCTGAAATTCTTAAGAACGAATATGGCATCGAGCCCGCCGCTGCAGCAGTTGCAGTAGCAGCAGGTCCCGCCGCAGGCGCAGCAGCCGAGGAGGAGAAGACAAACTTCGACGTTATCCTTAAAGCTCCTGGCGCAAGCAAGCTCGCAGTAGTTAAGCTCGTGAAAGAGCTCACAGGTCTTGGCCTGAAAGAGGCTAAGGAACTCGTTGACAACGCACCGAGCGCAATCAAAGAGGGTCTTCCCAAAGCAGAGGCTGAGGGCCTGAAGAAACACCTCGAGGAGGCTGGCGCAGAAGTAGAGCTCAAATAAGATCGCTCATACACCTCATATAGGTTAAGGACGCCGCTTCGGGCGTTCTTAACCTATTTATGTAAATCCGAGGGAGTCCGCTCGCGATACCCGAAGATTACAATTCCGGACCCCGATCCGCTCTTGCAGCGACCGGGGGTTTCCGACGAAAGGCTCATCCTTTATATAATCTCTTCTCTACCCAACGGGTAATAAAATCTCTCTTCAACCCTACGGGCCACAAGCCCCTTTAGACTAAAAGCAAAACAAATGTCAGTAAATCTTACCGAAAAGCCGCGTGTCAACTTCGCGTCGATCAAGAATCCGCTGCCTTTCCCTGATTTTCTGGAGGTGCAGCTCAAGTCGTTCCGCGACTTCCTGCAGCTCGACACTCCCCCCGAGGAGCGCAAGAACCAGGGCCTTTACAAGGTGTTTGCGGAGAACTTCCCAATTGCCGACACCCGCAATAATTTCGTGCTGGAGTTTCTCGATTACTACATCGATCCTCCCCGTTACTCCATAGCCGAGTGCCTTGAAAGAGGCCTCACCTACAGCGTGCCCCTGAAGGCGAAGCTGAAGCTTTATTGCACAGACCCCGACCATGAGGATTTCGACACCACGATCCAGGATGTTTATCTCGGTCCGATTCCTTACATGACCGACCAGGGAACATTCGTGATCAACGGCGCCGAGCGCGTCGTCGTGTCGCAGCTCCACCGCTCGCCGGGCGTGTTCTTCGGTAATTCGATCCATGCCAACGGCACGAAGCTTTATTCTGCCCGTATCATTCCTTTCCGCGGCAGCTGGATCGAGTTTGCCACTGACATCAACAACGTGATGTATGCCTATATCGACCGCAAGAAGAAGCTCCCCGTGACCACCCTTCTGCGTGCGATCGGATTCGAGACCGACAAGGACATCGTCGAGATCTTCGACCTGGCCGAGGAAATCAAGGTCAACAAGACGAATCTGAAGGCAGTAGTCGGCCGCAAGCTCGCCGGCCGCGTCATGATGAGCTCGATGGAGGATTACGTAGATCCCGACACGGGCGAGGTGACAACCGTGGAACGTTTCTCGATAATCGAGGAGCGAGGCAAGGAGATCACCGAAGACAACATCGACGCCATCCTCGAGAGCGGAGTGAAGACAATCCTTCTCGAGAAGGAGAACGTAAGCTCAGTCGACTACAGCATCATCTTCAACACTCTGCAAAAAGACGCCTCCAATTCCGAAAGCGAGGCGGTGACATATATCTACAGGCAGCTGCGCAACGCCGATCCACCGGATGCCGCTTCTGCAAGAGAGGTGATCCAGAGCCTCTTCTTCAGCGAGAAACGTTACGACCTCGGAGAGGTGGGCCGCTACCGCATCAACAAAAAACTCGGCCTCGACACTCCGATGGACGTGAAGGTTCTCACCCGCGAGGATATCATCGCCATCATCAAATATCTGATCGAGCTGATCAACGCCAAGAGCGACGTCGACGATATCGACCACCTCAGCAACCGTCGCGTGCGCACGGTGGGCGAGCAGCTTTACAATCAGTTTGGCGTGGGCCTCGCCCGCATCTCGCGTTCAATCCGCGAGAAGATGAACGTGCGCGACAACGAGGTGTTCAAGCCGATCGACCTGATCAACGCCAAGACTATCTCGGCGGTGATCAACACCTTCTTCGGCACCAACGCCCTCTCGCAGTTCATGGACCAGACGAACCCTCTGGCCGAGATCACCCACAAGCGCCGTCTGTCGGCCCTTGGCCCCGGCGGTCTGTCGCGTGAGCGCGCCGGATTCGAGGTGCGAGACGTGCACTATACCCATTACGGTCGTCTCTGCCCGATCGAGACCCCTGAAGGCCCGAACATCGGTCTGATCTCCTCGCTCTGCGTTTATGCCAAGATCAACAACCTCGGTTTTATCGAGACTCCCTACCGCTCGGTGGAGAACGGCCGCGTAGACCTCGACAACAGCCATGTGACCTACATGACGGCCGAAATCGAGGAGGGTAAGATCATCGCGCAGGGCAACGCCCCTGTCAACGACGACGGCACCTTCATCAACCAGAAGGTGAAGGCGCGCAAGGAGGCCGACTTCCCGATCGTGGCTCCCAACGAGCTTCAGCTCATGGATGTGGCTCCTATCCAGATCGCATCGATCGCCGCGTCGCTGATCCCCTTCCTGGAGCATGACGACGCCAACCGCGCCCTGATGGGATCGAACATGATGCGTCAGGCTGTGCCTCTGCTGCGCAGCGAGGCCCCGATCGTCGGCACCGGCATCGAGGGTCAGCTCATCCGCGATTCCCGCACGCAGATCATGGCCGAAGGCCCCGGCACGATCGAATATGTCGACGCCACTGTGATCCGCATCCGCTATGACCGCACCGACGACGAGGAATTCGTGCAGTTCGAGCCGGCTTTGAAAGAATACAAACTTCCCAAATTCCGCCGCACCAACCAGAGCACCACGATCGACCTGAGGCCGATCTGCAACGTTGGCCAGCGCGTGGAGAAGGGAATGATCCTGACCGAGGGTTATTCCACCGAGAACGGCGAGCTCGCTCTGGGCCGCAACCTTAAGGTGGCCTTCATGCCCTGGAAAGGATATAACTATGAGGATGCCATCGTGCTCAACGAGCGCATGGTCCGCGAGGATATCCTCACCTCAATCCATGTCGACGAGTTCACGCTCGAAGTGCGTGAGACCAAGCGAGGCATGGAGGAACTCACATCGGATATCCCGAACGTGAGCGAGGAAGCCACGAAAGACCTCGACGACCGCGGTATCATCCGCGTGGGTGCCTACGTTGTGCCGGGCGACATCATGATCGGTAAGATCACTCCTAAGGGAGAGAGCGACCCGACGCCCGAGGAGAAACTTCTCCGCGCCATCTTCGGCGACAAGGCCGGCGACGTGAAAGATGCGTCGCTCAAGGCAAGCCCGTCGCTGAAGGGAGTGGTGATCGGCACCAACCTCTTCTCCCGCGCAATGAAGAAGAAGGGGAACAAGAACAGCGCCAACGCCCAGCTGCCGATGCTCGACGAAGAATACGAGCAGAAGCAGAACGAGCTCCGCGACATCATGGTCGACAAGATGCGCACGCTTCTCGCAGGCCGCGTGTCGCAGGGAGTGAAGGATTATCTCGGCGACGACCTCGTGCCGGCCGGAAGCACATTCGACAATGTCGACTTCGCAGGCATCGACTACGAGACGGTCTATATCTCCAACTGGACCGACGACGAGCGCGTCAACAAGATGGTGGGTCAGCTGATCACCAACTATATGCGCAAGTCGAAAGAGATCGACAGCGAACTCCGCCGCAAGAAATTCGACATCACGATCGGCGACGAGCTTCCTTCGGGCATCATGCAGATGGCCAAGGTCTACATCGCCAAGAAGCGTAAGATTGGCGTCGGCGACAAGATGGCAGGACGTCACGGTAACAAGGGTATCGTGTCGCGTGTGGTTCGTCAGGAGGATATGCCCTTCCTCGAAGACGGAACTCCGGTCGACATCGTGCTTAACCCTCTGGGTGTGCCTTCGCGTATGAACCTCGGCCAGATCTTCGAGACAGTGCTCGGATGGGCAGGCCGCGAGCTTGGCGAGAAATTCTCTACCCCGATCTTCGACGGCGCCAGCCTCGACGACCTCAACGAATGGACCGACAAGGCAGGGCTTCCGCGCTATGGCAAGACCTATCTTTACGACGGCGGCACGGGCGACCGTTTCGACCAGCCGGCCACCGTGGGCGTGATCTACATGCTTAAGCTCGGCCACATGGTCGAAGACAAGATGCACGCACGTTCGATCGGTCCGTACTCGCTGATCACGCAGCAGCCTCTTGGCGGTAAAGCCCAGTTCGGTGGCCAGCGTTTCGGAGAGATGGAGGTATGGGCGCTCGAAGCCTTCGGCGCCGCCCACGTGCTCCAGGAGATCCTGACGATCAAGTCGGACGATGTAGTAGGCCGTTCGAAAGCTTACGAAGCCATCGTGAAGGGAGATCCGATGCCGACTCCCGGCATTCCCGAGTCGCTCAACGTGCTTCTGCACGAGCTTCGCGGTCTGGGTCTGAGCATCACTCTCGACTAAGCAAAACAAAATGAAAACATTCCCCGGATCGGGGCGCGATGAATGTCGTCGCGCCCCGAAGCCGGACAAACCAGAGACATAAACATGGCTTTTAGGAAAGACAATAAAATTAAAAGCAATTTCTCGAAGATCACCATCGGCCTCGCTTCTCCGGAGGAAATCAAGGAGAAGTCGAGCGGCGAGGTGCTGAAGCCCGAGACGATCAACTATCGCACTTACAAGCCTGAGCGCGACGGCCTCTTCTGCGAGAAGATCTTCGGCCCGGTGAAAGACTACGAGTGCCACTGCGGAAAATACAAGCGTATCCGCTACAAGGGAATCGTTTGCGACCGCTGCGGTGTCGAGGTCACCGAGAAGAAGGTGCGCCGCGAGCGCATGGGACATATCGAGCTTGTGGTGCCCGTGGCCCACATCTGGTATTTCCGTTCGCTCCCCAACAAGATCGGCTACCTTCTCGGACTTCCTTCCAAGAAACTCGACGATGTCATCTACTATGAGCGCTACGTGGTGATCAATCCCGGCAATGTCGAGATTGAGATGGAGCCCGGCAAGGGCCCGCGTCCGCTCGAGGCTCTCGACCTGCTCACCGAAGAGCAGTATATGCACGCTCTCGAACAGCTCCCCGAGGAGAACCGCTATCTCGAAGACGGCGATCCCGAGAAGTTTGTGGCCAAGATGGGCGCCGAAGCCATCTACGAGCTGCTTCAGAAACTCGATCTTGAAAAGCTCGCCGCCGACCTGCGCCACCGCGCCAACACCGACGGCTCGCAGCAGCGCAAGACCGAGGCCCTGAAGCGTCTGCAGGTGGTCAATTCATTCCTCGCTTCGGCCAACCGCAACAAGCCGGAATGGATGATCCTGAAGGCAGTGCCGGTGATCCCGCCGGAACTCCGCCCGCTCGTTCCGCTCGACGGCGGCCGCTTCGCCACCTCCGACCTCAACGACCTTTACCGTCGCGTGATCATCCGCAACAACCGTCTGAAACGACTCATCGAGATTCAGGCTCCCGAGGTGATTCTCCGCAACGAGAAGCGCCTTCTTCAGGAGGCTGTCGACTCACTGCTCGACAACAGCCGCAAATCTTCGGCCGTGAAGAGCGATGTGAACCGTCCGCTCAAATCCCTTTCGGACTCTCTGAAAGGAAAGCAGGGACGTTTCCGTCAGAACCTGCTCGGTAAGCGTGTCGACTATTCCGCTCGTTCGGTAATTGTGGTCGGCCCGGAGCTCAAGATGCACGAATGCGGTATTCCGAAGCTCATGGCAGCCGAACTTTACAAGCCGTTCATCATCCGCAAGCTGATGGAGCGCGGCATCGTGAAGACAGTGAAGAGCGCCAAGAAGATCGTAGACCGCAAGGAACCCGTGGTATGGGATATCCTCGAATATGTCATGAAGGGTCATCCGGTGCTTCTGAACCGTGCCCCGACGCTTCACCGACTCGGTATCCAGGCGTTCCAGCCGCGCATGATCGAGGGTAAGGCCATCCAGCTTCACCCGCTTGCCTGCACCGCCTTCAACGCCGACTTCGACGGCGACCAGATGGCCGTGCACCTTCCTCTTAGCAACGAAGCCGTGCTCGAGGCTCAGCTCCTCATGCTCGGCGCCCACAATATTCTCAACCCGGCCAACGGCGCGCCTATCACCGTGCCTTCGCAGGACATGGTGCTCGGTCTTTACTATATCACCAAGCTCCGTCCCGGCGACAAGGGCGAGGGATCGGTGTTCTATGGTCCGGAAGAGGCCGAGATCGCCTATAATGAAGGAGGCGTGACGCTTCACGCTCCCGTGAAGATCATGGTGGAAGACCTCGTCGACGGCGAGCTCAAGAAGGTGATGCGCGATACTTCGGTGGGCCGCGTGCTCTTCAACCAGTATGTGCCCAAGGAGGTCGGCTATGTCAACGAGATCATTTCGAAGAAATCGCTCCGCAAGATCATTTCCAACGTGATCAAGGCATGCGGTGTGACGCGCTCTGCGCAGTTCCTCGACGATATCAAGAACCTCGGTTACAAGATGGCCTTCCGCGGCGGTCTGAGCTTCAACCTCGGCGACGTGATCATCCCGAAGGAGAAGGAGGAATATGTGGCTGAGGGTCACGCTCAGGTCGAGGAGGTGCTCGGCAACTTCTCGATGGGTCTTATCACCGAGACTGAGCGTTACAACCAGGTGATCGATATCTGGACGCATGTCAACGACCGTCTGACCGCGACGCTGATGAAGCAGATGCAGGAAGACCAGAAGGGTTTCAACTCGGTCTACATGATGCTTGATTCGGGAGCCCGCGGTTCGAAAGACCAGATCCGTCAGCTTTCCGGAATGCGTGGCCTTATGGCGAAGCCTCAGAAAGCCGGCGCCGAAGGAGGCCAGATCATCGAGAACCCGATTCTCGCCAACTTCAAGGAGGGCCTTTCGGTGCTCGAATACTTCATCTCGACCCACGGTGCCCGCAAGGGTCTTGCCGATACGGCACTTAAGACAGCCGACGCCGGATATCTTACGCGTCGTCTGGTCGACGTGGCCCACGACGTGATCATCAACGAAGAGGACTGCGGCACGCTCCGCGGCCTCGTCTGCACCGAGATCAAGAACAACGAGGAAGTCGTTGCGTCGCTCAGCGAGCGCATCCTCGGCCGCGTTTCGGTCCATGACGTTGTCGATCCCTACAATCCCGACGACATCATCGTGCATGCCGGCGAGGAGATCACCGAGGCTATCGCCGACCGCATCGAAAAGAGCCCCATCGATTCGGTGGAGATTCGTTCGGTGCTAACCTGCGAATCGAAGAAGGGCGTCTGCGCGAAGTGCTACGGCCGCAACCTTTCGACCCACCGCATGGTGCAGAAGGGAGAGGCAGTCGGCGTGATCGCCGCCCAGTCGATCGGCGAGCCGGGTACGCAGCTGACCCTCCGTACGTTCCACGTCGGTGGTGTCGCCGGTAACGTTGCCGCCGTGAAGGATGTGACCACCAAGCATGACGGACGCCTCGAAATCGACGAGCTCCGCACCGTGAAGGATGCCGACGGAGTGGATGTAGTGGTAGGCCGTATGGCCGAGATGCGCATCATCGAGCCCAAGTCGGGCATCGTGCTGATGAACGCCAACATCCCCTACGGTTCACGCCTCTATTGCCAGAACGGCGCCGAAGTCAAGGCCGGAACGATGATCTGCGAGTGGGACCCCTTCAACGCAGTGATCGTGGCCGAAGAGGCCGGTAAGGTTAAGTTCGAGAATGTAGAAGAGGGCGTCACCTATCGCGTCGAAGGCGAGGGCACCCAGTTCCAGGACAAGATCATGATCGAGTCGAAAGACCGCACGAAGGTTCCGACGGCTCAGCTCTATAACGAGGAGGGCGAGCTCATCCGCTCGTATACGCTGCCTGTAGGCGCCCACCTTCTCATCGACGAAGGCCAGACTCTTCAGCCGGGCCAGGTGTTTGTGAAGATTCCGCGCGCTTCCGGTTCGGCCGGCGACATCACGGGCGGTCTGCCCCGTGTCACCGAGCTGTTCGAGGCCCGCAACCCGTCGAACCCCGCAGTCGTTTCTGAAATCGACGGCGAGGTGATGTTCGGCAAGATCAAGCGAGGCAACCGCGAAATCTCAGTTCGCAGCAAGCTTGGCGAGGTGAAGAGCTATCTCGTGCCTCTGTCGAAGCAGATTCTCGTGCAGGAGAACGACTATGTGCGCGCCGGCACGCCGCTTTCCGACGGCGCCATCACTCCGAGCGATATCCTCAACATCAAGGGCCCGACGGCCGTGCAGGAGTATATCGTCAACGAGGTTCAGGACGTCTACCGCATGCAGGGTGTGAAGATCAACGACAAGCACTTCGAGGTGATCGTCCGCCAGATGATGCGCAAGGTCAACATCCTCGACCCGGGCGACACCCGTTTCCTCGAGCAGCAGGTTGTCGACAAACGCGAATTCATGGAGGAGAACGACAATATCTGGGGCAAGAAAGTGATCACCGACGCCGGCGATTCGCAGACTTACCGCGCAGGTATGATCATCACCCAGCGCAAGCTCCGCGATGAGAATTCCGCCCTGAAGCGCAAGGACCTCAAGACGATGACGGTTCGCGACGCTGTGCCCGCCACTTCGGAACAGATCCTCCAGGGTATCACCCGCGCCGCTCTCCAGACTTCGAGCTTCATGTCGGCCGCTTCCTTCCAGGAGACCACCAAGGTGCTCAACGAAGCTGCCATCAACGGCAAGACCGATACGCTCGAGGGCATGAAGGAGAACGTGATCTGCGGTCACCTGATCCCCGCCGGAACAGGTCTGCGCGAATATCAGAAAATCGTGGTGGCCAACAAGGATGAACTTGCCGAGCTCCAGATTTCCGATAATCTCGAAGACATCGTCGACGTCGAACCTGTGGAGGCACTCTAACCGCCCCTCAGCCGACAATATCTGACAACTCATAAGGGAAGGCTTGTCGCAACGGCAAGCCTTCCCTTCTTTACAATCAGTGTCATTAGACTATCATCAAGGCCGCTCCCGGCCGGGTTTGCGGCTTTCAGGCTATATCGTGTTCATATCGATTTCAATTCTTCATGCGCAACAACGTCATTTCAATCTGCAAGGGAATCGCCATCATCCTGATGGTGATAGGCCACGCCGAGGTGCCCGATTTGCTGAGCAATTTCATCTATGTTTTCCACATGCCGCTCTTCTTCATAGCGGCCGGATATTTCTTCTCCCGTAAGAATGTCGACGATCCCTGGGGATTCTGTTCGCGGCGGATGAAAGGTCTCTATATCCCTTTTCTCAAATGGAGTCTCGTCTTCCTGCTGCTGCATAACCTCTGGTTTCGCGTCGGGCTTCTCAACGAGCAGTTCGGCAACTGGCAGGGGGGCGTTACGCATCCCTACACGGCAGCTGATTTCGCGGCCCGTTTTATGCGGATAGTGACCTCGATGAGCGGTTACGACGAGTTTATGGCGGGAGCATTCTGGTTTTTCCGGGGGCTGTTGGTGGCGAGCATACTTTTCCTCGTGCTTTATAAGCTGATCGACGGGCGCACGCGCCTCAGCCATGTCGGGATCGTTGTAGCGATCTGTGCGGCGGCGCTCGCTTTTCAGGCCTTCAGGCTCGGCAACGGCCTGCGCATCGTGACGCTTCCCAACGGCGGCCTGCGCGAGATCTGGGGCCTCTTCTTTTTCGGTATCGGGGTGCTTTACCGCCGTTTCGAGCCGACAATCGGCCATCGATGGTGGGTGGCGTTGCTATGCTTCGGAATCATCGCATATGCGGCTACGCAACACTGGTGTGGCATGAACAACAACGGTCAGTTGCGCGATCTGCTGACGCTCCCTGTGACGGGAACAGCCGGTTTTCTGATGACCAAATATATCGCCGAACTGATCGACATGCGCGAGTCGCTCTTCAGACGCCTGCTTGTCTTCATCGGCAACAACACGCTCTATGTCTTTGTCTTCCATATCATTTCGTTCAAGACTGTGAGCTGGCTGAAGATAATGTGGTATGATCTAGATCCGGGTCAGATCGGTTGCCACATGGTGATCCATTACAACAACCACGAGGACCTGTTCTGGATACTCTATACGATAGCCGGAGTGGCGATACCGCTGCTGGTGCTGACGGCGGTGCGCCGCGCCCGCGCCGCGATAGCCGCCCGCCGCGCCCCGGCCTTAGCCGAAGCCACCGATGCGGAAGCCTGACCTTTTCCAGATGCAGAGTGTGTTCTTAGGGTTGGATTCTGGGATAGACCCGGGGATTAGACTTCGGAATCAGACTTCCGGGTCAGACTTGTGGACCAACAGGTTCCAGAATTCAAGGTTGTCGGTGTAGTTGAAGCAATCTCGCCATCTGGATATCGCGTTATCGCTCATACGGTTCCACTGCTCCTTGTCGGCTGCTTAATCGAGCAGGGCGTCGCGCCATTGCTCTTTACCGAGGTCGCTGATTCTTCTGCCAACTTCGTCGGAGATGATGGAGTTGTTGATGCCGACGGCAGAACCTGCCACCGGAAGAGCTACCGACAGATACTGAATCAGTTTGAATCCGCCTTTCCCTTTGCTCATTTTCGAATTGTCGATGGGCATAATGCCGATATGGCTGTCAAGAGCTTCTTCAGTGGCTCGTTCTCTTGTCCATCTTATGTTTCTGATCTGAAAATTTGAGGGTGAGTAATCTTTTGCGGAAATCGTCATCACTTTTTTATACAGAGAGTCGGGGAGCATTTTCCTGTAAAGAATAGCGTCTCCCTTGAATTTGCACGAGCTTTTATTGAGGATGCAGACCGCAACGCCAAGTTGCCAACTCCGCGTCTTTCAACTGAGCGTGAAGCGCAGATAGCAGAATTTTTAAGGAAATCCCGCGAATTCATATTTCCGCCCAAAGGAGAGAAATAATGACTCCGGGAGCAAAGTTCATTCTTGAAAGGGATTCTGTAATGCTACCGTAAACTCCTTCGGTTGCAGATTATTGTGTACCCTTTTCATGCGAGGATAAGGATTTGGATGAGTTCTTCTCCAAAGATGCTTTTTTGTATGAGTCGGAACTGCTTGGTAAATTGCAAGTTCTGTCGGGAAAGGGGTGCAGCGTTGTGTGACAAACGCAAAACGAGGAATAAACTATCCGGCAGTACTTATAGGCCGTCTGGGAGTATTGACCCGTCCTGAAAAATGTTGACTGGAATTTGGATTGTTAATTGTTAATATGTG
>CAJMNI010000026.1 GCA_905214735.1 uncultured bacterium | reverse complement strand
GAGGTATACAGGCTTGAGAGAACTCGCCTCAGACACACTCTGTGAAACACTACCTTATTTTTTGCAACACCCATTTATCGTCCATACAAAAGAGTTAAAATGTATCTTGACGCAGGCTTTGATGGCGAAAAACTTCGGATTGCCCTTGACTCGCATGGAATAGTGTCGAATGTCTGTCCCAACAGGCGAAATGGCGCTGACTCCAGTGAGAAGTATTTTTTCGATGAAGAAATGTACAAGGAACGTTGGGTCGTGGAGAGAACAAACGCTTGGATGGACGGTTTTAAGGCAGTACTCATACGATTTGATACCACCGTTTCCAGCTGGAAAGTATGGAACTATCTGGCATTTCTTGTTATTTTCATTAAAAAAATTCACAATTCACTAAAGTAGAAACAACTTCTATCTATAATGAACTCTGAGTTATTGAAACATCCTCTATTTTTCGAATTGAACTCGGTAATTCTAAATTCTACTTTCTTTCCATGCGAGCGCGACATCTTTATCCATACAGACATCATAAATACAGAATTACACTTGTCTAAATGTAATACAGACCTAACGATTCGGTTCCAATAGATTCTGAGAAATTAATATTGATAGTCCCAATCTCTCTCTCCCGATATTTCGTTGAGACTATTTGAATAGGTCGTCGGCAGTAACTTCATTCTGCACCATTCCCCATTGAGCGTTGTGCTTGATGCCATTAACCGTGACAAATGTAAGATGAATCGCTTTCCTTGTTTTTGTCATTTTTCGGAATATCTCTATCCTTTCATTCAGGTGAGCCATGTAGGAAGGAGTAATATCATAGGCACTCAATGAATATTTCATCTCACACAAATTGATGACTTCATCTCTACGATCGATCAGCAGATCAATCTGCCCGACACGTTTACCGTCTTCAATTCCAATCCAAGATGACACCTCTGCTTGGACACCTGATATGCCCAAGGTTGCTTTTATCTGTGGTATATGATGAAGGCAAACCTGCTCGAAAGCATATCCTGCCCATGCCCGATGCGAGGGATTATCAATCAGCGATATCCAATAGCCCTCGCTATCATTCTGATGACCTTTTACCTGCTTGAGATAGAAAAGAGTAAATAGATCCGTAAGCTGATATAATCGGTCTCGCTCTTTCTTGCCATACGAATTATATACTCTTATAAAGTCACAGGAAATAAGATTCTTAAGCGCTTCGGAAATTTGGCCGCCTTTCTCCAGTTTTAAACTTGTCACTATTTCTTCACGTGTCATTCCCACCGCTTTTCTGGAAAGAAGTTCAACCACCCTTCGATAAATCGTTGATTCTTTGAACAGTGATCTGAACAGAATGTCGTATTCCGTTCTAAGTTCTCCGGCATGATGAAAAAACAGGCTGTCGATATTTTGAGGGAGACTTTTTGTCCTGTCTATCTTGGATAAATAATATGGAGTTCCGCCCATAGCCATATAGCATTCCACAATCTGGTGGCGATTCCATTTCACACCATTATATCTCAGCAATTGCTCCGTTTCTTTCAAATTGAACGGTGCAAGATAGATTTTTCGTGTGACTCGATTATGAAGGCCGCCTTTGTCTCCAATTAATTTCCCTACCATCCAAGTCGTAGCAGAACCGCAGACTATAAACTTTAGATTAGTTTGGGAGTCGCCCCACCCATTCCAGAATAATTCCAGAGCGCTGATAAATCGTGACCGGGGTGTGTCAAACCATGGAAGTTCATCGATGAAGACAATAACACGATCTTTTTTCAGGGATTTCAAAAAGTCCTGCAACTGACGGAATGCTTGAAGCCATGATTTAGGCTTCGGCCATTTCTTGCCGGAATATTCTTCCAGCTGCATGTTGAAATATTCAAGCATATCTGCCATAGTGCTGTTGAAGGCACCTGTCATATAGAAATCGAATTCTCCTTTAAAGAAATTCTTTATGAGATACGTTTTGCCGATTCGACGACGCCCATACACAGCAACAAACTCCGGCTTTTTCGACTCGTAGATTTCCTGCAAAATTTTCTGTTCCGCTTCGCGACCTATTATGTTCATTATTAATCTAATTACGACATGCAAATATAATGATTTATAATTGTATAATCAAACGAAATGTCAACGAAATGGTTCCCTAACCCCAAAATTTTGGGACTTAGGGAACCATTTCACGGCAAAATTCATGAAAATATTTGCCCGAATCCGATGAGTCCCCGGGAGCAGCCTGCCGACCGAATCTTTGCTCACGGAATGCAATAATCAATAATGAAAGATGTAAAAACGGAATTTGCCGATTAGTTCGGATTTGTATAGCTCAAATCTAATTTATCGCAATATTGCGATAAATTGCGATAAATTGCGATATCCATAACGAATTTTGAATTTTGAATTTTAGCTTTGATCAATTTTGGATGCTAATTGAATTTTGAATGTGGAATGCCGAATCGTTAATTCAAAATTCAACATTCCACATTCAAAATTATTTCAACATTCCAAATTCAAAATTCTTGCTTATTCCCACTCGATGGTGGCCGGCGGCTTTGAGGAGATGTCGTAGACTACGCGGTTGATGCCGCGCACTTTGTTGATTATCTCGTTGCTCGTCTTGGCCAGGAGCTCGTAGGGGAGATGCACCCAGTCGGCTGTCATGCCGTCGGTGGAGATCACGGCGCGGAGGGCGCAGCAGCTTTCGTAGGTGCGTTCGTCACCCATCACGCCGACGCTCTGCACGGGCAGAAGCATCACGCCCGCCTGCCAAACCTTGTCATACCAACCCGACTCGCGCAGGTTGTCGATGAAAATCTTGTCGGCTGCCTGGAGCACCTTTACCTTCGCCTCCGTCACCTCGCCGAGGATACGGATGCCGAGACCCGGGCCCGGGAAAGGATGGCGGCCCAGAAGCTTGGGGTCGATCTCCAGGGCGCGGCCCACGCGGCGCACCTCATCCTTGAAGAGCAGACGCAGAGGCTCCACAACCTTCAGGTTCATCTCCTTCGGGAGACCGCCCACGTTGTGGTGGCTCTTGATAGTGGCCGACGGACCCTTCACCGAGCAGCTCTCGATCACGTCGGGATAGATGGTGCCCTGGCCGAGCCAGCGCGCACCCTCCACCTTCTTCGCCTCGGCGTTGAACACCTCCACGAAATCGCGGCCGATGATCTTGCGCTTCTGCTCCGGGTCGGTAACGCCCTTCAGGTCGGCGTAGAAACGCTGCGAAGCGTCGACGCCCGTCACGTTGAGGCCCATCCCCTTGTAGGAGGCGAGCACATCCTCAAACTCGTTGGCGCGCAGAAGGCCGTTGTTGACGAAGATGCAGTGCAGGTTGCTTCCGATGGCCTTGTGCATCAGCACGGCGGCCACCGACGAATCCACGCCTCCCGAGAGGCCGAGGATCACTTTGTCGTCGCCGATCTTCTCCTTCAGCTCGGCCACCGTCGTGTCGATAAAGGAAGCCGGGCTCCATGTGCCCGAGCATCCGCAGATGCCAATCACGAAATTGCGGAGCAGCACCGGGCCGTCGGTGGAGTGGAACACTTCCGGGTGGAACTGGATTCCCCAGGTCTGCTCGCCGCCGATATGGTAGGCGGCCACGCGCACATGCTCTGTCGAGCCGATGATCTCGTAGTTCGCGGGCACCGACACGATGGTGTCGCCATGCGACATCCAGACCTGAGTGGGGGAAGGGAGTTCCTTCATCAGCGGGTCTTCGGGACGGACCACAGTCAGCATCGCGCGTCCATATTCGCGGCTCGGGGCCCCTTTCACCTCGCCGCCATATTCCTGGGCGAGGAGCTGGGCGCCGTAGCAGACGCCGAGCAGCGGGAGTTTCCCCTTGATCGCGCTCAGGTCGAGGCGCGGCGAGTCGGCGTCGCGCACCGACGACGGGCTTCCCGACAGAATCACGCCCTTCACGTCGGGGTCGATCTCCGGCAGATGGTTGAAGGGATGGATCTCGCAGTAGACGTTGAGCTCGCGCACTCGGCGCGCGATCAGCTGGGTATACTGCGATCCGAAATCTATGATGAGTATTTTTTCCATGTTCTTGAATATCCGGGGGGATTAATTGCCCGGTGAATAGTTGGGAGCTTCTTTGGTGATGGTCACGTCGTGGGGATGGTTCTCGATCACGCCGGCCGAGGTGATTCTCACGAACTTGGCGCCGTGGAGAGCCTCGATGTCGCGGGCGCCGCAGTAGCCCATGCCGGAGCGGAGTCCGCCGATGAGCTGGTAGACGGTCTCGGAGAGCGAGCCCTTATAGGGCACGCGGGCCACGATTCCTTCGGGCACGAGCTTGTTGGTGTCCATCTGGTCGCCCTGGAAATAGCGGTCTTTCGAGCCGGCCTGCATTGCCTCGACCGAACCCATGCCGCGATAAGCCTTGAACTTACGGCCGTTGTAGATGATCGTTTCGCCGGGAGATTCCTCCACTCCGGCGAGCATCGAGCCCATCATCACGCAGTCGCCGCCGGCGGCGAGGGCTTTCACCACGTCGCCCGAATAGCGGAGACCGCCGTCGGCGATCACCGGCACTCCGGCTAAGTGAGCCGCAGTCGAGGCGTCGTAGATGGCCGTGAGCTGGGGCACACCCACGCCGGCCACGATGCGGGTGGTGCAGATCGAACCCGGGCCGATGCCGACCTTGATGCCGTCGGCTCCGGCCTCAACGAGGAACTTGGCGGCCTCGGCGGTTGCGATATTGCCGACCACCACATCGAGATCGGGATAAGCCTCCTTCACGGCCTTGAGCGTGCGCACCACGTTGGCCGAATGGCCGTGGGCCGTGTCGATCACCACTGCGTCGACGCCGTTCTCCACGAGGGCAGCGACGCGCTGAAGGGTGTCGCGGGTCACGCCCACGCCGGCTGCCACGCGAAGACGTCCCTTGCTGTCTTTGCAGGCGTTGGGGAATTCAAGGATCTTCGTGATGTCGCGGTAGGTGATCAGACCGACAAGATGATTCTCGTCGTCGACCACCGGGAGCTTCTCGATCTTGTTTTCCAGAAGGATCTGGGCGGCCTCGTCCATGTCGGCGTTTTTGGTCGTGACGAGGTTCTCGCAGGTCATCACCTTCTCCACCGGGAGGGAGAGGTCTTTCTGGAAGCGGAGGTCGCGGTTGGTGACGATTCCGATCAGATGGCGGTCGTCGTCGATCACGGGGATGCCGCCGATGCGGTTCTCGCGCATCAGACGCAGCGCGTCGGCCACGCTCTTGTCGCGGGTGATGGTCACCGGGTCGTAGATCATTCCCGAATCGGCGCGTTTCACCTTGCGCACCTGGGCGGCCTGCGCCTCGATGCTCATGTTCTTATGGATCACACCGATGCCACCCTCGCGGGCGATGGCGATGGCGAGAGGAGCCTCGGTCACGGTGTCCATCGCTGCCGACACCACGGGGATGTTGAGCGTGATGTGGCGCGAGAAGCGGGTGTGGAGTTTAACCTTGTCGGGGGTCACCTCCGAAAAGGCCGGCACGAGGAGCACGTCGTCGAACGTGATGCCCTCCTGGGCGATTTTATCTTCTATAAATGACATATGTTTTGTCAATTGGTAATTATCAATTAGTAATTGGAAATATTCCTGCCGGGCGACGGTCCGCCCGGTGAAGGATTTAGAAATTGTTGAGGGCCTTGTCGACGATGATGGTCTGCTTGCGGTCGGGGCCGACGGAGATCATTCCGACGGGAGTTCCGGTCACCTCCTCGAGCTTGCGCACATAGTTCCTGGCGTTCTCGGGGAGTTCGTCGAATTTGCGGCAGCCGGAGATATCCTCCTTCCAGCCGGGCATTTCGATAAATACGGGCTTGCAGCGGGCGAGCGATGCGATGGTGCTCGGCGGGGTCTGGATCTGCTTGCCGTCGAGTTCGTAGGCGGTGCAGATCTTGATGGTGTCGAGTCCGGAGAGGACGTCGAGGAGCATCACTGCCCAGTGGGTCGTTCCGGCGAGGCGGGCTGTGT
The DNA here is from genome assembly GCA_905214735.1 of uncultured bacterium. GTDB lineage: Bacteria > Bacteroidota > Bacteroidia > Bacteroidales > Muribaculaceae > Lepagella. The sequence continues at coordinate 27,377 of CAJMNI010000026.1, read as the reverse complement.
AGCGGCCTACCACGGCGTCAAACCAGCCGACGCGGCGGGGACGGCCTGTGACGGTGCCGTATTCATGGCCGCGTTCGCGGATGCCGTCGCCGATCTCGTCGAAGAGCTCGGTGGGGAAGGGGCCTGCGCCGACGCGGGTGCAGTAAGCCTTGGCCACGCCTACGACGTTGCGGATCCATTTCGGGGCGATGCCGGCGCCGACGGGCACTGAGGCGGCCGACGGGCTGGAGCTCGTCACGAAGGGATAGGTGCCGTGCTCGATGCAGAGCATCTGGCCCTGCGCTCCCTCGAAGAGGATGCGCTTGTCATCCTCGAGCAGGGCGCGGTTGATGAGATCGGAAGTGTCGCAGATCATCGGGCCGAGGCGCTTGGCCAGCTCCATATACTGCTCATAGACCTGATCGGCGTCAAACTTCTCGAGGCCGAGCATCTCGAGCTCGCGGTTTTTCACGTCGAGGGCGGCTTCGAGCCTCTCGCGGAAATAGTCGGGTTCGAGCAGGTCGCCCATGCGGAGGCCGACGCGGCTGTATTTGTCGGCGTAGGCGGGGCCGATGCCCTTTTTGGTGGTGCCGATCATCTTGTCGCCCTTACCTTTCTCGTAGGCGCCGTCGAGCATCGGATGCCAGGGCATTACCATAGCGGCGCGGTTGGAGATGAAGAGCTGATAATCGGTGATGCCGCGGTCGTGGAGCTTGTCGAGCTCGGCGCATACCGACACCGGGTTGACCACCATGCCGTTGCCCATCACGTTGACCGTTTTCGGATTGAAGATTCCCGAGGGAATGCTCTGGAGGGAATATTTCTGACCGTCGAACACCACGGTGTGGCCGGCGTTGTTTCCTCCCTGATAGCGCACTACCATGTCGGCGCGGGTTGCGAAGTAGTCGGTGATTTTCCCTTTTCCTTCGTCGCCCCATTGGGAGCCGACAACTACAAGAGTTTCAGACATTCTTTTATAATGTTATTGATGTTTAAGCTTTTAGCTCCCGGCGGCGGGCCGGGGTGATTGGCGGGCGGGAGCGGGAATCGGCCGCTCCCGCCGTGGAGTCTGTCAGTCGATGTTGTTGCGCTTGAAGATATAGTCCACGTTCTTCATATAGTAGTCGAGCGTGAAGCAATTGTCAAGTTCTTCATCGGAAAGGTTCTCGCGGACAGTGGGGTCTTCGCGGAGCAGGTCGGCGTAATGTTTCCCCTCGGCCATGGCGCGCATAGCGATGGGCTGCACTGTGTCGTAAGCCTTCTCGCGGGCGAATCCTTTGGCGATCAGGGCGTTCATCACGCGCTGGGCGAAGATCACTCCGTTGGTGAGATAGATGTTCTGCTTCATGCGCTCCTCGAACACCGTGAGGTTGCCCAGGATGTTGCCCATGCGGTTGAGCATGTAGTCGAGCAGTTCGGTGGCGTCGGGGAGGATGATGCGCTCGGTGGCGGAGTGGGAGATGTCGCGCTCGTGCCAGAGGGCCACGTTCTCGTAGGCCGTCGCCATGTATCCGCGGAGCACTCGGGCGCAGCCGCACATGTTTTCCGAGCCGATCGGGTTTCTCTTATGGGGCATCGCGCTGGAGCCTTTCTGGCCTTTGCCGAAAGCCTCCTCGACTTCGTGGACCTCTGTGCGTTGCAGGCCGCGCACCTCCATGGCCATCTGCTCGATCGAGGCTCCGATCAGGGCGATGGTGGCCATATAGTATGCGTGGCGGTCGCGCTGGATCACCTGGGTGGAGACGTCGGCCGACTGGATTCCGAGATGCTCGCAGACATAATCCTGCACGAAGGGAGGTATGTTGGCGAAATTGCCGACGGCGCCGGAAATCTTGCCGACCTCCACGCCGCGGGCGGCCTCCTCGAAGCGCTTGATGTTGCGCTCCATCTCGGCCGACCAGAGCACCCACTTCAGTCCGAACGAAGTCACGTCGGCGTGTATGCCGTGGGTGCGGCCCATGCAGGGGGTGTATTTATATTTCTTCGCCTGGCTCTTGAGCATGTCGGCGAATTTGCGCAGGTCGGCGCGGAGGATGTCGTTGGCCTGCTTGAGAAGGTATCCGTTGGCGGTGTCGACAACGTCGGTCGAGGTCAGGCCGTAGTGGATCCATTTGCGTTCCTCGCCGAGGCTCTCGCTCACGGCGCGGGTGAAGGCCACGATGTCGTGGCGGGTCTGCTCCTCGATCTCCTTGATGCGGGGGATGCTGAAGGTGGCGTTTTTCCAGAGGAGCTCCACGTCGGCGGCGGGCACCACGCCGAGCTCGCGCCATGCCTCGGCGGCGAGGATCTCCACCTTCAGGTAGGCGTTGAATTTATTCTCTTCTGTCCAGATGGCCCTCATAGCGGGCCTTGAATAGCGGTCTATCATTTTGATTTACTTCTTGTTCATTTTGTTAAGGAAGCAGAGCTTGGTGTTCTCCATCAGGCAGGCGCGGGTCATGGGGCCTACGCCGCCGGGCACCGGTGTGATCACCGAGGCGATCGGAGCCACTTCGGCGTAATCCACGTCGCCGGCGAGCTTGCCGGTCTCGGGATCGCGGTTCACTCCGACGTCGATCACCACAGCTCCGGGAGCCACCATATCCTTGGTGACGAAGCGGAGACGGCCGATTGCCACCACGAGGATCTCGGCCTGGCGTGTCAGTTCGGCGAGGTTCTTGGTGCGGCTGTGGGCGATTGTCACCGTAGCGTTGCGGTCGAGCAGCAGCTTGGCCATCGGAAGGCCGACGATGTTGCTGCGGCCGATCACCACGGCGCGTTTGCCGGCGATTTCCACTCCGGCCTTGTCGAGCAGATGGATGATTCCCTGCGGGGTGCAGGGCTTGATGCAGTCGCGCTTCTGCCAGAGGGCGGCGACGTTGGCGGGATGGAAACCGTCGACGTCTTTCTCATGGCTGATTGCCTCGATCACGCGGTTCTCGTCGATATGCTTCGGCACCGGGAGCTGCACCAGGATGCCGTCGACCGTGTCGTCGTTGTTGAGCGAGTCGATGAGCTTGAGGAGCTCCTCCTCGGTAGTGGCCTCGGGCAGACGGATGGAGGTCGACTTGTAGCCGACCTGCTCGGCGTCTTTCCCCTTCGACTTCACATAGCTCTGGCTTGCGGGGTCTTCACCCACCAGAATCACGGCCAGGTGAGGGGCGCGGCCATATTTCTCCACGAGCGCGGGCACTTCCTCCGCGATCGACTGCTTTATCTCTTTTGCTAAATCTTTACCACTGATGTCCATTTCGGGCGATTTTTTTAGTGTTTTTAGGTTATTGCTAATGATAAATCAGCGGGCGCAGGCTTCTGCGGCACCGATGTCGTTGCGGTGGAAGAGGGCGGGGCAGTCGATCTGCTCGGCCTGTATCAGGGCTTTGCGGCGGGCTTCGTCGAGCGTGGGGGCGTTGGCGATCACCATCAGCACGCGGCCTCCGACAGAAAGGATTTCACCATCCTGGCGCTTGGTGCCCATGTGATAGACCTTTCCGGCCTTGTCGATGCCCCGGATGATGTTCCCCTTGGTGTATTTGCCGGGGTAACCTTTCGAGGCGAGCACGATGCCCAGATAAGTGTCGGGACTCCATGTCGGGGTGCAGTCGCGGCCGTCGACGGCGGCGTCGAGCAGCTCGAAAAAGTCGCTTTCGATGCGGGGAAGCACAACCTCCGTCTCAGGATCACCGAAGCGGGCGTTGAACTCGATCACCTTCGGGCCATCCTTCGTGAGGATCAGGCCGCCGTAGAGTACTCCGGTGAAGGGGTAACCCTCCTCAACCATGGCCTTGGCTACGGGGCGGATGATTGTCTCGAGGGCGCGGTCGCGGATCTCGTCGGTGACGAAGGGCACCGGCGAGTAGGCGCCCATGCCGCCGGTGTTGGGGCCGCGGTCGTTGTCGAAGGCGCGTTTGTGGTCGCGGGCTATAGCCAGCGGATAGATCTTCGTGCCGTTGACAAGGCACATGAAGGAGAACTCAGGGCCGTCGAGGAATTCCTCCACCACTACGCGCCCCTTGCCGAAGCGGTCGTCGAGGAGCATGTCGCGGAGTGCGTCGTCGGCCTCCTTATATGTCAGGGCCACGACCACACCTTTGCCGGCGGCGAGTCCGTCGTATTTGATCACCACCGGAACCGGGCCGGCCTTCACATAGGCTGCCGCCTCCTCATAGTTGTCGAAGGTGCGGTAAGCGGCGGTCGGCACTCCGTGGCGCGCCATGAGGTCTTTGGCAAACTCCTTGGAGCTTTCGATCCGGGCGGCGGCCTTTGTCGGGCCGAAGATGCGGAGACCTGCCTCACGGAAACGGTCGACGATTCCGGCGGCCAGCGGGTCTTCCGGACCGACAACGGTCAGGTCGACGCCGTTATCCTTGACGAAGAGAAGCAGGTTGTCGATGTCGTTCACCATGAGGGGAACCGACTCGGCCAGTTCAGCCGTGCCGGCGTTGCCCGGGGCGCAGTAGATCTTCTCCACCTGCGGGGAGCGGGCGAGGGCGTCGACGATGGCGTGGCAACGTCCGCCCCCTCCGATCACGAGAAGTTTCTTTCCCATCTTGAAGTCAGGATCAGTGTTTGAAATGGCGCATGCCCGTGAAGAGCATGGCGATGTTTTTCTCGTTGGCCTTCTTCACGCTGTCCTCGTCGCGGATCGAGCCGCCGGGCTGCACGATGGCCGTCACGCCATAGCGCGAGGCCTGCTCCACGGTGTCGTCGAAGGGGAGGAAGCCGTCGCTGGCGAGCACGAGGCCTTCGGTGGCTCCGGCTTCGCGGGCCTCCTCGAGGGCGATCGTCGCCGAACCGACGCGGTTCATCTGGCCGGCGCCGACGCCGAGCGTCGCTCCGTCCTTGACCACGACGATGGCGTTGCTCTTCACATGCTTCACGATCTTCCAGCCGAAGTTCATGTCGCGGAGCTCCTGCTCCGACGGATGGCGTTCGGTCACGGTCATCGCGTCGGTGATCTCGAGGCATTCGGTGTCGGCGTCCTGCACGAGCATTCCGCCTGTCACGGCGGTGTACTGGCAGCGCTTCTCGCCGCGTTTCTCCATCTTCACCACGAGGAGGCGGAGGTTTTTCTTCTTAGAGAGCACCTCGAGGGCTTCCGGTTCGAAAGCGGGAGCCATGATGATCTCAAGAAAGATGGGCTTCATGGCGAGGGCTGTCTCGGCGTTTACGGGGCGGTTGAAGGCCACGATACCGCCGTAGATGCTGACCTTGTCGGCCTCGTAGGCGCGGGTCCAGGCGTCGAGCACGTCCGCTCCGACGGCGGCGCCGCAGGGGTTCATGTGCTTAAGGCCGACGCAGAAAGGCTCGTCAAACTCGCTGACGATCTCGAGGGCCGCGTTGGCGTCCTGGATATTGTTGTAGCTGAGTTCCTTCCCCTGGAGCTGGCGGGCGCCGGCCACGCTGTAGCTGAGGTCTTCGGAGCTCTTGTAGAACTTCGCTTTCTGGTGGGGGTTCTCGCCGTAGCGGAGGCTCTGGAGCTCGTCGAAGACGAGGAAGAGCTTCTCGGGGAGACCGGCCTGGCGGCGCATGTAGGTCGCGATGTGCGAGTCATAGAGCGCGGTGTGGGTGTAGGCCTTGGCGGAGAGTTTGAGGCGCGTTTCGGGGAGGGTGTCGCCGTTGGCGGTGATCTCCTCGATCACTGTGGCATAGTCCGAGGGGTCGCAGACCACCGTGACGCTCTTGCAGTTCTTGGCGGCCGAGCGGAGCATGGAGGGACCCCCTATGTCGATGTTCTCGATGGCGTCGGCCAGGGTCACGTCGGGCTTGGCCACCGTGGCCTCGAAGGGATAGAGGTTCACGCAGACGAGGTCGATCATCTCGATGCCGTTCTCGGCGAGCTGGGCCATGTCGCCCTCGTTGTCGCGGCGGCCGAGAAGGGCGCCGTGAACCTTCGGATGGAGCGTCTTCACGCGTCCGCCGCAGATTTCGGGAAATCCGGTCACCTCGCTGATGCCGGTCACGGGGAGACCGCTCTCAAGAAGCAGCTTCATCGTGCCTCCGGTGGCGATGATCTCCCAACCAAGGTTTTTGAGCGCACGGGCGAATTCCACAACGTCCGTCTTGTCGCTCACGCTTACTAAAGCTCTCATATATGTTTAGATATGTTTTTTATTTTAGAAAAGTTATTTGATGGTGACGCCTTTGCCCTTCACGACCTTGCCGATCACCGAAGGTTTCAGCCCGTGCTTTTCGAGCCCGGCGATCGTCTTGTCGGCGTCGGAGGCGCTGACTGCGAGCACCATGCCGATGCCCATGTTGAAGATGTTGAACATCTCGCGGTGGGGCACCCGGCCATATTTCTCGAGCAGGCGGAACACCGGGAGGATCTCCCAGCTTCCCTCCTTGACTTCGACGCCGAGGCCGTCGCCGAGGATTCGGGGAATGTTCTCGTCGAAGCCGCCGCCGGTGATGTGTGCCACTCCGTGGACGTCGACCTCTTTCATGAGGGCGAGCACGGGGCGGACGTAAATCTTCGTCGGGGTGAGGAGCATCTCGCCGAGGGTGAGGTCGCCGGTCTCCTCATATTTGGCGCGGAGGTCGAGGCCGGCGTCTTTCACGATCTTGCGCACGAGCGAGAAACCGTTGGAGTGGACGCCCGTCGATGGGATACCGACGAGCACGTCGCCTTCGGCCACTTTCGAGCCGTCGATAAGGTCGTCTTTCTCCACGGCGCCGACGGTGAAGCCGGCGATGTCGTAATCTTCAGGGGCATACATGCCGGGCATTTCGGCCGTTTCGCCGCCGACGAGGGCGCAGTCGGCCTGGCGGCAGCCTTCGGCCACGCCGGCCACGATGGCCTCCACCACTTCCGGACGGTTGTGGCCCACTGCCACATAGTCTAGGAAGAGGAGCGGGGCGGCTCCCTGGGCGAGGACGTCGTTGACACACATTGCCACCGCGTCGATGCCGATCGTGTCGTGCTTGTCGAGTTCGAAGGCGATCTTCAGCTTGGTGCCGACGCCGTCGGTGCCGCTCACCAGGATCGGATGCCTGTAGCCCAGCGAGCCGAGGTCGAACATGCCGCCGAAAGCGCCGATGCCGCCCATGCAGCCCGGGCGTTTCGTGGAGGCCACATGCTTCTTGATGCGGCTCACTACTTCATATCCGGCCTCGAGGTTGACGCCTGAGGCCTCATAACTTTTTGCCATAGTTTATAAGGATCTTTTTTTATGTGACACAAGGTCTTAGTTTTTCTTGCGGAAATAGTTCACGGCGTTGCGGAAGAGGTTCTGGCGCTTGTTGCCGGGCACGTTCTTGAGCAGGCCGTCGCGGTAACGTTCGGAGTGGCCCATCTTGCCGAGGATCTGTCCGCATGGGGAGATGATGCCCTCGATGGCGAAGCTCGAGCCGTTGGGGTTGTAGGGCGACTCCATTGTGGCGTGGCCGTCGGGACCGGCATACTGGAAGGCGATCTGGCCGTTGTCGAGGAGCTGCTTGCAGAGCTCGGGGGAGGCGGTGAACTTACCTTCGCCGTGCGACATCGGGATCTCGTGGAGCTCTCCGGGACGGAAGCTTGCAAGCCAGGGGGATGCGGTGGTTCCGACGCGGGTCTCGGCTATCTGCGAGATATGGCGGTTGATGTTGTTGCGGAAGAGGGTTGCGGAGTCGGGGGCGAGTTCGCCGATCTTTCCGAAGGGGAGGAGGCCCGACTTCACGAGTGCCTGGAAACCGTTGCAGATACCGAGCACGAGACCTCCGCGGGCGAGCAGGCGTTCGACGGCCGCTTTCACCTCGGCGTTGAGGAGCACGGCGGCGATGAACTTGCCCGAGCCGTCGGGTTCGTCGGCTGCGGAGAAACCGCCGCTGATCGCCAGGATGTTGCAGGCGTCGATGTTGGCGGCCATCTCGCGGCAGGAGGCGGCGATGTCGTCGGCCGTGAGGTTGCGGAACACTCCGGTGCGCGTCTCGGCTCCTTCGGCCTCGAAGGCCCCCTTCATGTCATAGTCGCAGTTGGTGCCGGGGAAGACGGGGAGGAATACGAGGGGATGCTCCACGGCTTCGCCGGCGTAGGGCTTCGGCTTGCGGTCGCAGTTGGCGTCGGGGGCTTCGCCGGGAGCCGGGGCGGTCTGCGGATAGATGTCGGTGTAGTTGCCGGTGAGCTCTTCGGCGAGTCGGGCGATGGTGACACTCTCGCCGTTGACCGTGAGGGTCTCGTCGGCCACGGTCTCGCCGATCTTCACGGCGCCGGGGATCTCGACGGGTGCGGTGGCCTCGAGGATGAAGCCGCCATACTGCTTGTCGTAGCCGGTGCCGGGTTCGATGCTGACCTTGGCGCCGATGCGGTTGCCGAGGGTCATCTTGGCGAGGGCTTCGTTGACGCCACCCATGCCGAGGGCGAAGGCGGCGGCGACATGTCCGGCCTTGATCTCGCGGTGGAGGGCGTCGAAGCGCTCCATCATCGCGGAGGTGTCGGGCATGAGGTTATCCTTGCGAGCGGAGGGGACGAACCAGATGTCGTGGCCTGCCTCCTTGAATTCGGGGGAAATCACCTCGCGGGCGTCGACGGGGACGCAGCCGAAGGCGATGAGCGTCGGCGGCACGTTGAGGGTGTCGAATGTTCCGCTCATCGAGTCCTTGCCGCCGATCGAGGCGAGGCCGAACTCGCGCTGCATCTTCAGCGTGGCGAGAAGGGCTGCCAAGGGTTTGCCCCATGATTCGGGGGTGTGCATCCTCTCGAAATATTCCTGATATGAGAATCGCATGCGGCGGAAGTCGGCGCCTGCGGCCACTGCCTTGGCGATGGCGTCGACCACCGAGTAGGCTGCGCCGTGGTAGGGGCTCCAGCTCATCAGGTAGGGGTCGAATCCCCACGACATCATCGAGGCGGTGTTGGTGTGGTGGGCGCCGACGGGGAGCGTCTGCACGCTGACCTGCGTCTTTGTCATGGCCGTCTTGCCGCCGAAGGGCATGAGCACTGTCGAGGCCCCGATGGTGGAGTCGAACATCTCGGCCAGACCCTTCTGCTGGTTGATGTTGTGGTCGCGGAGGCGTCCCGAGAGGAGGGAGTTGTTCTCTTCGGTGTGGAAGGGATTCCCCTTCTCCACGGCCGTGATGCGGGCTTTGGCGAAGTGGGGCGCTCCGGCGGAGTCGATGAATTCGCGGCTGAGGTCGGCCACTGCCTTGTCGCCGTAGAAGAGGCGCATGCGGCCGGAGTCGGTGACGTCGGCCACGTGGCGAACCTCGATGTTCTCCTCGCGGCAATAGCGCATGAACTCATCTTTGTCTTTGGCTTCGACCACCACCGACATTCTCTCCTGGCTTTCGGAGATGGCGAGCTCGGTGGCGTTGAGGCCGTCATATTTTGTCGTGACCCGGTCGAGGTAGATGTCGAGGCCGTCGGTGAGCTCGCCGATGGCCACGCTGACGCCACCTGCGCCGAAGTCGTTGGATTTCTTGATCAGTTTCGTCACCTCGGGGCGGCGGAAGAGGCGGGAGAGCTTTCTCTCCTCGGGGGCGTTACCCTTCTGCACCTCGCTGCCGCACATTTCGAGGCTCGACTCGGTGTGCTCTTTCGACGAACCGGTGGCTCCGCCGATACCGTCGCGGCCGGTGCGGCCACCGAACATGAGGACCACGTCGCCGGGAGCGGGGCGTTCGCGGCGCACGTCGGCTGCGCGGACGGCGCCTGCCACTGCACCGACTTCAAGGCGCTTGGCCACGTAGCCGGGGTGGTAGATCTCATGCACATGGGTTGTGGCCAGGCCGATCTGGTTGCCGTAGCTGCTGTAGCCGTGGGCGGCTCCGCGGGAGATCACCCGCTGGGGGAGCTTGCCGGGGAGGGTGTCGGCGAGCGACGCGGTGATGTCGCCGGCGCCGGTGAGGCGCATGGCCTGGTAGACGTAGCTTCGGCCGGAGAGCGGGTCGCGGATGGCGCCTCCCAGACAGGTGGCCGCCCCGCCGAAGGGCTCGATCTCGGTCGGATGGTTGTGGGTCTCGTTCTTGAACTGCAGGAGCCATTTCTCGGTCTTGCCGTCGACGTCGACGTCGACATAGATTGAGCAGGCGTTGTTCTCCTCGCTCTCCTCGAGGTCGTGGAGCATCCCCTGCTTGCGGAGCCAGCGGGCGCCGATTGTGGCGAGGTCCATGAGGCAGAGGGGTTTCTCGTCGCGGCCCAGTTCATGGCGCATCTCCTTCCAGAGGTCGTTGGCCTCGCGGATGTCGCCGGCGATGAAGGAGTCGTCGATCTCGATGTCGGTCAGGCGCGAGGTGAAGGTGGTGTGGCGGCAGTGGTCGCTCCAGTATGTGTCGAGGATGCGGAGCTCGGTCTCGTTGGGGTCGCGGTCTTCGGCGTTGAAATATTTCACCACCTCCATCAGGTCGTCGCCGTTCATGGCCAGGCCCATCTTCTTGCAGTAGGCCGGGGCCTCTTCGGCGGTGATGCTCCTGATTTCGGAGAGGGTCTTCACGGGGAGGGCGTGGGCGCGTTCGGGAAGGTCGAGCACGTCGAGGTTCTTGCGGCGCGACTCGACGGTGTTTATGCAGTAATGAGCGATCTTGTCGAGCTGCTCGGGGGTGACGCCGTCGTCGAAGATCATCAGTTTGGCGGCGGTGATCTCCACGTCGGCGTCGGGCTGCAGCAGGCGTACGCACTCCTTGGCGGAGGCTGCGCGCTGGTCGAACTGGCCGGGAAGAGCCTCGATGGCAAGGTGGGGATGGGCTGCGAAGTCCATGGCGTCGCTCACGGTGTCGGTGGCGATTTCGCCGAAGACTCCGAAGCGGGTGCGGTCGAGGAGTTCGGGGGAGAAGCCGAAGAGGTCGTAGACCACGATGAGGCGGAGCTCCTTTATGTCGAGCGAGAGGTTGGCGTTGAGTTCGCGGCGGAGGCTTTCGGCTTCCACGCGGAAATCGGGACGCTTCTCTACGTAGATTCTGTTCTTGTTCATCGTCGGGATGCGGATGTTAGATTTTGGATCAGATTTCTGTTTCGAGTATCTTGCGGGCCTGCTCCTCGCGGAAAGCTTTCATCTTGTGATGGAGCTCGTCGTCGGTGATGGCCATCATTTCGATGGCGAGGAGTGCGGCGTTTTTGGCGCCGTCGATGGCTACAGTGGCCACGGGGATTCCGCTGGGCATCTGGGCCATGGCGAGCAGTGAGTCGAGGCCGCGGAGGGCTTTCGACATGATGGGGACTCCGATCACGGGGACGGTGGTGTGTGCGGCGACTACACCGGCGAGGTGTGCGGCGCCTCCGGCTCCGGCGATAAAGGTGACGATGCCGCGTTCGCGGGCGCTCTTGATCCATTCTTCGAGGGCCACCGGAGTGCGGTGTGCCGAGAAGACTTTCTTTTCATATTCGACGCCAAACTGATCGAGGATGTCGAAGGCGCCCTTCATCACGCTGAGGTCGCTGGTGGATCCCATCACCACTCCAACTTTCATTGCCATAATTTTTCTATAATGTCTATGTTGTTTTAAAATATTAAGCTTAATCGAAAGGCTAAGTTACAGTAGTTAAGCCAAAAAAGCGCGCGCGCCCGGCCTCACGAAGCCGGGCGCGCTGTATTAGTCACACCTATGACGGAAAAATTCTACATTGGCTGGCATTACTGCTTTCATTTTCATGCGCAAAATTACAACTTTTCCCTCATTCCCGCAAATTTTCCGTAATTAAGTTATATAACTTTTTTTTAAATGGAAATCCCCGGGAGTGGAACCCCGTCGGGGTTAGGATTCGGGGCGGGATTCGCAGTATAGGCAGCGGTAGCCTTCGGCCGCCGGGCGGAAGAGGGTCCCGACCTTCTCGGTGTTGCAGATGCACTTCGGGTTGGGACAGCGGTATTTTCCGCTCACTGTCCCTTCGGGAATCAGCTTGCGGCCGCGAAGCTCCTCGGGCGGCACCATGTCGACGGCTTTGAGACGGTTCTCTCCCTTCTCTATCTCGGCCCAGCGCAGCAGGGTGAGCATCAGCGCCATACGCACGAACTTGCCGTTCTGCACCTGGCGGAAATATGCTGCCCTCGGGTCGGCGTCGACGTCGACGGCTATCTCGTTGACGCGCGGCAGCGGATGGAGCACGCGCATCGTCGGCTTGGCGTTCTTCAGCTTGTCGGCGGTGAGCACGAAGCAGTCTTTCACCTGCTCATACTCCTCCTCGTCGAGGAAGCGCTCCTTCTGCACGCGAGTCATATAGAGCACGTCGAGCTTGTCGATCACCTCCTCCATGGAGCTGACCTCCTCATAGGCCACGCCATATTTGTCGCAGACGTCGGCCTTCATGTAGGAGGGGAGGCGCAACTGCTCGGGGGCGATGAGGTAGACCTTCACGTTCTTATAGCGCGAAAGAGCCTTGATGAGTGAATGGACAGTGCGGCCGAACTTGAGGTCGCCGCAGAATCCGATCGTGAGGTCGTCGAGATGGCCGATCTCGCGGCGGATGGTGAGCAGGTCGGTGAGGGTCTGCGTGGGGTGGGCGTGGGAGCCGTCGCCGGCGTTGATCACCGGTGTGGAGGAATTGAGCGCCGACACGAGGGGAGCCCCCTCGATGGGATGGCGCATGGCGATGATGTCGGCGAAACAGTTGATCACCCGCGTGGTGTCGGCCACTGTCTCACCCTTGCTCACCGACGACGAGGCGGCGTCGGAAAAACCGATCACGTTGCCGCCGAGCTCCATCATGGCGGAGGTGAAGCTGAGGCGGGTGCGTGTGGAGGGTTCGTAGAAGAGGGTGGCGAGTTTTTTCCCTTTGCAGGCCTCTGAATATTTGTCGCGGTTGGCGATGATGTCGAGGGCGAGGTCGAGTATGCCGTCGACTTCCTGTTTGCTCAGGTCGGTCGGATCGATTACGTTGCGCATCTTGATATCGTGTTAACTTCGGTTATTTTTTCATCCATCCTTCGTCGGAGGGGTTGGCCATGAAGAGCTTGAGACGGTCGCGGTCTTCGGGACGGATATAGTTCTCTTCGGCGGCAACCTCCACGAGGGTGTCGAAGTTGGAGAGGGAATAGTTGGTGACGTTGGCGGCGGCGAGACGGTCGAGACCCTTCTTCATGCCGTAGGTGAAGATGCTCACCACGCCGAGCACGTCGGCGCCGGCTTCGCGGAGGGCTTCCACCACGTCGATGCAGCTTCCGCCGGTTGAGATGAGGTCTTCGATCACCACCACTTTCTCACCCTTCTCGAGGCGGCCTTCGATGCGGTTGTTGCGGCCGTGGTCTTTTGCCGAACCGCGCACATAGCCCATCGGCATGCCGAGCAGGTGGGCGGCGATGGCGGCATGGGCGATGCCGGCGGTCGATGTGCCCATCAGCACTTCGGCCTCGGGGAATTTCTCTTTTACAGTCTCGGCGATGGTCTGCTCCACGAGGTTGCGCACTTCGGGGGCGGTGAGGATCAACCGGTTGTCGCAATAGATCGGGCTTTTGATGCCGCTTGCCCAGGTGAAGGGCTTTTCAGGGCTCAGAAACACTGCCTTGATCGAGAGCAGCGCCTTGGCAATCTCTTTTTCCTTATTCATGATTTTTAGGTTTTCCCGGCCGCGCCGGGGCTTTGGTTTTCAATTTTTTCACCCGGCACCCGCGGGATGCCGGCACGGTAATCAGGCTCCGAGGAAGTCTTTGCAGACGCGGCGGTAAGCGGCCACCGGGTCGGGGGCGGCGGTTATCGGGCGGCCCACCACGATGAAGTCGCTGCCGATCTCGCGGGCGCGGGCCGGGGTCGTGATGCGGCTCTGGTCGTCTTTGGCGGCGTCGGGATAGCGGATGCCGGGGGTGACGGCGAGGAATTCCTTGCCGCAGGCATCTTTCACGAGCGAGGCCTCGAGCGGGGAGCATACCACTCCGTCGAGACCGGCCTCGCGGGCGTTCTGCGCATACTTCGCGATGACGTCGTTGATGTTACCCTCGATGAGGAGCTGCTCGTTGAGGGTCTGCTGCGAGGTGGAGGTGAGCTGGGTCACGGCGATGATGAGCGGACGGGTGCCGTCGGCGCGTCCCTCCTTGAGCCCTTCGAGGGCGGCGCGCATCATCTCCACGCCACCGCCGGCGTGAACGTTGACCATGTCGACGTCGAGGGCGGAGAGCACCTTCATCGCCTTGCGAACGGTGTTGGGAATGTCGTGGAGCTTGAGGTCGAGGAAGATCTTGTGGCCGCGGCGGCGAATCTCCTTCACGATCTCCGGACCTCCGGCATAGAAGAGTTCCATGCCGATCTTCACGAAGGGCTTTTCATCGGTAAACTTGTCGAGGAATGCGAGCGCAGCTTCGGGAGTGCCGAAGTCGCAGGCAACTATCACATCTTTATTCATATCGGAATTATCGGAATTATCAGAATTATAAGATTCATAAGACTTATAAGACTCATAAGATTTATAAGATTTATAAGAGTTATATTAGCCTAAAAGCTAAGGCTGCTCAGCCCGAGCCGGCGCATTGCCGCCGGGAGGGCTTCGATGATCTCCTTGCAGGCGCAGGGGCGGATGAGGTTGGCGGTGCCGACCTCCACGGCCGAGGCACCGGCGGCCATCATTTCGAGCACGTCGTCGGCAGTGGTGACGCCTCCGCAGCCGATCACCGGAATGCCGACCGCATGGCTCACCTGCCACACCATCCTGAGGGCCACGGGGAAGACCGCGGCGCCGGAGTATCCCCCCATCGTGTTGGCGAGCACAGGGCGGCGGCTCTTCATGTCGATGCGCATGCCGAGCAGGGTGTTGATCAGGCAGAGGCCGTCGGCCCCGGCCTCCTCGCAGGCGCGGGCTATCGCCACGATGTCGGTGACGTTGGGGGTGAGTTTCACGTAGAGGGGTTTGGTGGTGACCCCTTTCACCGCCTTCACCACCGAGGCGACGCATTTCGGGTCGGTGCCGAAGCTCATGCCGCCGCCATGCACATTGGGGCAGCTCACGTTGAGCTCGATGATCTCCACCTGCTCCTCGGGGTCGATGCGGCGGCAGGTCTCGGTGTATTCCTCCACCGAGAAACCGCTGATGTTGGCCACGATCGGGCCCCGGTAGACGGCTCTCATCTTCGGCAGTTCCTCGGAGATCACGCGGTCGACTCCGGGATTCTGGAGGCCGACGGAGTTGAGGATGCCGGCGGTGCATTCCGCCACGCGCGGCAGTTCGTTGCCGAAGCGGGGATGAAGCGTGGTCCCCTTGAAGGAGATGGCGCCGAGGATGTTGATGTCATACCAGTCGGCCATCTCGTAGCCATAGCCGAAGCAGCCGCTGGCGGGGATCACCGGGTTTTTGAGAGTGAGGTCGCCGAGGCGGGCGGTCAGGTCGACGCTGTTCATTTCCATATCAGTTCCTCCTTGTCGAAAACGGGTCCTTCTTTGCAAATTCTTTTAGAGCCTCGGGTTGTTTCGAGCGAGCAGCACATGCAGGCTCCGAAACCGCAGCCCATGCGGGCTTCGAGGCTCAGCTGGCCGGGGATGGCGAGGCGGGAGCAGAGCGCGCGGAGCATAGGGGTCGGTCCGCAGGCGTAGAAAAAGGAGTGGCTGCCACCGAGGGCGTCGATCGCGTCGGTGACGAAGCCGCGCACCCCCTCCGAACCGTCGACCGTGGCCACGCTGACCGGGCAGCCGAGGTCGGCAAACATGTCGGCCATGATGATGCGCTCCTTGCTGTTGAAGCCGACCACCACCTGCGGGGTGACTCCCCGGGCGATCAGTGTCTTGGCGAGGGAATAGATCGGCGGGCAACCGACGCCGCCGCCCACGAGCAGCGGGCGGTCTCCGGCCTTGTCGGGGTCGAAGCCGCGGCCCAGACCGGCGAGGATGTCGAGGGTCTCTCCCTCATGCATGGCGGCCATGGCGGCCGTCCCTTTCCCCACTATGTCGTAGACGATCGTGAGGCGGTTGTCGCCGTAGTCGCACACCGAGATGGGGCGGCGGAGCTCCAGACCGGGGATGGCGATGTCGACAAACTGTCCCGGCGCCGTGAAGCAGTCCGTGGGGCCTTCGAGCCGCATGAGCATCGTGTTGAGGCCGATGCGGTCGTTGGCGATTATCTTATATTCTGACTGTATGGGCATAAATGCTTAGGTCTTACTTTTCGAGATATACGATTTTTCCGCCGGCGAGGGTGGCCTTCACGCGGCCGCGGAGGTTCATCCCGGCGAACGGGGTTGCCTTCCCCTTGGAGAAGAACTCCCCGGGATCGACGGTAAACTCCTCGGAGAGGTCGGCCACGGTGATGTCGGCGCGGTCGCCGGGGCGCAGGCCGCCGCGGATTCCGAAGATCCGGCGCGGGTTGACGGCCATGAGGCTCACCATCCGTTCGAGCGAGATCACTCCGGTGAGCACGCAATAGGTGAAGACGGCCGGCATCGAGACCTCGAGGCCTGTGACACCCATGGCGCTCTTCTCCAGGCCGCGTGCCTTCTCCTCGGCGGAGTGGGGGGCATGGTCGGAGGCGATGACGTCGATCGTGCCGTCGGCCACTGCCTCGAGCAGTGCGTTGCGGTCGCGGCGCGAGCGGAGAGGCGGGTTCATCTTGAAGCGCCCCTCCTCGCGGAGGTCTTCGTCGCAGAAGACGAGATAGTGGGCGGCCGTCTCGCAGGTCACCGGGAGGGCTTCCTGCTTGGCCTGGCGCACGAGTGCGAGGCTTTCCACCGTCGAGACGTGGCAGATATGGAGGCGGCAGCCGGTCTGGCGTGCCAGACGGATGTCGCGTTCCACCTCGCGCCATTCCGACTCCGAGCAGATGCCGCGGTGGTTATGCTCGCGGCAGTATTGGCCGTCGTGAATATAACCGCCGCGGAGCAGGTCGTTGACCTCGCAGTGGGCGGCGAGTGGTTTGCCGGTGGGTGTTATGCCGGCCATTGCGCGGCGCATAGCGGCGGCGTTCTGCACGCCGCTGCCGTCGTCGGAGAATCCGGCCACGAGCGGGGCGAGGGCGGCGTAGTCAACCGGTTCGGCGCCGAGGCGGCCTCGGGTGATGGTGGCGTAGGGGAGGACCTCCACGCATGCGTCGCGCCCGATGATGTCGAGCTGCTCGGCGAGCGTGGCTATCGAGTCGGGGGCCGGCTTGAGGTTGGGCATCGTGCAGACGGTGGTGAAGCCGCCGCGGGCCGCCGCGCGGGTTCCCTCCTTGATCGTCTCCTTATAAGAGAAACCCGGCTCGCGCAGATGCACGTGCACGTCGACCAGTCCCGGGAAGACATGCTTCCCCGAGGCGTCGATCACACTCCAGCCCTCGCAGGGCTCGATCGAGTCGGCCACGGCGAAGACGCGCCCGTAGCTGACCAGCACGTCGGCCCGCCGGCAGCTCTTGCCGTCGCAGAGCACGCCCCCTTTAATCAATATCGGAGAAAATCCGTAAGAGACCATTTTTCTAATTTTGAATGTTGAATTTCGAATTTTGAATTATCGCAGCTCCCTAAACACTAAACCCTAAACACTACTCAAAACTCTTGCCAGGACTTGATCTCGAGCTCTTCGGGCTTCATGTTGCAGAAGGCGCGGATATAGGCCGAGGCGAGGCGGGCGTTGGTGATGAGCGGTATGTTGAGGTCGATGGCCGAGCGGCGCACGCGGTAGCCGTTGGTCACCTCCTTGGCGGAGTAATTGCGCGGGATGTTGACCACGAGGTCGATCTCGTGGCGGTGGAGCATGTCGAGGGCCTGGGGCTCACCCTCCTCGTCGGGCCAGTAGACGCGGGTGTTCTCGATGCCGTTCTCGGTGAGATGGCGGCTGGTTCCCTCGGTGGCGAAGATGTTGTAGCCCTTGCGGCGGAGGAGCTGGGCGGCCTGGAGCAGGTCGCCTTTCTGCTTGCCGTTGCCGGTGGAGAGGAGGATGTTCTTCTTCGGGATGCGGTGGCCGACGGAGAGCATCGAGGTCAGAAGGGCGGCGCGGGCGTCCTCGCCGAGGCAGCCGACTTCGCCGGTGGAGACCATGTCGACGCCGAGCTTCGGGTCGGCCTTCTGCAGGCGGTTGAAGGAGAACTGGCTCGCCTTCACGCCGACATAGTCGAGGTCGAACACGCTCTTGTCGGGTTTCTGCACCGGCAATCCGAGCATGATCCGCGTGGCCAGATTGATGAAGTTGATCTTGAGCACCTTGCTCACGAAGGGGAAGCTTCGCGAGGCGCGGAGGTTGCACTCGATCACCTTGATTTCGTTATCGCGGGCGAGATACTGGATATTGAACGGCCCGGAGATGTTGAGCTCCTTGGCGATCTGCTTCGATATCTTCTTGATTCGGCGGGCGGTCTCGACATAAAGCTTCTGGGGCGGGAACTGGATGGTGGCGTCGCCGGAGTGCACGCCGGCAAACTCGATATGCTCCGAGATCGCGTAGGCGATGATCTCGCCGTTGCGTGCCACCGCATCCATCTCCACCTCCTTGGCATGCTCGAGGAAACGGCTCACCACCACCGGGTGGCGTTTCGAGACGTTGGCGGCGAGGGTGAGGAAATGCTCGAGCTCCTCGCGGTTGGAGCAGACGTTCATCGCTGCGCCGGAGAGGACGTAGCTGGGGCGGACGAGCACCGGGAAGCCGACCTTGTCGACAAACTCGTTGATATCCTCCATCGAGGTCAGGGCGCTCCATTCCGGCTGGTCGACGCCGATGCGGCCGAGCATGGCGGAGAATTTCTCGCGGTCTTCGGCGTTGTCTATGCTCTTGGCGGAGGTACCGAGCAGAGGCACTCCCTGTTCGTCGAGGCGCATGGCGAGGTTGTTGGGGATCTGGCCGCCTGTGGAGACCACGACTCCGTGGGGCGTCTCGAGGTCGAGGATGTCGAGCACGCGCTCGAAGCTGAGCTCGTCGAAATAGAGGCGGTCGCAGATGTCATAGTCGGTGGAAACGGTCTCCGGGTTGTAGTTCACCATCACCGAGCGGTAGCCGACACCCCGGATGGTCTCGAGGGCCTGGACGCCACACCAGTCGAACTCCACCGACGAACCGATGCGGTAGGCGCCCGAACCGAGCACCACCACCGAACGGCCGTCGCGCTCATAGTCGATGTCGTGTTCGGTGCCGGAATATGTGAGGTAAAGATAGTTGGTCTGCGCCGGATATTCGGCGGCGAGGGTGTCGATCTGCTTCACCACCGGGAGTATTCCCCGGCGCTTTCTCTCCTCGCGCACAGCGAGAAGGCAGTCCTGGATGTCGCCGCTCTTCTCCATGCCGAGGGCGCGGGCGATCTGGAAGTCGGAGAAGCCTGCCCGTTTGGCGCGGCGCAGCAGGTCGTCGTCGAGCTTTTCGAGCGAGCCGACCCTCTTCAGCTCCAGGTCGATATTGTGGATCTTCTTCAGTTTCTGCAGAAACCAGCGGTCGATCTTGGTGAGCTCGTGGATCTGGTCGATGGTGTAGCCCTTGTCGAAGGCTTTCTCTATGACGAAGATACGCTTGTCGGTGGGGGCGTGGAGGGCGCCGTCGACGTCGGCGATCTCAAGCTCCTTGTTGTCGACGAAGCCGTGCATTCCCTGGCCGATCATGCGGAGGCCCTTCTGGATGGCCTCCTCGAAAGTGCGGCCGATGGCCATCACTTCGCCGACAG
The DNA here is from genome assembly GCA_905214735.1 of uncultured bacterium. Classification (GTDB taxonomy): domain Bacteria; phylum Bacteroidota; class Bacteroidia; order Bacteroidales; family Muribaculaceae; genus Lepagella. The sequence goes on along the minus strand of CAJMNI010000026.1, from coordinate 7,975 downwards.
ACTTCATCGACGACTCAAGCTCGCGGCTCACTCCGCGGAACTTTCCGAGGTCCCAGCGCGGGATCTTGCAGACCACATAGTCGAGGGCCGGCTCGAAGAAGGCCGACGTCGATTTGGTCACCGAGTTCTTGAGGTCGAAGAGGCCGTAGCCGAGGCCGAGTTTGGCGGCGACGAAGGCGAGGGGATAGCCCGTGGCCTTCGAGGCGAGGGCCGACGAACGGCTCAGGCGGGCGTTGACCTCGATCACGCGGTAGTCTTCCGAGTCGGGGCAGAGGGCGAACTGCACGTTGCATTCGCCTATGATTCCGATATGGCGGGCGATGCGGATGGAGAGCTCGCGCAGCTTGTGATATTCCGAATTGGTGAGGGTCTGCGAGGGGGCGATCACGATGCTCTCGCCGGTGTGGATGCCGAGCGGGTCGAAATTCTCCATGTTGCAGACGGTGATGCAGTTGTCGAAGCGGTCGCGCACCACCTCATATTCCACCTCTTTCCAGCCCTTGAGGCTCTTTTCCACGAGCACCTGCGGGGAGAATGAGAAGGCCTTCTCGGCGAGGCGGGAGAGCTCTTCGGGGTTGTCGCAGAATCCGGAGCCGAGTCCGCCGAGGGCGTAGGCGGCGCGGAGGATCACCGGGTAGCCGAGGCGTTCGGCGGCGGCGAGCGCCTGCTCGCGGTTCTCGCAGGCTTCGGAGTCGATCGTCTTCACGTCGATCTCCGAGAGCTTCTCCACGAAGATCTCGCGGTCTTCGGTGTCGATGATCGACTGCACCGGAGTGCCGAGCACCCTGACGCCATATTTCTCGAGCACGCCGCTGTGGAAGAGCTCCACGCCGCAGTTGAGGGCGGTCTGGCCGCCGAAGGCGAGCATGATGCCGTCGGGGCGCTCGCGTTCGATCACCCGCTCCACGAAGAAGGGGGTGACGGGTAGAAAATAGATATGGTCGGCCACTCCCTCGCTGGTCTGGACAGTGGCGATGTTGGGATTGATCAGCACGGTCTCGATCCCCTCTTCGCGAAGGGCCTTGAGGGCCTGCGAACCGGAATAGTCGAATTCGCCGGCCTCGCCGATCTTCAGTGCTCCCGAACCGAGCACGAGCACTTTCTTTATCTCTTTCATTTATATCGGAATTATCGGAATTATCGGAATCTCAGAGTTATCGGAATTATCAGAGTTATCGGAGTTATCGGAGTTTTAGTAAACCTAATAACTTATAACTCTGCCTTCTGACTTATCAGAGTTTGCTGATGAAGTCGTCGAAGAGGAATTCGGTGTCTACGGGGCCTCCGGAGGCTTCGGGATGGAACTGCGAGGAGAACCAGGGCTTCGACTTGTGGCGGATGCCCTCGTTGCTGCCGTCGTTCATGTTGGTGAAATAGGCCTCCCAGTCGGGGGAGAGGGTCGTGGTGTCGACGGCGAAGCCATGGTTCTGGCTGGTGATGAAGCAGCGGTCGGTGCCGGCCATGCGCACCGGCTGGTTGTGGGAGCGGTGGCCGTATTTGAGCTTATAGACGGTTGCGCCGGCGGCCTTGGCCAGCAGCTGGTTGCCCATGCAGATGCCCATCAGCGGACGGACCTCGTCGGGGTCGGAGATGAACTTGCGGATGTTGTCGACGGTGTCGGAGCAGGTGTCGGGGTTGCCCGGGCCGTTGGAGAGGAAGAGGCCGTCGAAGGGGAGGTCGTTGAAGTCGTAGTCCCAGGGGACGCGCACCACCTCCACGCCGCGGCGCGTGAGGCAGCGGATGATATTGTTCTTGGCGCCGCAGTCCACGAGCACCACCCGTTTGCGCCCTTCGCCGGCGTTATAGCGGATGGGGCGTTGGCAGCTCACCTTCGCCACATAGTTGACGGCGTCGTAGGGGACCGACTGAGTGGCCTCCTCCACGCCCTCGACCTCGATGCGCCCCATCATCACGCCGTGCTCGCGGAGGATCTTCGTGAGTCGGCGGGTGTCGATGCCGGTGATCGCGGGGATTTTTTCACGTTTCAGCCAGTCGGAAAGCGACTCCTTGGCGTTCCAGTGGGAGAACTCCTCGCTGTAGTCGCTCACGATCAGGGCCTGCGGATAGATGCGGTCGCTCTCCATGAAGAGCGGGATGCCGCCTTCGGCGGCGTCGGCCGACGGCACGCCGTAGTTGCCCACCAACGGATAGGTCAGCACCATCAGCTGGCCGGCGTAGCTGGGGTCGGTGAGGCTCTCGGGATAGCCGGTCATCGCGGTGTTGAACACTACCTCACCGGCAGTGTTTCCCTCATAACCGAAGGATTCCCCTTCGAAACGGCTCCCGTCGTCGAGAATCAATGTGGCTTTCATATCTTTTTTATCGGAGTTATCAATTTATTTATAAGATTTATAAGACTTATAAGACTTATAGCTTTTGGCCGCGGCCTTCGTAGTAGTCGATATAGGCTCGGTTGAGGCGGCGCAGGCCGCCGGGCGTCGGGTAGTCGCCGGAGAAATACCAGTCGCCGTGGTGGCCGGGGCAGGAGGCCCGGTGGCCCTCAAGGCTCTGGTAGACGATTCTCACCTCGGCCTTCACTTCGGCCGGTTGGAGCATCTCGGCGATCATCGCCGAGATCTCTTCGTCGGTGAACTGGTCATAGATCTCTCTGACGAGGTTCTTTATCTCGGAGGCGGGGAGAGATTCCTGCTCCTTGCAGCGGCGGTAGACGTCGTCGAGGAGCGCGGCGTTGCCGCGGCGCTCCGTGAGCTTCACGGCCGCCTGGAAGGCGATGAACTCCTCCATGCGGGCCATGTCGATGCCGTAGTAGTCGGGGTATCTCACCTGCGGACTCGAGCTCACCACCACGATCCGCTTCGGGCCGAGGCGGTCGAGGATGCGGATGATGCTTTCGCGCAGGGTGGTGCCGCGCACGATCGAGTCGTCGATCACCACTAAGGAGTCGCGTCCCGGCTCGAGCGAGCCGTAGGTGATGTCGTAGACGTGGGCGGCAAGGTCGTTGCGCTCCGCCCCTTCGGAGATGAAGGTGCGCAGCTTGATGTCTTTCCAGGCCACCTTCTCGGTGCGGATGCGGCGGGCGAGGATGCGGCGGAGCTGCTCCTCGGAGAGCGAGCCGTTGGCACCGGTGATCAGCGCGGCCTTCTCGGCGTTGAGGTGCTCGTTGAGCCCCTGCACCATACCGTAGAAGGCGGCTTCGGCCGTGTTGGGAATGTAGCTGAACACGGCGTTGTCGGTGTCGCCGTCGAGTGCGCGGAGGATCGGCCCGACGAGGTTGATGCCCATCTGCTTGCGTTCGCGGTAGATGTCGCGGTCGGAGCCGCGGCTGAAGTAGACGCGCTCGAAGGAGCAGGCGGCCTGTCGGCCGGCGGGGAGGATCTGCCGGAAGGAGAGCTCGCCGGCGCGGTTCATCAGCAGGGCTTCCCCGGGCTTGATCTCGCCGACGGCTTCGGTCGGGAGGTTGAAGGTGGTCTGGAGCACGGGGCGCTCAGAGGCCACTGCGAGCACTTCGTCGTCCTTATACCAGAAGGCGGGGCGGATGCCCCAGGGGTCGCGCATGGTGAAGAGTTCGCCCGAGCCGGTGACTCCGCAGAGCACGTAGCCGCCGTCCCAGACGCCGGCGCTCTGCTCGAGGATGCGGGCCACGTCGATGTTGCGCTCGATATATTCGGTGATGTCGGTGTCGGCGAGGCCGAGGTCGAGGGCCTGCTTGAAGCAGCGCTCGCTCTCGCGGTCGAGCCGGTGGCCGAGTTGCTCGAGGAGGATGTAGGTGTCGGAGATCATGCGGGGGTGCTGCCCTTTGACGGCGATTGTGCGGAAGATCTCCTCCACGTTGGTCATGTTGAAGTTGGCGCAGATGCAGAGGTTTTTCGCCCGCCAGTTGCTTCGGCGCATGAAGGGGTGGACAAAAGAAATGCCGCTTCGGCCCGTTGTGGAATAGCGGAGATGACCCATATAAATCTCTCCGACAAAGGGGCAGAAACGGCTTGACTGGTCGTCGGCGTCGTTGATATGCGGGGAAAAGTCGTGAATTCGTTGGTGGACGGTGGCGAATATTTCCTTGATGGCGTTGGCGCCTTCGGCGCGTTCGCGGAAGAAAAATTCCTCGCCGGGGGCGGCGTTCATTTTCACGCAAGCGAGCCCCGCGCCCTCCTGGCCTCTGTTGTGTTGCTTCTCCATCATGAGATAGAGCTTGTTGAGACCGTAGAGGCGGGATCCGTACTTATCGCGGTAATAATCAAGGGGTTTAAGCAGCCTCACCATGGCGACGCCGCATTCATGTTTCAACGGTTCCATTTCGACTGCAAAATTACAAAAACTTTTCGAAATGCGCAACTGGGTTTGGCGCGAGTATAGGGCCTTTAGGGCCTTTAGAGCCAGCCCAATGATTTATCTCTCGCAAAGAACGCAAAGCCGCAAAGCCGGCCTGAGTAGCCTCTCAAGCGAGCGAAGCGAAGCTAAATCTTTGCGTCTTTGCGCCTTTGCGCGAGCCCTTGATCAGGCCGGCCATATAGCCCGCGCGAGATATCAACGCCAGCCATGATTGTTCTCTCGCAAAGAACGCAAAGGCGCAAAGCCGGCCTGAGACAATCTCACAACGCGAAGCTAAATCTTTGCGCCTTTGCGCTTTTGCGCGAGACCCTGACCAGGCCGGCCATATAGCCTGCGCGAGATTCTTGCCCCGGGCATGCTTGTCAGCGCCACTCCTTATATATAATAAAGGGCGGGATTTGCGCGATATTGCAAAAAATTTGCAAAAATTGTTGCAAGTAAGTAAAATTCGCGCTATATTTGCAAAGATTTTCCCGTAAGTGGTGCTTACTCTATGCTTTTGGCACTTTACCTGTAACAAACTCAACACAACAAGGACAACTTCAACTTAGCTAAAGCATCATAGAGCAGGCGGACCGAGGGGAGAATGAGACAACGGCTTGCCCCGACAATTAGCCTTGCGAATGGTTTGCGAGCCATCGCCGTTAGCCTACCGTTATCCTTCAAAGGAGAAAAACTCCTGTGCCAACAGAAGAAAAACTTTAAAACACAATAACTTATAACTAAAAAAACAACATGAAAAAACTATTCAAAAAGGTAGCCGGTTTCGCTGCCTTCGCACTCGCCGCCCTCGTGCCGGCGCTCTCTGCGAATGCTGTGACTTTCTATCTTGACACTGAAGCAGCCGGCTCCACTTGGTCTAAGGCTGAGTTCTATTATTGGTGGGGTTCGGGAGATAAAACACTTCCGGGCGAGAAGGTCCAGGGAACAAATTATGTATGGAAGTTTACCTCAGATTTTGAGGAGTCCAATTACCTTTTCAAAAATGGAAATTGGGATGGCTCGAATCAGACCGTTAATGGGGCAGCAAAGATTCAGAACGGGCACTTATATAAGTTAACTGATAAGGTAACATCAGGAAGTGACAACAATAAGTGGAATTTCAAAGATGAAGGCACATATGCTGTTGGACCTTCCGAACTTTACATACTTGGTAATGTAAATGGAAACTCAGCATGGAATAATAATACACATTTCAAGATGAACCGCAGTGTGGTCAATGGCTATTATTCATATACTCTTGACATTACCGGCGGCGGATACTTTGGTTTCACAACAAAATCCGCATCTAATGAAAATGCGTGTGAATATGGTTACGCATCCGGAGGCCAAACAGTTATCGCAGGTAATACATATGATATTACTTCAAGCGACGGTAAAGGAATGAATCTTGCAGCAGGTAATTATACCATTACTGTAACATTCACAAGCGCAACTGCAGCCAAGATGACTATAGCTGGCGGTCAGATTGCCGAGCCCGACAATCTAGATCTCAAATACAAATATGACAACAACTGGCAGACAGTTGGCATGACTAAGGATGGCTCCAAGTTTACATGTACATTAAAAGGAGTTCAGCAAAGCAAAGACTATTTCTTTCATTTCAACAGCGGATTTACTTGCTATCAGTCAACTTCCGTCCAGGACGATGACCATTATACAGATGGTGATGGCAGAAAGTTGGATTTCAAGATTCAGGACGGTGATGGTAAATACGATTTCAAGTATTACTACGGCAATTCTGAATGCGATCTGACGATTGAAATTGACTTCTCTACGATGAAAGTGACTGTTCTCCGTTCAAACTACACCGAACCCGTTCAGCCCGACAATCAATACTATTTCCTTGGCGACGTCAACAACTGGATGAACGACGGCACTTATACCAACGTCAAAGAGTATGGCTACGGCTACTCTAAAGCTGAGAATGGCGTGCGTGCAGATTATCAGTTTATCCCGACGACAATCAATGGAAGTGACAACTGGTATGTTCTTGACCTTGCGAATACAGCAACTAATGGTAGACTTTGGGGTCAGTTCACGATCATTCAGGACAATGGCTGCTTCAAGGCTGCAGAGAAAGAAGAGAACAAGAATGACGGCCGCGATGTCATCAACTGGAAAGGTTCATTCGCTCAGTGGGCAAACCAGTATGACAGAGAGACGGCTACAGATAGTTATAAGGCGGAAACTCTCAAAGCTTATCAGAGTGTAGATGCAGCAGTCGCTGACCTGAATAGCGTTAGTCAGGCTGTAAAAGGCAACCGTTCCAACTTCCACCTCGACCACAACCTGTATAAGAATGTGAAGATTTATTTCAATCCTACTGATCAGAAAATCTTCATGACTTATGAGGTTAAACCGGAGGATCCGAAGAATCCTGAAGATTTCTATATCTATCTGTCTACAACCGATGACCGTGCTGTAAATGGTGACAGAAAGGTCAATGTGATCAAGGAGTCTATGAACAACGATAACTACACCCTCGATTTCTCATCTGTAAGGGTTGTTAAGTCTGATGGCACATTAGAATCGGATACTGATAACAAGATGGAGCATGTTGTGCTCTCTGACGGTAGCGAAGGCGATGAGCTTCCTAACGGTCTTAAGTTTACCAATTACTGGAAGATCAAGATTCCTAACGGCCTCGAAGGTCCTTCCGGCCAGAAGTTCGTTGTCAGCATTGACGGCGCTCAGGATGAGGGTGCAAAAGCATTCACATCTATCTTCCTCAATAACCTTTACTTCATCGACGGTGTAAGAGTGTTCGCAACTCATACAACAGAAGTCGAGGTGGCTGAAGTAGCATACCGCATCTACGGCCTTCCCGCAGATGGTGACCCTGAAAACCTCCAGATCTTTGCTGCCGACGGAAGTCAGATGGCTGTGAAGGATGACCCCAATAATGAATTCGGTTGGGTTGACCTCCAGTATGGTGACTTCGGATATCATCCTACATCGACTTCCTGGTGGGCAGGTTCTGTATCTGATAATCTTTTAGATATCGTTGCTCAGAAGACAGGTTTCTATCCTACCAAAAAGGATGATGGCAAATTCCACGAAGTTCCCGCCAGCCACGCATCGAAATGCATCCAGTGGAAGATTACTTACGGACAGCGTCCTTCTGCCGCTAACGGAATGAAGAAGACAAGAACCGGCGTTCAGCTCAACCCTGCAACTGCAGATCTGACTGTAGACCGCAGCGACCGCAATGCTGACTGGGTACTTAACGGTCGTCACAAAGAGCTTGTGATTGGTATCGCTACCGGTGTTGAGGATATCGAGGTTGAGGATGGCGAGATCAACGAGGAAGGCGAAGCTGTAGCTCCCGTCTACTACAACCTCCAGGGCGTCCGCGTCGCTGAACCGCAGCACGGCCTCTACATCAAGGTGACGGGCAACAAGAGCGAGAAGATCCTCGTGAAATAACCTGAACCAACAACCAACCTAAATAAAGCGGGGTGTATCGCACGGCGATACACCCCGCTTCGATTCCGCCCCGACCGTGGCAACCGCCGAAAAAACCTGCCGAAAAAATATCCACAAATTTTGAGGATTGAAAATCTTTATTAGTTTTGTAGCAAAAATCTATTCCGACAATTTTGATAAATGAAGATAATATTCGATAAACGTAAGCATTAATTCAACGACACCTTGCAAGTGCAACTTAAAGCAACATCGGCTG
>CAJMNI010000025.1 GCA_905214735.1 uncultured bacterium | reverse complement strand
CCGTGGTCAAGCGGCCTCGGCCTCGGGGGTCACGCCGCCCCGGTTTTTCCAATGAGGCAAATATAGTAAATACAATTCATTGTGGCAAATTTATCCATTTAAAATGAATATATTTATCCATTTTAAATGGATAAATTCGTGTCTATATTCCCACATCAATCAAAACAACGGAGAGTGCAAGCTCAGAACCGCTTGATAAATCAGGCGGTCGACGTGGGAATCTTGTGGACCTGCATCATGCCGCCGCGCCGGAACCGTTTGCCCGATTGACAAAAATATCTCGGGGCGTGATTGCCGTTTGACGATTATTCGCTAAATTAGCGATTGATTTCCCGAATGAATTCAGAGATGAATTGAAGATATCATAGAGAAGATGAAGATATTGATGCGTTTGTTGAGGGTCGACCAGTGGGTGAAGAATCTGTTCTGCTTCCTGCCGGTGGTGTTCAGCGGCAATCTGCTCGACGGCGATGCGTTGCTTCGCGCCTTTGAGGCTTTTATAGTGTTTTCGCTGACGGCGAGCTCTATCTATATCCTCAACGATATAGCCGACCGAGATTCCGACCGGGCCCATCCGGTGAAGTGCCGACGTCCGATAGCGTCGGGAAAGGTCGGTCTGCCGCTGGCCGTGGCGGCGAGCGTGCTGCTCCTTGCTGGAGCTTTCCTGCTGATCGTCTGCTTTTTCGGCGACACCCCATGGACTGCCGCCGTGGTAGCGGCCTATTATCTGCTCAATGTGGCCTACACACTGAAGCTTAAGAACATCCCGATACTCGATGTGGCGATCGTGGCGGCCGGGTTCGTGCTCCGCGTGGTCTGCGGCGGTCTGGTCTGCTCGATCTGGGTGTCGCCCTGGCTGGTGATGATGGTGTTTCTGCTCACGCTCCTGATCGCCTTCGGCAAACGCCGCGACGAGGTGCTCCGCATGGAACGCGGCGACAAGACGCGGAAATCGGTGGCCGGATATAACATCACCTTCATCAACCAGGTGCTTTCGCTGCTGGCTGCGACCGTAGTGATCACATATATCTGCTATACTCTGACTCCGGAAGTGGAGGAGAGATTCGACTCCGGATATGTCTATCTCACGAGCATTTTCGTGATCGGGGCTGTGATCCGCTATCTTCAGATCGCCTACGTCAGGGAGGATTCCGGCTCGCCCACGGCTCTTGTCTACAAAGACCGGTTCACGCAGGTCTGCTGCATTCTATGGTTCGCCACATTCATCATCATCATCTACTGCCGCTGACAGATTCTATCATCATTGTAAATCATACAGAAACGACGGCGGCCGCTTCCCCGAAAGGGAACGGCCGCCTGATGTTCTTTACGGAATAGATCCGGCTGTTATTTCACGATAAATTTCTTTCCGCCGGCGATATAGAGTCCGGCCGGAAGATCCTGCAGGGCGGATTCGCGCGGAGCGTTGCTGCGCATGAGCGTTCCGGCTGCAGAATAGACGTCGACTGAGGCCGGCATTGCCGAGTCTTCAATATCTTCAACTCCCGTGAGGTTGAATCCGGTCACCTTGATCTGCTTCGTGGCGAAGTCGAAGTCTACCTGATAACGGAATGCGGAATTGAAATTCTCGGGCACCCATGAGTTCGTGGTGCTTCCGCTGTAAGTATTGTAATCTGTCCATTCGGAATCGGGAGCCGGTTTCCTCTGGCTGCCGGGGGCATAGCGGTCGGCGCTGTTGACAGTGGTCCAGTCGCTGTCGTTATTGCCGAGTTTGGAGACGAAACTGAATTCGCCATTCTCCACGAATGTCGGATAATATGTATAGACCATGCCGTCGTCGGAAACCGACGAATATTCCACACCGATGTTCGGCTTCCATAATCCTTCGGCAAGCTGGCCGATCAGGATCGGTATTGCCGGAGTCTTGATTGAACCTTCCGTGTTGTTGGAAAGGGTCTGGTTGTCGTAAAGGGTCACGACATAGAGGGTGACGGGAGTTGTGGTGGCGGGCTCGAGGTCGGTGAGCTTGAGGGTGTTGCCTGTGAGCTGACCGGTCGTGACGTTGACCACGTTGTTCTTTTTGCTCTGCGAATCATAGACAGCGTATATGCCGTAGATGAGGGTTGCGGGAGAGTCGATATTCGCCATGCTTATGTCATAGTTGATGGTTCCGACGGTCGGGGCGTCGCCAGTGGCGCTTGTGATCTTGACAGAAACGGTGGGATCGGTGGCAGCCGGCGGTTCCTTCGTGCCTTCGGTGATTTTGAGGCTTGCCGGATTTCCGGGATAGAATTCCAGAACGGCGTTGTAAAGGATTCCGCCCCCTTCGATGCAGAGGTTGTTGCCGGGGTTGGAAAGATTCTTGTCATATCCGACATAGACTCCGTTGAAGCCGTCGGCCGAACCATAGATCAGATGGTCCTGATTGTTCTGGCCCGGGACATAATCCTTGGAATAGATCTTGAAATCCCCCTCAAGTTGGGAAACTTTCACGGTGTAGCAACCTTTTGATGCATCCCAGTCCATGTCGTATTTGACATTGTTCCGGAGCATGTCGACATAAAAATCTCCGTTGCTCTGCGCAAGGGCGACGAGCGAAGATAGGAAACAGAGAAGCAGTAGTGTTATTTTTTTCATAGTATGTGTGTTGTAAATGTATGTAAATAGAAAAGGCTTGAAACATTAAAAAGGTTCAATTGATGGGAGATAATGAAATAATCGGGCGGCAAGAGTTGTTAAAAAGATAATATGGAGAACAGCAACGATAAAAACAGAGATAAAGAATCACCTCAGAGGAGGCTGGCGGTGTTCGACTTCGACGGCACTCTCACAAGCCGCGACTCCCTCGGGGAGTTCATCCGCTATGCGCGGGGCACGGGCGGCTTTCTGTCGGCGGTGTTGAAGTCGCTGCCGAAGATCGCGGCGTGGAAACTCGGGCGGATAAGCAACAGCGAAGCGAAGCAGGCGCTCTTTTCCCGGGCATTCGGGGGGATGAGCCTGAGCCGGTTTGACGAGTTGGGACGCGGGTTTGCGGAGAAGGTCGACGGCATGCTTCGCCCCGACGTGTTGGCCGAGATGAGGAGGGCGGCCGATAGAGGGGAAACTGTGGTGGTCCTGTCGGCGAGCGTGGGGAACTGGATCCGCCCGTGGGCCGCTCGCAACGATGTGGACCGGGTGATAGCCACCGAGGCCGAGGTCGGCAAATCGGGGCTTATCACAGGGCGCTTCGCCACCCCCAATTGCTACGGCGCCGAAAAGGTGCGCCGCCTCGAGGAGGCTTATCCCGAACTCAAGGAGCGCCGCGCGAGCTTTCATGTCAGCGCCTGGAGCGATTCGGGGAGCGACTCTCCTCTTTTCGACTATGCCGACGAGGCCCATCGCGTGTGATTTCCAAAATTTTTAGTATATTTGCGGATGCAAACGATAAATTTCTACAAATGAAGAAAACGACTATCCTCAGTGCGGCGATCGCCATGCTCCTTTCGGGAGCCGACGCGCTCGCCTGCACCAACCTCATAGCCGCAAAAGGAGCCACCGCCGACGGATCGGTGATGATGAGCTATTCGGCTGACTCCCACAACCTTTACGGCGCGCTCCATCATTCGGCGGCCGGAAAGCACGCCCCCGGCACGATGCGCAAGGTCTACGAATGGGACACCAACAAATATCTCGGCGAGATCCCCGAGGCTCCGGAAACCTATAATGTCGTCGGCAACATGAACGAGCATCAGCTCGCCATCGGAGAGTCGACTTGGGGAGGACGCCCCGAACTCGCCGACACCACCGGGCAGGCCGTGATCGACTACGGCTCACTGATCTATATCGCCCTGGAGCGCTGCAAGACGGCCCGCGAGGCGATTAAGACTATGACCGACCTCGTGGCAAAGCATGGCTACGCTTCGAGCGGCGAGTCATTCACCATCGCCGACAAAAACGAGGTCTGGGTGCTCGAGATGATCGGGAAAGGGGCCGAGAAGGGTGCCGTTTGGGTTGCTGTCCGCATTCCCGACAACGCCATCTCCGGCCATGCCAACGAACCGCGCATCCGACAGGTTGACCTTAAGGACAAAAAGAACGTGATGATGTCGAAAGATGCCATCTCCTTCGCCCGCAAGCGGGGATATTTCAGCGGCAAAGACGCCGACTTCTCATTTGCCGACGCCTATGGCGAGCATGACGCCGGAACCCGCCGCGGCTGCGACGGCCGCGTATGGACCTTCTTCCGCCGATTCAACAAGGACGCCGACAAATATTTCGGCTGGGTCAACTATGACAACAACGACCCGATGCCTCTCTATATCGTGCCCGACAGAAAGCTCACGGCAGCCGACATGCAGGAGGCTATGCGCGACCTTTTCCAGGACTCCCCCTACGAGATGACTTCCGACATAGGGGCCGGTCCCTACCATGTGCCTTATCGCTGGCGCCCGATGGAATATGAGGTCGACGGCAAGAAATATTGCCACGAACGCGCCATAGCCACCCAGCAGACCGGCTGGAGCTATGTGAGCCAGAGCCGCGACTGGCTCCCCGACCCCGTGGGCGGTCTCTTCTGGTTTGGCACCGACGACACCAACACTACCGTCTACATGCCCTTCTACTGCGGCATGACCGAAGTCCCCGCCGAGGTGGGCGACGGAAATATCAACACCCTTTCGCTCGATTCCAATTTCTGGGTCAACAACCTCGTGGCCAACCAGGCCTATAACCGTTACGACCAGATGATTCCCGACATCCGCCGCGTGCAGGGAGGCCTTGAGAAGGGCTTCCACGAGAGCCGCGCGGCCCGCGACGCCGAACTCGCCGCTCTTGTCAACGCCGGAAATCTCGAGGCTTACCGCGACAGCGTCAACAAGGAGGGCGCCGACATTGCCCGCAAAGCCACCGACAGCTACCGCGACCTCGCCGGCTATCTCTTCGTGAAATTCATGGACGGCAACCGGAAGAAAACCGACGCCGACGGAAACTTCATCTTCTCGGAAGACGGAATCCCCGTTTATCCCGAATTCCCCGGATATGACAAGCGTTATTACGAGGAGATCGTGAAGCAGACCGGCGACCATTTTCTGATCAAGACGAAAGTGGGCCAGGATCCGCAATAAAAGGGAATAAACAGAATTATAACAGGCAACAACTCAAAGAATTATGGCAACAATGTATTTTATCATATCGGAAGGCCAGCAGGCCGGCCCGTTTCCCAAGGAGCATCTGAAAGCCCGCGGCGTGGAAAAAGAGACCTACGTGTGGCGTGAAGGCCTCGAGGGATGGGTTCCGGCTTCGGAGCTCCCCGAACTTCAGGATATATTCGAAGAAACAATAATCCAGGCAGTTCCGCAACAGCCTTACGGCCAGCCTGAACAGCCTTACGGTCAGCCGCAGCAGCCTTACGGCCAGCCGCAGCAGCCTTACGGCCAGCCTCAGCAGCCTTACGGCCAGCCCCAGCAGCCTTACCGCCAGCCCCAGCAGCCTTACCGCCAGCCGCAGCAGCCTTACGGCCAGCCTCAGCAACCCTATGGCCAGCCGCAGTCTCCTTACGGCCAGTCCCAGCAGCCATACGGCCAGCCTCAGCAGCCTTACGGCCAGCCCCAGCAGCCATACGGCCAGCCCCAGCCTCCCTATGGACAGCCGCAGCCTTATGGCAATCCGATTCCCCACACCAACTGGATGCCATGGGCAATCGTCGGCACCATCGTCGGAGCCCTCTGCTCATGCATTGGAATGATCTTCGGTATAATCGGCATCGTAAAGGCCAACAACGCCAACAAGGCATACGCGGTAGGTGACGAGACGGGCGGCGACATGAATAATTCCTCGGCCAAGACAATGACCATCATCGCCCTTGTGCTCGCCGGCATCGGACTGATTGTGAACCTCGTCTGGTTCGGTTCGCTCTCCGCCATGACCGAGTTTTGATACAACTTAAGATGCGCTATTTTGCAATGATCGACGGCCGGAAAAGCGGCCCATACACGCTCGACGAGCTGCAGGAAGCAGGAGTCACGCCCGAGACCTACGTTTGGTGCAAGGGGATGGACGACTGGGAGAAGGCGGCCGACGTGGCCGATATCTGCCGCTATTACCGCCAGCGCCTTTTCAACCTGATGCATCCCGGGCCGCAACAGCCGCAGCCGGGAACGCAGCCGCAGCAGATGGCGGCGCAGCAGCCGCAGCAGCCCGACAGCCTGCCGCTCTATTTCCGCTCGATAAAGATGGCAGCCGACCAACCCGCCGACACATCCCTCCCGCCGGCCCCGATGCTGTTCATCTCGCTGCTGCTCACATTCTTCTGCTTCCCCTTCACCGGACTGGTGGCCGTCTACTATAGCTGGCGTTCGCGCAAAAGCTGGGAGGAGGCCCGCAGAAGCCTTATGAAAGGGAGCAGCGATCTCTATTCCGACAAGGAGCGCGAAAAACTGCGCGCCGAAGCCCACGACTATGCCCGGCAGGCGAAAATGTGGGCCGGTATCACCTTTTTCCTCGGAATCATTGTCTATGCCTTCTTCGGCAAGACCCTGCTATAATACAAAAAGACCAGCCGCCGCGTTTCCGCCCCCTGCGGAGCCGCGGCGGCATAAAAGATAGAAAATGCTTAACAACAAATCAGTTTTGATCACCGGAGGCACCGGTTCTTTCGGTAAAAAATTTGTTGAGACGATCCTTCGCCGATATCCCGACGTGAAACGGATCGTGATCTATTCGCGCGACGAGCTCAAGCAGTTTGAGCTGAAACAGAAATATCCCCACGACAAATATCCGCAGCTGCGCTTCTTCATCGGCGACGTGCGCGACGGCGAACGCCTGCGCCGGGCCTGCCAGGGCATCGACGTGATCATCCACGCCGCCGCCATCAAGCAGGTAGACACCGCCGAATATAACCCGGAGGAGTGCATCAAGACCAATGTCAACGGCGCCCAGAACGTGATCAACGCCGCCCTCGAGACCGGCGTGAGCCACGTGGTGGCCCTCTCCACCGACAAGGCCTGCGCCCCGATCAACCTTTACGGAGCCACCAAGCTCACGAGCGACAAGCTCTTCACGGCCGCCAACAACATCAAGGGCGACCGGCCGGTGAAATTCTCCGTGGTGCGCTATGGCAACGTGATGGGCTCGCGCGGCAGCGTGATACCCTTCTTCATCTCCAAGCGCGACTCCGGGGCCAAGGAGCTCCCCATCACCGACATGCGCATGACCCGCTTCAACATCTCCCTGCAGGCCGGAGTCGACCTCGTGCTCTGGGCCATCGAGCATCATCTCGGCGGCGAGATCTTCATCCCCAAGATTCCCTCCTATCATATCAAGGACGTGGCCACGGCCATCGCTCCCGGCCTGCCCCAGGTGGAGGTCGGAATCCGTCCCGGAGAGAAACTCCACGAGGAGATGATCACCCCGACCGACGCCCTCAACACCATCGACATAGGGAAATATTTCGCTATCCTCCCGAGCGTCAGCTATCAGCACACCCGCGAAGATTATATCCGCCACCACGGCGGCCACCTCGTGCCCGACGGTTTCCACTATAGCTCCGACAAGAACTCGGAATGGGAGACGGTGGAGAGCATGCGCAAGAAAATACGCGAATTTGTCGACCCGAATTTTGAAGTGAAATGATCCGCAAACCGATACCTTACGGCCGCCAGAACATCACCGACGAGGACATTGCGGCCGTCACAGAGACCCTGCGCGGCGATTTCCTCACCCAGGGCCCGAAAATCGCCGAGTTCGAGGAGAAATTTTCCGACTATGTGGAGTCGAAATATGGCGTGGCGGTCAACAACGCCACCTCCGGCCTCCACATCGCCGCCATGGCGCTCGGCGTGCGCCCAGGCCAGAGGGTGATCGTCACCCCGATGACCTTCGCCGCCTCGGCCAACTGCATCCGCTATTGCGGCGGCGACGTGACTTTCTGCGACATCGATCCCGAGACCTATCTCATGGACCCCGCGAAGCTGGAAAAGATCCTCGACGAGAATCCGCGCGGTGCGTTCGCCGGAATGGTGATCGTCGACTTCGCCGGATATCCCCACAATATGGAGCGTTTCCGCGAGATCGCCGACCGCCACAACCTCTGGATTATCGAAGACGCATGCCATGCCCCCGGCGCCGAATGGACCGACTCGAAAGGGAACCGCCACAGAAGCGGTTCGGGAAAATGGGCCGACTGCTCGGTCTTCTCTTTCCACCCCGTGAAGCATATCGCCACCGGCGAGGGGGGAATGGTGACCACCGATTCGGAAGAGTTGCTGGAGCGTCTGCGCCTCTACCGCACCCACGGCATCACACGCGACCCGGCGCGGCTCCACGAGAACCACGGCGGATGGTATTACGAGATGCAGGAACTCGGGTTCAACTATCGGCTCACCGACATTCAGGCGGCCCTCGGCATCTCGCAGCTTTCGCGTGCCGACAAGGGGCTGAAACGCCGCCGCGAGATCGCCCGCCGCTACGACGAGGCTTTCCGCGACGTGGCCGAGGTGAAGACCCCTTATCGCGAGCCGGGCACTGACCATGCATTCCATCTTTACGTGATTCAGGTGCCCGACCGCAAGAAGCTCTACGATTTCCTGCGCGCGGAGGGTGTGAACGCCCAGGTGCATTACGCCCCGCTTCATCTCATGCCCTATTACCGCGAGCTCGGCAACCGCCCCGGCGACCTCCCGGTGGTGGAGGAGTATTACGCCCACTGCCTCTCTCTGCCGATGTTCCCGACGCTCACCGACGAGGAGCAGGATTATGTGATCGCGAAGGTGATCGAGGGAGTGAAAAAATAATGCCGCCGTTGCTGCGGCCAAATCAATCAGAATGCGCACAATAGCCATAATTCCGGCCCGGGGAGGGAGCAAACGCATCCCCGGAAAGAATGTAAAAGAGTTCGAAGGGCAGCCGATAATAGCCTATTCCATAAGAGCCGCCCTGGGCGCCGGTTGCTTCGACGAGGTGATGGTCTCGACCGATTCGGAGGAGATCGCGGCGGTTGCGCGGCGTTACGGCGCCTCGGTCCCCTTTCTCCGCTCGGAGAAGACTTCCGACGATTATGCCACCACGGCCGACGTGATCCGCGAGGTGCTCGACCGCTATGCAGCCCTTGGAGAGAACTTCGACGCCCTATGCTGCATCTACGCCACGGCTCCTTTCGTGATGCCCTTCAGGCTGCGCGAGGGGATGAGGATTCTCGAATCGGGGGAGCGCGAGGGGGCTTTCACCTGCGTGGAATACAGCTATCCCGTGCAGCGCGGCCTCGAGATTCATCCCGACGGCCGGATCGCAATGCGCTGGCCGGAATATGCCGGCGCCCGCTCGCAAGACCTGCAGAAGACTTACCACGACGCCGGACAGTTCTATTTCTCCACCGTGGAGGCTTTTCTGCGCGATGGTTCGCTCTGGGGAAGCAACACCGCCCCTATCGTTCTGTCGGAACTCGACGTGCAGGACCTCGACACCGAGACCGACTGGCGTCTCGCCGAGATGAAGTTCCGTCTCACCGGTTTTCCGGAACGCCTCGAAGCGGCCGGTTTCGAACTGAAAAGCTATACCCTCTGCCCCGACCTGCAGCTTCTTGAGGCGCTCGCCGAGCGCAACCGCGAGGAGGTGCGCCGCTTTATGATCAACCGGGAGCCCATCTGCATCGAGGATCATCTCGACTTCTGCCGCAGCCTGAAATTCAGGCGCGAGAAGGTGTATTACCTTATCCTTGCCGGAGGCCGCGTGGCCGGGTCGGTGAATTTCGAATGGATTGCCGGCTCGACTCTCGAACGAGGCATCTGGATCACCCGCGATTTCCGCCGACAGGGTATCGCCGGGAAACTGCTCCCGGAGGTTTACGCAGAACTTCACCGCCGTCTGGGCGTGAAAAAGATCTTCACCGAGGTGATGACCGGCAACGAGGCCTCCAACGCTCTCGAGCGGAAGCTCGGCGCGCGCCTTGTAGCCACCCGGAAGGATATGAACGAATATGAACTCGACCTCGGCTGAGACACCGCGCGGCGAAGCCGGCAACTGCCGCCGGCGGGTGCTGATGCGAGCCGACGCCGGCAGAAGCATCGGCTTCGGGCATTTTGTCCGCACGCTGGCGCTCGCCCGCTATCTTGCGGACGATTTCCGCGTGGAGGTGGCGAGTTTCAACCCCGAAGGGGAAGTCTCTCCCTGGCAGATGGAGCAGGTGGCCGAGTCGGGGGCGCGTTTTCTCCCGGTCGAGGGAACAGACCGCGACGCTTTCGACCGCTTCTTCCTTGAGTCTGTCGGCAAGGAGGACATCGTGGTGCTCGACAATTACTATTTCTCCACCGCATATCAGCGCGAGATCCTCGCTCGGGGAGCGCGGCTGGTCTGCATCGACGACATGCACGACCGGCACTTCGTTTCCGACGTGGTGATGACCTTCTGTCCGCTCCGCCGCGAGGAGTTCTCCCTTGAAGACTCGACCCTTTTCTACGGCGGCATGGAATGGAGCTTCCTTCGCGAGCCATTTCTGAGGCCGGCCGTGGAACGCGACGCCGTGCGCCCTCGCCGCGTCGTGATGGCTATGGGGGGCGCCGACCCGCAAAGGCTCACCCCGAAAATTCTGCCTCTTTTGCTCGAAGCCGATCCGGAAATAAAGGTGGAGGTGATAGCGGGAGACACGGTCGACGCCGGTCCCTCCGATCCGAAGCGCGTGACCATCCACCGCCGCCTGTCGGCCGGGGAAGTGGCCGCACTTTTCGACCGCTGCGACCTCGGCGTCTTCCCGGCGAGCACAATCTGCGTGGAGGCTTTCGCCCGGCGACTCCCCGTGGCTGCCGGATATTTCGTCGACAACCAGGAGGAGTTTTTCAAGCGCGGCGTAGAAGCCGGATGGTTCGCCCCGTTAGGGTGTCTGCTTGACGGGTCGGAAGAGCTGCTGCCGCGTATGCGACGGATCCTCTCAGGCGAGCCACTGAAGCCGGCTCCCAATTTCCGGTTTCCCGAACAACGCCGGAAAATCACCGAAATTTTCCACCGCCTCGCCGATAAAATGTAAGCCTCGCCGATAAAATATAAACTATGAGCAAATGCATGATAGTGGCCGAACTTTCGGCCAACCACAACCATAACCTTCAGATTGCCAAGGATTCAATCCGCGCGATAGCCGACACCGGCGCCGACGCCGTGAAACTCCAGACCTATCTGCCCGAGAGTCTTACGCTCGACTGCCGCAAAGATGATTTCCGTCTGAAAGGGGGACTCTGGGACGGCCGTTATCTTTACGACCTTTACCGCGAGGCCTGTACTCCCTATGAATGGCACGCCGAACTGTTCAACCTCGCCCGCAGCCTCGGACTCGTCTGCTTTTCCACTCCATTCGATCTCGCAGGCGTCGATCTGCTGGAGTCGGTGGGGAATCCTATCTATAAGATTGCTTCGTTTGAGGCGATGCATCTCGACCTTATCCGTTACGCCGCGTCGAAAGGGAAACCGATGGTGATTTCCACCGGTATCGCGTCGG
Source organism: uncultured bacterium (assembly GCA_905214735.1). Taxonomy (GTDB): domain Bacteria; phylum Bacteroidota; class Bacteroidia; order Bacteroidales; family Muribaculaceae; genus Lepagella. The sequence continues at coordinate 22,959 of CAJMNI010000025.1, read as the reverse complement.
AGCGCGAAGTTAGGGAGGCTCTCGAGGTCTGCCGCTCCGTGGGAAACGAAGATGTAACGCTGCTGAAATGCACTTCGGCCTATCCGGCCCGCATCGAGGATGCACAGCTCGGACTGATCCCGGAGATGCGACGCATGTTCGGGGTGAAGGTCGGCCTTTCCGACCATTCTCCGGGAAGCATGCTTCCGGTGATGAGCGTGGCTTTGGGAGGAGTGATGATCGAGAAACATTTCATCCTCGACCGCAAGATCGGCGGACCCGACGCCGCTTTTTCGATGGATCGCGATGAGTTTGCCGCCATGGTGGCCGACGTGCGCCGGGCCGAGGCCGCGATGCAATGCGGCGCTTTCAACCAAAGCGAGAGCCTCGACGTGGCGGGAAGGGCCTACAGCCGTTCGCTCTATGTGAGCGCCCCGATAGCGAAGGGCGAGCCGTTTACCCGCGACAACGTTGCCTGCGTGCGCCCCGCCTTCTCGCTCCATCCGCGCCATCTCGAAGAGTTGCTCGGCCGCAAGGCGCCTTGCGATTTCCAGCCGGGCGACCGCCTGCCGGAGTCGTTGCTCGACTAAGAGAGAAGAAGCTTAAAAAGACATGAGTGACATAAGACTTTCAGACCCCATCCTGCAAATTTTGAATTTGCAGGATGGGGTCTGAATTTAGATATTCTTACGCGATTCCCGGAGTTATTCGCCGGCTGCCTGAAGGATCATTTTCGGGAGATCGGTGTTGTCGTGGAAACCTGCGAAACGTTCCGAACCGACTCCGACTGCGAAGACCGGTACGAAGTCGCCGGCATGGCGTTCGGTGGTGAATCCGATTCCGGCAATGTCGTTGAAGGTGTCGAACACGGCCTCCACGAAGTTGTTGCTCGTGTTGTAGAGCGTTTTGTGTTCGCTTGCATCTCCCTGCGTGAAAGTGCTGTCGAATTCCTTATGGATGAAGTCCGATTGCTTGTCGGTGAGTTTCACCGTGCGCCAGTAACCGAATTTGTCGGAGAGTTGCTCCTTCATCCAGTCCCACGTTACGGGCGTTTTGTCGGCGAGAAGTTTGGCACACCATTTCGAGAACACCTCTTTCGACACTCTCTGAGAATCGATGGTCTTCAGGTCGGCGCAATAACTCTGGAACGTGTTGCCAAGTGCCAAGCCGCCGGTGTTGTGGTCGGCCGATATGACGATGAGCGTCTCGTCGGGATGCTGCATGTAGAAGCGGAATGCGATGTCCACGGCCTGCTGAAGGGTGTTGACTTCGCGCACCACACTGCCGCCGTCGTTGGCGTGCGAGGCATGGTCGATGTCGCCCTCTTCCACCATCATGAAGAAATTGCCTGGAGTCACTTTCTCAAGATGATCGAGGCATGCCTGTGTCATTCCGGGCAGGGTGAGCACTCCGGGAATGGAATCGACGGTGTAGCCGATTGTGGATGATTCCACGGTGTCGGTGTTGAGAAGCACGATACGGTGCGCGTTGACACCCTTGAGTGCGTCGAGTCCGCGGACAGTGGTGACGTTGTTTTCTTCGAAAATCTGCTCCAGACCGGTGGATTTCCCGTTCTTGTCGCGCAGGCCTCGCAAGTTCGAACCGGCGATGAACTGATAGCCGGAAAGTGCGGCGTCGCGGCCGATCTCAAACGACATGCCGCGGTTGGGCTGATGGGCATAGAACACGGCGGGTGTTGCGTCATCGGGCGACCCGGTGGTGACGAGTCCTACGCCCCATCCTTTGCTGAAAAGGCGCGATGCAATGCTCTCCACGGCCACGGAGTCGGCGTCCATGCCGATCATGCCGTTGCGGGTCTTGTGACCGGTGGCGAGCGCCGTACCGCCGGCAGCGGAGTCTGTTACATCGGAACTTGCCGAATGCGAGGTGGCAAAGCCTATGGCCGGGAAGCGCAGCATGAGCAGATGGTCGTCAAGACCGAGCACCGAGCGGCGGTAAGCTTCGGCGGTGAGCACATGGCCCATTCCCATGCCGTCGCCTATGAAGTAGAAGACATATTTAGCCTTTGCGGGGGTTGCGGATGTTGTTGCCGTGGCGGCAGCTGCAGGTGCGGCGGGCGCCGATGTCGCCGACAGTGCGGGGAGCAGGACGCAGGTTATTATCGCCGATATGCGGCCAAGTCGTGAAAGTCTGTTTCCGGGTTTCATATATTATGTTTCTTGATTGTTTTGATCATGTGTCAGAGCGATTTGCCGTGGAGCAGGGCAGCAGGCATCTGAAGTAACCAGAGGATTGTGGCCCTGTCTGCTTTGTCGGTCGTGAGGGCAGTTGCCGTGATACCGCTTCCTTCCAATTCGCGGCATATGGCTTTGATGACATCGGAATCTGCCCCGGCATTGTCGCCGTGCATGAAGAGAAGGCGCCCGGCGTAATCGCTGATGTGGGGATGCGAACTACGGAATTCGCGCCATGCCGCAGCCAATGCGCATGCCATGGAAGGATCTCCGCCAACTATCGCTATGTCGAGGTCATGCCATGCCTCTGCTAAGGATTCGAACACCTTTGTTACGGCAGTTTCTTCCATGGCTGAGGATTCCAGAGGGCAGAATCTTATCCCTGCTGAGTAGGCGAGGGCTTCTCCGGCAGCACGGTCGGCAATGGCAACGGCTGTCCGACAACCGGCTTGCGTGAGGACTCGGGAAATGGCATCGAGTTGTGCGGCGTCAAAGCAGCCGCATATAAGTGCGCGCGATGCCGGAAATCTCACGGCGACATGCCCGCGCGGAATCCCGCCGGCACGCTGCGCCGGCCGCGAACCGCTCCGGCCGCTGCGCATCTCTTCCATTTTGCGCTCAAGATAATTGTCTGCCATAATTTCGTATAGGTAGAATGTTTGGCTGCGCAAATTTACAAAATTATAGCATAATAATTCCGCTGCGGCGCCCAATATTTTGACCGAGATTTGGAAATGTGGCGAAATAAGCTTAACTTTACGAATTGACAATCTATAAATCAAAAGTTATGAAGAAGTTTTTATTTGCGACTCTCGCTGTCGTAGTTCTCCTCCTCTCTTCCTGCGGCCATAAGAGCGTCGACATGAATGTGATCAACAGCATGGAGAATGTCGACCCGACATCGCCCGAATTCAAGGATCATGTGGATGACTACATCGAGCAGTTCCGCATCATCGCCGACGGTGTGAAAGCTGAAGGCGCCGACAAGTATTGGGAGAATTTCGAGAAGGATCATTCGAAAGAGGATGTCCAGAAAGCCCAGACTTTCTGCATCGCCATGTCGATCATCGGTTCGGTGGCCTCCACTCCCGGCTTCGAGGAGAATCCTGAAATCACAGCCAAAGACAGCCCTGTGACTGTGGATCAGCTCAAAGAGATCAGCAGCATAGTCAAGGAACTCGACGAGGCAAAATAAATTCGCCTGTCGGAATAAAACTCTGAAAAATCGAGGATATGCTGCAACGCGCCGCATATCCTCTTCTTTATATGACCGAGATAAGATATGATTTCGGGCCCGGGGTGATCGCCTACTCGGCTCTGTCGGCTCCCGAAGGAGCGGTGCTTCCGCGGCAAACCCACACATGCCATGTGGAGACCGTGGAGAGCGGGCGCGAGGATTATCCCGACACCGACGCGCTGATCTGCACTGACGCCGGCACGGTCATCGGAGTGCGCACGGCCGACTGCGTGCCGATCCTGCTCCATGCTCCCGACATCGGGGCGGTTGCCGCCGTCCACGCCGGCTGGAAAGGGACGCTGGGCGGAATCGTGGGCCTCACCATAGAAAAACTCGTGGCGATGGGGGCCTATCCGAAGCTTATGAAGGCCGCCATAGGCCCATGCATCTGCCCCGGCTGCTACGAGGTCGATCCGGAAATGGGCGCAAGGTTTGAGGAAGCCGGGTTCGGGAAATGTGTCGACCGCTCGTTCGGACCGCGGCCTCATCTCGACCTGGCCCGCGTCAACATCATGCGGATGCTGGAGAAGGGAATACCCGCCGCGCAGATCTCAGACGCTCCGGAATGCACGAAATGCTCCGGCAGCTGGCCTTCGTGGCGCCGCAACCCCGGAGAGTCGCAGCGGCTCTTCACCCTGATCTCCCTGCGCCGCCCCGACAACAAATGAAGCAAAACTTCTGTTTGAATAATAAAAAGATAATAAGATGGCTAAAAGTGGCATATACACCCGCACGGGCGACAAGGGAACGACCTCGCTCGTAGGCGGCGAGAGAGTGAAGAAAAACAGTGTCAGGCTTGAGGCTTACGGCACAATCGACGAACTGTCGTCGCAGCTCGGCGTGATAGCCGCCGACAGCGACTGCAACGCCGAAGTGCGCGGCCAGATCCAGCTGGTGCAGAACGAGCTTTTCAACATAGGCTCCTACCTGGCCACGGCACCGAAACCGGGCGAGGAACCGGCATGCGCCTCCCTGGCCGACGGCGCCAAACTCGCGCAGATGGAAGCCTGGATCGACGCCCTCGACGAGCAGACGCCGAAAATAATGGCCTTTATCCTTCCGGGAGGATCGAAGATTTCCGCACAGTGTCATGTGGCGAGAGTCGTGTGCCGCCGTGCCGAACGTCGCATCCTCGACCTGGCCGACGAAAGCTATGTCGATCCCGTAGTGGTGAGATACGTCAACCGTCTCTCCGACTATCTCTTCGTCACCGCCCGCTATCTCAACTTCCTGCTCGGAGTGGAAGAGATCGTGTGGGAACAGGGCTGAAGCATGGCCTTAGGCATCGGGCCGGACTTTCAGGGGAATATAAAATTCTTATAAACTCTGATCGCGCGGATAATAAAAAACGCAAGTGTAACGTTGACTGAAAGAACTGCATAGGGCCGACGCAGGGTCACAAACGGCACGCCAAACCAAACAGCGGCAAAAGTTGTTGAAAGGTAAACCGTAAAGGAGTGGCCGCCGAGGCCGGAAAGCGGTTAGGAAAAGTTATAAAAATAAAAAAGGAATACAATATGTACTGGACACTTGAACTTGCGTCGAAGCTTGAAGACGCGCCATGGCCTGCAACAAAAGAGGAGCTCATAGACTTTGCGATGCGAAGCGGGGCTCCGATGGAAGTGATAGAGAATCTCCACGAGATAGAAGACGAAGGCGAGACCTACGAAAGCATAGAAGAGATCTGGCCCGACTATCCCAGCAAAGACGACTTCTTCTTCAACGAGGACGAGTATTAAGACTCAAATTTACACGCAACATACTGATTACCAGCCATATAAGCAATTAGAATTTGTTTGTATGGCTGGTGTTTTATGGTCTAAAATAGCCGAATTTGTTTGTGTAAAATACAACATTTGCCCCGATTTTTCCGTTTTGTTTGTATATAATTCACTACCTTTGCAGACATGTGGGAATATCGTAAAAATACAAACAAATAACGGCCTATGGGAAGGACAAAGAGATTATACCCATTAGGGAAATACCGTCTCAGGACACCAAAAAATCCGGATAAGAACAAGGCTTATCCGGTGGACATAGAATATACTTGGAACCGTAAGGTGATCCGACGCACTACCAATATCTTCGTGAAGATTGCAGACTGGAACCAGAATCTTCACGCCGGGCGCGGTGGTGTTCGCCCATCCTACGGCTCGGAGTCCAAGCGCATCAACAGTGTATTACTTGCCAGAGTAGAAAGGACAGATTCTTTACTTGCCGAATTTGCCCAAAACAATCCGCATCAAATAACGGAAGAAGTCATAGATGGCTTCCTTCTTGAAAAGCCTGTTGCCGTAAGGAAAGATAACGGTAAGGACTTTGTTGAGTTCGTTACTGACAGGCTGGATTCCGAATATTCCCGAAACCGTATCGGCCGTAGTCGCTATGAAAACGGGAAAAGCGGCATGAATATGTTTAAGGAGTTCCTGCGTTCAAAAGAACGTGGAACATATAAATCCGATGGAATCTATCTTGGAGAGATTTCTATTGAGCTGCTTGAAGAATATATAGAATGGCGTCGTGAAATAAAACAGAATAGCGACCACACCATCAACCATGCTCTGACCCCTATTCTCAAAGCCTGTGCTTATGCCGCAGAACTACATATAATAGATGCGGCATTAAATGCGAGAATACAAGACATGCGTATTGCAGTCAAGCCTAATCTATCCGGTGATGAGTCTTCTTATGATGGCAAGAGCCTTTCGCAAGAAGAATTGGCAAAGTTGATAGAATACTACCATCATTGTAAGGAACCCCGTCGTAAGGAATATATCGAAATGTTTCTTTTCGCCTTTCACGCTTGCGGTCTTCGAGTCGTAGATATTATGACGCTTCAATGGACTAATGTCGATTTGAAGAAAAAAGAATTAAGAAAGGTCATGATTAAGACAGGGAAACGCCATATAATTCCGTTGTCTGACCCGGCTATTGAATTACTTGAAGCATGGAAAGAGAAAAACGGGGATTCCAAATTTGTATTCAACCTTGTAAAAGAGAATCTGGATATAGATGATGATGAGGCATTATATAAAGTCAGAAATACGGCGACAAGAAGTATTAACCAGTCCTTGACTGTTGTGGGAGAGGAACTGGAGCTTAGTTTCCCGCTGACCATGCACGTTGCGAGACATACATTCGCCGTTTATGCCTTGAATGAAGGCCTTTCTATGTCTGTTGTCAGCCGTCTTCTCGGTCATGGAAGCACAGATATAACGGAGAAAGTGTATGCTCGTTTTCTTCCTGAAACTTTGTCCACTGAACTTAACAGACTTTCTGGTTTATCCTCGTTTAGATTATAAACATATTATTATCCATAAAAAAACAGTTGACCCGATTGTGAGTCAACTGTTTTTTATTTATACGGAAGATAATGGAGTGGCAAAAGCCTCATAATGGAACCGACTGAGAAAAAGATCCACATCGGATTGAGAGTACCAGTATTTGTCTCCGCATCTGGAATATCCAAGAAATCCTTTATCACGGAGCATTTTAAGATACTTATGTTTGATATTGAGTAATTCCATTATCGCCTGATTATCATACACCCTATTTTTAAGAGAGTTTTCACAGGGTTTTCCTTGTTTTTCGAGGATTGAGAGTATTCTGTTTAGAATATCTCTATCAGTCGATTCTCCGTTTTGCTTTGCCATAGGCATCTCTTTGGTATGTCAAATACGGAAACGTAAATTTATTGCTTTTCGAGGGTGTATCTGCCCATTGTGGTAATATAGAATCACCACGGATTGTGTATGTTCTTTTCATCTTTTAAGGGGATTAGTGGGTGATTTGCCCGAATACAGAGAGGGTGGCCCACATTCCGGACTGCGGGTCGCCGGTATCTATATTTCGGCTGGGATTTTGAGTAAAGCGTATGAGGCATTCGCCTGTCTTATGCTTTGAACGTGTAACCATTTATAGGTTGAAAAAGATTGCTGTCTGTCAGCGTGTTCCCGATATTTCAATGAAGTTTCCCAACATTTCCCAACTTGGAAAATTGTCGGAAACAATCAGCCATATTCCGGTTGTTTCTATATCGAATCCGATACGGTGCCGGGCTTTCCCCATGACAACCGATTGGGCATTTTCAGGATATAAGTCATGACATTTCCTGATAGACCCTTAATATCGCCTAATTGGATTTATCCCTGAATTTTTTAGCGGCACACACCGTCATGCCAATCCGCTGTAACGGACTGGCGGACTGACCCCTATGCTCTGTCAAAAGGAGTATGGATAGCCACAACTAAATCTTAACGTGTCTTAAAAAAACAGGGAACTACCTGAGGAATACCTCAGCAGGGTTTCGGCTTATGGCGAACTTTGCGGCATAACATTAAATCCGAAAAAGAATATGAAAACAAAAATGTTCAATTCCATCGCCGAGACAATCCGCGAGTATAAGGCCAGACTGATGATGAAAATCTTTTTCCGTATGATGAACCACCTTTACAAAAATCGCGGGCAATGAGAACGGAGGAATACACGACACTTGTCCGGCTCATCCGTGAGCTGGCATCGGAGGTCAGGAATGTCAAGACGGGTCTTGACAGCAAGATTGACCATGTGGCGAAAAAGGTTACGGAGGCTTTTCAGGGCTTCGGCATCCTTGACCCAGAGGAAGAAACGTGGACGGAACAGCAGGTCTGCGAAAGATACCATGTTTCAAGACGCACGATGTACGAATATCGCAAATGTGGCATGATTGCCTATATCAAGACCGGCTCCGGCAAGAACTGCAAGGTGAAATATCGCAAAGCCGACGTGATAGAATTATTCTCCGTGCAGAACGCATGACACACCTACAACACAAAATAATCCCGCGTCACTTCGGTGGCGCAAGTATCAAACCCCAAAACACTTTTTAATTTATGGCAAAAGACCAGAATTTAGAAGAAGTGCTTATCGCCCGCAACAACGATACCGGGCAGGTAGGCGCGGTGACCGGACTCAACGAGGACGGCACGCCAAAGATGACCGATGTAAAGTCGGCTAAACTTTCAGACCTCGTGAAATTTTCCAAAGGACAGAACCCGCTGGAGGCTTTCCTCTCCAACTTCGTGCGCCAGTGCAAGAATCCCACGACCTTCGGATTCTTCCGTGTCCCTGCCGACCGCTACGAGACAGTCGGCACCGTAATCGGGGACTTCGCAAAAGACCCCGTGGCAAACGCCGATATGCTGAAGAACAACAAGGTCGATCTACCGCAGGCTACGCAGGACAACAGGCAGGAGGCGGCACAGACGACCGAAACGCCCAAGCAGTCGCCGGCACGCTCCCCGCAGGAGGAACAGCAGGCGCAATCCAACGCACAGGCATCCGCAAAGGAAACCAGACACTCCGCCATCGACGAGAGCAAAATCGACTGGGCGAATCTCAAGGAGAAATGGGGCATCGACCGCGACGAGCTGGAAAAATCGGGAGACCTCCGCGAGATGCTCTACAACCGCAAGTCAAGGGTCGTGATCGTCACGCCGACATTCGCCGGAGAAAAATTTCCCATTGACGCACGACTGTCATTCCGAACCGACGCTGACGGCAATGTAAAGGTGGTACCCCACTTCATCCACAAGGAGCCGAAACTCGATCAGGAGTTCAAAGGCTACAACTTCTCCAAAGATGAGAAAGCGGCGCTGCGTAAGACCGGCAATCTCGGCAAGGTAGTGGAATTGACCGACAAGAATGGCGAGAAAGTGCCGTCATACGTCAGCATCGACCGCTACACCAACGAAATAGTCTCCGTCCCAGTCAAGGATGTGTTTGTCCGCGATACCGTGGGCCAGACCAAACTGACCGTAGCCGAGGTCATGCAACTCAAAGAAGGGAAGGCACTCCCTCCGAAAGAGATAACCGACAAGAACGGCAAAACTTATAACGTGGTGCTTCAGGTGTCGGCAGACCGCAAGGGCGTCGAGTTCGTTCCCGGCGCGGTAAGAAAACAGGAACAGGCGCAGTCGCAGACACAGACACAAAGCGGCACCACGAATCAGCAGCAGTCGTCGTGGCTCACGAAGGACGGCAAAATCAAGCCCCTTACAAAATGGGCGAAAATTCCTCTCACGGAACAGCAGCAGAAGGATTACTCCGAAGGTCGTGTGGCGGAACTTACCAACCGCATCGACGACAAGGGCCAGCCATGCACCGTCTATCTCTGGTTCAACCCGGAGAAACAGCGTCCCAACACATCGCTCAATGACCCCCGCGTTAAGGTCGCCGAGGAATCCAAGACCCAGAAGGCCGTCAACAACGACGGTCTGACCAACGAGGCGACAAAGCACGTCGCCGAACCTCTCCAGAAATATCAGACGGCACCCAAAAACGAAAACCAGATGCGCCAGCAGCGCAAACCGAAAGGCCCGAAGATGTAATCTTCAAAAAGCAGGGATAAGACCCTGCACCCCCGAAACGGCATCCCGGAGAGTCCGGAATCTCCGGCGCTATTTCAGAAAACCACTGATCCAAAATATCCACCCAAATAAAAAAGCAAAAATGAAACAGAAAAATCTCATAAGCGTCGTGACAGACCATCAGATCACCGCGGACACAATCGCCAAAGCCATCGGCGCGAATGAAAAACACGACGGCTACTATCTCGGCAACGGCTATGCCGTGACATGGACAAACGGACAGCTCGTTGAGGCTACCTTCTCGCCGCAGGAGAGTTTCGTACTCTCCACCACGATGGAGAGCCGCCTCGCCTATGCCCATAACTTCAAGTTCGCCATGCGCGACTACGATGAGCTGGTCGGCTACAAGAAATCAGCGGAGGACACCCGACAGCTCGAAACCATCAAGTCGCTGTGGAAGAGGAGTGCGACAGTCGTGAATGCCATGCACCCCGACATTACCGGCGACCTCGACTTCCTGAGCCTCTACTACTTCATCGCCTCTCCTGTGGAAACCCGCCGTGCATGGCTCCCCGTGCTGAAAAAGAAAGCCATCGTCCATGCCGTGAACCACGGGCCTCAGAACCGCAAGGAATACGAGAAATGGCTGGAGGAATCCATCTACAACGCCCTCGTAAAGGCTGCCGAGGAATGTGCTGAACTGAAGGGTGCGCCCACAGTCGAGGAAATAGCCGAGGCAGAAGCCGCCGTAGATGCGGAATGTGCCGGCGTACCCGCACCTGCCGCCGGAGAACGGCGTGAGGGAGACAGCTATATTGGTCTGATAACCGACCGCTGCCCCCTGTTCAACCTTCCGGCCCTGATGATTCAGGCTGCCTGTGAGCTGAACTATACCCACGAAAAGACAATACTGACAGCATACCGACTGTATGCCAAGAAACTCATATCCTATCCCGCCGTGTTGCAGAACACCATCCCCGGCGGAGTATGGAAAGCGATGCTCCGCAATATGGAGATGCTGCGTTACAACAGCAGGTGGGGCCGCTCGGTGGGCGAAGGCAAGCCCTCCAAGTGCCACAACTTCCGCAACGGCGAAAGCGTGTATAACGGATTCGGCATCGTAACCACCGGACTGCACCCCACGGATCTCAGCCGCGACGAGGAAAAGCTATACAACCTCATAGTCAAGCGCGTCATCGACGCCTTCGCCCCCGACAGCTACGGCTGCGGTCGCAAGTCCAAAGGCGGCAAGAAGAAAAGCCGCCGTTACCGCAAAGAGAAGAAGGCAAAAACGGTTAAAACCGCTTAAACTCTCTTGAAATCAAGACAGAATAACCATAACTATCCCTCCCGTGTCAGGATAATTTATTATCTTTGCCATTGATTCAGCGTCATTATGTTTTTGTTTCATTTTTGACGCGGATTTAGTGGTTGGACATCGGGAGGGATACCCGGTGTCCTTTTTCATTGTGCGCCTCACACACCGGCGCGGAGAAGGATGCCGGAAACCACTATATCCGAATCCCCCGATGAAACATAACATAGAATTGCCGGAGGCAGACTTTTTCCAAGTCTATCTCCGGGGTCATCTCGTTGACCATCATTTTCCCCAGAGAAATAATAAAAAATTCATAGAAACCCGCTCGGACGACGCATACGACACATTCGTGTCGGCGCGTCTGGAGGGTAAGCCCGTTCCGATTGCCCGTGAACTGGCGATGCGCACACTCCTTGCCGGGCTGTATGTGTCGCGCTACGACATAATATATAATGTGGTGGAGGAAAATCTCTGGCTGCGCCTGCCGCCGGAGTATATGCCTGACTTCGCAGTGCATCTGCTCGGACAGAAACTTGTCAGTGACATACTCGACCGCTACGAGGTCAACGGTGACTTCCTTGACCGGGAGACACATAAGCCGATGCTGACCGAACTGCTCGGAACAATCACCGAAATACTGGACGGCTATGGCTTATAACCGCCTCCAGACAATGCGCGACAACACCGAGGCAATAATGCTTGCCCTGCGCCTCGGTGTTGCAGGGCGTGGAGCGCAGTCCGCTGATGAGATAGCGGTGCTGCGCAAGTATGCCGGGTTTGGCGGATTGAAGTGCATTCTCAACGATGCCAATGAGTTGGCCGATGCCGCCAAGTGGAGCAAATCTGACATCGAACTGTTCGCACCTACGGTGGAACTGCGACGTATCATCCATGACTATTCAAAGGATGATAAGGAGTTTGCGCGGTATATGGACTCGCTTAAAGCATCCGTGCTGACGGCGTTCTATACCCCTGCGCCTGTCATTGACGCTATTTCTGATGCTCTGAAATATTCCGGTATCGAGGTGAAAAGTTTTCTTGAACCGTCTGCCGGACAGGGAGCATTTATTGATTCCTTCCTGCGCAATGACAGATACCCCGGTGCGGAGATATTGGCGTATGAGAAGGATTTGCTCACCGGCAAAATCCTATCGGCGTTGCATCCTTCAATATTGACCCGCATTGAAGGCTTTGAGAAGATTGAGCGCGACTTCAACGGCTATTTCGATGTCGCCGCCTCGAATGTTCCTTTCGGTGATTTTGCTGTGGCAGACCCCGCGTATGCCGTGAGCAAGGATATTGCATACCGTCAGGCGACAAAGACTATTCACAATTATTTCTTCCTGAAGGCACTCGACCAAGTGCGCGAGGGTGGACTTGTTGCTTTCATTGCATCGCAGGGTGTGATGAACGCGGGCAGTCCTTTCGTGAGGATGGAGCTTGTGAAACGTGCCGACCTTGTAGCGGCGTTACGACTGCCCAACAATATCTTCTCCGATAATGCCGGAACGGATGCGGGATCCGACCTGATTATACTCCAGAAGCACACGGGGAAGAAAGCGCTATCTGCCGATGAAGAATTTTTCATTCAGTCGGTTGTTGACTGTGGCACGAAAGTTTCCGGCAACAAGTTCTTTCAGGCTTTTCCGCAGAACGTGATTTGTACCGATGCAAAAGTGGGTACCGACCAGTTTGGGAAACCCGCCATCATCTACAAGCACGAAGGCGGTGTTGATGGCATCGCTGAAGATTTACGCAAGGCTCTCGATGAGTCATTGCATCTGCGCCTGAATCTGGAACTGTATAATTCCAACGGTATTAAACCGCCGACGCCTGACCCTGTAAAGCCGACACCAACACCGAAGGTAGAGCAGGAAGTCAAGCCCGAACCTCCGAAGCAGAAGCCGCTTGCCGAGAAGATTGTGCAGAGGAACGAGCCTTTGCTCAAACAGTATCAGGATATGAAAAGGAAACATCCCGATGCCATCCTTCTATTTCGTGTGGGTGATTTCTATGAGATTTTCGGCAAGGATGCGGTTGAGGCGTCGGAGATACTCGGCATTACTCTGACCCGCCGGATGAACGGTCTTGACAATCGCATAGAGCTTGCCGGATTTCCGCATCATGCGCTCGACACATATCTGCCCAAACTTGTGCGGGCAGGGAAACGTGTGGCTATATGTGAGCAGCTTGAAGACCCGAAGCTGAAAAAGACTACCAAACAGAAGGTTGTCGAGATGGTTACACCTAATCAGCCTCCGAAGACTGAACCCAAGCCCGTTGAGCTGCCAAAGGCAGAACCTACCCAAGAGATTGAGACTGACGGCAGACCCGATTACTCGAACAATCCCGACCCGCGTCTGTTCGCCTACAATCTTTTCGGAGAGCTGGAGCCAATCGGCAAACCGCGCCCGCAACCGAAGAATAAAGCGGAAGCCTCGGAATCAAAGCCCCGCCCGACTGTAAATGTCAATGACCTTCCGGTAAAAAAGTTCCTACCTCTTTCAGAAAAAGAACTGGAGTTTTATGGCTCGTTGAACTGGGAGGACAATCCGCCCATCAACGGATTCTATGAAACAATGATGTCGATTGCCCATCGCCAAATGGAGGAAATGCGTCTGGAGAAAGAAGCTCAGGAGGCGGCACAAGCCGCCGGTATCGCACCCGGCGAAACCTATATCGAAAAGACCGAGGGCGATTTCATTCCCGGCGGTCGCAACCGTACCGCAAAGGTTACGGCTATTCCGATTGAGCGCGATATGTCGCCCCGTCCTTTCCCGGAGGACATACAATTCTTCCACAAGAACGGCTCAATGGTCGTTGCCGACGGCATGGTAGGCTTTCTCTCCGATGTGCGTAAAACCGGTGCAACATTCACGCCGCTCAACCTCAAACCGGAGCAGGAGAAACGCGCCATGCTGTATATTACTCTATCGGAGACATATCAGCAGCTCTACAACTACGAGGCGGAGACCCATGAGCCTTCGGAACATCTGCGTAAACACCTCAATCAATATTATGATGAGTTTGTCGTCAAGTACGGTAATCTCAACGAGAAGCAGAATGTCAAGTTCATAATGATGGACGCCAACGGTCGTGACGCACTGGCACTGGAGCGCGGCGAGAACGGTCAATTTGTCAAGGCTGACATCTTCGACCATCCTGTTTCATTCGCCATTGACGAGGTTACTTCGGTCGATACTCCGATGGAGGCACTGACGGCATCGCTCAACAAATACGGCGAGGTCAATCTCGAATATATGTCGTCGCTTGTGGATATGGACGAGGACGCAATGGTTGAAAACCTTGAAGGACACATCTATTACAATCCATTAGTGGAGAACTATGAGATAAAAGACCGCTTCATCGCCGGAAACGTGGTTGCCAAAGCCGAGGCAGTCAAGGCATGGATAGACCGTGAGGAAGAACGTATCAAAGGCTTCCCCGGTTATGACGGCATGGAGCCGTTTATTGCAATGGCGCAGGACTCACTCAAAGCTCTGGAGGAAGCCCGGCCCCGCCGTATTGAGTTCGACGAGCTTGATTTCAACTTCGGTGAACGATGGATCCCAACCGGCATCTACTCCGCCTATATGTCGCATCTGTACGAAACCGATGTGAAGATTGCCTATTCTTCCTCTATGGATGAGTATTCGGCAGACGCATCCAACAAAAATATGAAGATATGGGAGGAATTCTGTGTCAGAGGTTACTATCGCACATATGACGGCATGAGTCTTCTGAAACACGCCCTGCACAACACTGTACCCGACATCAAGAAGTCAATCGGCAAAGATGATGACGGGCACGACATAAAGGTTCCCGACAATGAGGCGATACAGCTTGCCAATGCTAAGATTGATGAAATCCGAAACGGATTTACAGACTGGCTGGAGGCTCAAAGCCCGGAGTTCAAAGAACGGTTAGTGGATTTGTATAACAACAAGTTCAACTGCTTTGTGCGTCCTAAATATGACGGCAGCCATCAGACATTTCCCGACCTCAACATGAAAATGTTGGGAGACCGCTATGGAATAAACTCCATTTATCAGAGCCAGAAGGACTGTATCTGGATGCTGAAACAGAACGGCGGCGGTATTTGTGATTTTGAGGTGGGCTGTGGTAAAACGCTGATAATGTGCATTGCGGCACATGAAATGAAGCGTCTGGGGCTGGCACACAAACCGATGATTATCGGACTTAAAGCCAATGTTGCCGAGATTGCCATGACCTATCAGTCTGCCTATCCCAATGCCCGCATATTGTTCGCCGATGAAAAGAGTTTCAAGGCTGATAACCGTGTTGATTTCTTCAACAACATCAAGAACAACGACTACGACTGCGTAATCATGTCGCACGACCAGTTCGGCAAGATACCGCAGTCGCCGGAGATGCAGCAGCAGATTCTTCAGGCTGAACTTGATACCGTTGAGGAAAATCTCGAAGTGGTGAAGCAACAGGGACATGATGTGTCGCGTGGTATGCTCAAAGGTCTTATCAAGCGTAAGGAGAACCTTACTGCCAAGATTGCCACCATACAGTATCAGATGGAGCAGAACAAGGACAGTGTCGTGGATTTCAAGCAGATGGGCATCGACCACATATTTGTGGACGAGAGTCACCAGTTCAAGAACCTTATGTTCAACACCCGGCATGACCGAGTGGCGGGACTGGGCAACAGCGAGGGAAGCCAGAGGGCACTCAATCTGTTGTATGCCATACGCACCATTCAGGAGCGTACAGGCAAGGATTTGGGTGCTACTTTTCTCAGTGGTACCACCATATCCAATAGCCTGACTGAACTGTATCTGTTGTTCAAGTATCTGCGCCCGAATGAGCTTGAAAGGCAGGAGATTAGATGCTTCGATGCGTGGGCTGCGATATTCGCCAAAAAGACAACTGACTTCGAGTTCAATGTCACCAATCACATTGTGCAAAAGGAGCGTTTCAGGTACTTTATCAAGGTGCCGGAGTTGGCGGCATTCTACAACGAGATTACCGATTACCGCACGGCGCAGGATGTAGGAGTTGACCGACCACAGAAGAACGAGATACTCCACAATATTCCTCCGACTCCTGCGCAGGAAGAGTTCATTCAGAAGCTGATGGAATTTGCCAAAACCGGTGATGCAACCATTCTCGGACGGGCGCCGTTGTCTGAAACCGAGGAGAAGGCTAAGATGCTTATCGCCACGGACTATGCCCGAAAGATGGCACTCGATATGCGCATGATTGACTCGGAGTACGGTGATGACCCGAACAACAAGGCCAACCACTGCGCCCGTATGATAGCGGAATATTACCGCCGATATGACGAGCAGAAGGGCACACAGTTTGTATTCAGCGATTTATCGACATATAAGCCCGGCGAGTGGAATATCTATTCCGAAATCAAGCGAAAACTGATTGAGGACTATGGTATTCCGGCGCATGAGATCCGGTTTATACAGGAGTGTAAGACGGAACGAAGCCGAAAGGCTGTCATTCAGGCTATGAATGACGGCGATGTCCGTGTTCTCTTTGGCTCGACAAGTATGCTCGGAACAGGCGTGAACGCTCAACGCAGGGCTGTTGCGGTCCATGAGCTTGAATGCCCCTGGCGCCCAAGCGATCTGGAGCAGCGTGAGGGACGCGCTATCCGTGCCGGTAACGAGGTTGCCAAACTTTATGCCGACAACAAGGTGGATGTAATAATCTACGCGGTCGAGAAATCTCTGGACTCCTATAAGTTCAATCTTCTTCACTGCAAGGCTACCTTCATTGCCCAGCTCAAATCCGGCGCGCTCGGAGCGAGAACCATCGACGAGGGCGCGATGGATGAGAAGAACGGTATGAATTTCTCTGAGTATATGGCGATTCTGTCAGGAAACACAGACCTGTTGGAAAAGGCGAAGCTCGAAAAGCGCATAGCGGCACTTGAAAGTGGACGCAAGGCGCATAATAAGGGTATATCCGATTCTAAGTTCAGGTACCAGACAGTCACCCACGACATTGCCAACAACGAGGCGGCAATCGAGAGGATGAAGGCTGATGTCGCCCGCTACGAGTCTGTTGTCAGGAGAGACAAGGAAGGCAATCCCCTGAACAATCTCACCATCGACACCTGCCATCTGTCCGATGAGAAGAATATGGGTATCCACCTGCAAGGGCTGGCGCAGCGTACCGACACAAACGGGCAGTATCAGCGTATTGGCGAGGTCTATGGTTTCCCGATTTCCATTATTTCGGAGCGTACCCTCGTTGACGGCAAAGAGGCTGTTCAGAATCGCTTTGTGGTTGAAGGCAACTACAAATACAAGTTCAACAACGGCTTCATCGCCATGAGCGACACCCATGCCGCCTGCATGAACTTCGTGAATGCTCTGGAGAAGATACCCGGCATAATCGCCCAGTATGAGGAACGGACAGCCAAACTGAAAGCAGATGTTCCCCAGCTCGAAGCCATTATCTCGAAGCCGTGGGGCAAGGAGGATGAACTGAAACAGCTTAAATCCGAACTTGCCGCGCTTGACCGTAAGATTACGGCTGAACTTGCCCCAAAGCATGATGAAAAGGACGGCGAGGAAGTCAAGCGAGATGAAAAATCCCAACAGACAAATGTCATTGATAGTCCTTCACATTCGTCAGATTCAAAGGAATCATTGGTCGCTGAACCTTTGGTCGGTTATACCCAATGGGATATAAAAACCAATACACCTCGACCATCTCCGCTCAATTTTAAAAGGCTTTGAGATGAAAAAATGGACGTTGTTGAAAAATACAACGTCCGTTTTATTTTTAATCCAAAAATAAATTGTAACTTTGTAAGCGAATAGCAATGGCGGTTGGTGACGACCACCGCTTCAACATATTGCATTCGTATTGACTCGTAAAGGAAAACTGCTAAATTTCATTGATAGACGAGGACATACGGAGCAATCGTGTCGTATTTTTACGCAAATACGGCACGGTCTGCATACGTCGGTCTATCAGCCTTTAGCAGTGGCTCCTTTACAGGTGTATGCAGATTCGTGCCTTTTTATAACATCGGCAGGAGTTTGCATTACAAAAATGTAAACTCCTGCCTGTTATATGAAGTCACAAGAAAAAGCCGCCGGTACGAAAGAACGGATATTGACAAGGATATTGCCCCTCTTCCTTGTAAACAACTATGAGGCCATAACCATAGGTCTGATGGAGGATGCGACTCGTATGACAAGGGGGACCATATACCGTTACTTTGACAACAAGGAAGACATCTTCAAGCAAGCACTATTCCGCTATTATGACTCACCGCAAAACGTGCTGTTTGCCATACAACCGGAGAAGCACAATCTGACCGAGTATTGGAAACTGAAGATACAACAGCTTGAATGCGCCTACTCTTATCTGAGGGAATACGGCATAATTGTCGATATGCTCGCAGTATCTCATTACATTGAGGTACAAGGAATGCGCATTTTCCCATCGTTTAGTGAGATGATAGCATCACACAAACACAGGAATCTAAAATATTGGTCATTGGTTCTCAGGAACACGCCTGACATATCCTTGAACACTCGAAGAATATCATATTTGAGAGCTGGGCAAATATTCCACGGCCTCTTCCTGCAATTATGTTCAAACTATCCTAATGTAAAGTCAAGTTTGCCACCCATCAAATTGCCATAATTTGAGCAAATATCAGTTGAGCAGCATAAAGTTTTTGTCAGTAAGGACTCTATGCGCTGTTTCAGCATACTTTTCAAGATATACGTGTTCCGGCACATAGGGTGGAGTGAACATCTTGTCAAGTCCATGGTTGATGAGCCACCTCATTATCGGCTTTCCGGACCAGAACCCATAATAAATATTCTCTACCATAGCTCCTGACATTACTTTGGGGTAATAGCTCATTTGTCCGAAATCGATATATGACTTACCTCTTGTCTCTGCCTCCTTTACAGTCCTGAAGATGGTGTTAAGATATAAAACTTTGGAGTCATCATCTTTGTACCTGAAGCCCATATATAGAGGAATTAGATTGTTCTCGTTCTCCAAAATTATGACCATTACCCGAATTTCATCGGTGTCGTTGTCCCTTGCAACAAGGAAGAATGAGCCATCCCCAAGCAAATCATTTGTGGCTTCAAAGAATTTTTCGTTAAGAAATTCAAACTTGATTTTAGCTTTGTCAAGAACTTTCCGGTATAGATATGTGAATTCCTTAACCGGCTCTCCACCATAATCATTTATAATTTCCCAATGGAAAGACCGATCGAAGAGGTCTTTAAACTTGCGATATCGTTTCCTGTTCTTTTTTCTTAAAGCATCAGGATAGGACACATCAGGCAATATTGGAATTGCATTGGTTGGGAAAGACACTACAAACTTATAGTCCGATGTCAGAACGTCCTTGACATACTTTAATCCGCGCTCCCTCACATCTTTTACGAGTACGAAGTAGGATTTTACCAACTGGCTCATCCTCTTTATTTCACCGCCTATTATATCGGCGACTTCTTTTTTTTCTTCATCAGTGAGATTTGGGACATATTCTATAAAATGCTCACAAGTAGCCGCGTATGATCCTGTCACGAACGTGCGAAGTTTCAGGAAAGAAGGGAATACTTTCCGAATACCACCAATCCACTTCTTCGCTTTGCAGGCGGAAGCGATGTGGATTAGATCCATATTATAACAGAAACAAGGGACAATTGCTATTATATCGTTTCCCTTAAAAACCTGAAGATAGTGGAACTCTACATCTTCGAATTCTCCCAGCTCGTTTGCCTTCATAAAGGCGCGGCTTTTGATTATGTCAGAACCGTAAATTTTCTCCCAGTCTTCTGGTTTGATGTCGTCGATTGTGGCGCACCATTTAGCAGTGAAACTACTTGACATATCTTCCCAATCCGTATTTGTCGAATAGCCTGATCAACAGACTGACCAGACCGTCCATGTCCTCCTTAGTATGGCTTGCCATTACACTGATACGAAAACGTGTCAGATTTGCCGGGACCACCGGAGGTGTAAGATCATTGATGAAATATCCGTTGTCAAAGGCATCTTTCACCATATATGTAAGAATTGTTGCGTCTCCCACGATAAGAGGAACAATTGGAGTCCTCGTATTCAATATATTGAATCCCGCTGATCTCAACGCATTATGCAGATATGAAGTGTTCTCTCGCAATCTCTTCACTATGTCCGTATTTTCCATTGCCTTGAACACCTCTATTGCTCCGGCACATACCGCTGGAGGTAGCGATGTAGAGAACATATTACTGCGGGCGTATATACGCAGATAGTCAATGATTTTTTGCGAAGCCGTGATATAGCCGCCCACTGTGCCGACAGCTTTGCTTAGTGTTCCTGTGACAATTATATTGTCTCGTTCCATTATTCCATAATGGGAAAGTGTGCCTGCGCCTTTGTCTCCAATGACTCCAGTAGCATGTGCTTCGTCAATCAGAAGAATTGCGTTGTATTTCTTGCAGAGGGCAAGAATCTCCGGAATGTTGGCAATATCACCGTCCATACTGAAAACACCGTCGGTGGCCACCATTATGCCATTAGGGTACTGTTCTGCGTTTGCAGCAAGCATTTTCTCCAGATGCGCCATATCTCCGTGTTTGAAACGAAGCATCTTTGCGCCGGATAAGACAGTAGCGTCAAGAAGACTTGCATGGTCGAGTTTGTCGTGAATAATCAGATGGTTGGGACGTAAAAGGCCAGCAACAGCACCGAGATTGGCAGTATAACCAGATGAGAACAACATGGCATCGTCAAATCCTGTCTTTTCAGCTATTACTTTTTCCAATTCATTATGATAGATGGTAGTGCCGGTGAGTAACGGCACACTCCCAGAGCCAATTCCGAATTCTTTTGTTACCTCGACAGCCTTTGCAACAACTTCGGGAAGTATGGTAGCCCCAAGGTAACTGTTTGAACCGAATACAATGACTTTAACAGTCTTTCCAGTATGTCGGTTATAAACCATACACTCTCTGTCGCAGGCACTTATATGTGGATGCTTCTTCATGCTATTGAGACCGGCCGCCTCATGCAGTCGTAGCTCTTCCTGAAAATCAGTGACTTTGCCAAGTATAGACCCATCTTTACTGGTCTTATTGGCAGACATGTTTACAGTGTATTTCATAATTGTTAAAATTATAACGTATATTATAACGCAAAGTTAGCTATTATATTTGACAATGAGATAAAATTGGTCAGAAAAAAATTATTCTACTCCTTGTATTTTTCCGAATCATTATATTTTAGTAACTTTGCAGAAACATATAACTCGCAGAGAGCAATGGGCAAAGGAGAATCTAGCAAGGGCGGTGCCAGCCGTCAAAAAATAATTTTGGAGGCATTCAAGCTGTTCGCCACGATGCCTTATGAACGTGTCTCTTTTAGTGTAATGGAAAAAGAGATTGGTATAAGCCGTGGGTCTATGGTCTATTATTTTGGCAATAAGGAAGGACTCTTTCAGGAAGTCTTGAGTACCCTTGTGTATGGTACATCTTCAATTAAGGCAGTCCCTGAGGCATATAGATTGTCGTTATGTTCGTTCTACAATTATTTTATAGAGACGCTGAAAAGAGATCAAGAAAAGATTTTACAGATTGGAGTCATCAATCTTAATGAGGCTCTTATGCGTATTGAGAATTCTGCCTTAACATATATTGAAAACTTCAAAGAAATGACATGTAAGTGGTTTGATGAAGAACGGCAGATTTGGAAGGGAGTTATTGAAAATGCAATATCTTCCGGAGAAATAAAATCAAGTATCGATTCGACGATATTTAGTCAACTTTTTGAGAATTGTTATTTAGGCACAGCCTTTACTGGGGTTTTCTTAAAAAATGGATATGATATTGATTCTCTTAAGAAATTATATGATCAAATTTATTTGGTTTTAAAAAATAATCACGTACTCAGTTAAAGATTATCTTAATTTAAGTTTCCGAACTGAAATTAAAGGAGAGAATCTATGATATGGCTAATAATTTTCTCTCCGTTTGAGTATGGATAAGGCAGCAAAAATAATGCTGAAAGCATCATTATAACTATTATTACAATAATTATACAACTCCAATATATTAAAGATTTAGGAAGCCTTTCAATAAGTTTGCGCACTTTGTCAGAACGAATCTCAATTTTTTCCTGACTGTTGGTTGATTTATTCATTTTATATCCCTAATTCAAGTTGGTTTTTAACTAGATTATAATAAATTCCTTTTTTTTCTATGAGAGAAACATGATTTCCGATCTCCGCAACTTTGCCGTCTTCTAATACTATAATTTGATCTGCGTTCTTGACTGTTGACAGACGATGTGCAACAACAACAACTGTTCGGCCTTTATAAAATTCATTTAGATTTTCAACAATAATCTTTTCGTTTTTTGCATCAAGTGCATTTGTGGCTTCATCAAGAAAGATGAAATCTGGATTCTTATATACTGCACGAGCAATTAATATACGCTGTTTTTGACCTTGACTTAAGCCTAATCCATCTTGCCCAATTTTAGTATTAAACTTGAGCGGTAGATTCATAATGAAATCATAGATATTTGCAATTTTTACTGCTCTCTCAAGTCGGGCCCAATCAATTTCATCATCATCCACAGCGACATTCCGTGAAATGGATTCTGAAAATATTACGCCATCTTGCATAACAACACCATACTGGCATCGTAACCATTTGAGATCATAGTGTTTTATGTCATTTCCTGCTATTAAGATATTCCCATTTATAGTAGGATAGTAGCCTAACATTAGCTTTATTAATGTTGTTTTTCCACTACCAGATGCTCCGACAATTGCTGTGACACGACCTTCTGGAATTACTATTGAAATATTATTTTTAAGTACATGACAAAAATTTAAAGATGTCGATTTTTGAGGCATAGTCAGGC
>CAJMNI010000024.1 GCA_905214735.1 uncultured bacterium | reverse complement strand
ACATATTAACAATTAACAATCCAAATTCCAGTCAACATTTTTCAGGACGGGTCAGCATATAAGAAAACGGGGCGCGATCCGATTGAACGCGCCCCGCTGTGAGCATAGGTGAGAATCTGTTATTTTACTTTCTCGTAATATCGACGTGAGGGTTTGACTCCGAGTTCGGGGTGGAACACGGAGATATAGTCTGCAAGCACGAGGTCGGGATGGAACGTGCCGTCTTCGAATACGCGCCCTGTCAGGGTGTTGGCTCCATATACGTTTCCGGTTTTGAAGGCTTTGAAGAGAGGGTAAATGTCATTCTCCTTCTTTAGCTGTGAGAGCGTGAGCGGCTGCTCCTGATAGAAGCGGATCATCCAGATATCGGCGTCGCCCCCTTTGAGAAGCACTTCCTCGGGGGAAAGCTGTGCGCTGCCATGCTCGCTATATTCCGCGAAAACATTCTCGCCTCCGGCATCGAGAATCATGTTGCCGGTGATTGATCCCGAAGTGGGAACATTCCAGCTCTGGCCGTAAATCCGGTCGAAAATCACCTTGGGTCTATTCTTGGCGCTCTTTGCCTTGGCGGAAAGCTCACGATATCTCTTTGCCACTCCGGCATAGATTGAATCGGCTTCTTTAGCCTTTCCCACGAGGCGGCCATAGAGCTTGATCCATTCGCATTCGGCCAGAGAGGTGGTTTCCATATATTCCATGGCCTCGATCACCGGGACACCGGTTCGGGCAATCTGCTGGGGAGCCGTTCCGCTTTCGAAGCCATAGAGCACTACAGCCTCCGGTTTGAGCTTTATGAGTTTCTCGATGTTGGGGGAGGATGTGTTGCCGCAATCGGTGATTTTCCCCTCCTGAATCATTTTTCTGACAGTGGGGTCGAGCATGTACTCCTTGTCGCAGACTCCCTTTATAATACCGGCTTTCCCCAATTCCGCCAAAAGGGAGGCATGGGTGGAAGAAAACAATACTGTCGATTCGACGGGCACGTTTATTCTTGTCGCCCCCTGAGGGATTTCGGGTGCTTTCTCTATGTCGCGGTCAACGAGATAGATCACGTTTTTGCTACCGAGAGAATCCCAGGGATTGGTGATTGTCACTACCGAATATCCATCATTGTCGCGGATGCTCAGAAGGCGTGAGTTTTCGATCACCTCGCCTTCTTCAGAAGCAGAGCCGGCGGCTGAGCCGCTCCCGCAAGACTGCAGGAGCGACATGGCCGCCAGCGAAAGAAAGATAAGGTGTTTAACAGATTTTTTCATTCGAAATTGGAATCACGCTTAAAGAGCGTTGAAGAAGATGCAAGAGGGACCTGACCCTATGTTGAATTTGCGGATGAAGAGAAGAGTGTCTTCATCATATACATTCACATATCCGGGAGCGTCGTAACTCGGCCACTGTCCGTTCATCACATAGCTTGTGACAAGGACTTTGTCGCTTATTTCATCCACGGCGATTCCGCTCGGATAGGCAGGTTTTTCCGGAATTGCCCATGCCTGCAGGCGATCGTGGTCGGTGTCGTAGATGCTGTAGGTGATGTCGCCTCCGGAGAAAGGAGCGTTGATGAGGAAAATCTCGTCATCGCCGGTAGCGGCAAGAGTGGCGTCGGCAAGAGCCGTGACGGAATAGTCATGAGTGTTCACGCGGTAAATTTTGGCAGCAGTCTTTTCATAATCTCCCATGCAAAGCACGTAAAGGCCGTTTTCATCGCTCATGAACTTGTTGGGATTTAGACCAACTTCAAATGTGCGGCTCACGGTGAAATTGTTGAGGTCGATTTCCGTGGCGGTCTTGCCATAGTTGGGATAGTTCATGCCGTCGGAATTGGGCACATAAAGGCGGTTGCGGTAGATGCAGATCTGCTCGGGGTTGGGACCGACCTTAACCGAGGCTTCGATCTTCATCGTGAGCGTATCGAGTTTGCAGACATAACCGTCATACATCGAGATGTAGACTTTGCCGTCGATGGCTGCCATGGAGCGCGGCTGTGTACCGGCGAAACCTGTCTTGTCGGCGCCGAGCTGGATCTGCTTCAGCGATTTATAATCCGAGCGGTTGATGATCTCGACGGTGTTCGACTCATACGTTCCGACATAGATCTTCGAACCGTAGGCTACACCGCATTGCGGAGTGTCGCCGATGCTTCGGCCGTTGGCGGCTTTGAAGACGTTGCCGGCTGAAGAGCCGGAATAGTTGATCACGTTCAGGCCACCTTCTATATTGCTATAGAAGTTGCCTTGATTGAGGATATAGGCTCCTTCGGAAACCGATGGGGAGTCCGGATCGATTTTGAAATCGTTGTCATCGTCGGAACAGGATGCCATTGTTGTGGCGATGGCTGCAGCTGTCATCAGCAGATAGAATTTTCTTAATTTCATTTTAGATTAATGGTTTAAGTTTTATGTATTAAAATTTTGGGTTGTCTTAGATAACAAGGTTCTGACGGTCAGAATCTGTAAGAGACCGAAGCCTGCCAGTTTCTGCCGGGCATAGGGTAGAGGTTCACGAGCTCGTATTGCTTGTCGAGGGCGTTGATGAGATCGGCGCGGATTTCGATGCTCCGGCTTTTCGCAAACTTGAATTCATGCATTGCCGTGAAACCGAGTTCCATATAGCCGGCGATTCTTGTGCCGGGCATATTGTTGTTGGTGGCATATCGGGCTGAGTATCCTGAAGTGTGCGCCACCAATGTCACCCAGGGATTTTGCCAGGTGAGTGACGCCGCCCCGCTGTTGAGCGGCGTATAAGCCACCTGTTTCATCCAGTCGAGCATATCGGGGTCTGTTCGCGGCGCGGCGCGCTGATAGGAATAGCTCCCCGATAGCAGTATCTTCTGGCAGGGGGTAATGCGGAAGGCGGCGTTTAGGGTGACATCAAGCCCGAGGATGCGGACTTTGCCGAGGTTTGTCATTGTCATGACAAACATATTATAGGGCATCGCCACAATCTTGTTTTTCACATGGTTGAGATATCCGTCGGCCGTGATGGTTAGATCTTCCAGCCAGTCGCCTGCGCTTACGCTCCATGTCAATCCGAAATTATACTGGTCGGCCACTTCCGGATTCAGGTTTATGCTGCCGTAATGATCGAAATAGAGTTCGTTGAACGTCGGCATCCGGAAGATGTTTTTATATGAAGCGCGCACATAAAACTTCTGTCCGTCGACAGGCTGGATGGAGAGACTCAGGGAAGGGGAGAGGCGTTTCGCATCTTTTGCCTGCTTGTCGCCTTCATGCGACCTGTTGAGATATATTGAATAGAGGAGTTTGGCCGTTGCCGACAGACGCCACACTTTATATTTTGCAGCCACCGACTGCAGGATGGAGTTCCGATAGGGGCGAATGTCGGAGGTGCGGTTTGAAGATAGATTATTGTAGAAATAATCTATCGAATAATCGAGCTGGAGGCCGGAGACGGGGCGATATAGCGCGGACGAGGAGATATACCATTCCTGCTGATTGTAACGGCTGTCGAGCCGTCCGCCGGGATAAATGCCGTTGATGTCCTGATAACGCGATGCTGCCCAGTTGAATTTGGCGTCGGCTCTCATGGAAACTTTCGATGAGATATTTCCGCGCCAACCGAGCTGGGCAAACGAATTGCGCTGCTTTAGTTTTTCGTTGCTGTCGGGGTTATAAAGTGTCACCGGCCCCGGGAGCCTCTGACCGCTCTGATAGTAATAAGCCTTGAAGTTGACGGTCTGGCCTATTGCCGGTTTCCAGGAGGCGTTGAGTTCGCCATATCCGGAATTGAGCATTGAATTTTTGCGATGGGCGCGGTGGGATGCGCTTCCGTTTTTGATATCATAGGGATAATCGTTGTTGGCGTGAGTGAAATCTCCGGTGAGCGACAGCGCAAGTTTATGCCGGAAAGTCTTTGAAATCTGAAAGAAAGGGTTGTAGTAACCGAACCCTCCGGCTTTTGCCCTCGCCGTGAGATGGAGGGCATTCGCTTCGAAGTCGGCATCGCTGAAAGTCGATATGACGATCGAGGAAGCAGTGGCAGAGGCTCTGGCGGGAAGAAAAATGTCGTCGGTTTCTCCGGCGTTGACAGTAAGGGAGCCGATATTGTTGAGTGAAAACCGCGAGAGATCAATTTGACCGGTCTGGACATCGTTCACGGCAATTCCGTCGTAAATCACGCCGGTGTGTTGTGCGCCGAGACCCCTCAGTGATACAGTTTTCATCCCGCCGGCGCCGCCGTAATCGCGCAGGTTGACACCCGACATGCGGCGCATAGCATCAGAAATGTCGGTGATTCCACGGCTGGAGATATCTGCGGAGGAAATCGATTGCGTAGGAACGGAAGATTCTACAGTGCCCAGGAGGCGAGAAGCTGTCACTTCCAATGTGCCCAAAGTTTTGGCGATAGTGTCTTGAGGGAGATATGCGGCGGGTTTTGCCGATCGGGCATCCAATGCGATGCCTGCGACTAAAGAAAAGGATAGTATGCGTAAAAGAATATGATTTTTCATCCTCGTGAAAAATTGCTTTCATCATGGCGGCATTTCTGTCGCTCAGGTCGGACTTTTACCGTAGCGGGACTGTCAGGGAATTACACCCTGTTCAAATCATGATGAGAAGCCGGTTAAACTCGGTTGGAAGTTTAGAAGTTCCGGGAACTTCAATGCAAAGTTAATAAATTTCCTTAAATGTCTGTTAATTTATAGAGGAAATTTTTCGTTATAACAACATGGACATCCAGAAATCATCTGACATAAGATTGCATAAACTCGCCACAGGTTATCGCTCGAGAAGCGAAAACATTGTGGTAGAGAGGGATATCGACGCTTCGCTTCATGCGGGAGAATTTACGTGCCTTCTCGGCCCCAACGGCGCCGGGAAATCGACGTTGCTTCGCACTCTGAGCGGATTTCAGCCGCCGCTTGAAGGAGGAGTGGAGATCGCCGGGAAAAATCTCTGCGACTATTCCGACGCCGACCTGTCGAAGCTTATAAGCGTGGTGCTGACGGAGCGACCCTCCGTGACATCAATGACGGTTGAGCAACTTGTGGCAATCGGCCGCAGTCCGTATACCGGTTTCTGGGGGCGGCTCTCCGGGCGAGACAGGGAGGTTGTGGAGCATGCCATGCTGCTCACAAGCGTTTCGCACATGAAGGGAAGACTCGTCGACACATTGAGCGACGGCGAAAGACAGAAAGTGATGATCGCCAAGTCGCTTGCCCAGGAAACTCCCGTGATATTCCTTGACGAACCGACAGCCTTTCTCGATTTCCCGAGCAAGGTGGAGATGATGATATTGCTAAAGCGAATTGCGCGGGAAGAAAACAAGATCATATTCCAGTCGACGCATGATCTGAACATGGCGCTCCAGATAGCAGACAGGCTGTGGCTTCTCGACAAGAAACTGGGATTAAAAACAGGCACACCGCGCGAACTTGCCGACAGCGGTGTGCTTGAAGAATATTTTTTAAGGGAAGGGATAGAATTCGATTCTGGTTCGCTTTCCTTTCAAATTATCGGAGATTAGCCGGTTATGCAGCCAGTCTGTTATAAGCTGAATAGCGGCGGTTAATCCGGGAATATCGCGGGCGGGCACTTTTCGCCCAATTGAAGGTTGCGTTATAGCTGAAGACTGCGAAAGATCCCCCGATCAGAATTCCGACGAGAATGTCAGTCGGATAGTGCACGCCGAGATACATTCTCGAATAGCACTGAAGCGCCATCCATATCATCATTATTGCCGTCACTATGCGCAGGCGGAAATAAAGCATCATCATCACTGCCAGACCGAATGAATTGGCAGCGTGGCATGACGGGAAACCGTAACGGCCTCCATGATAGCCGTTGACAAGATGGATCATTGAAGAAATGGGATTGTCTGGATTCGAGGGGCGCATACGGCCAACTGCATGACGGAGAAGTTGTCCGCATGTGAAATCGGCGAGCATGATGCAGAGTGTAACGGCAAAGAGAAACAGAATCGCGCGGCGCCTGTCTTTATGCTTGAAAACCGCAAACAAAATGAAGACGTATAGGGGAATCCATATCCATTTGCCGGATATGGTCCACATTGCAGTGTCGAGAAATGGGGTGTGCGCTCCGTTTATGGCAAGCAGAATATTGTTGTCGAGTTCGGATAGAAATGAGGTTAACTGCTGTATCATCAGTCAGGTTTGATGTGATAGGTTGGTTGAAATATACAATTCAGTAACTTGATTGCAGAGCGTTTTATTTCAAAATGGGAGAAATTTTAACAAAATTGTAACATGAAATCACTAATTTGTAAGGTGATTTTCGTGGCGGAAGGGTTGGCAAGCAGGGTGGATAGTTTGTGAATTAACATTTTTTTGTAATTTTGTGTTTTATTATTGAAGAGACTGAACACGTGAAGCATTCATCTGACACATCTACCGGTAAGGACGCCGACCTGAAGTCGGGGTTTTACGGCATATTCAACGACAGTTACCCTCCAATTCTCGACGGAGTCACGCTGACGGTGGAGAATTATGTGAGATGGCTCATGGCAAAGGGTCGCACTCCCTGCGTGGTGACACCTTCAAACCCGGTGCGCGACGAGAGCGCATGCGAGGTGCTTCGTTATTTCTCTCTTCCAATCCGCTCCCGAAAACCATACCGTTACGGTTATCCGAAACTTGATCCATTTATCTGGAAAAGACTCCGGTCTACGGATTTCCGGCTCGTCCATGCGCATTGCCCCTTCTCGTCGGGAAGACTTGCAGTCTATGTGAAAGAGAAGCTACATGTTCCCCTTATAGGGACGTTTCATTCGAAATATCGCGACGATCTGATGCATTCTTTAAAACATTTTCCATGGATGGTCGATATTGTAATGGAGCGCATTCTTGATTTCTTCAATTCCTGCGACGAGGTGTGGATACCTCAGGCACAGGTTGAGGAGACAGTTCGCGAATATGGCTTCAAAGGGCCGCTCACGGTTGTCGAGAACGGCAACGACATGGCCTCGATGGTCAAAGGGGGACTTCAGGAGTATAAGCTCGCTGCCAAACGTGAGCTGGGAATTACGGAGGGGCGGCTGTCGCTGCTCTTTGTGGGGCAACACATCTGGGAGAAGGGGCTCGACATCGTGGTCGAATCGCTCAGGCAGCTTGGCGACGAGATAGATTTCTGCATGAATTTCATCGGCACGGGGTATGCCGCGGAAGAGATTGCGCGCAGGGTGGCGAGTTACGGACTATCCGACCGGGTGACGTTTCACGGGGTGATATCCGACCGGAAGGTTCTGAGCCGCTATTACGCCGCGGCCGATCTATTCCTTTTCCCTTCGTTCTATGACAACGCCCCGCTCGTGATCCGGGAAGCAGCGTCGATGGGAACTCCGGCAATTCTGCTTCGCGGATCGACGGCCTCGGAAGTTGTGAGCGACGGGCGAAACGGGTTCCTTGTCGGGAAAAGCGCATCGGAGCTCGCAGAGGCTGTGAGGAGTCTTGCCGCCGACCGCGACAGGATCAGGAATGTAGGAGTGTCGGCAAGAGATACCCTTGTCAGAAGTTGGGAGAATGTGGTGGAGGAGGTTATCGACCGTTACGACACTCTGATTTCTTCCCGGTCTAATTAAATCAACAATGGCAGGAGATAATGATAAATCAGGAACTGCGGCCGCTAATAATCCTGATGCGGCATCGGTGACGCCGAAGACATTTTCTGTCTGGAAAGTGCTTCTGCCCGTGGTTATTGGTGTCGGCGTGATAGCGCTGATGATCTGGCACGACGCGAAAAGCGAAAATATCGATGCTGTTCTCGGCAGCATCCGGTTTACTCCCTGGAGCATATTCTGCATAGTTCTCGGAGTTATCTGCATGGCGCTCCGCGATGTCGGGCTAACATGGAGGTTTCGGGCGCTTACCAACCGCGAGTTAAGCTGGAAATCAGCCTGGACGGTCGACATGATGTGCGAATTCACCAACTGCGTCACCCCGTCGGCTGTCGGTGGGAGCTCGCTGGGCCCGGTGTTCCTCAACTCGGAAGGGGTGGAGTTCGGAAAGGCTACCACCCTGATGCTGACGACTCTTTTTCTCGACGAGCTATTCTTTGTGCTGGCCTGTCCGGTGGTGGTGCTTCTGGTTCCGGGCGACTTCATATTTCAGGCAAGCGGCGATACCTTTTCCCACGGCATAGAGTTCACTTTCTGGCTTGTCTACGCCGCGATCACGGCGTGGACATTCCTGCTGTTCATGGGAATAATCTGGAAGCCGAAATGGATTCAGCGGGTGCTCAACAGAATAGCGTCGTGGAAATGGCTGAGCAAATGGTCGGAAAGTATAAAAGGACTTGGCGCCAACATGATAGCCACTTCCAAAGAGCTTCAGACCAAGCCATTCAGCTTCTGGCTTGAAGTGTTCTGCGGCACGGCCATAGCCTGGACGGCAAGATTTTTCGTGGTCAACGCCCTCTTTTTAGGTTTTGTGCCTGCCTCCGATCCTTATCAGATGACGATTCTTGCAAGGCAGTTTGTGCTTTGGGTGGTGCTGATGGTAAGCCCTTCGCCGGGGGGATCGGGATTGTCGGAATGGCTTTTCTCGAATTATTACGGCGATATCGTGGGCACAGCCGGCATGGCGTTGATATTGGCCGTTTTATGGCGACTGATCACATATTATCTCTATCTGATAATCGGGTGCGTGATAGTACCGATATGGATGCGCACGAGCTATGCCCGCTATCGCAAGAAATTAAAGTGAATATACTGCGGATGCGCCATCGAGAAGATTGATGGTGAAAAGGCGGTTGCAAAGAAGCGAGCCGCAATGGGCCGCATATTTTATGGCCTCGGCGGCCTGGACTGAGGCCACTACGCCGGCTGCGGGGCCGAGCACGCCTCCGGCTGAACAAGGCGTCATTCCGTTGCAAGCCGTTTCTTCACCGAAAATGTCGGAATAACGGGCGCAACCGGGAAGCCAGCTTGTGACTTGACCGGAAAAACCTTTCACGCCTCCTATGCAATGGGGCTTGCCCAAAGAGGAAGCGACCCTGCAGGTGGTCATCTTTGTGACGGGATTGTCGCTGCCGTCGATGATGAAGTCATAGCGCAGGAAAAGGTCGACGGCCCATTTTTCAGTGACGAGACCTTCTATTATCTCCACATTCACTTCCGAATTGATCTCTTTCATTCTCGCGGCAAGCACGTCGGTTTTCGCTTTCCCGAGCGAAGATTCGCCGAAAAAGAGCTGCCGCTGAAGATTGGAGATGTCGATTGTGTCGAAGTCGGCAATGCCGATCCGGCCTATTCCGGAGGCGGCGAGATACATGGCGCACATCGAGCCGAGCGCACCGCAACCGATCACGAGCACACTCGCCTCCTTTAAAGCCTTGAGCCCCTCCTGACCGATTTCAGGAAGGGCTGCAAGACGTGAATATCTGATATTATCTTTCTGCATTGAGTCGGGTGGATCAGCCGCAATGCCAGTATTTGTTGACGAGATCGAGCATTTCCTGGCGGTTCTGTCCGATTTCAGAACGCAGATTCTTGTCGCGGTATTGTTTGAGCTGCTTGATAATTCCGTCGATCATTTGCGGCGGGAATATGTCGTAGGCTTCAAATGTGGCGCGGTCTGCTTCGAGGGCTTTTGCCGAAGCTGAGCAGCTGTCGGGAAGAGATGCGAGCGAAGCGAGTTTCTCGGCCTGGTCAGCCTGATGGATGTTGACGTTGACATAGAGCTCTTCTGCGCGCTTGAGGGCGTTTTTAATTTCGAAGCCTGTGCGGGCGGCCACGATCATACCTGCGAGGAGCTGATAGATGTTGGCGCTGCAGTCTGCCGAGCGGAGTTCGACTGTCTGTTTGTCGGGGGTGACTTCTGCCGGCTTCTCGAGAGGATTGGCCTGGGAGCACATGTCGTTTTCGCCGGTCCAGCCGAGAGGCACGCGGATGAGCACCGAGCGGTTGCGGTCGCCCCAGCAAATCGATGTGGGAGCTTCCTGATGAGGCACGAGACGGAAATAGCTTGTCGGCACCTTGTTGCCCATGGCCGTGATTGCGGCGGCGTGTTCGAGGATACCTACGATAGCCTTCTTGGCTTCGTCGCTCAGATGGTTGTCGCGCGTCATCATGTTGTGGCCGTCCTTCATGAGTTTGAAATGGATATGGAGGCCTGATCCGGCTTTCCCTTCGGTGATCTTCGGGGCGAAAGTCACGTCGTAGCCACGCTTCATTCCGGCGGTGCGGATGATCCATTTGGCGAGCATCAGGGTGTCAGCGGCGTCGAGTGCGGGCACGGGGAGGAATTCGATTTCGTTCTGCTCGAAGATTTTTCCGTTGAGGGTGAAGTTGCCGACTTCGTTGTGACCATATTTGATCTGCCCGCCGGCCTGGGCGATGAGCGACATGCACTCGGCGCGGAAGTCGTTGAATTTGGCGAAGGGAGCCGATTCATGATAACCTTTCTGGTCGCTGGCGGGGAAGAGGAGAGTGTCGTCGGAGATTACGTAATATTCGAGTTCTCCCATGGCGTAGAAATCCATGCCGGTGGTCTTGCGGAAGGCTTCCACGGCGCGGCGCAGCGAATAATCGGGCGATGTCGGCATCGGATTTCCCTCATTGTTGAAGAAGGAGCAGAGCATCGTCAGGGTAGGCAGCTCGGCGAAAGGGTCGAGGAATGCCGTGGCGTAGCGGGGAATTACGTAGAGATCGGAGTTTCCGGCCTCGATGAAGGGGAAGAGGCTCGAACCGTCGACGCGCTCGCCAAATGTCAGGATGGAGTCGAGATACTCCTCCGAATTGATCACGAAGTTGAGCGTCTTCAGACGGTTGTCGTCGGCCGGATACATGAAGTTGATCATGCGGATGCCGTTGCCTTTTACAAAGCGGATAATGTCTTCCTTGGTGAATTCCGTTGCGGGTTTCTGGAGATATCTCACCACCGCATTGGGATTGAGTTCAAAGTTGGAGTTCATGGTTTTGTTTCTGATATGTAGATTTAAGGTGTTTATAAGGTCTTATTACAATATTTTGCCGCTTCCGACCCTTCGGAACGGCTGTGGCATAGCAAAGATAGCTCTTTTTGGGTGATTTACAAAATAATTTGTCAACAAGTTTCCCGTTGATTTGTTATGATTGATGGAAGCATTGACGAGATTATTCAAGTTTATGCGCCAAGGATGTTAAAATTCTAATAAATACAGATATATTATGGAAAAATTTGATGACATTATCAAATCGGTGAAACCTGTCTTAGTCGATTTTTTCGCCACCTGGTGCGGACCCTGCCAGATGATGCATCCGGTTCTTGAAGAACTGGCCGGCAAAGTTGGCGACAAGGCAAGAATAATCAAGATAGACATTGACAAAAACCAGCAGCTTTCGGCTGTATATAATGTAAGATCCGTCCCGACGTTCATGATTTTCCAGAACGGAGAGATGAAATGGAGAGTATCCGGCGCTCGTCCGCTGCAGGAACTTGAGAGTGAGCTTGCAAAATATTATTAATCGGCTTCGCTGAAACCGATCACAGTAAACACAAGGCGGCGTTTTCCTTCTGGATTACGCCGCTTTACTGTTTTCTATCAGCTACTTTCAAATCACCGGATTGCGAAAAGCCAAGCCGCCCGGGGCAGGATTATCTCTTTAACTTTTTTTGTGGCGGCCATTGAAGCGCATGAATAAACTATATGAAGCCGTTATTGTCTTAATTGAAAATTATCCTAAATGAAATCAATCTCAATGAAAAGACTGTTTGCATATATCCTGGTTATTGCGCTATCGGTTGTTTCCTTTCAGAAAGCCGAAGCTGCAGTCGCCTTTCAAAATGAAAAGCTGCATTATGTGATCAGCTATAAGTGGGGGCTCGTGCATAAGGATGCAGGAGAGGCAACCTTGTCGCTTAGAAATGTCGGGAACGATTATCGGGTGATGCTGGCAGCCCGCACCAAGCCCTGGGCGGATAAATTCTATAGCGTCCGCGACACGCTATCGGGCGTTATCGCGCGCAACGGCCTCCTGCCGAAGTTATATAAGAAAGTGACCCATGAGAAGGGCACGCATAAGCGCGACGAGATATCCTACAGCCGCGCAGGGAATATCACAAAGGGTGTGACCAAGCGCTATCGTTATGATAAAAAGGGGAAAATGACCGTCAAGAATCTGACTCTTCAGTCAAACGGTCCGGTCTACGACATGCTTTCCATATTCTATTATCTCAGACAGCTTGACTATTCGCAGCTGAGCCGCAACAAGGTCTATAAGGCTACGGTCTTTTCGGGCCGCAAGAAAGAGATCGTGACAATCCGCAGCCTTGGCGTCGAGACGATCAAGCTACGCAACAAGACCCAGCGTCAGGCTTACCATATCAAATTCCGTTTCACTCAGGAGGGTGGTAAGAAATCTAGCGAGGACATGGACACATGGATATCAACCGATGCGGCTCATATTCCGCTCTACCTTGTAGGTCAGCTTCCTGTAGGTGAGGTAAGGGCCTATTATATGCCCTGATGACTCATAGAGAGCGGGGAATCAGCGCCGCCAGAACGATGGGGTGAAGACGAGCAGGACTGTGAAGAGTTCAAGACGGCCCACGAGCATTATGAAAGCCAACAGCCATTTGGCTATGTCGGGCATCATGGCGTAGTTTCCCGAGAAGCCGGTCGAGGCGGTGCTGAGTCCGGTGTTGGAAATCGCAGAGAGGGCGCAGAAGAAACCGTCTTTGAGAGAAAGTCCCATCAGACAGAGGGCCATGCCTCCGGCCACAATCACGAAAACATATACGAACAGAAAGGCGAGCGTCTTATGGACGATTGCCGGCTGCACTCCTTTGCCGTTGATGCTGACCGACGTCACGGCGTTGGGGTGCATCATTTTATAAAATTCGTTCTTGAGGAATTTGAAGAGGACGATAAAACGGTCCACCTTTGCACCTCCTGATGTGCTTCCGGCGCAGGCTCCCATAAACATCATGATGATCAGCATCACTATGGATAGCGAACCCCAGTTGGAGAAATCGGGCTCGGTGATTCCGGTTGACGACAGAATGGATACGGCCTGAAAAAGCGGGTCGATCGTAACATCGGCCACGTTTTCGGCGAGCCCCTCGATGAAGACGTTGAGCGAAAGGAGCAGGAAGCATACAATCAGAATCCAGATGTACACCTTCAGTGCCGTATTTTTCAGAAGGCGTTTTGTCTTTCCCATCGCCACATTGTAGATAAGCGCGAAATTCACTCCTCCGAGAAACATGAAGATGATCATCACGCTCTTGATATAGTAGGAATTCCATCGGCCGAGGCTCATGTCGCTGTTGGCGAAGCCTCCGGTCGACATGGTCGAGAGGCCATAGCAGAGAGCGTCGTAAAAGTCCATTTCCGAGAAACTCAGCAGGATGATGAGAATTACTGTCAGGATCGCATAGACGCCCCAGAGACCTTTGGCAGTGTAGCTTACGCGCGGGCGCAGCTTGTCGTGGGTGATTCCGGTGACTTCGGCGTTGAAAAGCTGCATGCCTCCGGCATAATTGAGCATCGGCACCACGGCGAGGGTGAAGAGAATGATTCCGAGTCCGCCGATCCACTGGATCACGCATCGCCACACGAGGATTGATTTAGGGATATTCTCGAGCGAGTCGAGCACCGAAGCGCCGGTGGTGGTGAATCCCGACATCGTTTCGAAAAAAGCGTCGGTCACCGACAGATGGGTCTTGTAGAATATGAAAGGGAGCATTCCGAAAAGGGAAAGCACCACCCATGTGAAGCCGGTCAGCAGGATTGCCTCGCGCTTTCCCATCTCGCGCGATTTCGGCCTGAGCATTGTCATCAGCAGACCGCTGACTCCCGTTATGCCAAGACAGCTGAGAAAAGGAATCACGCTCTCGCCGGAGTTGGAAAGCGCCACGATCACCGGGATGACCATGAACACAGATTCGATGATCAGAAGCACTCCGATCACCCTCAGCAGCATCGGCATGTTGATGTAATACTTCTTGCGGAATGCGAGCGACATTGAGCGGATTCTAGTGTTGTAAGGCATCTTGACTGATGGATATGGGCTGATTGGGATTCTACGAAACTGAGACAGGGCTAATTAAACCATTTTTCAATCTTCTGAAGCGTGCCCATTATACTGAACACCACAACGAAGTCTCCGGCTTCGATATGGGTGTTGCCGCTGACGAGCATCACTTTGTCGCCTCTGACGAGAGCAGCAAGAGTCATTCCGAAGGGGAGCCGGAGATCCTTGACGGCTTTTTTTGTGATCTTGGCTCCCTCCTTGACATAAATCTCCGCAACTTCCGCGTCGGGAAGGGCAAAGAAGCGGGAGTCGCTTTCGTCGGCATCAAGAAGAATCTTGTATATATGGCTTGAAGCCAAGAGTTTCTTATTGATGATCGAGCCGATATTCAGATTCTCCGCCTGACCGAAAAACTGGAGGTTTTCGACTTCTGCTATCGTTTTCGGCACTCCGAACTCCTTGGCCGTCATGCAAGTGAGGATATTCGTTTCCGACGAATCGGTCAGGGCCATGAAGGCGTCATACTGATAGATGTTGTTTTCGGCAAGCACCTCTATGTCGCGGCCATCGCCATAGACTATTTCGCAGTCGGGAAAAAGAGTTGCCATCTCCTCGCAGTTGGCCATATCCTTGTCGAGTATCTTGATATGGAACTTGTC
The DNA here is from genome assembly GCA_905214735.1 of uncultured bacterium. GTDB lineage: Bacteria > Bacteroidota > Bacteroidia > Bacteroidales > Muribaculaceae > Lepagella. The sequence continues at coordinate 20,599 of CAJMNI010000024.1, read as the reverse complement.
GCTGTAGAGCCGGGCAAATCGTCGGGTGATCCGGCTTCCCCCCATCACGAGGACCTTCTTGATCACCCGCTTGGTCTTGCCGCAAAGTTCGCGCACCCGCTGGGTGAAAGGAGGAGTGGTGATGAAATATACGATGTCGCCCGGGAGAATTTCGTCGTTACCGTTGGGTATGATTGTCTCGCTGCTGCGTTTGATGGCCGCGATGTGGAAGTCGTGGGTGGTGACCGGAAGGTCTTTCAGCTTCACGTTGAGGAGCACTGAATTGGCGTGTATCTTCACGCCGATGAGCAGCAGACGGCCATCGTGGAGCTCGGCCCAATATCGGGCCCAGTTGTGGCTCAGGGCTGTGGCTATCTCGTTGGCGGCCACGTTTTCGGGATAGATCAGAAAGTCAGTCCCGATGTCGCGGAGCACCTTCTTGTTTTCGGGCACGAGAAACTCGCTGTTGTCGATTCGGGCCACCGTTTTCTTGGCTCCGAGCCTTTTGGCTATGGCGCAGCTGGTGATGTTGCGCGTTTCGTAGGGAGTGACGGCAATATATAGATCTGCATCAGCAACTCCGACGTCGGAAAGCGAATCGAAAGAAGAGGCCGATCCGTTCCAGGTCATCAGGTTATAGTTGGAGTCGATCATGTCGAGGCGCGACTGGTCGGAATCAAGGAGAGTTATGTCCTGATCCTCTTTGGAGAGCATTTTGGCCAGATGCGTGCCGACTTCTCCGGCGCCGGCGATTATTATCTTCATTTTATGTGTGTTGTTCCTTGCAGGGTAATTTCAGACTTGCATGAGATTCAACTGCATGTTGAGTTTGTTGGCTGCGGAAACGATTCCGTCGGTATCGAAGCCGCAATCCTTGCGCAGCTCGGCCACCGATCCCTGGAACACCCATTCGTCGGGGATGCCGAGGCGCACGAGTTTTGTCTTTCTGCCGTGGGCCAGTAACCATTCGGCCACGGCGGAGCCGAAGCCGCCGTTGCTGACGCCATCTTCCACGGTGATGATACCGTCGTAGTTGGCCGATATGTCGTGAAGAAGTTCCTCGTCGAGGGGCTTCACCCATATCATGTCGTAATGGTCGGTCATGATGCCGAGTTTTTCAAGCTGATCGGCGGCTTTCGCCATTTCGAAACCTATAGGCCCGACGGAAAGCATGGCTATCTTCGCACCTTCGCGGCGGGAGAGCAGGCGCCCTTTGCCGACTTCAATCTGATGCATCGGAGTCTGCCATTCGGCAGTGTCGGCGCTTCCGCGAGGATATCGGATGGCCAGAGGGGAGGTGAAAGATAGCGAGGTCAGCATTATGTTGCGCAGCGTTTCGACATCCATAGGCGCAGCAATCGACATGCCCGGAATCATGCGCAGATAAGAGAGGTCGAACATGCCGTGATGGGTCACTCCGTCTTCGCCTACGATTCCGGCCCGGTCAATGCAGAACACCACCGGAAGGCCCTGGATCGCCACATCGTGGATTATATTGTCGAAACCGCGCTGCAGGAAAGAGGAATATATGGCCACGAAGGGTTTCTTGCCGCCGACGGCCAGACCGCCGGCGAAAGTCACTGCGTGTCCTTCCGAGATGCCGACGTCGAAATATCTGCGCGGAAACTTTTCCATATATTTCATTGATGTTCCCGAGGGCATCGCTGCCGTGATACCGACGATCTCTTCGCGAGTTTCGGCCAGCTCGGTGAGCGTCTTGCCGAAGACCTCCTGCCAGAGAGGCTTTTCACGTTTCACGACCTCAGCCTTGCGGAGACCCGTGGCAGGATCGAAACATCCGGGAGCATGCCATGTGCTCGGATTCTTTTCCGCCGCTTTGAACCCGGCTCCTTTCTTGGTGTGAAGGTGCAGGATTCTCGGACCTTTCATATCCTTTATCTCCGACAATACCTTGACCACCTTCTTGACGTCGTTGCCGTCGAAAGGCCCGAAATATCTTATGTTGAGGCCTTCGAAAATATTCTGCTGTCCGGCGATGACCGATTTCAGAGCGTTGTTGAAGCGGAGCATGAGTCCCTTGCCGTGGTCGCCGATAAGTCCGATGCGCCTGCAGAAATTGTAGAGGCGGAAACGCATCCTGTTGTATCCCGAGGAAGTTGTGATGTTGGAGAGATAGCGATGGAGGGCGCCGACGTTGTTGTCAATCGACATCTCGTTGTCGTTGAGGATAATGAGGAGGTTGTTGGGATTGTTGGAGGCGTTGTTGAGCCCTTCGAAAGCGAGGCCGCCGCTGATTGAGGCGTCGCCGATAAGAGCAACTGTCTTGCGGTCTTCCTCGCCCGGAGTGTTGAGGTCGGCGATTGCCATTCCGAGCGATGCCGAAATGGAATTTCCGGCGTGTCCGCATACGAAAGTGTCGTATTCGCTTTCGGCCGGGAAGGGGAAACCGCTGATGCCTCCCTTTTTCCGCTGATTGCGGAAAGCCTCCAGACGGCCGGTGAGGAGTTTGTGGGCGTAGGCCTGATGCCCCACGTCGAACACTATGCGGTCGCGGGGAGTGTTGAAGATATAATGGAGAGCGACGATGATTTCGATAGCTCCCATGCTCGATCCGAAATGGCCCGGATTCGACGATAGGTTTTCGATAAGGTATTGGCGGATTTCTCCGCACACCTCCTGCAGCTGATCCTCATCAAGCTTGCGGAGGTCGCCGGGACTGCCGATAGCAGAAAGCAGGGGATATCTTTCGGCGCAGTTGCCGAAATCTCCCTCTTCTGTCCGATGAATATCTTGACCTTCTGTTTGCATCTAATTCTTCCGAAAATATTTTTTCACCAGGGGCACGAACACGATAATCCCCGACATCACAAGGATGAGGATATTCTTCAGATTGATTCCTCCGGCTGATAGAAGCATCCATGCGAACCAGAGCCAGAGCATGAGAAGAATCGAGAGTCCGATGATTACTGAAGTCTTCATTTGGATTAGAGGTGTGGCGACGGTCTATGTCACCGTTACGGAGAGCGTGTCCTTGGTCTTGAAATGCGAATTTAACAAATATTCTTCAAATTTGCCATCTCAGAGAGGGTAAAAGTTTCAGCATAAGGAATCGGACCTGTCAAAAATCCCTTTTCCGGCAAATAATTTTCTTTTCCGACAAATAATGTCTAACTTTGCATTTTAATGACCTGACATGATGATTTGTGTCACTGGGGTCTTAGAAACGAAACGATAACTGAATTCCCATTAAAACATTGATTGATTGAAAACATTTTACCTCAACAGACGTAAGGTTGCGGCGGCGATTATATGCGTCGCGCTGCCAATTCTGGTTTCGTGTAAATCGGAAGAGAAAAAAGCGACCGACGGCTATATTAATGAAGCCGACAGAATCGTGACTCCGTCGGAAATGAAAACCGACAGCGTTGATAAGGAAGAGAAGGAGGAAGAGCTTCCTCCGGTGAAGCTTCATAATATCGACGAAACTCTCGCATATATCCACAATTCCGGTCATGCCGCCGAATATCTCGAAGGAATTATTCCGACAGTTGCGGAACATTCTCCCGAATATGCCTCGAAGTTGCTCAACAGCACATATTCGCGGTTTATCGTGGTCGACAAGGCCCGGATGAAAGTGATATTATACGATAAATACGGACGCGAAGAGCTGAGTTATGACATGGCGTGCGCACGCAATTACGGCACAAAACACAAGAAAGCCGATTCGCGCACGCCCGAGGGTTTCTTCTCGGTCGAAGGAGTCTACGACAGCACCGACTGGCTTTTCACCGACGACAACGGGCGGACAAGCAAGAAGAAAGGGCAGTTCGGCCCCCGGTTTATCCGCTTGAAAATACCGACGACATCGCAGATCGGCATTCACGGCACCTGCGCTCCCTGGTCGATGGGCCACCGGACGAGCCATGGCTGTATCCGCGTGACCAACGAGCATATTCTCGAGCTGGTGAATTATGTGGAGGTAGGAATGCCTGTCATTGTGCTTCCCGGCAAACGTGACCGCGCTGTCAACCGCGAAGAAGGTTATGACATAGCATATTTCCCGACCGATCCGAAATATGCAATGTCGGATAGCGAGTCTAAACTGAAAGCCAAAGAAAAAGAGGAGGAAACGGAGAAACCAGATTCGAGCAGCAATGCCAATGGTGTTCCCGCGGATTCAATCGCGGCTTCTTCGCCTGTCGCCCCAACGCTTCTTCCGGAAGAGAAACCCGCGAAGGAAGAACCCGTCGTGCCGGCAACCGAACCAGCGGCTCCGGCCGAATAATTCTTGAAAATTAGTTGGAATAACTTCGATTAATACGGAGAAATTCACTAAATTTGTAGTCCGCAAATTTACGAAAGACTTTCAGGCAAAGATTCCATGCGCAATTACGACAATTATTCTCCAGAAATCAATTACCCTGAGGAAAGGGAAACGCCCGAAAGCGCGAATGAACCCTCTCGCGCCCAGGGAAAGAAGAAATCAGACAAGCCATCGAAAAAGAAGGAGCCTGTCAGGAAGAAAGATACGGAAAACTCCAACGGTTTTTTCAAGAAGGCCAAAGCGGCCCTCACCGGCACCACTGCGCGGCTACTGACCGGTATATTCATCGGATGTCTCGCAGTTTATCTTGGAGTTGCGTTTTTCTCATATTTTGGTAATTGCATCAAAGATCAGGCGCTCATCAACGCCTCCGGCATAGGTGCGGCCGGGCATGTGAACAATGCCGGAGGAGAAGGAGGAGCCCGTCTGGCCGAATTCCTGATCAACGAATGTTTCGGCCTCGGCTCATTCGTGATAGTCTTCTGGCTTGCGGCGATGACGCTGAAACTCCTTGTGGGCCGTCCGAAATTCAAGTCGGTCGATTTCACCATCAAGTGTATTGTGGCGCTGATCACGGTGTCGCTGATCATCGGACTTGCCACAGTCAGCACCCATACTGTAGTGAACTGGGGCGGCTATCACGGCACATACGTGAATCAATTCATCATTGAGTTCGTCGGCTGGACCGGCGCGATATTGCTGTCGCTTTTCATGGTGGCGGTATTTGTGGTGATCTGTATGCGCGACCTTATCCTCTGGATCATCAAAATGAAACGTCAGCGCGACGAACGCCGACGCATTCTCCGCGAGGAACGTGCTCGCGAAGAGGCACGTCAGGCCGAAATCCGCCGTATGCAGTCGCAGGAGAAAATAGATGACATCCACGCCGGCGAAACCACAGTGATAGAAACGCCCGGCCAGATCAGCGATGCCACCGAGTCCCTTGCGTTCGGTGAGGATGAAGCCCCGATTTATGACACCATCGATGCGGATCTTCTCGAAGAGGCTGAAAACAGCGAAAGAGAAAGCGGCAGGGAGAATGCCGCCGGAGAAACCGCAGAGAGTGCGCAGGCAGAGGAGAATGCAGATACAGCATCGGAGAATGATCCGGACTCTGCCGAAGTGGATGCGGATGAATGCCCGGAAGAGAGGCCCGAATCTGATGACGCCCCCGAATCTGATGATGCTCCCGAGACTGATGAAGCTGAAGCAGAGGCTGACAAGATGGTGGTCAATGTCAACACCATCGAGCAGAGCGATCGGAAGCATTTCAAGTCGGAAGTCGAACTTTACGAATCGCATAAATACAAATTCCCCCCTTACGACATACTCCGCCCGGCAGGCAACCAGGTCGACATAGATGCCGAAGAGCAGCTTGAGAACAAGAATAAAATCGAGGCTACCCTGCTGAACTTCAATATACCCATCACTGATATCTGGGCTACTGTCGGTCCGACCGTAACCCTATATGAGATCAAACCCGACAAGGGAGTGACCATCGCCAAGATCCGCAACCGCGTCGACGACATAGCGCTCAGCCTGTCGGCCATAGGTGTCAGAATCATCGCCCCCATACCCGGAAAGGGGACAGTCGGCATAGAGGTGGCCAACAAGGATCCTCAGACAGTCTCGATGCAGACGGTGATCCGCAGCAACAGGTTCCAGCAGAACCATTACAACCTGCCGATCGCCATAGGGAGCACGATCTCCAACGAAGTCTACATCACCGACCTGGCCAAGATGCCTCATCTATTGGTGGCAGGCGCCACGGGCCAGGGTAAATCTGTGGGCTTGAACGCCATCATAGCCTCGCTTCTTTATTGCAAGGCTCCTTATGAGCTCAAATTCGTGATGATCGACCCCAAGCAGGTGGAATTCAGCTTCTACAACTCGCTGAAGAATCACTACATGGCGATGATACCGACCGACAATCCCGAAGAGGAGCCGGTGGTCACTGAGCCGGAGCGGGCGCAGGCCGTGTTGAGTTCGCTTTGCATCGAGATGGATAACCGATACACCTTGCTGAAGACCGCCGGCACGCGCAACATCGTGGAATATAACGACAAGATCCGCGCCGGAAAGCTCAATCCCCTCGACGGCCACAGATTCCTTCCTTATATTGTTGTGGTGGTCGATGAGTTTGCCGATCTGATCATGATGCTCGGCAAGAGCATCGAGACACCGATCGCCCGACTGGCCGCCAAAGCGAGAGCAGTCGGTATCCACGTGATCATCGCGACGCAAAGACCTTCGACCGATGTGATCACCGGCGTGATCAAGGCCAACTTCCCGTCGCGAATCGCTTTCAAGGTGTCGTCGGGAATCGATTCGAAGACAATTCTCGATTCCACCGGAGCCGAACATCTGATCGGCCGCGGCGACATGCTTATCTTCCATAACTCGGAGACAACGCGAGTTCAGTGCGCATTCATCGACACCCCCGAAGTCGAGGAGATATGCGACTACATTTCTCGCCAGCCTTATCCGACGGGACCTTATATGCTTCCCGAACCCATCATGGAGGGGGCAGACGATAAGATGTCGGCAGACTCAATGGGAGAGAGGGATCCCCTCTTTGAGGAAATAGCCCGTCAGGTTGTCAACAGCAATGTCGCATCGACAAGTGCTCTTCAGCGCACGTATGCAATCGGCTACAACCGCGCCGGCCGCATCATGGATCAGCTTCAGGCCGCAGGAGTGGTTTCTCCGGCACAGGGAGGGAAAGCACGCACAGTTCTGGTCGACCCGATGACACTTGAGCAGATACTTGCCGGAATGCAATGATCGGCATGCCGGCGGATATCATGATAAATAGGAATTAAACGGAAATTTTAAGATGAAACGCGGAATTATAACTACAATTTCGTTGATAATATTAATGGCAGTCTCGGCTTTCGGGGCTCTCACTCCCGAGCAGGTTCTCCGAAAAGCATCTTCATCGCTGCTGAATGCCAAGGGGATAGAATGCAGGTTCTCGCTATCGGGTAGCCAGGGATCTCTCCAGGGCTCTCTTAAGGCGAAAGGGAAGAAATTCGCCATCACCACTCCCGGTCTTTCCACCTGGTATGACGGAAAGACGATGTGGACCGCCAATGCCTCCACCAAAGAGACTACCGTCACCGTTCCGACGGCTGCTGAAGTGGCCGAGGTCAATCCACTGGCTTATATCCACGGTTATGATGCCAACTATCGGATCGCATTCTCCAAAAACCGGGAGGCGGGAAAATATCGTATTCTCCTTAATCCCAAAAAGAGAAATACAGGCATAAAGGCAGTCGACATCACCATCAATGCGAAGAGTTTCAAGCCTGAGCGAATTTATATCAGACAAAGCAACGGCCAGCTGATCACTGTAATGATCAGGAGCCTGAATCTGTCGGCATCCGTTTCGGCATCGGAGTTCACTTATCCGGCGTCGAGATATCGGGGCTATGAGACAGTCGATCTTCGCTGATGCAATTAACCTGACTAATAAAATAAGTAAAAAAAATCTAAACTGATAGAGAACTGCCTGAAAAATGGCGGTTCACAACACAAAATTCACACCATGGAAGAGACAAAAACCAAAGTACTGATCATCGGATCGGGTCCGGCCGGATACACAGCCGGCATTTATGCTTCGCGAGCAAATCTTCATCCTATCCTCGTCGAAGGAGATCAGCCGGGCGGCCAGCTCACTCAGACGTCGGAAATCGAGAACTTCCCCGGTTATCCTGAAGGAATCCAGGGAATGGCGATGATGAATCAGCTTCGTGACCAGGCAATGCGTTTCGGCACCGAAGTTCGTTCGCGCACGATAACCGAGGTAGATTTCAGCAAACGTCCGTTCCGTTGCACCGACGACCGTGGCGACGTTATCATAGCCAACACGGTTATCATCTCCACCGGCGCATCGGCCAAATATCTCGGACTTGCCGACGAACAGAAATATCAGGGCCTTGGCGTGAGCGCCTGCGCCACTTGCGACGGCTTTTTCTATCGCAACCGCGTCGTGGCTGTGGTTGGCGGCGGCGACACTGCCTGTGAGGAGGCCCTCTATCTCTCCACTCTTGCCAAGAAAGTATATATGATTGTGCGCAAGAACTATCTTCGCGCCTCGAACGTTATGAAGAAACGTGTGGAGGAGCGTGAAAACATCGAGGTGCTGTTCGAATGCAACGCCATCGGATTGTTTGGAGAAGATGGTGTTGAAGGCGCCAAGATCGTCCGTCGCAAGGGAGATCCTGAAGAGGAGGTATTCTCGCTGCCGATCGACGGTTTCTTCCTGGCTATCGGTCACAAGCCTAACACCGATGTTTTCAAGCCCTGGCTTAAAATCGACGAGGCAGGCTACATAGTAGTCGACGCGCCGTCGACCCGCACAAGCGTGGAGGGCGTTTTTGCCGCCGGCGACTGCGCCGATCCGACTTATCGCCAGGCCATCAGTGCCGCCGGAACAGGATGCCGCGCCGCCCTCGATGCAGAGCGTTTCCTCGTCGATAAAGACGAGCATTGATAATTTTTTAACCTGCAGGCCCTTTGTCATGGCGATAAAGGCCTGCAGGCTATAAAGAGAAAGCATTTCATCTCGAAACAGTTAAAACATATAACATGATTGACGACAAACAGCTTCAGCTTGACCGACGTTATCTGCGCATGGCCCGCATCTGGAGTGAAAATTCATATTGCGAGCGGCGCAAGGTAGGCGCCCTTCTGGTGAAAGACAAGATGATTATCTCCGACGGATATAACGGCACGCCTTCCGGCTTTCCGAATGTCTGCGAGAGTGAGGAAGGGGTTACGCTCCCTTATGTGCTCCATGCCGAAGCCAATGCCATCACGAAAGTTGCCCGCAGCAACAATTCCAGCGAAGGAAGCACGTTATATGTTTCGACAAGTCCATGCATGGAATGCTCCAAGCTGATTATCCAGGCCGGAATCAAGCGGGTGGTATTCTCCGATTTATACCGCATCACCGACGGCCTTGACCTTCTCCGCGACGCAGGAGTAGAGACTGTGCATATTCCTCTTGAAACCGAAAATGAATAAGAAAAGAAATATCGGCTACGTCCTCCTTCCGCTGGTGCTTGCCATCGGAACGGTCGGCGGTATTTTTATCGGAAAATATTCCGCCGTGAGCAAACTCTCTCCTCAGGAGGAGAAAGTGCGCACGGTCCTTTCATTAATCCGCGAGCAATATGTCGACGACATCGACGTCGATTCCCTGCTGGAGACATCGATCCCCGACCTTCTCGCCTCGCTTGACCCTCATTCTGTATATATCCCGAAGTCGGAACTCACCATCACCAATGACGACCTCGATTCATCGTTTGGCGGAGTAGGAGTCTCCTTTCAAGTGATCAACGATTCGGTCAACATCATAGAGGTGATCCCCGGCGCTCCTGCTGAAAAGGCCGGCATGCAGCCCGGCGACATAATCCTCGAGGCCGCCGGCAAGAAACTCTCCGGGGAAAATGTGAGCTCGGAAGATGTCTTTTCCACCCTTCGGGGAAAAGAGGGAACGTCGGTAAACGTGACCGTAAAAAGAGGAAACTCGAAGAAGCCTCTTAAATTCGATATAGTCCGCGGGCAGATTCCGAGCAACAGCGTCGATGCGAAATATATGATCGCCGACGGAGTGGGCTATGTGAAGGTCAGCAAGTTTGCCAAAAACACCTACGACGAATTTTTTACGGCCATCAGCGATCTCAAAGAGGCCGGAGCTGAGAAATTCCTGATCGACCTCCGCGGCAATTCGGGCGGATTTATGGACCAGGCCATATATATGGCAAATGAATTTTTGCCGGCCGACCGCACGATAGTCTATACAAAAGGGAGATTGCCTGAAAACGAGACAATAGCGGTGAGCGACGGCACAGGACAATTCCAGGATTCCGAGATAGTTGTGCTCACCAACGAATATTCCGCCTCAGCCTCTGAAATATTCGCCGGAGCGATTCAGGACAATGACCGCGGACTGGTGATCGGCCGCCGCACATTCGGCAAAGGATTGGTACAGAACCAGATTATGCTTCCCGACAGTTCGGCTGTGCGTCTCACTGTGGCTCGTTACTTCACCCCATCCGGACGATCGATTCAGAAGGAATACAAGCGCGGGCGCGACGGCAAATATGAAATGGATATTGTTGACCGCTACGAGCACGGCGAGTTCTATTCTCAAGACAGCATCAAGCTTGACAAGAGCAAACTCTTCCACACAGTGGCAGGCCGCGAGGTCTATGGCGGAGGAGGAATCATGCCCGATATTTTCGTTGCGGAAGACACCGTGGGCTATACGTCATATTTCATTGAAGCGCTCAACAACAATTTCGTTCAGAAATATGCCCGGTATATGGCTGACAAATACCGTCCGCTGCTCGGGAAAGAGAAGTCGAAAGAGGCGCTTCTGCGGATTCTTCCGCGCGACAACACCCTTCTAAAGAGCTTTGCCGACTATGCGGCGTCCAACGGTCTGCCGGCCCGCTGGTTCTATATCAACCAGAGCAAACAGTTGCTTCTCAATCAGATCAAGGCCGTAATAGCCCGGGATCTTCTTGGATATGAGCCTTTCCTCGAGATTCTGAACGATAATGACCTGACGATAAAGAGGGCTCTTAAGGAACTTGACGAAGGAAATTCTCCGGTGTCGATTCCCAAAAAGCCGGTCGCAAAGAAGAAATGACGGCAACAATTTGCCGCTGCGGTTGTTAAAATATTGAATGAACTAATGGCACGGCAAATGTCGTGGCCACGCCGCCAAAACAAAATCGTATGGAAAAGAATGAGATCAGAAGAAAGATAAAAGGGCTTAAAGCCATGCTTCTCGAAACAGAGAAACTTCAGGCAGCCGAAGAGGTTTTCGACCGGCTCGAGCAGACGGCCGCCTTCCTTATGGCCGACCGGATTCTCATGTATCACTCGCTTCCCGACGAACTCTCCACTATCAAGTTCCTCAGGAAATGGCATGACAGAAAGCATTTTTATCTGCCGCGAGTCAACGGGGTGAACCTCGACATTCTTCCTTACGACCAGAGCCGTCTCGAGCTCGGCGCGTTCCATATAGAGGAGCCGACAGGAACCGACACTGTATCTCCTGAAGAGATCGAGCTGATAGTTGTGCCGGGTGTGGCTTACGACCGTTCGGGCAACCGACTCGGCAGGGGCAAAGGTTTTTACGACCGCCTTCTTTCGTCGACAAAAGCCACCAAGATCGGCGTCGCTTACGAATTCCAACTTGTGGATTCGATTCCGGCCGAACCTCACGACGTAAAGATGGATCTGGTGATAACCCAGAGCGGCATCCACGTGATCCGTTAGTAAGGGACACAAGAGTTTAAAATCACACTTTCAACATAATAAAAAAAGGAGCTGCTTCCGAGGAAACAGCTCCTTTTTTAGAGTCTATTTTCAGACGATTGCCGTCTGATCAATAATTTTCAGCCTTGATTTCGAAGAAGGACTGGGGATGCTTGCAGACGGGGCAAACTTTCGGAGCGTTGGGGCCAACTACGATATGACCGCAGTTGCGGCAGATCCAGATCTTGTCGCCGTCGCGCGAGAAAACGAGGCCGTCTTCAACATTTCTCAGAAGAGCCTTATATCTTTCTTCGTGATGCTTTTCAATTTGGCCAACCATGCGGAATTTGGCAGCGATCTCAGTGAAGCCCTCCTCCTCGGCGGTCTTGGCCATTTCGGCATACATGTCGGTCCATTCATAATGCTCGCCGGCGGCAGCATCCGCAAGATTGGTGGCAGTGTCGGGAATATCGCCGCCGTGGAGATATTTAAACCAGAGTTTTGCATGCTCTTTCTCGTTGGCAGCTGTCTCTTCGAAAATGGCAGCTATCTGCTCATATCCGTCTTTGCGCGCTTTCGAGGCATAGTATGTATATTTGTTACGAGCCTGCGATTCGCCTGAAAAAGCAATCTGAAGATTCTTTTCAGTCTGTGTTCCTTTTAATTCTTTCATTTTTATTTTGTGTTAGAGTTGGATTCGATATCAAGCTGATCATGCCCTAACGTCCGGATGCATTCAGCCTATGAATTATAACACAAAAATAAAGAAAATTGTTCACACTATTATAATTTTTACTGCAAAAAATGCGGATTTGCCCGTATGGGAAAATTTTGCTAATTTTGTGAAATATTGCGTTTCGGCCACAGCAAAATATTTGGATTAATGAAAGTATTGAAATTCGGAGGCACATCAGTCGGCACCATCGCGAGTCTCAGAAATGTCAAAAAGATTGTAGATGGTTTGACAGAACCTGCCATAATAGTCGTTTCCGCCCTCGGAGGACTCACCGACAAACTAATTTCGACAGCGCGCGAATCCGCAGCGGGATCGCTATCATTCAAAGAGGAAATGGTGTCATTCCGCAAGCGCCATGCTGATATTATAGAGGCTCTCGTAATTCCTGACCGGAAGGAGATTGTGGCTCTTGAGGTCAGTGGACTTCTTGATCAGCTTGAGAATATATATACCGGACTGTCGCTGATCCGCGATCTGCCGGAAAATACGCTCAACCGTATAGTCAGTTTCGGAGAGAGGATGTCGTCGGTTATTGTGGCCAACATAATTGAAAATGCCGAGCATCACGACTCGCTCAATTTCATAAAGACAGAAAAATGGTTTGACCGCAACATCGCCGACCGTCAGCTGACGGACAATCTGATCGTAAAAGAGTATACTCTTCCGCTGCAACGTCACTGCGTGATGGGCGGTTTCATATCGCGCGACCGCGATTCGGGGGAAATCACCAACTTAGGGCGCGGAGGCAGCGATTATACGGCTGCATTGGTAGCCGCAGCGCTCAATGCCGACTCTCTCGAGATCTGGACCGATGTCGATGGATTCATGACGGCCGACCCGAGGATTATTCAATCGGCTCGGGTGATTCCGCAGATGTCGTATATCGAAAGCATGGAGTTATGCTCATTTGGCGCGAAGGTGGTTTATCCTCCAACGATCTACCCGGTGTTCCACAAGAACATACCAGTGAAGATTCTCAACACGTTCAATTCCGAGGCTCCCGGCACGCTTATCTCCGACGGCTGCGAGTCGCTTCCCAAGGAGGTGAGAGGGATATCCTCGGTGAAGAATACGTCGATAGTCACCGTCACCGGTTCGCTCACCGGAAATGTGGCGGAAATCAACTCTCGCACCTACAACACGATGGCGCGTAACGGCATCAGTGTCTTTCTTGTTTCGCAGCCCGATCAGGAAAGTTCCTTCTCGGTAGCCATGCCTGAGGCAGATATGGAAAAGGCTCTCTCTTCGCTCCGGTCGGAATTCGCTCCGGAGCTTCAGAACGGCGAGATTCTTTCGATTGCCGGGGAAACGGGTCTTTCAATTGTGGCCGTGGTGGGGGAATGTGTGAAAAAGCTCAGTGGACTCGGCGCACGGCTCATCAATTCCCTTCAGCGCGAAAACATCGGGGTGAAGGCAGTGTCAGACGGCGCTTCCGACACCACGATAGCAATCGTAGTTGACGGAAATGAAACGCAATCGGCGCTTTCAATCATTCACGACGCCTGCTTCGGCTGATTGTCAAACCCGGAAAACTTACAATAAGACTTAGCCTGAAGCGCAAACCTTAAATTTATATGGACATCAAGAGTGCAAAATATGAAATCAGTTCGCCCGATGTGGGGCATTGTCCGGCGGTCAACGTGCCTGAATATGCCTTTATCGGGCGATCGAACGTGGGGAAATCCTCGCTGATCAATATGCTCTGCAAGAGCCGGAAGATGGCTAAAACCTCGCAGACTCCCGGAAAGACATTGCTTATCAATCATTTCCGAATTGATGGCGGCGAATGGTATATTGTCGACCTCCCGGGATATGGCTATGCGGCGCGCGGCAAAGAGCAGCGCGACAAACTGGCCAGGATGATCAGAGGGTATATCCTCAACCGCGCTCAGCTTACATTGCTTTTCGTCTTGCTCGATATCAGGCACGAACCGCAGAAGATTGACCTTGAGTTTCTCAATTGGCTCGGAGAGAACGGAGTGCCTTTCGCCATTGTTTTTACAAAAGCCGACAAACTCAGCAGAGCCGCTGCCGAAAAAAATGTCGCAGCCTACAAGAGGGTGCTTCTCAAGAGCTGGGAGGAATTGCCTCCGATATTTGTGACCTCATCAGAAAAAGGGGAGGGGCGGCAAGAAATTCTCGACTATATCTACGGCATCAACCGCGATTTGGAAAAGGAATGTCTGGAAGAAGAAACACCGGGCGAAAACGCCTCGGCTGAAAAAGATGGAGATGAACCCGAGGAAGAGATAAAGAACGAAACTTTATGAATCTGAAAAAGTGTATATCGGGTCGGTCAAAAGGGGCCGAGATGATGCGTTTCGTACTCGTCGGAGGATTCTGCACGGTGCTTCAGTATGGCATGTATGTGGTGTTTCTTCATGCTGTAGGGGTAAAAGCCGTGGTGTCGACCTTGATCAGTTACGGCATCAGTTTCGTGGCTAATTTCTTTCTGTCGAGCTTTTTCACCTTCAAGAGCGATCCGAATGCCAAGAAGGGATTGGCGTTCACTCTCAGCCATCTGATAAACATGGGAATGCAGACCGGTTTCGTGGCCATTTTCAAAGGGATAGTCGGTCCGACGCTCGCTCTGCTTCCGGCGCTCGGCATCTGCGTGCCGCTCAACTATCTATTAGTGCGTTTCGCATTCAAGAGCAAATGGTTTATGAACCGCAAAGAGAAGGAACGCGCGCTGACAGCGAAGGAACATGAACAGAAACCAAAAATATAAGATATCATGGAAAAAGTAGCATTTGCAAGCGATCACGCCGGTTACGAACTGAAAGGCGTGCTCGAAGCGTATATGAGAGAAAAAGGGTATGAGATCGTGGATTTCGGCACGTATAGTTCCGAATCGTGCGATTATCCGGATTATGCTCATCCGTGCGCACGCGCCGTGGAGTCAGGAGAATGCGATTTCGGCATCGCGATGTGCGGAAGCGGCAACGGGATTGCCATGACGCTCAACAAGCATCAGCAGATCCGCGCGGCAATCTGCTGGCAACCCGAGCTTGCCACTCTGGCCAAGCAGCATAACAACGCCAATATCCTCGTTCTGCCCGCTCGGTTTGTAACCCATGACGAAGCCAAGGCGATTGTCGACGCTTATCTCGCCGCCAAATTCGAGGGAGGACGCCATCAGCGCCGCATCGACAAGATTCCTTTGGAAGTGCTTTAATATGGGCAGATTCTTTACGATCCGTCTGAAAGATTTGCTGTTCACGGCCTCGATAGGCGTTTTTGATCAGGAACGTTCCGTCGGGAATCAGTTCAATGTCAACGTCGAAATCAAGACCGGGGCATCAGAATTTGTGGCGGAAGATCTTTCCACCTCCATTTCATACGCCGACGTCTACGATCTCGTCTCGGAAGTCATGGCCAAAGAATGGCTTCTTCTTGAGTCGGCGGCGCAGAATATTGCCGAGGCAATCGACAATAAATATCCCGGAATAATCGCTGCCAGAGTGAGAATCGAAAAATTGGCTGTCCCGATCATCGGAATGCAAGGCACGGCTGAAGTGGAATATACTATTGAAAAATAGGATATTATACCTGACGAAGAAATTCGTCGGAATAATCCGGCCAAAATAATTTAGAGAAATTGCATAAATTATTTGGCGGAATCAAAAAAAAAGAGTAATTTTGCAATCGCAAATCGGGAACGATTGCAGGGCTCCTTAGCTCAATTGAATAGAGCATCTGACTACGGATCAGAAGGTTACAGGTTTGAATCCTGTAGGAGTCACAGTAAAACAGTCATAACTTAAGAATGGCTCCTTAGCTCAATTGAATAGAGCATCTGACTACGGATCAGAAGGTTACAGGTTTGAATCCTGTAGGAGTCACGAAAGGCCGGAATTTCCGGCCTTTTCTTATTTCCGGAAGTATATATCTTAAATTTTGACATGATGAATGAGTTTCCGGATAGAAGATAGTTCCGGTTGAACGGGCCGGGTTATAGATGTCTTAGCCACGACATCGGTTTGCGCCTTTCAAGATAGCCGCAGTCATTCTCGTTGCTGTAGGCCTCCTTTTCAAATGAGATGTTGCGGTAGGCCTCATATCGGTCGCCGGTCTGAATCCATCTCACTAAAAATTCCAGCAGATATAGCAGAAAGAAGGGGATGTAAAGCAGTTCGAGCTGCTGCTTGCAGTGAATCAGTTCGTGACGCAGCACTCGCTTCGATATCCTCCTTTTATCGCGCGTGAAAACAAGCCCGAACAGAGTGATGGCAGTGAAATTTCCTTCCGGAAAGAGTCGGGTCTGAAACACTTTTGTTTTCATGAGCATGATTCGAGTTCAGTCGCGTTTAGTCGCGTTTATTTCGCATTTTAAAGTTTCTTATCAGGTTCCTGCGGCGCGAATATGACTGAGAAGGCTGCCTCCAGTCTCGGGATTGGATTGGCGTAATGGTTGCCCGGGACGCTCAGAAACTCTATGTCAGGATCATGCTGCCTGAGAAGTTCGATGATCTGCTGCGTATCTACGGCTACCGACTGAAATGCCTTAACCCTCGACTGGCTTTCCTTATCGCCGAGCAGGAAGAATCCCTTGCCGTTTTTTTGCGACGGCACGTGAGCTTTCATCCAGTCTACAAAGCCGGAATACCAGAACGAGCCGGACAGGGAGGCGATGTTTCCGAACGTGTCGCAGACCATCCATTGCCAGGTGGTGAACAGTCCCGACATAGAAACTCCGACAAGCGTGCGGTCGGCCGATGAAGCTAACTGCATGTCAGCCTCTACAACCGGAATTATATCCTTTTGCAATTTTTTGAGGAATCCGGCTGCATTCCCCTCGAAGTCGGGGCTTCCGGCCGGTACGCCGGGTGCGGGCCATGGACTCATGTCGTTGTCCCAGTCAAATCCTGTGATCACGACTATCGTCACGTCATGGCGAGAAGCCGCCTGCTCGATCCAGTCGGCTAAAAATTCCATCGGATAGAGCACGTATGCGATTTTTGTCCGGCTGCCGTTCGAGCTGCGTGCGCAGCGCATATTCTCTATTTCAAATATCTTTGCCATAAATCATCATTCCTGTCATCTCGGAAAATCCCATCGACAAATATAGCGATTTTCCCTGAGATGTCGTCTCAAGATAAATTTTATCACATTCATTTTTTCGAGCCTCCTCGATCAGACGGTCTACAATCATCCTCCCGATTCCATGCTTGCAGAAATCCTCCCTTACGTAGATATTCATAATATAGGCGCAGCGTCCGGAAGGGTTGTCGGGAGAGGGGAGTTCTTCGGAGAAACAGACTCCTCCGCATCCGCAATCTACGCCGTCTGCCGAAGCCATAAAAGCTACATGGCTACCATCGGCAATGTGCCGGCGGTAATAGTTTCGGTTGGCAACAAGAAGCCTTGCATCCGGTTCCTGCTTAAACACGCGGGTTATCACTTCGGCTCTCCATCGCATCAGAGTCGGAATAGCCGTGACCCGGCGCAATTCCATTTTCATAAGTCACCCTCCTTCATAACAACTGGCAGTCCATCGACATTGACTTTTCCACGTCGATTGACGGGTATGGCCTTGATCTTGACGAAAAATTCAGGAATCATGAAGTCCGGAAGTCTTGACGCAAGCCAATCCTTCACATTTTTCAGATGACAATTTTCGCGCGGCATGATGTAAGCCACGAGATAGTGGAGATTATTGTCATCGAGAAACGCCCTGACAACACCCTTCTCCACGCATGGGCAGGTGTTGAGCACATTCTCGACCTCCTCGGGCTCGACGCGCTGTCCGCGAATCATCACCTGGTCGTCGCGGCGCCGGAGGAAGACCATGTTGCCGTCGGGAAGCTCATATCCGAGATCCCCGCTGCGATACATCCTCTTGCCATCGGGCAAAGTGACGAAATTGCGCTGTTCGGGGGGATTCCCTAAATATCCGCGGCTGATATTGCCGCCGAAAATGCAGATTTCACCGGTTTCACCGCGTTTCACCGGCTGCAGCCTCTCGTCGAGAATCTTCACCGTCACCCCCCTTGTCGGTTTGCCTACCGGATATGTCCCGTCGGCAAGCGGCTCGGCAATGTCGGCGCGGAAATAATTGGTACAGACGGTTGTCTCCGACGGGCCGTAGGTGTTGTAGATTTTCACGCCACGCCCCTTCAGATTGGAGATATAGTTTTCGCGCAACACGTCGCCCCCGCTTATAATCAGCTTAACAGACGGGGGCAGAAGCGACGGCATCTCGTTGATATCTGAAATGAGATAGGGGAAACCGTCGATTATCGTCACGTTATGCCTGGCCGCGAAATCCATCAGGCCTGGCAGAGATCCTTCCCTCACCTTTGCCGGAGGAACGCACACAGCCGCCCTGTCGAGAAGGCTCCCGAAGAGCTCCTCCACATAAATATCGAACGAGCAGACAGAATACTGCAGCATCACGTCGCCGGGGCCGATATGGAATTCGGCCTCGAAAGCTTTGGTATAACTGACCACACAGTGATTCTCCACCATCACGCCTTTTGGTCGCCCCGAGGTGCCTGAAGTGAAAAGGATATAGGCGAGAGAGTCGGGGGTTGAAAGATCGGGAAATCTCTTGCCGACGGGGCAAGTAGGAAGACTGCGGCAATCTGCATTGCCCCATGGCTCATAACGATGCCAACGATCCGGGGATGCTTGTCAATGAAGCTCGCGAGCACACAGTCGACCATAGAGTCAAGCTCGGCATAGCTCAATGTGCGGTCCTCTTCGATCACCGCGGGCGCGTCGGGGTAAGCGAGCCGGATTTGTCTGAATCTTGAGTATATAGTGTCGGTTTTCATAGCAAAATTTCTTGTTGACTTTAAAACAACCTCGGTCGCAAGCCGGTTCAGCCCCCGCTGACCTGAGGCTGAAACAGAACAGAAACAGAGTCGCTGTTGTTGAAGTGTTAAATATCCGAGGCTAACATTTAGCTTCCGGGGGTTAAAAACCATATTGCTATGAAATACATAATCCTTGCCCTGACTGCTATTGCTGCAGTAACTGCAGCTACCGCGCAGACCAAAAGTATGCGCGATGTGGCGCTTGATTCGGCGCTCACCAGCCATAAGCTGATATATTTCGGCAAAGGGGAAGAACCGGCGCGCGATTCAGTCACCAATCTTATCCGGACATTCTACGAAACCCAGTTCCATCATTTTTCCGATCCTATGGCTCCATATTTTCTCTTTCTGTCGAAAGATACGAAGCTTGCGATGGGAATGGGCGGATGCGTGAGAATGCGCGCCTATTATGACTGGGGCGGTTCGATACCGTCGCCGGGATTCGCTCCATATCTGATTCCTCAGGAGAAAGATCCGACACGCCGGCGCTATTTTGGAACTACACCGGCCGGAACAGCCCTCTTTTTCCGTGTGATCGGCACTAACAAAAAGCTCGGCAATTACCAGATATATATCGAGGCAAACTTCAACGGCTATCAGGCCCGCGATTTCCATTTGAAAAAGGCTTACGCAACGATCAACGACTGGACCGTAGGATATGCCAACTCAACCTTCAGCGATCCGCAGGCGCTTCCGCCGGTGATCGACGCCTCGGGGCCGAATGCCAAGATGAGCGCCACTTCGGTGCTCGTTAGGTGGATGCATTCTCTGCCCAAGAGATTCACGATCGCGGCCTCGCTTGAAACTCCCGACCAGAGCATCGATGTCACCACCGACACCACCTCGAAGGTGTCGCAATATATTCCTGATGTAGCAGCATTCGCGCAATGGGAATTCAATACATCAGATCATATCAGACTGGCGGCTGTCTACCGCTCGCTGACTTATCGCGATATTCTTTCGGGCAAGAACCATGTTGTGCCGGGTTGGGGTCTGCAGCTGTCGACCATCTGGAGTCCGGTTAGGCCGCTCACCCTCTATGGCGTGGTCAACGGCGGAGCAGGATATGCGAGCCTTGGCGGCGACTGGCTGATGGGTAAATACGACCTTGTGGCCGACCGAGACAACCCCGGCAAGTTATACTCTCCATATTGCCTCGGTGGATTTGTCGGAGTGCAGTATAACATCAATCCGAGCGTGTTTTTCTCAGCCACATTCGGCGGCACGCGCTATCTGCCCAAATACAAACTGCAGCCTGATGCCTACAAAGGGGGGATTTACATGGCCGGAAACGTCTACTGGTATCTCACGCCGCGCATATCATGCGGAGCAGAAATTGATCTCGGCTGCAGGCTAAACGGCGACGGCAGCCGCTACTGGGCACGCCGAGTAAATGCCATGGCCCAGTTCTCCTTCTGAAAAAGCATTCTCATAAGCGAACATATTATATTAGGAACATTCAGAAAATAGCTAACTGATTATTTGTCAGATTGGTAGATTTTT
>CAJMNI010000023.1 GCA_905214735.1 uncultured bacterium | reverse complement strand
TCCAAAGGGGTCAATCGCACTTGTCACACGGGGTCAATCGCACGTGGCTTTTCCAATAATCAATGGGCTTGATTTTGCTACTATAATTATTCGAAGCCGTTGCCGGTCCAGCGGAGTCTTACTCTCCTTACTCCTGAATTTGGCGTTACTCCAGTCCGTTGAAAGTTTGGCCGTAGGCTATCTTCTTTACATAGACATAGCAGCTCGACCAGCTGCTGGCGACGAAAAAGGGTTGTACGTCGGGGCGCACCACCTGGATCTGCACGTCTTTCGACGACTCCGAACCGGAATATTTCAGTCTGAATGTATAGACAGTTCCTCCCAAAAGCTGAGCATCTTCCTTCCCCCTGAAAGTAAGTTCAAATGTATATGGCTTTGAAGGATTATAGCCGTTTTCGGGTGAAGCTCCCTTCAGAAATGCAGCCACCTGATAGGGGCGGAAGTAATTGGCGTGGTGCTTTTGTACATGTCGAGCAGACGCTGCTGCAGGCGGTCGGTGAAGGTGGACTCTGTGCAGGCTGATTTGATGCACTCCAGGCCTATTTTAGATCCTCGCTGATAATACACCTCCATGCCAACGAGAGGAAGAACCGCCGCACCGGCAGGATCACCCCCAATCTGCTTCTGCAGATCAAGAAACGACTTCAGCGAACCTGGGAAGGCGCTGAGCGTTGCAGTGGCCGAACTCCCCGGGCTGGGATTGTCGATGTCGAAGTCACCGCTTACCGTGGCGGTGACTTTGGCCTCATCGGGTGACTTGATGCCGTTCCATGACGGGGTCTCCGGATCGTCACTGTTATCGCATGAAGCGACTCCACACGACACGATTCCGGTTATGCATAGAAACGCTATCAGAAGTTTGATTCCTTTCATTTTAGTTGCGTTTTTGTAGTTGTTGTGTTGTCGTTCTGAGCATGCAATGATAGAAATACCCTTGCATCCCAAAGTTATCAGAAATCGAACCTCATCGATGTCAATTGCGGAACATGCAATGTTAAAAGAGAGATTTTAACGGCCCGGAATATATGAAAATGAAGAATTTACGGCATAGATGTCACGGAATTGACATTTCCGGTTCCGCTATTGACATCCGACTGATGATATTGAATATAATTTTGTGGGAAAATAGATTTCCCGATGAATTATATCTCATTTCTGACAAATCTCATGCAATACATTCCCTCCGGACAAAGGCTCGGGAATTTCCGGGATTGTGTGTCGGTCATGGCCGGGAAACTGCAGGGCATCGTAGATGGAATTCCCACCGTCAGCGCCACACCAAAGAATGCACTTTTTCTTGACAAATGCATCGAATATGCGCTGTCGCAAATGTATCACGGCAAGATTTCTTACGATGATTTTGCAAGAAAAATGGGTGCTTCCAGGCCGCATCTCAACCGTCGCATACGGGCTCTTACCGGAAAGACAATTACGGAATTTCTGCGTCACCTGCGCATTTTAATCGCCAAGACCTTGCTCGACGGCACCACCTATCCGGCAAATCTCATAGCCGAACATTGCGGCATGAATACACCCTCCTACTTCGGGGTCGTATTCAAAAAAGCCACCGGAATGACTCCGGAAGGATACAGAAACAGAGGAGCAATGAGTAAATGATTTGAAATCAATCATTATAGATATGGAAAAACCGAACAACAATGGAAATATAACGAGTCCGCAGTCAGACCGGGAAGCGTGGATTGCGGTGCGCCGCAATGCGCTTTACGATTATTTCAACCTTCCGGAAAAGAACAAAGCGGAGGCAGAGGCCGTATTCGACAGGATGCGAGCCTTGGCCGCCGAATGCCCCGACCAGGGCGCATTCGAGACGCGACTCGCGCAATCCCCGATCAATAAGGATTATATCGACCTCTTCACCAAAAACAGCCGACACGTCAACATGGGTGCCGGATTTGGTGGGAAGAAAGGACTCTACTCCGGTCTTGCCGGAAGTATGGCTGCTAATTCAGCCGTCAACATCGGCAAGCAGCAGCTGCGCAACCGGGCCCGAGGGTGGCTGGTGAACGCACTTCCCGACGAACTCTCCGACTGGCTGATCTACAAGTGGTATAATGTCCCGGTGATCCGGGAGATCAAGTCCTTCTTCAATTTCAAGGACATGCTGCGCCGCTGGATGGGCAAGAAACCTTACGTTAGCGTCAAGGAACGGCGAGCCGCCGAGGCTGAAAAAGCCGCCGGGGCAGGAGCATCAGAGCAAGAATCAAATCCCAACAATTAAGGAGATCATGAGAAAAGTTTTTGGATTCATACTGCGGTTCAAGGAACTATTTGCAATCGCTATCATCCTTCTGCTTATTACATTCTTTAAAGGATGTGGCAAAGCCAATGCCATGAGCGGAAAAGAGGGTTGTGTAAACGCCACGGCCGACAAAGCGGAATCCGAGACGAATGTAGACACCATGGATGTCTATTTCCCCATCATCGAAAAAGCAGCCGGCATTATTTCGGGAGCTATACCCCCTGACGACAGCGACGGCTGGGCAGGTCTGTCGGCCATCGTCACTACCAAAGTAGAAGGCGACCCCGGCAAATGGATGCGTGAACTCGGATGGGCAGTCCGGGATCTCGACGGCGACAATCTACTCTTTATCGGCATGATCACCGGCAATCTCAAGGGCGGCAAAGGAAACAAGATCGTGGCCATCCGGTTATGAAGATTCTGATGATGAGCGGCATGGACGGCTCACTCCAGCTGTGGGATATCCCTTGAATGCCAACTGTAAAAACGATGGGAACAAAACAACATAAGAAGAACGACAAGGTTAAGATTAAGGACGTGCTTGAGGTGGCGTTATGGTTTGCCGTTATCATCATCGCGATTGTCGGCGGAGTGGCTTTATGCTCCGGAGGAGGTGGTGATAAAGAGGGCACTGCGGCAATCCCGACCAAAATGGTCGGTTTCGTCTATGATCCCGGCAAACAACTCGCCGACACCACTGTCGTCAAGGTCAACAACCGCCTGCACAGGCTGATGAGCAAAACCACAGCGGAGGTGGCGGTGGCAGTTGTGCCATCCACGGGCGACCTCTCCATCGAAGACTGGTCGCAGCAGACTTTCCAAAGCCTCGGCCTCGGCAAGAAGGATACAGACAACGGCCTGCTTTTAGTTATCGCCACAGACCAACATCAGGCACGCCTCCACACCGGCTACGGTCTCGAAGGAGTGCTACCCGACGTTACATGCTCGCAAATATTGCGCAACCTTGTCAACCCCAAAATGGAGCAAGACAAACTCGACGAGGCAGTCGATTCCGCTACCCTGCTTCTCGATTCGATCCTTACCAATCCGACGAACGCCGCAGAATTCGTCTCGAAATACACGGCAGTTCCTGCTGCAGTCGTCGCCCATGACGGAGAGCAGCGCAAAATTGCAGAAGAAAAGAGTGATGACGTGACATTGGGCTACTGGGTTCTCGGAATTATCCTGTTCCTTATTCTCTTGATTGTGATCATACCGAGAACCTACACCCCGCGCAGGGAGCGATACAAAAAGGGGGCTATGCTCACAACCGGGAAAACGAAACCTCTTGAATGTCCCAATTGTCACAAACCGCAGTATCACCTCACTTCTGACATGGTGACAAAAGCACCCGGCTACAAGAAAAACGGAAAGGGAATGCGCAGCTATTCTTGCGACGCATGCGGAAACTCCGCTCAGGAACACTATGCCATTGCAAGACTGAAGAAATGGAGCATCGACGGAATCCTCTCCTTTATAGTGTTCGCCGCCAAAATGAAAAGCCCCGGTGTCGACGCCGGCGATGATGACGATGATTACACAAGCGGCGGAGGTTATAGCGGTTCTTCGTCCGGTGATTTCAGCGGCGGTTCATCAGGTGGCGGCGGCGCTTCCTCCGAATGGTAAGACAAAAAATCACGGCAATGACAAACTATGTTCCACAATTGACATCTCCGCGACTATGATTTGTCTATATTTGCTTTCGAAACGTGACAACAATGATAACCAACAACTTAACATGACACCGTTATGAAGAATCTACTGAAAATGTCCCTCGCGGCAATGCTGCTCCTTACTCTTCCTGCAGCAGCGAACGCACAGTTTGGCAACTTCGGAAAGAAGCTAAAAGAGAAAGCCAAACAAAAAGTCGAGCAAAAAGTGAATCAGACAATCAACAATACTGTCAACAGCGCCGTCGAGAGAACAAGCGATGCCATCGAAGGCCGGGTTGACAAGGCCGTAAAGAAAGGGAAAAAGAAAGTTGCCGACAAAGTGAAAGAGACAACAGGGGATAGCGCAAGCGGCGCTACAGGCACCGGCTCTTTCAAGTCAACTGATTTAAAGGAAATATCCATATTTCTCCCCGAGAATGAGGAAAAGTATCAGCAGTTCTGGGGGAACAACGATGAGCAGGACAAGAAGAACAGGGAGACATTCCAACGACTCATGAAGGCCAAAGGAAAAAACTACGGTTCCGAGACTCCGGCGGCCTTCGAGATTAATTATATCACACTTGAAGACGGTACGGTAGTTCCTGAGGATGAAGAATTTCTCAATGCCTGGTACTGCCGGTTTATTTCCAATCCCTCTTCCTATGACGCTGTCAAGAATGCACTCCAGGCACTTGCTTACGACAACCCGGAAAGCCCGCTGAACAAATGCAACAAATATGAGCCGACAGGCAGCTATCCCGCCGACTTTGAAGCCATCCGGAAAGCCCGTTATGAAAAGGCGAGAAAATTGCTCCGGGAGCAAGTGCATGTGGATGATATCATGAGAGCTGCGAATGAAAATAAGTATTATTCAGAACTTCAGGACGATGACAAACGTGCATTCTGGAACTATGCGACGGCCTACAACACTGTCGAGGATGTTTTGCCCGGCCATAAAGACTTCGCTTCCATATCGGCAGACTCAAACGTTCTCGGTTCATACAGTCAGACACGAAATGACCTCCGGCATGATGCCGACAAGTGCTGGAATCTTGTAGTGCCGAGAGCCTCCTGGATGAAGCTGCCCCCATCTACAATTGCTGTTTCTGAACCCAAGGGCGTAGCCGTATCAGCCGCTCTCAAGCAGGCTGGAGAAAAAGCAGCCAGGCAGTTTGTCGGCAGCGACTTTGAGAAAATAATATTCGCAACAGGAAAATGGATTGATACCAAAAGCAATGAATGGCCCTACAGAGTGAACGGACAACGTACGGGGGTATATATAATAGCCAAATACAACGGGAAAAGATATCTTCTGGAAGTTAGTTTGACAAAGGGTAAATCTACAGGCTATAGTATCTCCGCTCCCGTCTACCTAAAGGCAGACCCCCTTAAATAAACATTCCAATCGGTAAGCAAGACTAACGGACAGCTATACTACGCCCGGTATCCAAGCGATGCCGGGCGTAGTCATATTCAAAATGTTCCCCGATTGACATCGGTATTTGATAATTATGGTTATATTTGTCGGTTATAACGGCAATGACCATGAAATATATTTTCAGACACATATACTTTTGCACTGCATTCTGTATTTTCCTGACTTTTGTTTTTATCGGTGCAAATGAGGCCCATGCCACCGCGAAGGTCGACGCCTTGTTGCAACAGTTCGAACAAGCCGAGGGAAGACAACAGAAATCCATAGCGCAACATTTATTCAGACTCCTGGAAAAGGAGGAATTTCTCGATGAGCCCTTTGCCATCCCGTCGCAATGGCCGGTAGACTCTATCCGGGCGGAGGTATGGTTGACTGCAGGCCAGTATTATTTCTACAATCAGGACTTCAAACGCAGCATCTACTATTCCAATCTGGCGCTTCAGAAATTGCAGGAAGGTAAAAACACTGAAAAACTGGCCGACTGCATGAGCTATCTTTCCGTGGCATATACCCGCATATCCGACTATGCCAATGCAATCAGCTATGCCAAGGAAGTGCTCGCAATCGACCGAAAGACCGGTGACCGAAGCAATATCAGCAGCAGTCTGAGCAATATAGCCGGTATCTATCTCTCATCAAAGCGTCCCGCGGAAGCCAAGCCCTATATCCTCGAAGCGATAGAAAATTCCACCGCCGCAAAAGACTCCACCCGCATGGCGATACAGATGGGTATTGCTTCTGAGATTTTCCAGAATATCGGCGAAAACAGCAAGGCATTATCTTATGCAAAGAATGCCTATGAACTCGAAAAGCGACGGGACCGCATGGAAAAAGCCGCAATCCGACTATGCCAGATGGCAGCAGTACAAATTGAAATGGGGATGCTCGGCGACGCACGCGCCAACCTTCTCCAGGCGCTACCCGAACTCGAGAAATCGGGCAACCGACAGTCTTACAGCATCGCTTGCAACCAACTCGGAAGCATAGCCCTCAAGAAGGGAGACCTCCGGGAAGCACGCGATTACTATACCCGCGCCCTCTCTTTCTTCATGCAAAGTGGCGACTACTTCAACGAAAGCAAAACCCGACAAGGTCTCTATCTGGCTCTGAAAGAGAGCAATCCACGCGAAGCCATGGAGAACCTTGAGCGCTTCTCGGTTCTTAAAGACTCAATCTACCACAAGGAGATGCAGCAAACCATGAGCGAATATGACGCCCAATACAAAAATGAGTCGCTTAAAGACCGCAACGCACTGCTGCAAGAATCTTTGGCCTACGAAAAACGGATGAAAAGCACCATCATCTGGACGGCGGCGGCGATCTTGTTGCTGGCAACCATTGCTATTCTCCTGCTGGTGAAACTCACGCGCCTGCGCAAACAGCGCAACGACCTTCTGCGCGAGTCGGAACGCAGCCGTACAAACTTCTTCACCAACATCACACATGAGTTCCGCACTCCACTCACCGTGATACGCGGGGCCGCCAACGACGCCTCCCGTTTTGCCGCAGAAAATCCCGAGCTTCAGGACGACATCGAAACAATCAAACGCCACGAGCAAGCTCTGCTCAACCTTATAAATCAGCTTCTCGACATTTCAAAACTCTCGTCGGGCCATGCCGAGGCTCCTGCGTTTCGTCACGGCGAAGTCACCGGCTTCATTCGCATGATTTGCGAGAGCTGCGCTTTCTATGGCGCAGACCGCAATGTCGCGGTGGAATATGACTCCGACCCGGCAACAATAGAGATGGACTTTATCCCGGACTATATGGAGCGGATTGTGCAGAATCTGCTGTCGAATTCGATAAAGTTCTCCAATCCCGATAGTGTGGTCAAAGTCGCGACTTCGATCGATGGTGGCGACCTGCTGCTGACTGTGCATGATGACGGCATCGGCATGACAACCGAGCAACGGGAGAAGATATTCGAACCCTTCTATCAGGTTGAGGGACGCAACCGCAACCTCGGCACCGGCGTGGGGCTCTCTCTCGTAAGCCTCTCGGTGAAGGGGATGAAGGGAAGCGTCGAGGTAGATTCCAAGCCCGGCAAAGGTTCCACATTCACTGTCCGAATACCATTGAAGAGCGATGCTGTGGTGGAAGGCACTCTCAAGCCTACAGACTATCAGATGAATACAGTCGACGAAGAGGTAGCCGTTACTGCAATAAGCGACACGCGCGACAATGAATCTGATGAAGGCGTGCGCATACTCATCGTCGAGGACACACCCGATGTCGCCAAGTATATAAAGAAGCAACTTAATCCCGAATATCGCTACTATTTCGCCGCAAACGGCCATGAGGGATTGAAGAAAGCCGAAACCCTGGTGCCGGATGTGATCATCACCGACGTCATGATGCCGGAAATGGACGGTTTTGAGTTGACCAAACATATCCGCGGATCGGAGTTGCTCAACCATATTCCGGTGATTATCGTCACAGCAAAGGCAAGCCACGAGGACCGCATGCGCGGACTGGAGGCCGGTGCCGACGCTTATCTCGAAAAACCGTTTCACGCAGACGAACTTGACATCCGCGTCGAAAAGCTTCTCGAACAGCGACGCCTGCTTCAACAAAAGTTCATGGCCACTTTGCCGGCTTCATCCGGTATATCCGAACCATCGGATGGTTTGAAGCGCTCAGAGGACTCGGCCATATCGGATCGTGACCGAGAATTTTATGAAAAATTCACCGGATTAGTTAATGCACAGATGACCGAGGGAAAGATTAGCTATGGCGATCTGGCATCCGACATGTTCCTCTGCCGGGCACAGCTCGGCCGCAAACTCAAGGCAATTACCGGCATGACGCTGACCGAACTCGTGCTCGACATCCGTATCGCCCGGGCAAAGGAGTTGCTCCTTACAACCGATCTTCAGATCGCCGACATCGCCATGCAGTGCGGAATCGACAATCCGCCCTATTTCAGTCAGATCTTCCGCAAAGCCACCGGCATGACACCCCAGCAATTCCGCATGCAAAATTCTTAGGGATCGCAGTCTCGCGGTTATAGTTTCTCTTCTGTTATTCAACTTCGACCTTCAGGCCGTCGAAGGCGGCGTGGACGTAGGCCGGGAGGCGGCTCTCCAGTTCTTTGTGGCGTCCTATCTCATGGTTGAAGTGAGTGAGGTAGGCCTCGCGCGGCTTTACCTCTTCGATAAACGCCAATGCTTCTGCAAGCGTGAAGTGCGCGAAGTGCTCTTTGTCGCGCAGGGCATTGACGATCAATACATCGAGTCCGCGGAGTTTATCTTTCTCAACCTCGTCGATCGATTTTGCGTCGGTGATATATGCGAATTTCCCGATCCTATATCCGAATATCGCTTTTTTCCCGTGATAGACCTCCACCGGCTCGACTTTCAGTCCGCGGATATAGAAGGGATGGTTGGAAATAACCTTCATGTCGAAAGAGGGAACTCCGGGATAAGGATGCTCCCGGAAACAGTAATCGAGCCTCCGCTTAAGGTCGCTGCTCACATCCTCGCGGGCATACATCGGAAGGTCGTTCCAGCCGCAGAAGGGTCGCAGGTCGTCGATGCCGCCGACATGGTCGTAATGGATATGGGTGATCAATACGGCGTCGATGTCGGTGAGATTCTCGCGAAGAGCCTGCTCGCGGAAATCGGGCGAGGGATCGATAAGTATAGTCATTCCAGCAGTTCGCACAAGCACTGAGGCACGCAACCGCTTGTCTTTCTCATCGGGGGAAAGGCAGACATGGCAACGGCAACCGATCTCCGGCACTCCCTTCGAAGTGCCGCTTCCAAGCACTGTGACATGTATGCGAGTGTCGATATAGTTCACTTCCGGCTTAAGGTTTATAAGGAACTTGCGGCGCACCGCCTCGCGCACCTCTTCCGCCAGCCGGGCGACATCCTCGCCGGTGGCTCCCCCGGCGTTGACAATCACCAAGGGTTGCTTGCCATAGACCTCCGCCCCGCCGCAGCGGTGACCCTTCATTCCGGCATGGTCTATGAGCCAGGCAGCCGACAGCTTCACCTTCCCCTCGCCGGCAGGATAGAACGGCATCTCCTCGCCGCAGATATCAACGAGACTGTGGAAATATTTCTCAGGCAGAACAGGATTCTTGAAGAAACTCCCGGCGCTCCCGATCTCAGCCGGATCAGGAAGCTTCGAATCGCGAACCTTGAT
The DNA here is from genome assembly GCA_905214735.1 of uncultured bacterium. Lineage (GTDB taxonomy): Bacteria > Bacteroidota > Bacteroidia > Bacteroidales > Muribaculaceae > Lepagella. The sequence continues at coordinate 26,549 of CAJMNI010000023.1, read as the reverse complement.
AACCTCGTCGGCCACTTCGCGGATCGACGGCTCGCGTCCGAGACGCGCAGCAAGGTCGCGAAGAGGACCGTAATCGAGCGACCGGGCCTTGCCATCCGGAAATAAGCGATAGGAAACCCGGAGGACTATGAACCGTCCTTTCCCTTCATGCTTGAAGAAGGAATCGCGATAACCGAAGCGACATTCCTCGCGTGTGAACCGGCGCGTGGTGCGGGTGATGGTGTCGAAACATTCCACTGCATGAATCCGCTCGCCGGCCTCTACGCCGTAGGCCCCTACGTTCTGGATGGCCGACGCACCGACCTCGCCCGGTATGCCGGCAAGGTTTTCAAGCCCTGCAAGCCCCTCTGCAATCGACCATTCGACGAGATCGGTCCATTTCTCCCCTGCCCCTGCTATCACAAAGACAGTGTCGGGATCTTTTTCATAGCGCTTTATTCCCTTGATGCCGCTGCGAAGCACGAGGCCGTCGTAATCGTTCAGGAAAAGAAGATTGCTCGCGCCTCCAATATGAAGCACCTCGTTGTTGAGAAAAACATCCTGCCGCGAGAGATGAAGAAGCTCACGCTCGGATGAATACTCCACAAAATATCTTGCTTTCACCGGAATGCCGAATGTGGTCATCGGGGTGATATCTTTATTCTCTTCTATCATGTACATAAGGATTCAATTTTGAATACAGTAGACTCCACCCTGCGATCAGCGGCGGAAATTGACCAGCAGTCCGTCTTTGAATGAGAGGAATGTCCCGTCGGGATACTCCCAGATGTCGAGAATGCTGTTCCAGTCCTGACCCGAAGTCACCTCGGGGGGATTCCCCACCGACAGTTTGCATTCCTCTTTGGTCATGCCTTCCCTCACTTTTCCGGCGCATATCAGCTCCCACACTTCCGGAGCGATGTTCGGATGGAGAAGCTTCGGATCGGAAAGGGTGAAGAGCGACTGGAAGGGGCGGCTCTCCTTGGTCACGCCGTGTTGGCGCGTGGCTATGTTCATATACATATACGACTCTTTGCCGCTGCCGTCGGCGAAGCTTACTCGAAGCGGGAAAACCATGTTGCCCGGCTCGACGCCGGTCACCGTTACCGGCACGAACTTCAGCCCGTCGGTTTTCTCTCCGTCGGCGTCATACCATAGCGAACTCCGAGTCCAAAGCTTCTTTCCTTTGAGCAGCATCCGCGACTCGTCGACAAGGTCAAGATCTATCATCAGCGGCACGTCGAGACCTGAAATCTTATCCATGGCGTCATAATGCGTCATCCCGGTCGGATAGAGGAGTTGCCGTCCCCCATATAGGAAAATGATCTCACACTCCTCGCGGCCGTCGGGATTGCGGCGCGAGGTTACGCCGTCGTATATGAGCGTGGTTCCTTTGAGGGAATCTCCGGCTATCACCGATGCCGACGACGAGTCGAAAATCACGCTAACACGGTTGTCGGTAACTAAGAAACGCTTCCCTTTCCGCCACTCCTTCATAGGAGCCGGAACTATCGAGTCCATAAAAACATCTTCGGCCGACAGCCGGAGCGCTTTTCGGTCGGATCCGGTCATCGTGACCGTTTTCGTGCTCTCAATCCCTGTGTTGCAGCCACTAACCGCCGCCAACGCCACAGAAATCAAGATTATCTTGCTTATTGTTGATAAGATTTTGGCCATAATTCGACCACAAAATTAGTGAAAAATCGCGAAAAACTTTGCCAATTCAAAAAATTTATATAACTTTGCACTCGCAAAACGGAAACAAAGCCGCGAGGCGGGATAGCTCAGTTGGTTAGAGCGTCGGATTCATAACCCGGAGGTCCCGAGTTCAATTCTCGGTCCCGCTACGATAAAGCAGCCTTTCAGGCTGCTTTTTTTATGCCCCCGACCCTTCAGATCAAGGATTCAAATATCCGCGGATTCTTTTGCGAGGAAATAGGAGCCGAGGCCTCATGGCAGCGATTTGGAGCAGAGATACGGGCATAAAAAAAATCCGGCGCCGCAATGGCGTCGGATTTTTTTAATACGGATGGCGGATTACTCTGCTGCGGGAGCTTCTGCCTCTGCCTCTTTGGCGGCATTCTCTGCCTCGAGAGCAGCCTTGGCGGCAGCCTCTTCTGCTGCGAGCTTCTCGGCTTTCTTCTTAGCCACAGCCTCGCCCTTTACACGGTTCTTCTCAACCTCGGCCTCGAAACGAGCCTTTGCATCCTCAGCTGCCTTGGCATTGAGTTTTGCTTTTGCTGCCTCTTCGCCTTTGTTGTGAGCCTCTTTCCAGGCGTTGAAACGACGTTCTGCCTCTGCCTGGTCGAAAGCACCTTTCTTAACACCTCCGTTGAGGTGCTTCATCAGCATGACGCCCTCTTTCGAGAGAATGCTGCGAACTGTGTCGGTCGGTACTGCTCCTACCTCTACCCAATACAAAGCACGGTCGAAGTCTAAACTTATTGTAGCAGGATTAGTGTTCGGATTATAAGAACCTATCCTTTCAATAAATTTACCATCACGTGGTGCCCTGCTATCGGCGACTACAATAGGATAATAAGCGTAGCCCTTGCGGCCATGACGCTGTAATCTGATTTTTGTTGCCATAAAACTTGCCGGTTTTTGTTATTGAATGTGGTTTATTTTTGTTTCCGGTCAGCGCCTTTCGGCGTTTTCCGGCTGCAAAGTTAATGCTATTTCCACAATTACCAAAATTTATTGATTTTTATTTTGATACTTTTTGTAATTTTGCAGCCGTTAATCCCTCACTCCTCTATTAATATCGTTAACTCTCCAACTCACCCTGAATTCTCCCCTCTCCCTAACCAGAATTGAACATGGCAGAAAATATGCTCCTTTCCCGCCTCGACGGTCTCGATGGCCGCTTCGAGGAAGTGTCGACCCTGATCACCGATCCCGGTGTGATCGCCGACCAGAAAAGATATGTGAAACTGACTAAGGAATATCATGACCTCGAGGAGATTCTCCGCGTGAAACATGAATATGAGCAGGCTCTCCGCAGCATCGAGGAGTCGAAGGAAATCCTCGCCTCCGAACAAGACGAGGAGATGCGCATGCTCGCCCGCGAGGAGATGGAAAACGCCTCGCAGGCCATCCCCCGTCTCGAGGAGCAAATCAAGATACTGCTCATCCCGGCCGACCCCGACGATGCGAAAAACGCCATTGTGGAGATCCGCGGAGGCACAGGCGGCGACGAGGCTGCCCTCTTCGCAGGCGACCTTTTCCGCATGTATCAGAAATTTGCGGAAACCAAAGGATGGGCGCTTGCCGTCTCTTCAGTTTCGGAGGGGGCCGCCGGAGGATATAAGGAGATTGTTTTCTCTCTGACCGGCGACAACGTCTACGGCACCATGAAATATGAAAGCGGCGTTCACCGGGTGCAGCGCGTGCCGGTCACCGAAACCCAGGGACGTGTCCATACATCTGCCGCCACCGTGGCCGTACTCCCCGAGGCCGAGGAGTTCGACGTGGAGATCCACGAGGGTGAGATACGCTGGGACACTTTCAGAAGCGGCGGCGCCGGAGGCCAGAACGTCAACAAGGTGGAATCGGGCGTCAGACTTCGGTATAACTGGAAAAATCCCAACACCGGTGTGACGGAGGAGATCCTCATCGAATGCACCGAAACCCGCGACCAACCGAAGAATAAGGAACGCGCACTCTCGCGCCTCCGCAGCTTCATCTACGACAAGGAGCACCAGAAATATCTCGACGATATCGCTTCGAAAAGAAAGACTATGGTATCGACCGGCGACCGTTCGGCAAAAATCCGCACCTACAACTATCCGCAGGGCCGGATCACCGACCACCGTATAAATTATACCATCTACAACCTGCAGGCTTTCGTCAACGGCGACATCCAGGAATGCATCGACCGCCTCATAGTGGCCGAGAACGCCGAAAAACTCAAGGCTTCGGAACTCTGACGCCCGGGGAAATCCACCGGCCCATCACTCGGAAGCTTAGCGGCAGAAAATGTTAAAACTTACACGCGGGGAGGAGCAAAGCAATCCTTTGCCCCTCCCCACGTGTTATAAGGATAAATCACATTATCTAATTTAATCAGCTATGAAGACATTATCCATCATATCTTACGTTGTCGGATCGATTCTCCTGATCGTTTCCTGTTTCACAACCGGTGTTGCAGTTACCTGGCTTTTAGGCGGACTTTCTATACTTTTCCTTATCCTCGGCTGCATTTTCCAATATAACACCACCCGCAAAAACGAAAGCTATCGCAGGAAGGCGTCACATCATTTTCAATAACGACTTTCCGACATTCAGCGGAAAGTATCACACCCGGGAATGATCAAAGAGGTTTCTGGCCTCGTTGAGCGTTTCCGGGCGTCCTATGTCTATAAGCCGCAAGTCTTCAAGGAAATACCTCCCTATCGAGACTTCTGGAAGGTCGCTTCCGTGGGCAGCCCCCTTAGCGACGCCGGCAGACTTCGCCATTTCCATGAAATAGTCCATTATCGGAAACGCCTCTTTTCCGATTCTCCGGCTGTAATCGCATAGCGACCGCAAGGCATCTGAGTCAAAGACATATATCCCGCTGAAAGCCTCTTCCGAATCAGAGGGAGCGGGGCGGAACCCGTCGGGCCGGTATTGCGCGTTGTCGATGCGATGCCAGCCGCATAGCTCTCCGGCCGGATTGAACACTAATTTGCGAGTCGAATTCCGGCCGCTCGTAAGCAGCAGAATGCCGCGCTCCGATTGCTTCTGCCGCTCAATCAGTTGGCGGAGCGGTGCGTTGCTGAGGATGTCGACATTGTGAACGAGGAAAGGTTCGTCATCGCGTTCTATGAGCATAGAGGCCGCCTTGACGATAGCGCCACCGGTGTCGAGCAGCAGTCCGCTTTCATCACTGATTCTCACCTCCACGCCGAAATCGCGCGAAGCAAGAAAATCGACAATCTGATCCGCGAAGTGATGCACATTGACCACAATATAGTCAAAACCCTCGTCACGAAGCCTTACGATCACCCGTTCGAGCATAGGCACGCCTCCGACCGGCACGAGCGCCTTCGGATGCTCCAGAGTCCACGGACGCAGTCTGGTGCCCAGCCCGGCCGCCATTATCATAGCTTTCATCTTCTATTCCTTTAAGACTTTATCAATAGAATGCTCGCGATGAATTACTCTTACGATAGCCTCCGGAAACCGCTCTTTGAGAAGGCGAGCGGTCCGTTCGGCGCAATAGACCGACCGGTGCCGGCCACCCGTGCAGCCGAAGCCGACCTGGAGATCGCTGAAACCGCGCTGAAGATACCGCGCCACTGACGGAGCGACGATCTCCACCGCCTTGTCGCAGAATGGACCGACCTCCCCTTTCTCTTCGAGGAAGCTGATCACCGACTGATCAAGTCCGGTGAGCTGCTTATACTCGTCGTAGCGCCCGGGATTGTGCATTCCCCGGCAATCGAACATGAAGCCTCCTCCGTTGCCGGTGAAATCTGCCGGGTATCCTTTTTTATATGAGAAGCTGAACACCTTTATCTGCAAACCTTCGTGCCCGTCGGGTTCGAAGCGGCCGTCGGCAAGGATTTTTACGCATGTTTCCTTCAGCTCCGGATAATCGTTGAGCGCACCTTTCTCCAGGAGTTGGCTGAGATTGGCAAGCGCTCCCGGAATGCTTTCTATAAAATGCGCCCTCTTCTCCACAAGTCCCCGGAAACCGTAGGCCCCCAATACCTGAAGCGTGCGGAATAGCACGAACATATCCAGATCTTCAAGCAGGTCGGCGGCCGCTACCTTCCCGCCGCGCGCCTCGGAATAGGCATCGGCATAGACATGAAGCATCCTCGTGCGGAATTCCGGCGAAAAACCTGCTTTCGCCTGCCAGAGAAATGACACGGCATCGTAGATCGACGGACCCATCCGCCCTCCCTGAAAGTCGATAAATCTCACATGGCTGTCGCTGATCATCACGTTGCGGCTCTGGAAGTCGCGATACATGAAGCCCCAGCGGTCGCGGCCGGTCGACACCAACCTTCCGGCAAGCCGTTCGAAGTCATCTTCGAGCGCCTCCTCGTCGAAGGGGAGGCCAAGCGGCTTCACAAATTCATATTTGAAATAGTTGAGGTCATATTTGGCCTGTCGGGCAGAAAAGTCGGGATAAGCGAGATGCTGTCGGTAAATGTCAGTCGGAAGCGTCTGCATCTTCGCCAGCTCGCGAAGCGATTTCTCCACATATTCCTGCGCGATCATTCCTGTCTCCTCGCTTTTCTCTTTGCGCCGGCGCTCAATCAGAGAGAATAGTTGCAAATCGCAGAGATCCTCCTGCAGATACGCGGAAAAATCGGAAGCCGCGAGATAAACGCGGGGAACTCCGATTCCGGCTTCTCCGAATGCACGGGCAAGACCGACGAAGGCTCGGCCGTCGCGTTCCACATCGCAATCAACTCCGATCGCACTCTTTGAGTCAGAACCCTGCAGTCGGTAATAAATCCTGTCGCCTCCGGCTCCGGGCAATCTAACCACCGACACCGGCTCAGCGCCAAACGTTTCGACATACATTTCTGAAAGTATGTTAATCACGCTCATTTTTTATCAGCTTCTATCTCCTTAATTGTTATAATATGAGATGCAAAATTACTCCAAATTTTGGAAACATAGCCAAATTTTTAGTAATTTTGCAGCTGAACTGATGCTATGACCGACACACACCGCCCCGACGCCTCCGCGACGTCGCCGCAGACAATGATCTAAGGATAAAAACATCAACAAGATAAAAGTTAAAGAAAACAAAACCCAAAGATAAAGAAATGGCTAAAATCGAAGATTACAATTTCAAAGGAAAGAAAGCCATCGTGAGGGTAGACTTCAACGTGCCCCTCGATGAGAACGGAAACATCACCGACGACACCCGCATCCGCGGCGCCCTCCCCACCCTCAAGAAAATTCTTGACGACGGCGGCTCGCTGATCCTCATGTCGCACATGGGCAAACCAAAAGGGAAAGTCAACCCCAAGCTCTCCCTGCTTCAGATCCGCGACGCCGTGGCCAAAGCCCTCGGCCGCGACGTGAAGTTCGCTCCCGACTGCATGAAAGCTCAGGAGGCTGCCAAGGAGCTCAAGCCCGGCGAAGTTCTCCTGCTCGAAAACCTCCGCTTCTATCCCGAAGAGGAGGGCAAACCCGTGGGCATCGACAAGAACGACCCCGATTATGACGCAGCCAAGAAGGCCATGAAAGAGAGCCAGAAGGAATTCGCCAAGACTCTCGCAAGCTATGCCGACGTTTATGTCAACGACGCATTCGGCACAGCTCACCGCCGTCACGCCTCCACAGCCGTGATCGCCGATTATTTCGACAAAGACAGCAAGATGCTCGGCTTCCTCATGGAGAAAGAGGTCAAGGCAGTCGACAATATCCTCAAAGACATCAAGCGCCCCTTCACCGCCATCATGGGCGGTTCGAAAGTGTCGACAAAGATCGGCATCATCGAGAACCTCATGGACAAGGTCGACAACCTCATCCTCTGCGGCGGCATGACCTATACGTTTGCCAAAGCCCAGGGGGGCAAGATCGGTAACTCGATCGTTGAAGACGACAAGCTCGACCTCGCCCTCGACATCATCAAGTTGGCCAAAGAGAAAGGTGTGAACCTCGTGCTCGGCACAGACTGCGTGGCTGCCGACGCCTTCAGCAACGACGCCAACACCCAGGTTTGCTCCGTGATGAATATTCCCGACGGATGGGAAGGCCTCGACGCCGGTCCCGACTCGATCCTCGAATTCCGCAAGGTTATCGTTCCCGCCAAGACAATCCTCTGGAACGGTCCTGCCGGCGTGTTCGAGTTCGACAACTTCACCAAAGGCTCGCGCGCCATCGCCGAAGCAATCGTTGAAGCAACCGACAACGGCGCCTTCTCTCTCGTAGGCGGCGGCGACTCCGTGGCTTGCGTCAACAAGTTCGGCCTCGCCGACTCCGTAAGCTATGTCTCCACCGGCGGCGGCGCCCTTCTCGAGGCTATCGAGGGCAAGACGCTCCCCGGCGTGGCTGCCGTGGAGGATTAATATCCCGAACCCTATATCGGCCGGACTCATATTGCCGGCATAAGCATAGAGCCGGCCTTCCCGATTGCGGAAGGCCGGCTTTTTTTCCTCATCGAGAGGTTCGAAAAAGTTGTATCATTTTGACAAAAATATGTTGAAAAACACTAAATCCTCCTCCTTTTTATGCTAATGAAAGGAAATTTTGAGTCTTTATCTTTAAAAATCCTCAATGGGGTATTGCATTGTATAAAAAAAATAGTAATTTTGCATTGCGGAACCCAAAAGGTGACAAATGCCATGCGACTCAACACCACAAGAGTGCGACCGCGCCGCATAAATCCAAGGTAAAAGAGAAATCGAAATAACCTGAAAACATCTGACCCGGTTATCGGATCATTAAAACAACCCAAACACGACCATGAGGACTCGGATACCGTAGGTCTCGCAATCGTGTGCAATTATTGAAACAAAAAGTTAAATCTCATTTTAATAATCATTTAAACAAAAAATTCAAAACGAGTATGGAATCTCAGAAACCTATGGCTCCGGCACCCAAACCCACCGCAGCAGCCAAAGTTAAAAAAGAGGAAAAAATCAGCAACGTTCGCGGCATCAAGAACGCATTCCTCGTGATTTGCGCATGCGCAGTTGCAGCAGTCTGCATCTTCATCTTCGGTATGGGAGCCTCCGGCAACTTCGAAGGCGGCACAACCGACGGTCATCCCCTCAACCTCGCCGGTACAGTCTACAAGGGCGGCTTCATCGTGCCTATCCTTATGACTCTTCTTCTCACCGTTATCGTTCTCTCGATCGAGCGTTGGATCGCCATCAGCTCCGCTTCGGGCAAGGGCAACACCACAAAGTTTGTCGCTGACATCAAGGCTGATCTCGCCGACAACAACATCGACAAGGCCATGCAGCGTTGCAAAACCCAAAAGGGTTCCGTAGCATCGGTTGTTTACAACACTCTCGTTCGCTACAAAGAGATGGACGCCAACACGACTCTCAGCAAAGAGCAGAAACTCACAACCCTCCGCAACGAGGTAGAAGAGGCTACAGCTCTCGAAATGCCGGGTCTGTCGCAGAACCTCCCCATCATCGCTACTCTCACAACTCTCGGTACACTCGTCGGACTTCTCGGAACCGTTATGGGTATGATCAAGTCGTTCCAGGCTCTTGCATCCTCCGGTTCGCCTGACTCCACAGAGCTCTCCACCGGTATCTCCGAGGCCCTTGTGAACACCGCCTTCGGTATCTGCACCGGTGCCTTCGCCGTTATCTCCTACAACTTCTTCACCAACAAGATCGACAACCTTACCTACGCTATCGACGAAATCGGTTTCAGCATCGTAGCTACATTCGCAGCAACCCACAAATAATTGAGGGCCTGTCAAACCTACCAAATTTAATAACCGATTAAAGTTAAATAGCTAATATGGGAAGAGTAAAAATAGCAAGAAAGAGCACATTCATCGACATGACGGCGATGAGTGATGTGACCGTGCTTCTGCTTACCTTCTTCATGTTGACCTCTACCTTCCTCAGCAAAGAGCCCGCCACGGTGATCACCCCGCCTTCGGTTTCGACCGAAAAGGTGCAGGAGACCAACTATGTGCAGGTGCTCGTGAACCCGGAGGGTAAAGTCTGGCTCACGATGAACAACGACACTTCAGCCAACTGGAGTAACGAAAAGATGCGCATGGCGCTTCTCGATCGCGCAGCCGAGATTTACAACGAGACTCATAAGAACAAGGTAAAATTCACAGACAAGCAAAAATACGCTTTCAGCAAACTGGGTTCGTTCGGTGTGCCTCTGTCGCAGATGGGCGAATTCCTCGACCTTGCTGACCAGCAGGAAGGCCAGACCAAAATGGACAAGTGGCTGCAGGGCGAATTTGAAGCTGAAGGCAAACACACCGGCATTCCCGTGGCCTGGAACAGCAATGAGGCTACCCCCACTGAGTTCCAGATCTGGATGAAGGCAATGCGTCAGACCGACAACTCGGTCCTCGCTGACAAAATCAAAGACGGAACCGGCGTGGCTATCAAGGCCGACCAGAACACTTCTTTCGAAGTGGTACACATGATCATGGATAACCTCCAGACCATTCACATGAATAAATTCACGTTATTGACAGCTCTGAAAGGAGGGGAAGAATAAGATATGGCAGAAGTTCAGCAAGGCAATGGTGGCGGCAAAGGCAAGAGCCACCAGAAAAAGATGCAGATCCGCGTCGATTTCACCCCTATGGTCGACATGAACATGTTGCTTATCACGTTCTTCATGCTCTGTACAACCATGATCAAATCCCAGACACTGACAATAGCGCTCCCCTCCAACGAGAAGGTGCAGAATGAGGAGAACATGTCGCAGGCTTCGGCCGACGACGCCGTCACCATCATTCTCGACGCCAAGAGAAAAGTCGGCTCGCTGGAAGCGGACACTGTTAATGGAAAAGTTGTTCCCGTGGTTTACTATTACTTTGGCAAACCCGGTGGCGACGCAGGCCTCGGCACAACTCCCGAGAGCGTGGCTGCAAACAACAATCTCCAGGAAACTTCATTCCTTTCTAACGATGAGAAAACTGGAAAAGCCCGCGGAATCCGCGAGATTATCCAGAAGCGTAACAAGGATGTGCTTGAGCAGATCAACAAGCTGAAAGAGAAATACGCCAACGGCGGTTTCGGCTCGCTCGAAACCAAAGAGGACCGCGAAAAAGCTCAGCAGGCTTATGATGAGGCTGCGTCGAAAGTCAGAAAAGACGAGAAGCTTTCGAAACCTGTGATCATCATCAAATCGACTCCCGAAGCAAGCTTCGGCTCGCTCGTGGAAGTGCTCGACGAAATGCAGATCAACTCGATTTCGAAATATCAGATCGACAATATGACCAAGGCGGATTCTACTATGGTGATCGATTATCAGAACCGTCATCATAAATAAGTCGGATTTATAAACTTAAAGCAAGTAAAGAAAATGGCTAAAAGAAATGTAGATCTGACATCGGCGGAATGGCGTAACCTTGTCTTCGCCGACAAAAATAAGGAATTCGGTGCGTATCAGATTCGCAAGAGCAGCGACAAGCGTCACAACCTGGCAATGCTCTATATGCTGATCGGTCTGGCAGTGATCTTCGTCCTTATCCTCGGACTCAACAAATGGTCGGACTACCGCGCCGAGCAGGAAGCCCTCGCTCTTCAGGAGCAGCGTGAGGCCATGATGGCCGCCGATCTCGCCGAGCAGCAGGAGGAACAGCAGGAAGAGCCCGAAGAAGAGGTGAAATATGAGCAGCCTGAAGTGGAAGTGCCCGAAGAGGTGCTCGCCACAGTGCAGGTTACCCAGATCGCCATCGTCGACGCCGACAAAGTGAAAAACGAGGTTATGGATATGGATACCCAGAAGGAAGACAACACCGCCCGCGGTGTCGTTAACCAGGAGGGTTCTGACAATGCCGATAAGTTCAAGGCAGTGCAGGAGCAGGTTGTTGTAAAAGAACCTGAACCCGAAAAGGCCAAGCCGAAAGAAGACGAGATCTTCGTGGCTGTTGAGCAGCAGGCTGAATTCCCCGGTGGTCAGGGCGCGCTGATGAAGTTCCTCAGCAACAACATCCGCTATCCCGAATCGGCCCAGCAGAATGACATCCAGGGTCGTGTGATCGTGAAGTTCGTGGTTGAAAAAGACGGCTCGATCGGCAACGTTACTGTTGTCAAGGGCGTTGACCGCGACCTCGACCGCGAGGCTATCCGCGTGGTGAAGAAGATGCCGAGATGGCAGCCCGGTAAAAACAACGGTGTTGCTGTGCGAAGCTACTTCAACCTCCCCGTAACCTTCCGTCTCCAGAATCAATAATTGATTAGATTCCATATCGAAAGAGGGCAGAACTTCGAGAGTCTGCCCTCTTTTGTTTTTATTCCCTCTTGCCTTTATGCCTCCTCTCGCCCGACGACCCAAACCTGAGAAAAAGAGGGAATGGATATAAAAAATTCGGCTAATTCGCCTTGGAATTGCCTCCGGTTTCGATTTTTTTATTAATTTTACATTTGGAATTTAACAGAGCGATGAACATAGCGCGATGTGAATTGTTAAAAATATAAAACCCAAAAACATTAAAGTTATGAGAAGTTCTGACAACATGCCCCAGTCTCCGAAAGGCGCAAGAATCGCCTTCGGAATCTTTATGATTCTTATTTATCTCGGAGTCGGGGTTCTGTTTATTTTTAACGTATTCAACATCGACAATCAGGCTATCAGCATCGTGATCGGTTCGCTCCTTTGCGTCTACGGCGTGTGGAGAGGAATCCGTCTTTACAAGGGCTGGGGTTGATGCCTCTCCCCTCCCCGGGGATGACGGCTGTCGATTTCTAACCGAAAAATCTTTGTAATTGTGAAAATAAAAAAATATTCTCTTTTGTTGCTCTCAGCCATCCTTTGGCTGGGAGTTTCATCATGTGGCGAGGTGAAACGCGGCGAATATGCAAAAGGAAGCGCCACTATCTTTTGCGATGACGGTTTCCGCAATATCCTTCAGGAGGAAATCGAAGTGTTTGAATTCTCCTATCCGGAGTCGTCGATCATCCCCTTCTTCGTGAGCGAACAGCAGGCTATCGACACCCTGATGTCGGACAATACGCAAGGCATCATCGTGACCAAGGAGCTCACTAAAGAGCAGGTGGATTATCTCAAAAGCAAATATAAGCGCATCGCCCGCCAGCATTGCATCGCTGTCGACGCCGTGGCAATCATCACCAACAAGGAGAACCCCGTGACTTCGCTCTCCATGACGGAGATCGGCGATATCCTCAACGGGAAGGTGACCCGATGGAGTCAGCTCGTGAGCCAGGACACCACGGCTATCAAGATCGTGTTCGACAATGTCGGCTCGTCGACCGTGAGCTATATGCGCGACAAGTTCCTCCCCGCCGGCAGAAAAATCTCCGACAACCCCAACGCTTTCGCCCAGAAAAATAATGCCGACGTGTTTGATTTTGTGAAAAAAGATAAAAGCGCGCTCGGAATAATCAGCGTCAGCTGGCTCGGAGAAGACCTCGAGAAAGCCCGCAAAGTCCCTGTGGACCAGCGTTACGAAGATTATCAGAATCAGAACGATACTGTCGCCACTGAGCTCACCACGGAGGTAAACGTGATCAAGGTCAGCAACCCGACGGAGGCCAACGATTTCGATCCGACTGCCTATAAGCCCTATCAGGTGTATATTAATTCGGGAGAATATCCGTTATTTAGAAAGGTCTATATGATCACTACCTCTCCGAAACACAGCGTGCTCAACAGTTTCTACTCGTTTGTCACCGGTTTCGCAGGCCAGAAGATCATTTCGCTCACAGGCATTCTTCCCTACAACGTGTCGCAAAGAGTTGTCGAGCTCGTGCCCTCGGGAGGCAAAGCCAAGTGAGCCGGGAATCGGATAAACTTTCATTCCCGATCCGTGTCAAAAGGATAAATCGGAAATCTACCCGACCTGACAATGTCAGTCGGAATTCCGAACCCGAGAGAACTAACCGATAGGAAAAATAGATAACAATTACGCAATATGAAATTCAAAGGTATATTCACACTGTGTCTTGCCGGCGCCGCTGCATTCGCGGCCAATGCGCAGACCCATCAGGAAGGCCGCGAGTATTACAAGGCCGACCAGCTCGAAAACGCCAAAGACCTGCTTACGCGCAGCCTCTCCAACCCGCAGACCGACAAGGCTGTGAGCAATTACTTCCTCGGCCTCATCGCTTTGGGCGAGAAGGATAATGCCGCCGCTGCCAAATATTTTGAGCAGGGTATCGCAGCCGACGCAGACAACCCCTACAACTATGTTGGCCAGGGTAGGATCCAGCTCCTGAACGGCGATGCCAAAGCAGCAGAGACTCTCTTCAAGCAGGCTGAAAAGCTTACGAAGAAAGATCCCGGCGTGGAAATCGCCATCGCACGCGCTTACGACGCCGTTGACCCGGTGGTTTACGCCAAGCAGATTACCAAAGCTGTCGACAAGGCTCGCAAATATGACCTCGAAAGCCCGGAAATCTATCTCTTCGAAGGCGACATCCTCAAAGAGAAGAAAGACTGGGGCGGCGCAGCTGCAAAATATGAGATGGCTGCCAACTACGATCCCAACGCCACGGCCGCTTACGTGAAATATGCCAACCTCTTCACTCAGGTCAACCCCGACTACGCCGTGAAGATGCTCACAAACCTTCTTTCCGTAAATCCCAATTCGGCGCTCGGCCAGCGCGAGCTCGCCAATGCTTACTATAACAAGAAGGATTATAAGAAGGCTGCCGAGCTCTACGGCCAGTATGTGAAGAACCCGAGCCACTTCAAGAGCGACGAAGACCGCTACTCGTTCCTCCTCTTCTACGGAGGCGACTACAAGAACGGTTACGACTACGCTACCCAGCTCCTCGCCGCCAATCCGAAGAACTTCACGGCTCAGCGCTATCAGTTCATGAACGCTGCCCAGATTCCCGAAATGCAGCAGCAGATCCTTCCGCTCGCCGAGGCCCTCTACGCTGCCCACAAGGCTAACCCCTCTGTGAACAAAATGGCCCCGATCGACTATACGCTGATCGCCGACGAGCTCGACCGCGCAAAACGCATTGACGAGGCTATCGACGTGCTCAACGAGGCTATCAAGGAGATGCCCGAAAACGCCAACTTCAACAAGCAGCTCTCGATGATCTATGTCGACAAGGGCGACCTTGAGGCCGCTGCCAATGCATACAAGGGTTATATCGAGAAAACCGAGGAACCCGGCTACAACGATTTCGTGCAGCAGGCAACTTTCCTCTACTATGCAGGCGTACAGACCAAGAACGATCCCGCAAAGTTCAATCAGTATCTCGCTGAGGAAGAGGAAGTGATCAACAAGGCTGCCGAGGCTTATCCCGGCTATTACAAGCCCAACAAGATGCGCGGTGACATCGCCAAACTCAAAGCCGACAAGGCCAACGCCGAGAAGGCTGCCGCTCCCCTCTATGAGAAGGCGATCGCCGAATATGAGACGCTCGAAGCGCCCAGCAACGCCGCCAAGAACGATGCCAAGGATATGTATATCTATCTCGGCAACTATTACTACACTCTCGGCGACAAGGCTAAGGCTAAGACATCTTTCAACAAGGCAATCGAAATCGACCCCTCCAACGAGGAACTTCGCAAGTTTGCCGATTCGCTCTAAACCAATCTGCGAAGCCGGGCAGGCTCCGCGAAAGTTATAAAAATAAGGCACCTTCACGGGTGCCTTATTTTTATTATGGAAAAATTTCCTCAATATGCATCATATTTTTGGGTATATTTACATTTTTTTGTATTTTTGCAGTTCAAGTGGGCGTCGGCAGGCGGCACAACCCGTTTGCGGCCTAAAATATGCAATTCAATTGTAATTATATAGAATGGCTAAAATCATCAGGATCAAGAAAGGCCTTGACATTCCCCTTGAGGGAAAGGCAGTCGGTGCGACCATGACCGACAATCTCAGCGATCGCTTCGCCATCATCCCCGACGATTTCCCCGGCTATACATGGAAGGTGCTCGTAAAAGCCGGCGATAATATCCAGTCCGGAGCCCCGCTTATGGCGGCAAAAGAGCAGCCTGAGCTCGCACTCGTCTCCCCCGTTTCGGGAACGATCGAGGAGATCAACCGCGGTGAACGCCGTAAAATCATGTTTGTCTCCGTGAAGCGCGAGGGCACGCAGGATACCCTTAAAACCGCCATCGGGAAATCGCCCGCTGAAAAACTGGAAGCTCTGAAAAAGAGCGGACTCTTCGCTTTCATGCGCCAGCGCCCCTTCGACATCGTGCCCATCGACGACAATCCCCGCGACATTTTCGTGACCGCTTTCGACTCAGTCCCCCTCGCGCCGGCCATCGAAGCCGATTCCGCCGATCTTGAAGCAGGTCTTTCTTATCTCGCTTCGCTCACATCGGGCAAGGTCTACCTTTCAGTCCCCGCCGGAAGCGCGATTACTTCGGCTGTCGCCGAGGTTTATGAATTCCAGGGTCCTCACCCCGCCGGAAATGTCGGCACTCAGATCGAGGCCATCAAACCGGTCAACAAGGGTGAAACCGTCTGGACACTCGATGCCCGCACAGCAGCCCGGATTGGAAATTTCGCCAAAACCGGCACATTCGATGCCTCTACCGTCGTAGCCCTCACCGGTCCCGATGTAAAGAATCCCCATTTTGTAAAGACCACGATCGGAGCCTCGCTCTCCACGCTTCTCAAAGGAGAACTGAAGGAGAAGGAGGGTAATCTTCGCGTGATTTCAGGCAATGTCCTCACCGGCATCAAGGCAGACCCCGCCACCGGATGGCTCCGTTTCCCCTATCGTCAGATCACGGTGATCGACGAGGGTGACCACGCCGACGAGTTCATGGGCTGGGCCTCGATGAATCCGAAGAAATACAGCGTCAAGAAAACATTCCCCGCTTTCCTGACGGGGCTCAAACATCCGTTCAGCTTCGACGCCCGAATCAAAGGAGGCCACCGCGCCATGATCATGAGCGGCGAATATGACAAGGTGTTCCCGTTCGACATTTATCCGGAATATCTACTGAAGGCGATTTTCGCCAAGGATATCGAAAAAATGGAGCAGCTCGGCATCTATGAGGTGGCACCCGAAGACTTCGCTCTTCCCGAGTTTGTCGACACTTCGAAGATTGAACTTCAGAAGGCAGTGCGCGAAGGTCTCGACTATCTACGCAAAGAGACTCTCTGACGCCGGCTTCTCGACCGCAAGAAGCAAATCAATTCATCCATACGAATTAACCATTACTTAATTTTTTCATCGTGAAAGGATTAAAGAGAAAAATAGACAAAATCAAGCCGCAATTCGAGCCTGGAGGCAAGTTTTCCAAGCTTCATTCGGTGTTCGACGGCTTCTACACATTCCTCTTCACGCCCAACGAGACCTCGCGGTCGGGCGTGCATATCCACGACAGCAACGATTCGAAGCGCACCATGATCACGGTGGTGATCGCCCTTCTCCCCTGCTGCCTCTTCGGAATGTGGAACATCGGCCTGCAGCATTTCATGGCTGTCGGCGACCCCTCACGCGATTTCTTCGCGCTCTTCTTCTACGGCTTCTGGGCCGTGCTCCCGCAGATCCTGACGGCCTATATCGTCGGACTCGGCATCGAGTTTATAGTGGCGCAGCTAAGAGGACATGAGATTCAGGAAGGATTCCTCGTGTCGGGCATTCTGATCCCGATGATCTGCCCGGTCGACACCCCCTGCTGGATGCTCGCGATTGCCGTGGCTTTCGCCGTGATCTTCGCCAAGGAGGTGTTTGGCGGCACAGGCTATAACTTCCTCAACGTGGCCCTGGTGACCCGCGCCTTCCTCTTCTTCAGCTACCCGTCGAAAATGAGCGGCGACAACGTCTTCGTTCAGCTCGGCGGCCAGAGGGCTGTCGACGCTTACTCGGGAGCCACCCCGCTCGGACAGATCGCTTCTTCCGACGCAGGAACCCAGATCACCAACATTCTCGGCGATCCCCTCTCGATGAGCGACATTTTCTTCGGATTCTATCCCGGCTCCTGGGGCGAGACCTCCACGCTCTGCATCCTGATCGGAGCCGCAATCCTGCTTCTCACCGGCATCGCCAACTGGCGGATCATCCTCTCCGGTGTGCTCGGAGGCCTGCTGATGTCGGTCATTGCTTACCATTGGCAGTCGCCCCTCTATCCGGTGTCGTTTATTCCTCCATTTGAGCAGATAGCTCTCGGCGGATTCCTCTTCGCCATTGTCTTCATGGCAACCGATCCGGTCACCGCCTGCCGAACCAACACAGGCAAATATATCTACGGAGCCCTGATCGGCATCGTCGCCATAATAATCCGCTGCTACAACACCGGTTATCCCGAAGGCGCGATGCTCGCAGTGCTCCTCATGAACTGCTTCGCCCCGCTGATCGACTGGTGCGTGGTCAACGCCAACATCCGCCGACGCATGAAACGCGTAACTGTCAAAAACTCCTAATCCCCCGAAGAGATGAACAGACAAGGAAATACATATACGATCATCTATTCGATTGTGCTGGTGGCCATTGTGGGAGTTCTCCTTTCGGTGGTATATCAGGCTCTCCGACCCGAACAGGTGAAAAACATCGAAGACGACACCAAACGTCAGATCCTTTCCGCCGCCCTGATCCCCACCGAGGGGCAGGACGTGGCTAAAATCTACGACGAACATATCAAATCGGCCTTCCTGGTCAATTCGAAAGGCGACCGTCTTGACGGCGATGCTTTCCAGACCACCCGCTCGATCGCCCAGGAGGTTAAGAAACCTGCCGACGAACGCCTCCTTCCGGTGTTCGAATGCGAGACTCCGAAGGGTGTGAAATATATCGTGCCGGTTTACGGTGCGGGCCTCTGGGGCCCGATCTGGGGGTATGTGGCTTTCGACACCAACGGCGACACCATCTATGGCGCATATTTCGCCCATCAGGGGGAGACCCCGGGACTCGGCGCGGAAATAGAAAAGCCCTGGTTCAGAGACCAGTTTGAAAATAAAAACATTTTCTCTTCGACAGGCGCTTTCGAATCTGTGAAAGTCGTCAAGGCCGGAAAGGAGCCGAAAGATGGCCGCGCCTTCGTGCATGCCGTCAGCGGAGGCACCATCACCAGCCAGGGCGTGGAGAAGATGCTCCAGAACTCTCTGGAGCCTTATACAGCATATTTCAAGAAACTTAGCGAGAATAAGGAGGCCGCCAAATGAATCTGAAAAAAACATTTCTGCCACTCGTCAACCCGTTGTCGAAAGACAACCCTGTGATTGTGCAGGTGCTCGGCATCTGCTCCGCACTCGCCGTCACGGCCAAGATGGAACCTGCAATCGTGATGTCGATTTCGGTGACGGCCGTGCTGGCTCTGGCAAACGTGATCATTTCCCTGATGCGCAAAACCATCCCGCAGTCGATCCGAATCATCGTCCAGCTCGTGGTTGTGGCCGCGCTGGTGGTTATCGTCGACCAGGTGCTCAAGGCCTGGAACTATGAGGTGAGCAAGGCGCTGTCGGTCTTCATCGGCCTGATCATCACCAACTGTATCATCATGGGACGCCTCGAGGCTTTCGCACTCAACAACCGTCCCTGGCCCGCTTTCCTCGACGGTATCGGCAACGGCCTCGGATATGGCATCATCCTGATCATCGTCTCCTTCTTCCGCGAACTCTTCGGCAGCGGCACGCTTTTCGGCATGCAGGTGTTCCCGCAGTGGTGGTATGACGCCGGCTACCAGAACAACGGTCTGATGATCCTTCCTCCGATGGCCCTGATCCTCGTGGCATGCATCATCTGGGTGCACCGCGCCAAAAACAAAGACCTCCAGGAATAATCTAAAAAGAGCAACCCTTCAATTCAATTCATTCAGGAAATGGAGAATCTTAATTTGTTTATCCGGTCGATTTTTATCGACAACATGATATTTGCCTACTTCCTTGGCATGTGCTCGTTTCTTGCCGTGTCGAAAAACGTCAAGACGGCCTTCGGCCTCGGAGTGGCGGTCAGCTTCGTGCTGATCATCGCGCTGCCGGTCACATGGTGTATCAATGAATATCTGCTTTTGCCCGGTGCGCTGAACTGGCTCGGCGAGGAGTATGCCGACGCCGACCTTTCCTTCCTCGGCCTGATCATGTTTATCGCCGTGATCGCCGCCCTGGTGCAGATCCTTGAGATGGTGATCGAGAAATACACCCCGGCCCTCTATAATTCGCTCGGCATCTTCCTGCCGCTGATAGCCGTGAACTGCGCCATCCTCGGTGCGGTGCTCTTCATGCAGCAGCGCGAATTCACCAACGCCTGGACAGCCACTGTCTACGGCGCCGGCTCAGGTATCGGCTGGCTTCTGGCCATCACCTGCCTCGCCGCCATCCGCGAACGCCTCAGCTACAGCGCCGTCCCCAAACCGCTGCGCGGAATCGGTATCACTTTCATTATTACGGGCCTGATGGGCATTGCTTTCATGAGCTTCCTCGGCATCAAACTCTGATCCTCTGCTGATGCCCGAAGCTTTTTAATCAAGAAATCGAGAATACAATGTATATTCTAAATGCTATTCAATGGAACAATGTGGCTGTAGCAAGCCTCATCTTCCTTGTGATCGTATTGGTTCTGACCATTATCCTTCTTCTGGCCAAGCACTGGCTCGTCAATTCGGGCGAAGTCGCCATCTCCATCAACGACGGCAAGAAGGTGCTTCATGCCCAGGCAGGCAAAACTCTTCTCGCCACTCTCGGCGAAAACGGAGTGCATCTTTCTTCGGCTTGCGGCGGCAAGGGTAGCTGCGGTCAGTGCAAGGTGCATGTGATCTCCGGTGGAGGCGATATCCTCCCCACGGAAGCGGTGCATTTCTCGCGCAAGCAGGTGAAAGACCACTGGCGCCTCGGCTGCCAGGTGAAGGTGAAGGGTGACCTCGACATCAAGGTTTCCGAATCGGCCCTCGACGTGAAGGAGTGGGAATGCGAGGTTATCTCCAACAAGAATGTCGCCACATTTATCAAGGAGTTTATCGTCCGTCTCCCCGAGGGTGAGCACATGAACTTCGTGCCGGGTAGCTACGCTCAGATCCGAATCCCCCGCTATGAGATGGATTATGACAAAGATATCGACAAGGATCTGATCGGAGCCGAGTATATCCCCGCCTGGGAGAAATTCGGGCTCTTCACTCTCAAGTCGAAAAACGACGAAGAGACAGTCCGCGCCTACTCCATGGCCAACTATCCGGAAGAGGGCGACCGCATCATGCTGACCGTCCGCATCGCCACCCCCCCCTTCAAGCCGAAACCTCAGGTCGGCTTCCAGGACGTGCCGACCGGAGTCGCTTCTTCCTATATCTTCTCGCTCAAACCGGGCGACAAAGTGTTGATGAGCGGCCCTTACGGTGACTTCCACCCCATTGTCAATTCAAAGGCTGAGATGATATGGGTCGGCGGTGGCGCCGGTATGGCTCCCCTCCGCGCGCAGATCATGTGGATGCTCCGCACCCGCAACTGCCGCGACCGCGAAATGCATTATTTCTATGGCGCCCGCGCTCTCAACGAGGTGTTCTATCTCGACGATTTCCTCCAGCTTGAGAAGGATTTCCCAAACTTCCATTTCCATCTTGCCCTCGACCGCCCCGATCCGGCTGCCGACGCCGCACGTGTGAAGTATATGGCCGGTTTCGTCCACGACGTGATGTTCAAGACTTATCTGAAAGACCACGAGGCTCCGGAGGATATCGAATATTACATGTGCGGCCCCGGCCCGATGAGCAAGGCTGTCAACAATATGCTTTACAATCTCGGAGTCGACCCCGAAAGCATCCATTACGACAACTTCGGTGGCTAAGAGATAGAATGGAATCTCTTTGCGGGCCGGTTCTTCGGGCCGGTTTAGAAAAAGAATATAATTATCAAATTTAAACACAACCATATATCTAAATTTCATTACTGATCTACCATGAAAAGAGACATTGAAGTGTTCGACATCATCGACCGCGAACATCTGCGCCAGCGTCGTGGCATCGAACTTATCGCAAGTGAAAACTTCGTTAGCGACGAGGTGATGAGAGCCATGGGCTCCTGCCTCACCAACAAATATGCCGAGGGATATCCCGCACGCCGCTATTACGGCGGTTGCCAGGTTGTCGACGAGGCCGAAAACCTTGCCATCGAGCGCGCCAAGAAGCTCTTCGGAGCCGAATGGGCGAACGTTCAGCCCCACAGCGGCGCCCAGGCCAACATGGCTGTCTTCATGGCAGTGCTTCAGCCGGGCGACAAGTTCATGGGTATGGACCTCAGCCACGGCGGTCACCTCAGCCATGGCAGCCCCGTGAATTTTTCGGGTCTAATGTTCCAGCCGATCAGCTATACTGTCGACAAGGAGACAGGCCGCGTGAACTATGAGGAGATGGAGGAGAAGGCTCGCGCAGAGCGTCCGAAGCTCATCATCGCCGGCGCCAGCGCCTACAGCCGCGAGTGGGATTATGCCCGCATCCGCCGCCTCGCCGATGAAATCGGCGCCATCTTCATGGTCGACATGGCTCACCCCGCCGGCCTTATCGCCGCCGGTCTGCTCGAGAACCCGGTGAAACATGCCCATATCGTGACCACTACCACCCATAAGACCCTCCGCGGTCCGCGAGGCGGCATGATCCTCATGGGCAAGGATTTCGACAACCCCTGGGGCAAGAAGACTCCCAAAGGTGAAATCAAGAAGATGTCGGCTCTGCTCGACTCCGCAGTCTTCCCCGGCGTGCAGGGCGGCCCGCTCGAGCATGTGATCGCCGCCAAGGCTGTCGCTTTCGGCGAGGCTCTCCAGCCCGAATGGAAGGAATATGCAATTCAGGTGAAGAAAAACGCCGCTGCCCTCGCAGAGGCTCTCATCAAGAGAGGCTACAAGATCATCTCCGACGGCACCGACAACCACTGCATGCTCGTTGACCTGCGTCCGAAATTTCCCGAGATGAGCGGTAAGAAGGCAGAGCGCGTGCTCGTGGAGGCCGACATCACAGCCAATAAGAACATGGTGCCCTACGACACCCGCAGCCCCTTCCTCACCAGCGGTCTCCGCTTCGGAACAGCAGCAATCACAACCCGCGGCGCAAAGGAGGAACTTATGGAAACTATCGCCGGCCTGATTGACCGCGTGCTCTCTAACGCCGACGATCCCGAGACCATCAAGGCTGTCCGCCAGGAAGTCAACGAGATGATGAACGAATATCCTATGTTCGCATGGTAATTGCCAGGCTTGACAATGTCGGCCGAACATATTGACCCTCAATAATCAGTTGCCCCGGAGATTTGACACTCCGGGGCAATTTATTCATCAATAATTTGTCTCTCTGACCAAAATAAGCTAAATTTGCAAACTAATGAAAGATAATAGTATAATTTGGCCAGCAAGGCTGTTCGTCACCGGCATCGATACGGACGCCGGCAAAAGCTATGCCACCGGCTGGATGGCGCGCCTCATAGCCCAGCAGGGAGAGACCGTCATTACCCAGAAATTCGTTCAGACAGGCAACCAGGAGTTTAGTGAGGATATAGAGGTGCATCGCCGCCTTATGGGAACCGGCACTCTCGCCGCCGACCGTCTGCACATCACTGCCCCGGAGATCTTCTCCTACCCCTGCTCCCCCGACCTCGCAGCAAGAATCGACGGCCGCGAGATCAATTTCGCCCGTATCGACGAAGCCACCGACACTCTCGCTTCGCAGTTCGACCATGTCCTCGTGGAGGGTGCCGGAGGTTTGATGGTGCCTCTCAAAGGGGAATATCTCACCATCGATTACATCCGCGAACGCAAGCTACCCGTAGTGCTCGTCACCAACGGCACACTCGGATCGATCAACCATACGCTGCTCTCGCTCTATGCCATTGCCAGGGAGAACATCGAGCTTTTCGCAGTGGTCTACAACACATATTTCGACAGCGACAAAAAGATTGCCGCCGACACTCAGAATTATATCAAGCAATGGCTTCAGGCGCATTTCCCCGAAACGATCTATCTGGAAATGCCCGCGATGAAATGAACAGCGACAGTCAGAAATTAATTCCGCAACCGGAAAAAAGTCAGCCTGAAGTGTGGGGAGCAAGCATCACAAAGGAGCAGCTTGCCGAACTCCCTGCAGCCGTCTACGACCGCGAGGTGACTGTCGTCGAGTCTCCGGAAGCGGCCCGGATCGCTGCCGACGTGCTGAAAGCCGAAACCATCATCGGCTTCGACACCGAAACTCGACCCTCTTTCCGCAAAGGGCAAAGCTATAATGTGGCGCTGCTCCAGCTCTCCACCCGGTCGCGCTGCTTCCTTATCCGCCTTAATAAAATCGGACTCCCCCAAGAAATCAGGGATATTCTCGAAAACGAAGCCATCCTGAAAATCGGGGTCTCCATCCATGATGATTTCCACAATCTCCACCGCGTCTATAAGCTCGAACCGCGCGGTTTTATCGACCTGCAGTCGTATGTCAAGGATTTCGGAATCATCGACAATTCTCTTTCCCGAATCTTTGCCATTCTTTTCGACCAGAGGATTTCCAAAGGTCAGCGGCTCACCAACTGGGAGGCTTCGGAACTTACCGTCCACCAGCAGGAATATGCAGCCCTCGACGCACTCGCCTGCATAAAAATCTACGATTATCTTCAGGCTACTCCGTTTGTGGCCGAAAAATCAAAATACTATAGGCTGATCAGCAACCCCAGCCTGAACAATCCCCCGGCCCATGACTGAACAGGAGATGAAGGATAATAGCAACCAAAATAACGATGCCGGCAATCCTATCCGCAAACGCAGGCGCATCCCTCGTTCGCAATGGCTGCCCGCGCTGATGCTTATCTATCTGATAGCGATGACCCTCTACTATGGCGGCGACCTCATAGCGCAAGGCGAAATAGCGCGCCTCGTGATAGTCTTCATCATCGAGCTCGCCATAATAATTGCCCTGCGGATATTCCTCAAAAAGCGGGAAGACCGACAATAACCGCTCTGCTCATACTTGAGTTTAAGACCCCGCCCGGCCGGATGTTTCTTCACCTTAAGCTTATTTTGGGGCTTGCGATTGCCGCAATTTATTGCGGTTTTGAGAGGATGGCTTCTCCGGAGGCGATGCGGGCGGCTACGGCGTTCATGGCGCGGTTGTGCTCGCGGATATCGGTGGAGGTCGATGTGCGATATCTCTCTTCGCCGATAATCAGGCATCTCCCCTGCATGCAGAGATCGAAATAGGGCTGTTGCGGAGCGTAGAAGTCATTGAATCCGTTGCCATGCATAAGTATCACCGATCCGCCGGTTGCTATCGCCTTGTCGCGGAGCTCTTTTTCCGGATGAGCGAAAAATGTGCCGATCGTAACTCCGCCACGCTCGATATTCGCCAGGCATTTCTCATAATCATTGCGATTATCGGCGTATGATCGGCGCGATGAATGAAGCGCCTGCGAAATAAAGGGATGGAGAATAAGAAACGGATTCCATATCATCACATAAATCTTGCCATCTATAGAAATCCTCCTCCTTTTCCGGAAATATTCGGGATACAAGCGTTTTATCAGCAGGCGACGCGGATTGTCGCGGACATATCTCTTTATAGTTTCAAGATGCTCCCGACTGCGGGAATACCTGTCATGATATCCATTGATAAATACCGGAGCAAGCTGCTGCGTGTCGGAAATACCTTGCGCGAGCTCCTCAGCATCGGAAAGCCCTTGCGCGAGCTGCCATGCCCGTGAACACTCCCCCTTGAATTTCTTTACGACTTCCCCGGGATGCTTCCCCTCCTCCGAAAGATAGACGACAATATGAATATGGTCGGGCATAACGACATAATCAAATAGCTTTACAGAGGAGAAATGGCGGGGAATATTGCGAATTTCATTATTGACAATCGCGCCGATCTGAGAGAGGGATATCGAAGGCTTATAAGGATTGCCATCGCGCGCTGATATCGAGGAGAAATCAGGCATTCCGACACTCTTCCTCATGGTCAGCATATAGATGCAACGCTTGTAATAGTCATGCTTCTTGTCTCGGCGCCAATAGTTAGGAATAGTTTCCCTGTAATAAAAAGGCGTCGGCTCGCAAGCCATCAAAGAAGCCTCCACCTCAGTGGAAGCAAGATCCTGCTCCCGGAGCGCCGGGGAAAAGGGATCGGACTCCCGGAGAGCCGGGTAAGAGGAATCCTGCTCCCGGAGAGCCGGAGAAGAGGGATCGGGCTCTCGGAGCGCCGGAGAAGAGGGATCGGGCTCTCGGAGCGCCGGAGAAGAGGGATCAGGAATCCAAGGGAGATCCTCGCAAATCATGGCGGAAGAATTCGAAAGGGGGGAAATAGATTTCGTCATAGCTAAATTGCCGGGAGAATTATTATTAACTGCATTCGGGATTTCATCCCGAACACCTCAAGTGGCTAACGCCAAACAAGCCAACCCCCTCCCGGCAGCCGGCAGCCCGAAAGCGAAGCAGCCCGAAAGCGAAGCAGCCGGAAAGCGAAGCAGCCGGAAAGCGAAGAAACCGGCGGCCGGAAAGCGAAGCAGCGAGCAGCCGGCGGCCGGAAAGCGAAGCAGCGAGCAGCCGGCGGCCGGAAGCGAAGCAGCGAGCAGCCGGCGGCCGGAAAGCGAAGAAGCCGAAGGCCGGGAAGCTGAGCAGCCGGGAAGCTGAGCAGCCGGGAAGCTGAGCAGCCGGAAAGCTGAGCAGCGGGGAAGCTGGAAAGCCGGAAAGCTGAGCAGCGGGTAAGCCGGCGGCCGAGCTGAGAGCTAATGATTGCGCGTCAGCCACTTAAGGTATGCAAAATGAAATTTTGCAGTTTTTGCCGGTAATCAAAACAGCTCCCCTGCAAAATGAAATTTTGCAATTCAGATCAGCTTTGATCTGCATTGCAAATATAAAGAATTTTCAGCTTGAATGCAATCTTTATCCCTTCTAATTTTCCCATATCTCTCTATTTTTCACCACAAAAGGCGTGGCCTCACGGCTACGCCTTTTGTATAGTTTCAGTTTCTACAGGTAAAAAATCTTAAGGTAAAAAAGATTGTTTAGGTCAATGCAAATGTAGATAAAAATCATGAGATTTTTACACCGGCAGGATAAAAAATC
>CAJMNI010000022.1 GCA_905214735.1 uncultured bacterium | reverse complement strand
GGATGTTTTCTTTTATTGCGAGGCGATGGGGCTGCCTTTGCTCGCCTTGAGTTTTGTTCGATTCGAGGCGATGGGGCTGCCTTTGCTCGCCTTGAGTTTTATTCGATGCGAGGCGATGGGGCTGCCTTTGCTCGCCTTGAGTTTTATTCGATTCGAGGCGATGGGGATGCCTCTGTCTGCCTTTCGCTTTTATTCGATCACTACGAGGCGGTATTTCTGCGTGCCGAGGCCGTTGTGCTCTGCGGCATCGAGGATGTGGGTGCCTTTTCGGCTCTCGATGCGCTCGATCAGATGCACTTTGCCCGGATCGGTGGAGTTGTAGACGGCGTCGACGCAGGCGCGGTCAACGGCCACGGGGTCGAGCGAGGCGAAGATGCCGAGGTCGGCCATCTGCGGTGCATCAGGATGAGCGTTGCAGTCGCAGTCTACAGAGAGTTTGTTGGCCACATTGATATAAGCCACATTGCGTTTGCCGATATGGTTCACCACTCCCTGACAGGCGTCGGCCATCGACTCCGTGAAATCATCTTGTTCGGGAAGGTTGCCCCAGAGTTCTTCGTGATTGGCAGTCTTGCCGGCGGTGTGGATGAATGTCTTGCCGTCGGTGGAGGCAATGCCGATGGAGATGTTCTTGAGCGCACCGCCGAAACCGCCCATCTGGTGGCCCTTGAAATGCGAGAGCACGAGCATATAGTCGTAGTTGTCGAAATCCTTGCCCACGATGTCGTAGGGGAGGTGATAGCCGTTGCTTACCGGGAGCTTGATTTCTCCCTCGGCGTCCATGATGTCGACGGGAGCCACTTCGAGAAATCCGCGTTCCTTGATCGCCTTCTCATGATCTTTCGTATCCATGCGCACCCCCTTGTAGGCGGTGTTGCATTCGATGAAAGTGCCGTTGAGGCTCTGCACGAGCGGCTTCATCAGATTGGGATCGAGATAATTGGTCTGCTGGCTTTCACCTGTGGAGATCTTCACTCCGACGCGGCCATGGGCCTCAGAGCCGAGAGCCTTGTAGATCTTTACCAGATTCTCGGGAGTGATGTTTTTGATGAAATAGACGGTCGGGATCTCCATGCCGTTGGAGTCGACGCTTTCGGTGGTCTGCTGGGCAAAGGCGTAGGAAGCACCTGATAGCGAGATCGTTGCCGCGATGGCAGCTGTGATAAATTTCTTCATAATTTTATGTTTGGTAGCTGTTCCCTTTTTTCTATTTTCTTTGAATATCGTCGGGATTCAACCTTCTTTAAAAATTGAGCTTGAAGCCGCCCATGGCGGTGAAGCCGGGCATGTCGTAGCCGCGGTTGATCACATATTGGGCGTCGGTCACATTGTCGAGGCGGGCGAAGAGGCTCACCCAGCGGCAGACCTTAAAGTCGAGCTTAAGATCGAGAGTGGCATAATTCTGGCGGTCGATTCCCTCGGCCACATATAGGTCGGTGACACCCTTTAGCTGCCCGCTGACACTGAGCCATTTGAGAGGCTGCCACTCGGCGCCGAGGAAATATTGGTTCCGCGGGGCGGCGGTGAGGTCGCGGAGCGAAGTGTGGAGGTAGCTGTAGCTGGCGGAGATGCGGAGATTGCTGAGAGGATGGGAGGAGGCTGTGACCTCTATACCCTTGTTGATGAAACGGCCGGTGTTGACATTTTTCATGTCGACGGCCTGAATCATATCGTAACCGCGTGAATAATAGGCAGTGACGCCAATAGAAAACCAATGCGAGAAACTTTTGGAGAGCGACACTTCATAATTCCACATCTTTTCCGGCTCGAGGTCGGGGTTGGCCATGCGGTAGAGATAGAGCTCGCGGAAGGAGGGGTTGCGATAGCCCATTGCCGCCGAGGCCTTGGCTGTCCAGCCTTCGGGATGGTTGAACACGATTCCGGCCTGTGGCACCCATTGCGTGCCGAAGCGGTCGCTGTTGGCCATGCGGACTCCGGCGTTGATCACGAGCATTTCGCCGATGAAACTCTGGGAGAGAGTGAGATAGGGGGAGTATTCGTTGGTGATTTTGCGGGCGATGGTCTGCATTGATCCGGGGTCGTAGGGTTTGCCTCCCGACATCGGGATCTTTCCCGAATAGCGGTCGAAATCAAAGCCGACGGTCATAGCGGCGCCGGTCCAGGGGTTGAAGTTTTCGTAGGCCATCACTCCGAAACGGTCGTCGAGCGAATGGAAATGGTTGGGGTCGTCGATATAGTGGTTGCCGTAGCTGTAATAGACACGGATGGTTCCATCGGCGTTGCCGTAGGTGTTGGTGACCCAGGCCGAGGCGGCTCCGCGGGTTACGTTCTGACGGAACACGGCCGTCGATTCAGGGTCGCTCAGCCGGGGATAAACCGGGTCGTCGCCGCGGAAGTTCATCAATGTGTAGTCGATTCCGGCCTTCCAATAATTGCTGAAGTCATATCCGATTTTACCATATCCGCTCCACTGGCTGAAATCCATCCCTTTGATGTTGCCGTCGGTGCGGTCGTAGGAAATCGTGGCGAAAGAAGAGAAGCGACCGAAGCGCGTGGAATTGGAGGCGGTGGTGAGCCAGGTGTTGTAGGAGCCGTATTGCGACATGAGGGTGGTTTCGACGCCATCTTTGCGTGGTCCGCGGGTGATGACGTTGATCACACCGGCCATTGCGTTGGAGCCGTAGAGCACAGACCCCGGTCCGCGAAGAACCTCCACGCGCTCCACATTATCCTTGCCGTAGAAGTCGCCGATGGAATGGGAGTATATTCCGGCAAACTGAGGCTGCCCGTCGACCATCATGAGCACAGCCGATGCCCGGTCGCCGCCGACGCCGCGGAGCTTGATATTGCCCGATCCGCCGTTGCTCACTCCAAAGCCGAAAATGCCCCGCTGAGTCACGAAGAGACTCGGCACCTCCCCGCTGAGCACGCTCAGCAGCTGCGTCTGGCCGGTGGCTTCGAGTTGCGCCTGACCTACCACGCTTACCGAATAGGGGATAAGGTTGCTGCCGACAGCGAAATTACTCCCCGTCACCACAACTTCCTCAAGCTGGCGCATCACCGTGTCGGGCCGTTCCTGCGAAGAGGCAAAGGCCGTCGCCGCTACCGACGCGGCGACGACGCTGACCAAACATTTTGCCGAGTTGTCTTTGCGGATGAACCAACTGCTACGATTTTGGAAACGATTGCGATTGATTGAATATCCCATTGTTCAAGCTTGATTGTCGATGTGGGTTGCTTTGTTATTTTGTCGCAAAATTACTAAAAATCCGATTCATTCTACAACCATAATTACGCAATCTTTTACCAATTTTACATTTCCGCCTCTTCCCATATGATTAATTTTTCCGGTGAGTGGAGGAATTATCGGGTTTGGATTGTTTGATTGATGGGGAGGGGATTGGATTTTGATTTTATGCTTTTACGGTTATGAAAAGAGATTTTTTATATTCACTCAGGTTTTGCGTTGCGACTGCCGCTTTTGTTGGCGCGGTCGGGCTTTCGGCGCAGAACTCACTTCCTATGCCGGGCACCGGTGGCGGTTTTCATCCCAACGGTGGCCCCGGTCCGGCTATCTATCATCCGGCTCCTGTCTATAATCCCGGTCCGCCGCCTCCTCCCTACTGGGGTTCGCCTTGGTATTCAGGCTGGAACTATTCCCCGACCATAGTGGTAAGTCCGTCGGTGCAGACCAACTTCCAGAACCAGGGCACCATCAAAGTGATCGCCTGCGGTTATGATGCCACGGGTGTCTGGCGCGTGCTTCCGCTTGTTGTCAGCTATCAGTATAACGGAGTGCAGTATGACGTCAACGTTCTGAACGCCTGGAACCCCTGGACCGACCAGTGGGACACCGACGTCGACGTCCCAGCCTACAACACCGACTATCAGCTGCGAGGCAACACCTACGACTTCTACACCGTCCTCTCCACCGGAACTTTTTACTTTAATTTATAAATCCAACACCCCAACAAAAAAGCGGCTCTTTGAGCCGCCTTTTTTTAATTGCGCTTGCCGGCCTCGACCAGGGCGGTGACGATATGGAGCGCGTCGTAGTCGACTTCGACTCCGCTGCGGGCCTTAATCTCCTCGATCTGCTCGGCTAATCTCTCCGGCAGTTTCTTAGTGGCCGAAAGATAATCCTCCACGGCCGCGCGGGCCTCAGGCTTCAGCCCGGCCGCAAGTTTCTCGATATCGGCCACACTTCCTGTCCGGCAGATATGGGTGATGATAGTGATCGGTTTCAGTTCGCGCACGGCCGCAATCTCGTCGACTGTCTTCCCCTCTTTCCAGAGCTTCATCGTCTCCTGGCGCGTGTCGATTTTCTGCCCCTTGGGCTCGTGACGGCGCCGCGGCTTGTGAATGTCGGGATGCGGCGGAACTATCGTAAGCTCCGTAGCAGTATCCGTAAACTCCTTCACCATCCTCAGGATATCCTTGCCGAAATCGGCAGCCTTCCGCGGTCCGATGCCCGGAATCGTCAGCAGGTCGTTCTCATCGGCCGGAAGATAATTGGCGATCGCGAGCAGAGTCTTCGTATAGAAAACTGTGAAAGCCGGGACATTCTTCTCCTCCGCGTATGCGCGGCGCCAGGCGTTCAGACGGTCGTAAAGCGCGGGATGAAGATTGTTTTCCGAATATTCCGACTTGGCCGGGGCATAGCTGATCTTCAGCTTCTTCTTCCTCTTTTCGGAACTGCCGTTGAGGATCGCGCGTCCCTTTTCGTCAAGGTAAACCGACGCCGAGAAATCCGTCTCGCCGAATTTCTTCAGCAGCGCCTTCTTCACCAGATAGATATCCTCAAGCAGAGCGAGACGTTCGGTCAGCTTGGTCTGCACGCTCTTGTTGTCGTGTGAACGCGGAATCGCCGAGATAATCTCCCCGACAGAATCGATCAGACCCGAAAAATAGACCGCTCCCTCGCGCACACGTTTGAGCAGCGGAGCATAATCCGACGTGGCGGCGCATTCGGCGGCGATGCGGGCGAGCTGGTTGCGATATTTCACCGACACCTCCGAAAGATCCTTCTTCAGACGGTCGCGTTCGCCGGCGAGCCGGCCGATAAGGTCGGGGAAAATCTTGCTGAAATTCTCCTGCACGATGCGGAACGTCCCCTCGAAAGCGGCGGCCAGCGGAGAGAAATCGAAAAGCTCGTCGGCGAGCTGCAGCTGATAATTCTCCTTCAGCCGGGCAAGAGCGGCGCCGTCGGGAGTGTCGACTCTCTTCGCGCGCATATAATTCGCCACCGTGTAATCGCAGATGATCGCCGAGGAAGAAATAGGTTTTTCGAGCACCAGCCCCTCCAGCGAACGGCAGCGCGAGAGCGCCACGTAGGTCTGGCCGTGGGCAAACGCCGCGGCGGCGTCGATGATCGCCCTGTCGAAAGTCAGGCCCTGGCTCTTGTGGATGGTGATCGCCCAGGCGGCCTTCAGCGGGAACTGACGGAAAGCTCCGTCGCGCGTCTCCTTGATATCGCCGTTCTCCCCGTCGACCTCCAGCTTCACGTTCTCCCATTCCAGACGGGGCACCAGGATCGGTTCGCCGCCGTCGACCGGAGTAACCTCCACATTTTTTCCCTCGATGGCAGTGACCAGACCTATCATGCCGTTGAAGAAGAGGCGGTCTTCACCCGAATCATTCTTGATAAACATCACCTGGGCACCGACCTTGAGCGTCAGCTCGCGTTCCGCCGGGAAAGAACTCTCCGGGAAATTCCCCTCGACGCTCGCCGAGAAAGTGTGGGGCTCGGCCTTCAGCATGTCGAGGCGGCGGTCGTTGATTTCCGAGGCGAGATAGTTGTGGGTGGTCAGACGGATATACCCCTCCGAGTCGGGAGGATTGAAGCCGGGGCGGCAGCGGGCGTTGAGTTCGGCGAGGATGCCGCTGTCGGCCTTGTTGTCGCGGATGGCGTTGAGGATGTCGAGGAATCGGCCGCTCGATTGGCGATAGACCGTGTCGAGCTCCACCATCACGTAGTCGAGCTGAGCGAGGGCGTGCGAGCCGAAGAAATAGAGCGAATCATAGTGGCGGCAGAGCATCTCGCGCTCATTCTCCTTCACCACCGGGGGAAGCTGCTGGAGGTCGCCGATCATCAGCATCTGCACTCCGCCGAAAGGCTTCGTGCGGTCGCGGAAACGGCGCAACACGGCGTCGACGGCATCAAGCACATCGGCGCGCACCATCGAGATCTCGTCGATCACCAGCACGTCCATGCCGCGGATGATCCTGATCTTCTCGCGGCCGAAACGGTGGCCGAACGATTTCTGGCTTCTCAATCCCTGCGTTTCGGGCACAAACGGAGCGAAATCAAGCTGGAAGAAAGAATGGAGCGTCACTCCTCCGGCATTGATGGCGGCGATGCCCGTCGGGGCGGTCACCACCACTCGTTTGCCGCTGTTTTCGCGCAGCTCGCGAAGGAATGTCGTTTTGCCCGTGCCGGCCTTTCCGGTGAGGAAAAGGCTCGTGCCGGTGTTTTCGATGATGTCGCGGGCAAGCTCGCGGCGCACGTTGTTGTCGCTCATGACTCGATAATTTTCTATAATAATCTTCCGGCCTTATCTCAAGAAATCTTCCGGCCTTATCTCACGCCGCCGTGGGCGAGCATATACTGCGCGATCTGCACGGCGTTGAGGGCGGCTCCCTTCTTGATCTGGTCGCCGACCACCCAGAAGGCGAGGCCGCAGTCGTCGGCGAGGTCCTTGCGCAGACGGCCGACGTAGACGGGATCCTTCCCAGCGATGTCCAGGGGCATCGGATAGAATTTCTTTCCATCCTTCTCGTCGAGATATACGAGGCCTTCACCCGTTTCGAAAGCATGGCGAGCCTCCTCGAGGCTCACCGGCCTCTCGGTCTCCACCCAGATAGCCTCGCTGTGGGCGCGCATCACCGGCACGCGAACGCATGTGGCCGACACGCGGATGTCGCTGTGCATGATCTTCCGCGTCTCGTTATACATCTTCATCTCCTCCTTCGTGTAATCGTTGTCGGTGAAGACGTCGATGTGGGGGATGAGGTTGAGGGCGAGCTGGGCCGTGAACTTCTTCACGGTCGGTTTCTTTCCGGCGGTGGTCTCCTCCATCTGGAGGCGGAGTTCATCCATGCCTGTCTGCCCGGCTCCCGAAGCGGCCTGATAGGTGGCGACGTGCACCCGGCGGATATGGCTAATCCGCTCGATGGCCTGCAGGGCCACGACCATCTGGATAGTGGTGCAGTTGGGGTTGCCGATGATGTTGCGCGGATGTTCGAATGCATCCTTGCCGTTGACCTCCGGAACCACCAGGGGCACGTCGGGGTCCATGCGGAAGGCGGAGCTGTTGTCGATCATCAGGGTGCCGTGGCGGGTGATCGTCTTCGCATACTCCTTGGAAGTTCCGGCTCCGGCCGAAGTGAATGCGATGTCGACACCGCTGAAATCGGAATCGTGGCTGAGAAGTTCGATGGTATACTCCTTCCCCCGGAACAAACGCGTCTGTCCGGCGCTGCGCTGAGAGCCGAACAGACGTAGATTGTCAACGGGGAAATTCTGCTCGTCGAGCACGCGCAGGAGCTCCTGGCCCACCGCGCCGCTCGCGCCGACTATTGCTATGTTCATAGTTTTCCCTGTTTAGAAAATTTAACCGAAATGCCTCCCTTGCGGGGAGTGCGTTCTTACTGCTTGCCCGAAGTCTTGACGTTGCGGTCGATCTTCGAGATGAGGCCCTGGAGCACCTTGCCCGGACCGAGCTCCGTGAAGTCGTCGGCGCCGTCGGCGATCATGGCCTGCACGTCGTAGGTCCAGCGCACGGGAGCGGTGAGCTGCTTGATGAGGTTCTCCTTGATCTCTTTGGGATCGGTGTGGGGCTTGCCGTCGACGTTCTGATAGACGGGGCAGCGGGGAGTGGAGAACTCGGCGGCTGCGATTGCCTCGGCGAGTTCCTCCTGGGCGGGCTGCATGAGGGGGGAATGGAAGGCGCCGCCCACTTTCAGCTTGAGGGCGCGTTTCGCACCGGCTGCGAGCATCTTCTCGCAGGCCTTGTCGATGCCTTCGATTGTGCCTGAGATCACAACCTGACCCGGGCAGTTATAGTTGGCGGGAGCCACGACGTCTTCAACCTCGGCGCAGAGGTTCTCGACCGTCTCGTCGGAAAGGGCGAGGACTGCGGCCATTGTCGAAGGCTTGGCCTCGCAGGCTTTCTGCATGGCCATGGCGCGCTTTGCCACGAGCTTCAGACCCTCCTCGAAGCTGAGGGCGCCGGCTGCAACAAGCGCGGAGAATTCTCCAAGGCTATGGCCTGCCACCATGTCGGGCTTGAACTCGTCGCCAAGGCTCTTGGCAAGAATCACGCTGTGAAGGAAGATCGCGGGCTGAGTCACTTTCGTCTGCCTCAGGTCTTCCTCAGTGCCGTTGAACATCAGATCGGTGATACGGAAACCAAGAATTTCGTTTGCTTTCTCAAACATCTCTTTTGCCTCTGCATTGTTGTCGTAGAGGTCCTTGCCCATGCCCACGAACTGGGCACCCTGGCCGGGAAATACATAAGCTTTCATCTGTATATCTGTCTTAGCTGTAATTGTCGTTATTCTCTGTTGCTTATCCCCGGAATCTGCCGCAGGGCGTCGCCCTGCGGCAGATTCCCCTCTTGTTGCAATCCGACTGCAAAATTAATGAATTATTCCCAATTATGGAAATAATTCATTAATTGAAGTTCGGCATATATGCCGTTACTTGGCTTGTCAAGGCCGGCTTATCTCCGCCTTTGCGGTAGATTCTAATCGCAAACTGTTTTATTTAAGCACTTTGGCGCGGGTGGAATCCCAGTAGAGGTATCCGATCAGGAGCACGTAGGCCACGCATCCGAGAATCTGGGTGAGCCCTTCGGAGAGGGGCGAGTCGTATTCGAAGCCGCAGAAGCGCGTGATGGCTGCGAAGACTCCGAAGAGTGCGCCGCCGGCGATGAGGCCGGAGGAGAGGAGTGTGCCGCGGTCGTGGCGTGCGGAGTTGACTTTGCTGTCTTTCGAGCTGTGGCTTACGAAATAGGCGATAGCGCCGCCCACGAGCATCGGGGTGTTGAGCGAGAGGGGGATGAACATTCCGAGGCAGAATGCGAGGGCGGGCACCCCGAGCCAGTTGAGGATGAGGGCGAGGATCGCGCCCACCATATAGAGGATCCAGGGAGTCTCGCCGCCCATCATGAGGGGCTCGATCACCTTGGCCATGGCGTTGGCCTGCGGAGCCACGAGGGCATTGTCGCCGGTGAAGCCGTAAACCTCGTTGAGCACCATGATCACGCCGCCGACAGTTGCGGCCGAAACGAATGTGCCGAGGAATTTCCAGCTCTCCTGCTTGCGCGGGGTCGATCCGAGCCAGTAGCCGATCTTGAGGTCGGTCACGAAACCGCCGGCCATCGAGAGGGCCGTGCAGACAACGCCGCCGATCACCATCGAGGCAACGATGCCCTGGGTGCCGCTCAGGCCGATGCCCACGAAGATTGCCGAGGCGATGATGAGAGTCATCAGCGTCATGCCCGAAACCGGATTGGAGCCGACGATGGCGATAGCGTTGGCGGCCACCGTGGTGAAGAGGAATGCGATAACGGTCACTACAGCCCATGCCACGAGAGCCTGCCAGAAGGTGCTGATCACGCCGAGCCAGAAGAAGGCGAGCACCACGATCAGGGCCAGAACGATGAAGAACACTACTTTCTTCATCGAAAGGTCGGTCTGCCAGCGCACCTCCTTGGCCTTAGCTGCTCCACCCTTGAACTCGCGGCCTGCGAGACCGACGGCGTTGCAGATGATGGGCCATGACTTCACGATGCCGATGATGCCGGCCATTGCGATGCCGCCGATGCCGATCAGACGCGCGTAGTCCTTGAAGAGGACGTCGGGCGCGAGCCCGGCGAGAGTGGCGTTGCCGTAGGTGCCCATCAGCGGAATGACGATCCACCATACGAAGATCGAGCCGGCGAAGATCACGAAGGCATATTTGAGGCCGACGATATAGCCGAGGCCCAGAAGGGCGGCGCCGGTGTTGCAGCTGAACACGAGCTTGGTCTTCTCGGCCATGGTATGTCCCCAGGAGGCGGCCGTCGACGTGATTGTCTCGGCCCACCAGCCGAACGTTGCCACGATATAGTCGTAGATACCGCCGATCAGCGAGGCCACGATCAGGGTCTTGGCCTGCCCGCCCGAGCCGCTCTTCTCCGACTGCTGGCCGGAAATGAGCACCTGAGTGGTCGCCGTGGCTTCAGGGAAGGGGTATTTGCCGTGCATGTCCTTCACGAAATATTTGCGGAAGGGGATGAAGAAGAGGATTCCCAGGATGCCTCCGAGCAGCGAACTGAGGAAGATCTGGTAGAAATTCACCATTATGTCGGGATATGAGGCCTGCAGGATGAAAAGGGCCGGCAGGGTGAAGATCGCCCCGGCCACGATCACTCCCGAGCAGGAGCCGATCGACTGGATGATGATGTTCTGCCCGAGGGCGTTTTTCTTTTTCAGGGCGCCGCTGAGTCCGACCGCGATAATCGCGATGGGGATGGCGGCCTCGAACACCTGGCCCACCTTCAGGCCCAGATAGGCGGCTGCGGCGCTGAAGACAATCGCCATCAGCAGACCCATCCCTACAGAATAGGGCGTCACTTCCTTCTGGTCGTGGGCCGGATGCATCACCGGCACATACTTCTCGTCGTCGGCGAGCTCGCGAAACGCGTTCTCCGGCAGACCGGTGTCGGTGGTGTAGACTTTCTCGTTTTCTTCCATCGTTGTGTCTGTTTGGTTAGTTGGAATTAGACCGGGGAGGAAGCCGCGATGGCTCGCCTGAGCCGGCCATGAATTTATGAATTACGACAAAGTTAACGAAAATTTCATAAAATGTCGGAATTTCATAAAGAAATCTCTCAGATTTTTCTTCCGGGGTAGCATCTCAAGGCCTCTTCAAGCAGGTCGAGGGCCTTGGCGAGGTAGGGAATCTCCTGCACGTAGGCTATTCTCACCTGACGGCGTCCGCGCTTCTGATCGCTGTAGAATCCGCTTCCGGGAGCCATGAAAACGGTGGCTCCCTCATGCTCGAACTCCTCGAGACACCATTTGCAGAAACGGTCGGCATCGTCGACCGGAAGCTCGGCCATGGTGTAGAAAGCTCCCTGGGGAAGGGGGGAATAGCAGCCCGGAATCCTGTTGATCCGCTCCACGATGAAGTCGCGGCGACGCTCATATTCATCGTGAACATCTTTCAGATAGTCGGGGGAGGCGTCCATCGACGCTTCGGCCACAATCTGGCCGAGGAGCGGGGGGCTGAGGCGCGCCTGGCAGAATTTCATCACCGCGTCGTGAACCTCGCGGTTGCGGCATACGAGGGCGCCGATGCGGATGCCGCATTCGCTGTAGCGTTTCGACACCGAGTCGATCATGATGGCGTTGTAGTGCACGAGCGGCAGGCTCATGATCGAGGTGAACTCCCCTCCCGAATAACAGAATTCGCGATATACCTCGTCGGCGAAGAGGAAGAGGTTGTGGCGGTCGGCGATGTCGGCGATTGCCTCGAGCTCGGCTCGCGAATAGACATAGCCCGTCGGGTTGTTGGGGTTGCAGATCAGTATGGCGCGGGTGCGCGGGGTGATGAGATGCTCGAAGGCCTCGGGTTCGGGGAGTGCGAAACCATTCTCGATCGAAGAGGGGAGCGGCACTATTCGCGCTCCCGAGGAGTCGGCGAAGGCCATGTAGTTGGCATAGGCCGGTTCGGGCACGATGATCTCGTCGCCCGGATCGAGGCAGGCCATGAAGGCGAAGAGCACGGCTTCCGAACCGCCGCTCGTCACGATGATGTCGTCGGCGCAGATGTCGAGGCCGAAGCGGCGGTAGTAGGCGGCGAATTTCTCGCGCAGGCTCTCGATGCCGTCGCTCGGACTGTAGGGGAGCGAGGAGAGGTCGATGCCTGCGAGCGCCTCCCGGGCCTGGGGCGGCGTCTTGATGTCGGGTTGGCCGATGTTGAGATGATAGACCTTGACACCGCGTTTCACGGCGGCGCGGGCCGCCCCCGACAGGCGCCGGATCGGGCTGGCCGGCATCCACTGGCCGCGCTTCGAGGGCTTCAGCACAGCCCCTTGCGATGTTTTCTTCAGGCCGCTGCAGGGTGTCAGCGGCGATGTTTCAGATTTGTGTTTTTCTTCCATGTTCATGAATTATGGCGCAAAGTTAGCAAAATTGCATCATTATCTTGAAAAGTTGTAGAAAATTTGTAGAAAAATCGCATAAAAAAGAGCCCCGGCCTTGGCCGGGACTCTTCGGATTGCTGTCCTTGATTAAATTCTTTGGGGAAGCGGCTTATTTTGCCACTTTCTTGATTTTCTTGTAGCCGTAAACAGCGCGGTCGCCGAGCTCTTCCTCGATGCGGAGGAGCTGGTTGTATTTGGCCATACGGTCGGAACGGCTTGCCGAACCGGTCTTGATCTGGCCTGCGTTTGTAGCCACGGCGAGGTCGGCGATAGTAGCGTCTTCTGTTTCGCCCGAACGGTGGGAGATAACAGCTGTGTAGCCGTTGCGCTGAGCCATCTCGACAGCGCGGAGAGTCTCTGTGAGCGAGCCGATCTGGTTAACTTTCACGAGGATCGAGTTGGCGCAACCCTCTGCGATGCCTTTCTCAAGATATTTCACGTTGGTAACGAAGAAGTCGTCGCCGACGAGCTGGCAGCGGTCGCCGATGAGGTCGGTGAGATATTTCCAGCCCTTCCAGTCGTTCTCGTCCATACCGTCCTCGATCGAGTCGATAGGATATTTGTTGATGAGGCTTTCGAGATATTTTGCCTGCTCCTCGCTTGTGAGCACAGCGCCGTTCTCCTCTTTCTTGGCGCCGTTGTTGAGGTGGCTGTAGTGGTATTTGCCATCCTCGTAGAATTCGGAAGATGCGCAGTCGAGGGCGATTGTGACATCTTTTCCGGGTTCGTAGCCTGCAGCCTTGATAGCCTCGCAGATGCAGTTGAGGGCGTCTTCAGTGCCGTCGAGAGCGGGAGCGAAACCGCCTTCGTCGCCGACAGCCGTGGAGAGGCCGCGGGCCTTGAGCACTTTCTTAAGGTTGTGGAACACCTCTGTGCCCATGCGGATTCCTTCCTTGAAGGAGGGAGCGCCGACCGGACGGATCATGAACTCCTGGAAGCAGATGGGAGCGTCGGAGTGAGCGCCGCCGTTGATGATGTTCATCATCGGAACGGGGAGAACGTATGTG
Source organism: uncultured bacterium (assembly GCA_905214735.1). Taxonomy (GTDB): domain Bacteria; phylum Bacteroidota; class Bacteroidia; order Bacteroidales; family Muribaculaceae; genus Lepagella. The sequence continues at coordinate 25,336 of CAJMNI010000022.1, read as the reverse complement.
TTGCAACCGCCCACGTAGCGGTAGAGGGGCATGTCGAGATATGCGGCTGCTGCTTTTGCTGTGGCGAGCGATACGCCGAGGATGGCGTTGGCGCCGAGGTTGGACTTCGTCGGAGTGCCGTCGAGGTCGAGCATGATCTGGTCAACACCGATCTGGTCGAGCGCGCTGTGGCCGATGAGGGCTTCTGCGATGGGACCGTTGACGTTGGCTACTGCCTTGAGCACGCCTTTGCCCATATAGCGCTTGGGATCGCCGTCACGAAGCTCAAGAGCCTCGTTCTCGCCTGTAGATGCGCCTGAGGGAACTGCTGCACGGCCCATGATGCCGCTCTCGAGAATCACGTCAACTTCTACTGTCGGGTTACCGCGCGAATCAAGAATTTCGCGACCGATCACTTTTTCAATTTTCATGTCGTAAATTGTTATATTGGGTTTTATGAGTATCTCTCGTCTATATGTTGCCGGCGGCTTTCCGCCCGGCATTTCTATATTCCTTAGATCTTTTTCCGAGGGTTGCGGACTTAATCCTCACCCTCCTGCTTTTCAAAACGCAAAATTACAAAATTTTTCTCAAATATCTTTGTTCTTTTAGTAAAGATAATCACGAAACGACTCTTTTTTACAATTTTTAGCGGTGAATACATCAGCAAGCAATCTCTCGGGAAGGCTGGCGGCGTCGGCATTGGCCGCCCTCCCTTTCGAGCCTCATCCCGACCAGGAGTTTCTCCTTCGGGGTCTGGCCGACTTCATAGCCTCTCCCGACGCGCGGGGAGTGTTCGTGCTCAACGGCTATGCCGGCACGGGAAAGACGTCGCTTGTCGGCGCGATGATAAAGGCTCTCGACGCCGAGCGGCACCGCGTGGCCGTGCTTGCCCCGACGGGCCGCGCCGCGAAGGTGGCCTCGATGATGTCGGCCCATCCGGCCTCGACCATCCATCGCCGAATCTTCCGTCCCGATTTCAACGACCCCGGCTCTCGATCCTATCATGTCGCCCCCAATGAATCGCCCGACACTCTCTTCATCGTCGACGAGGCTTCGCTGATTCCCGACCGGCCCGGCGACCGCTCGTCGCTGCTCGAACTGCTGACGCGCTATGTCTATTCGGCCCCGGGATGCCGCATGATCCTCGTGGGCGACGAGGCCCAGCTTCCTCCCGTGGGGCAGGAGCAGTCGTCGGCGATGAATCCCGACCGCCTCCGCTCGCTCGGCCTCAATCCCGTCTGCGCCACTCTCGACCTGCCCCTCAGGCAGGAGGCCGACAGCGGAATCATCCATAATGCCACGCTCGTGCGCCAGTTCCTTTATCACCCCCCTTACGATATCTCCGACGTATATCTCGAGGTGTCGGGATTCCCGGGAATTTCGGTGGTTTCTTCGCTCGAGCTCGGCGATCTGCTCGCCGATTCCTACGCTTCGGTGGGGAAGGAGGAAACGATTGTGATCACAAGATCCAACCGCCGGGCCAACAATTTCAACCAGGAGATACGCAGCCGGGTGCTTTACGCCGAGCAACCTGTGGAGCGCGACGAACGGCTCGTGATTTCGAAAAACGACTATTACTGGCTGCGCAACGACCGGAAGATGAAACTTATCGCCAACGGCGACATGGCCCGGGTGTCGCATGTGGGACGCACCGAGAAGGCTTACGGCCGCTGGTTTACGGAGGTTGAGCTCGAACTTGCCGACGGGCGCCTGACCACCGCGCAGCTTATGCTCCGCAGCCTCGTTACCGACGGCCCGGCGATTCCGGGCGACGAGATGGACCGGTTCTACAACCGCGTGCTCGCCGAATATGAGGGTGAGCTTTCGGAAATAATCCAGGGGGCGCTCTCCGATCCTTATTACAATGCTCTGCAGGCGAAATATGCCTATTGCGTCACCTGCCACAAGGCCCAGGGCGGACAGTGGAAACATGTCTATGTCGACATGGGGAACATTGCTCCGGAGATGTTTGACGCCTCTTTCTTCCGCTGGCTCTACACGGCCATCACCCGCGCCACGGAGCATGTCTTCCTGGTCAATCCCTCTTTCCCCTTCCGATAACTTTCCCGATAACTTTCCCGATAATTTTAGCCAAGACTGTCTGGATAAAAAATCAGCGGGGGGGCGATAATTTTCGCTCCCCCGCCTTTTTGGGGTTTTACTGTTTTCCCTTTCGGGAATTATTCAGCTTTTATTTCACGATGATCTTCTTGCCTTCGCGGATATAGAGTCCGGCGGGGAGGTTCTTGACACTCTTGCCGATCACCTTGCCGTCGATGCTATAGATTATGGAGTCGTTATCCTCGGAGAAGATGGCGTTGATGCCGGATCCTTCGGGAACGAATTCATAAACCACGCTGATTGCTGCGCTTGCATGGCCGAGAGTGTTGTCCTCGGCATAGTCGTTGTCGCCGAATGCGCCCTCTTCGATCACAAACAGATAGTTGCCTGCCTCTGTCGGAGCGGGATCAAACGTATAGGAGAACGAATCGCCGTAAGTGCGGCTCGGAGTTGCGGTTGCCTCGTAGTGGGCCTCGGTGCAGCTGAGGTGAGCGACAGCTTTCTCGGAGAATGCGTTGTAGTATTTGCTGAAGTTGACGGTCACTGTCGCGAGGTCGTTGACTGTGGCGTCGGTTGCGGGGAGGTAGCTTTCGGGAACGATGTCGAAGGCTACGGGCGAAGCAGGATCCTTCAGGCCGGTGAACGTGTAGTCAACCACGATTTCGGGGTTGGAGTGACCTGTGGAGTGGTCGGCCATCCATTCGGCGTCGCCGAAGGAACCCTGAGGAATGGTGAAGGTGTATTTGCCGTTGTATTTGGGAGCCTCGGTGACGAACATGATGAACTGAACGCCCCAGGAGAATTTGAACTGGCCGGTGTAGGTGTAGCTTCCGTCTTCTGCTGCGAGGGTGGCGGTGGCTTCGGGATCTGCGCCGAGGCCTGTGTCCTTAACAGTTACGATGATTGATTCGAACTGGATCATGTCCATGTCTACTTCGCCTTCGGCGGGTTTGCATTTCACGATCTCGAGGTCGTAAACAACCGGAGTCTTGGGAGCCTCGATGGTGTAGGTAGCGCGGATCTCTTTGTTGGAAATGATTTCATCGCCGTTGTTGACCAGCTCGTCGATGGCGCCTGCGGGGATAACAAGCTCGTATGTGCCTGCTTCGGTAGCCTTGGTGGCAAGTGTAAAGGTGTAGACCTCGGAGTTCTTCGTTTCTTCGGAAGTAACGCCGCAGAAATCTTCGCCGTCTTTGAGCACCTTGATGCCGCTTGCATCCTTAACTTCGATAGCGGCCTTGTCGGGATCGCAGGAGATAGCGATTGTTTCGAGCGACTCAACAGTCGAGCCGGAAGCGGGGTTAAGCGTATATTCGAACTCGGGAACAACAACAGTTCCGCCCGTCACAGTGTAAGTGGCGCGAATCTCGTCGTTAGTGAAGAATATCATTCCGTCGTTCTGCTGCAGCTCGATAGTTCCGGCGGGAATCACGAATTCGTAAGTTCCGGCTACGGCTGCTTCGGTTTCGAGGGTGAAGATATATTTTGCACCAGACCAGTCCGGATCCTTTGCAGATACGCCTGAGAATTCCGCACCGTCTTTATAGACCTTGATGTTTTCGGCAGCCGTTACGTCCATAACAGTGCCTGCGTCTGCCGTCATTGTTATGGTCTTGAGCGACTCGACGGAGGAACCGGATTCCGGATCGAGAGTATAGCTGAACTTGTCGGACGAACCTGCCTCGATGTTGTAGATAGCTATGATCTCGTCGTTAGTGAAGAATGTCATTCCGTCATTCTGCTGCAGCTCGATAGTTTCGGCGGGAATCACGAATTCGTAAGTTCCGGCCTCGGTTGCTTCAGTTTCGAGGGTGAAGATATATTTTGCGCCCGACCAATCAGGATCCTTAGCCGATACGCCGCAGAATTCCGCACCGTTTTTATAGACCTTGATGTTTTCGGCAGCTGTGACGTCCATAACAGTGCCAGCGGCTGCCGTCATTGTGATTGTCTTTAGCGACTCGACGGTCGTGCCGGATGCCGGATCGAGCGTGTACTCGAAGGTTCCGGCGCTGGCTGATGTTGCAGCGAAGCTCGTGGTCATTGCTGCAATAGCCAAGGTGGTGAATAGTTTTTTCATAAATGAAAAGTTTTTTTGACGGTGACTGTCATCCTTCGCGAGGATATCAGGAAGCCGCCGGTTAGTTAATATTGTTGCTTAATCTTAAAGATAAGTCAGTTTTTAAGATTTCGCGCAGGCCGGGTGAGGCCTGCGCGAAATTCGGGTTATCTGAAGATCTGTTTCGAGGTCTTGCTACCTTTCTTCACGATGAAGATGCCGTTGGAGGGATTGCTTACGCGCACGCCCTGGAGGTTGAAATATTCAGCCTCGGCGCCGGCCTCTTCCTCAAGCTCGATATCCTCTACGCCCGAATCCCTGATGAAATCCTTGAAGGTATAGCGGTCGTGAGATTTCTCTGTCATCGCATAGATGTTGGAGTTGACAATCGAGTTGGTGGAGCGGTCCCATATGTAAGCGATCACACATGTGTATTCGGGACGGATGGCGGGAGAAACCTCCTCTTCATACGTGTCGGGAATTTCGATCGTTGCGGAGAAGGTCTGCTTCTCGCCATAGGGCATGACTGCCGGAAGGGAGTTGTCGTAGCCTCGGGCGCCGAAGATGCCGCGTGCCACTTCGTTCCAACGGAGGCCTTCGACCTCTTCGGGAACATTTGTCCAGCCGTCCATCGTGGTGCCGATATTCTCGGCCTGGCCGGAATAGTAGTTGTGCTGAATCCAGCCGGGATAGCCTACATTGTTCTCGAGAAGAATGATGCCGATGCCGTAGTCGCCGCTGAGCGTTACGGCCGGGTTGACCTCAACGTCGCATTTGATGCCGGTGATCTCCTCGCCCTCTTTCACAAACTCACCCTTGATGTCGATGTCGGCGAGCACGTTCTTAGCCTGCTCGCTGAGCACGAGGGCTGCCACCGACTGCTCGTTGGAGGGATCATATTTGGCGTCGATCTTGGGGTTGAAGGTGTATGTGCGTCCGTTGCGGTCGAGCATGAACATCGGAGCCTGCTGGATGTTGACGAAGGCTGCGTAACGCAGGTTGATCAGATCGTCGGTTCCGCCTGTGATATGGACGGAAACGGGGATCACCTTGTCGTTGAGCAGGGGATCTTCGACCATGTGCTCGATGGTGTAGATGCCGAGCGGGCAGTTGCCGCACCAGAGGCCTGTGGTCTCTTCCATCAGCACGCGGTGGTAGGGAAGGAATCCCATGCGGGTCACAATGCCGGTGGTGATCATCTCTTTTTCGCCGGGAGCCGAGAGAGTGGCCGTGTAGTCGGCGTTCTGGTCGGCCTCAAGTTTGCCCTTGAAAGTGTAGGTGAGTTCCTCGCCGTTGGAAAGCTTGGCGCCGGTCACAGTCTGAGGCTCTGCTGCGATACCGTCGTTGAAGGTAAGGGTCCAGTTCTCGAGCGGGGTTTCGGATGTTCCCTTGATCGTTACCGTCACTTCATACTCCTCGTTGAGCACGTAGCGCTCGGCGGTGGAACTGATGGAGGCCTTGTCGTAACGGACCACCTCGATGTTGTCGATCGTGAGGATGTCTTTGTCTTCGTTGAGGTTGGCGAAGTTCAGATAGATTGTCTTGCCGGCATATTCGTCGAGGCTGAGGGAATAGTGGGTGAAGTCGCCCTCGATGTCGGAGGCGCTTTGGCCGTAGGGCACTTTCTCATAGACCTTGGTCGGCACTGTGGGGGGATTATCCTTCGAGAAGGGCTCTTCGGTGATGAAAAGCCAGAGGTCGCTCTGGCGCTCGCCGTAGCGGATCTGATAGCTCTGGGCGTCGAAGTTGAGGATGAATCCCTCGGTGGGGATCTCTATGGCGCGGGAGCAGATCCAGTCGTTGCTCTTTCCGGCCGGGTTGTAGGCGGAATGGGAGCCGAGGAAGCGGTCGTTGGACGTGGAGGCGTCACGGAGATGCCACCAGGGCTGAGCCACACCGTCCTTGTCGAGGAAAAGCTCGCGGAAATTGGCTATCGGAGCCTGATGGTCGAGGTCGTAGCGGTTGGGGAAGTTCTCGGTATAGTCCGAGTTGAAATTCTCGCTGAACGCAACGCTCTGGGCCGAGGCGGCGCCTGCTCCCAGAAGAGTGGCGAGAATTAGGGTCGATATCTTTTTCATATCTGTAGGTTGTAGCCTGTTTCTGTTGTTTGTTTGCTTGGATTTATCTTACTAAGACTTTCTGCGATCTGCAGGTTCCGTTGTGGGAAAGCGTCACCACTGCGAAACCCTCGGGCAGATTGAGCCTGGCGATGGCGGAGGTCGACGTTGCGTTGCCGCTGCAGGAGGCTATGAGTCTTCCGGCGATGTCGAAAGCTTCGAGACGGTAGGCGCCGTGGGAGGGGAGGAGGATGCGGCAGGTGCCGTCGGCGTCGACGCGGAGATCCGGTCCGGAGGCATTCTCACTGTCGGTGATTTCCCCGATTCCGGAATAGCTTTGGCCTAAAGGAAACGCAATGCTGTTGACTATGCGGTTGTCGTTGGCCGTGTCGACCACGTAGGCTGCCAGTGTGGCTCCCTCGAGGCTGTAGACCTGGGAGGGAAGCGAGATTTCGCGGTCCCATAGGATCTCTTCGCCCCCCTTTATCGTAGCGGGAAGCGAACCCTCGATGCCGGTGAAGGCATTGATGCCGTCGGAGGCCACATTGTGCATCTTCACGGCGCGGGCCGGAATCTCCTTCGGAAGGAAGTAATACTGCATGTAGCGGGCCGTGTTGAGGCTGTTGGCCTGATAGAAATCGACGGCTATCTCCGGATCGAAGCTGTTGCTGAGGATGGTGTAGGCCATTCGGTAACGGCCGTCGGAGTTGTCGGTGTCTTCGGCGAAGGTCACGCCGACGCTGACATTCGCAGAGCGTTCGCCCGGCTCGCAGACAGCCTGTCGCAGACCTGCTGTTACAGGAAGATAGAAGGCATCTTCGAATTTGCCGGTCGAAGTGCCGCACGTGGTGCGGTTGCGGTCGAGCATGAAATAGGGAGCGCTGTAGAACTTGAGGTTCTGCCAATAGACGGTGTTGGCGAGATCGTCGTTGGCATGGGCCTCGACAATCAGAATCCGGTCGCCGAAGCGGCGTTCGAGTGTTTCGGCGTCAAGGATTCCCTTGGGACAGTTGTTGCACCACATTCCTGTGCCCTTGTCGACGAAAAGAAGTTTCTTGAAATGGGAGCGGAAAAGTGTGCCCGAAGCGATTTCAAACTCTTTGCCGTCGGCGGTCTCGGCAACCACGGCATATTTCACCGGCTCGTTGAGCGGGGCGTCGAAATTGACGGAGAAATCGCGCGATTCCCCTGTAGCAAGAGTGAAAGCCTCGTCAGAGCTGCCGATTGTTTCGCCTCCGGCCGTTATGCGGAAGCCTCGGATGTCGAGCGGTGCGCTGGCGTTGAGCATCGTGCCGCAAGCAGCGGCATCCTCATCGGCGCCGATATATGCCGGAGTGGCGTTGGCGGCCTCGAGATTTGCCTCGGTGAGGGTGCCGGCGTAGATGTTGCCGATGGCCAGCATATAGCCGGAGGTGGAAGTCGCCGTGAAGGCCACCTCAATCTCTTTCCCGGCGTAGGCGGCGAGCGAAAGGAGACGGGTTGCGGTTTGCGAAGCCTCGTCGGTGACGGTGAGCAGTGTGGTGAATTTGGCTGTTCCTTTCTCTCTGACTGCCACTTCGTATGAATCGGGGAAGTCGGGATAGACCGAAAGCGCGTTCCAGCGCAGCCATCCGTCGCTATCCTCCACTTTGAAAGCGGGGGTGACAAGACGGCTCTGCAGCGGCTTGTAGTCGGCGTTGCGGGTGGGGCAAACGGCCATGTAGCCGTAGGTGCCGACCATCTCCGGAATCCAGCCCTTGTCGGTCGAGCCGGTCTTGTAGAGCTCTTCGTCGACGGGAAGGCCGCTGAGGTTTTCAGCCGTCATCCCCGCGGGAAATTTGCCTGTGGAGAAGTTGGCTGAAAAATAGGCGGCTGCCGCGCCCGGCAACGAAGGCAGGGCGCAGCAGACGATTGTAGCTAATTTGAGGAGTCTCATCGCTCGGTTTTACTTCACGATAACCTTGCTTGCAGACTTGCCGGCTTTCACAACGTAAACGCCGGGAGTCACATGGCTTGTGGCCGAGGTGCTTACGAGCGAACCGTTGAGGTCATAGACAGCCACTTCCTCGGCGCCGATCACGTCGATGCGGCCTGCTGAAAGAAGAATCTTGGCATCGCTCTCGGTGTTGATGATTTCGTCAACTCCGGAAACGAGGGGTTCGTCGAGAGTGATCACAAAGGGATAATACATATATTCCATTGTGGCGGGATGGATCTCGTAGAGCATGCCGCCGAGGGTCTTGCCGTCGGCGCTTGTGCTGCTTACGCCGAAAATCGATTTGGGAGCGGTGACGTTGAATTTTGCGTCTACAGTCGACTGCTGGCCATCCTCAACCACAGCGGCATACTGGGAGAAGAAGACTTTGCCGCCGGCCACGCCTGCGGAAGCATAGTTGGGTGTCGCGAAGTCGGTGAATTCTCCGGTATTGGAGTTGTAGATGCAGCCGTATTGCTTGAGAGTTCCTTCACCATCCTCATTTACATTGGATGCGATGGTGCGTGCGCCGTAGAAATTGCCGTCGTTGTCGACCGATGCGAGCTCGCCGACGAAATATTCGCCTGTTGCACCGTCATGGTAGCCGTCGATGTAATATTCGGTGAAATAACCTATTATTTCTCCCTTGTATTCGAAAGGCTCGCTTCTGACTTCAAGTTCGTTCCAGTAGATAAGCTCACCATCCTTGATGATGGCGGGAATCACCGAACCTGCGCCGCAGAAGAGGCGGCCTCCGAGAATATTTCCATCCTTGCTCATGCAGGTGGTGATGAAACCCTGATGGTCGGGAAGCTCGATGTCGATGTAGCATTCCATTTCGTAGACCGGCTCGGTTCCTTCAACGTTGTCCTTGCGAATCCAGCGGCAGGGATAGTAACGTCCCTTGATCTGTGAAGTCGCGTCGCTGATGAACTGGTATCCGCCGATGATCGAGGCATCGTCGGTCATGGCCACGGCGTAAGCCTCGTTCATGTCTGCGGCGTGAACGGGAAGAGCGTGCCATTCTCCATCCTTGTAGTAGGCGGGGGTGTATTTGCCCGTTTTGGCGTTGAAAGTGGCTCCGGCTGCGATGCCGTCGTTGCTGACGCAGAGGGCGAGAGCCTTACCCTCTCCGGAGATAAGTTTGAATTCCGTGGGGTTTTCAATGTTCCAGAGATAGGCGAGATTGTCTTCGTTGTCGGCAACGGCCACATATTTGCCATTGCGTGAAACTGACACTACGTCGCCGAGAGTTTCGGCTGAGTAAAGGGTGTTGGCTGCCATCGGAAGGCAGCATGCGGCTGCGAGGCCGGCGAGTAAAAGTTGTTTCATAAAGAAAGTTATCTGTTAGTTGTAATATTAGTCCGATGAATAACTGACACTGTTATGATAGCGGAGGACGTGAGTTTCATGGCGTCGGTCGGAATCTGTTGAAATTGTCAGTTGGTCTGCTTTGTCCATCCCTGTTTAATCTGGGTGAACGATTTTGCGCTGTAAATGTATAAAAATATTTTATTCCGTGCAAATTTTAGTTTACGAAAGCAGAGATTTTGATAACAAATTCAGTAATTTTAACAGTAAAGTCATTGGATAAATTCAGGCGGGGGAGTCGGAATGCCCGGGCATTTCTGACTTCCCCGCCTGTTTTTGAGAGCCTTTTTTTCTGTCGGGAAAAAGGTTTAGTCTTCGTTGAGGTTCACGCGGCGGAAGGCGATCACGAGGAGGCCTTTCTTCTCGCCGTCGAGATACTGCTGGATGGTCTTCTTGGCGTCGCGGGTGTATTCCTGCTCCAGAAGCACGTTCTCCTTGTAGTATTTGTTGATACGGCCGTTGACGATGTTGTCGATCATCTGCTGGGGGAGGGAAGCGGCTTTCTTCTCTGCAGCTTCAGCCATGATGGCTTTACCCTTCTCGGCCTCTTCGGCTGTGATCCAGCCTTTGGTGATGTTGGAAGCGATGTGCTCCTCGCTGTCGAAGTGGTTGGGGTTGAGACCGGCTTTGCGGAGAGCTGCCTCGGCAGCCTTCTGGATCTGCTCCGATTTGGTCTTCTCAATAGCGACGCTCTTCTCCTCCTCGATGATCGAGGCGGGAACATCTTCGCGGCTGACAGCCACGGGGTTCATAGCAGCGACCTGCATTGCGATCTCCTTGCCGACTTCAGCTGTCACGTCGGGGAGGTTGAAGCCGACGATGGTGGCGAGCTTGTTGCCGAGGTGGTCGTAAGCGGCCACGCTGGGAGCCTCGAGATATTCATAGTCGCCAAGTTCCATCTTCTCGCCTGTCTTGCCGATTTCGTCGGTGACATGCTCAGCCACTGTGCGGCCGTCGAAGGAGAGGGCCTTGAGCTCGTCGAGGCTCTTCACGCGGGCGTCGAGGGCGGCGTCGAGGATCTTCTTTGTGAGGGCGCGGAACGACTCGTTTTTGGCAACGAAGTCTGTCTCGCACTTGAGGGTGACGATGGCTGCGAAGTCGCCTTTTGTGCCGGAGAGCACGCAACCCTCGGAAGCGTTGCGGTCTTCGCGCTTGGCTGCTACAGCCTGGCCTTTCTTACGGATGATTTCGATGGCTGCCTGAATGTCGCCGTCGGTCTCGGCGAGGGCGTTCTTGCAGTCCATCATGCCTGCGCCGGTCATGTGGCGCAGTTTCTTGATGTCTTCTATGCTAACTGCCATAGTATTTTTAAAGTGATAAATGAAACGGGCGCGGCCCTTTATGCAAGGAAGTCGCGCCCGTTGAATAAGCTTAATTACTCAGCGTCTTTGGCTTCCTCAGCTTTGGGAGCCTCTTCAGCGGGAGCCTCCTCGGCCTTGGGAGCCTCCTCGGCGGGAGCCTCGTTGCGGCGCACGCGGCGGCGTTTGCCTGCTGCGGGAGCCTCTTCGCCTTCGGCCTCCTTCTCCTCGGGAGCGTCGAGACGCTCAACCTTGCGTTCCTCGAGACCTTCTGCCATAGCGGCGCAAACGCTGTCGAGAATGATCTCGATGCTCTTCGAAGCGTCGTCGTTGGCGGGGATCACGAAGTCGATGTCCTCGGGGTTGGAGTTGGTGTCGACAATTGCAAACACGGGGATACCGAGGCGTTTTGCCTCAGCCACTGCGATGTGCTCTTTCATCACGTCGACCACGAAGAGAGCCGACGGCAGACGGCCGAGATCGGCGATCGAACCGAGGTTCTTCTCGAGCTTGGCGCGCTGACGGGTGATCTGGAGTTTCTCGCGCTTCGACAGATTGTCGAATGTGCCGTCTTTGGCCATCTTGTCGATGGTGGTCATCTTCTTCACAGCCTTGCGGATGGTGGGGAAGTTGGTGAGCATGCCGCCCGGCCAGCGCTCGATAACATAGGGCATGTTGATTGCGCCTGCCTTGTTGGCGATTGCCTCTTTGGCCTGTTTCTTAGTAGCCACGAAGAGAACTTTCTTGCCGCTCTTTGCAATCTGCTTCAGGGCGTTGGAAGCCTCTTCGATCTTGGCTGCCGTCTTATATAAGTCGATGATGTGGATACCATTGCGCTCCATGAAGATGTAGGGAGCCATTGCGGGGTTCCATTTGCGTTTGAGGTGTCCGAAATGACATCCGGCCTCAAGGAGCTGATCAAATGTGGGTGTTGCCATTTTTTGATTTGGTCTTGTTTGTTTACGTTCTTTTTGTTTTCACAATCCGGAGGTAGGGAACGTGTCCATCTTCCGGATTTAGATACTAAACACAGTGAGCCGAACTCACAAATATTCTTGTTCCGAAGTTCGATCCGAGATCCTGGAAGATTAACGTTTGGAGAACTGGAAGCGCTTGCGAGCCTTGGGACGGCCCGGTTTCTTGCGCTCCACCTCGCGGGGATCGCGGGTCATGAAGCCTTCTTTGCGGAGGGCGCTCTTGTCTTCGGGGTTGATCTTCACCAGGGCGCGGGCGATGGCAAGGCGGAGAGCCTCGCTCTGGCCCTTGTAGCCGCCGCCGTCGACGTGAGCGTAAACGTCATATTTGTCGAGGACGTCGAGAAGCTCCAGAGGCTGCTTAACCACATACTGAAGGATCGAAGAGGGGAAGTATACGTCGATCGGACGTTTGTCGATAGTGATCGTGCCGTTACCTTCTGTGAGATAGACACGGGCCACGGCTGCTTTGCGGCGGCCAATTGCATTAACTTTTTCCATCTTCTTCCTTATTTCATTTTGTTGATGTCAAATACTTCGGGGTTCTTGTCGGCGAAGGGATGATCCGGACCGTTGAACACGTGCAGGTTGGTGAGCTGCTTTGCGCCAAGCTTGGTTTTGGGAAGCATGCCTTTTACAACTTTGATGAAGAGGGGGTGCTTGCCCTTCATTGTAACCTTGTAGGATTTCTTCATCAGGTCGCCGGGAGTGAAGGTGCGCTGGCCGCCGGGATAGCCCGTGTAGCGCAGATACTCATGCTTGTCCATCTTGCCGCCGTTGAGAAGAACTTTGTCGGCGTTGATGATGATGACGTAGTCTCCGCAGTCCATGTAAGGGGTATAGTCTGCTTTGTTTTTACCGCGAAGAATTTTTGCTACTTTCGAGCACAGACGGCCGAGAACCTGGTCGGTGGCGTCGATAACGATCCACTTTTTCTGGATTGTCTCGGGTGTGGCTGAAAGTGTCTTGTAACTTAATGTATCCACTTTAATGTTTGTTGTTAATTAGTTAAATGCCGCTCTTTCAGATCGTTGGCCGGCCAAAGCCACGCGGTCGTCCCCAAGCGGGCGATAAAACTGGATATAATCGGCTCGCAAAGTTACAAAAAAAATCTCAATCGGCAATGCGATTAAGATTTTTTTATAATCAGCTTTTTACGCCGCATTCGGCGATAATCCCCGGGCCGATCTGCAGGGCGTAGGCCCAGGCGGCATCGTGGTCATAGGGGATGGTGCCCTCCATCACTGCTTCTTTCACTGCGTCTTTGATCGCGGCGATGGCATGGCAGGCCGGAATCTGGAAATGCTCCATGATCTCGTTGCCGTTGATGGGGTTTTTCCAGTTGCGCAGGGCGTCGGCGTCGCTGATCTGCTCCATGCGCTCGCGCAGGCGGGCAAACCCTTCGAGCTGTCGGCGCACTTTCGCCGGATTTTTCGAGGTGATGTCGGCTTCGGCGAGAATCATCAGGTCGTCGAGGTCGGCGCCGGCCTCGGTGATCATGCGGCGCACTCCCGAATCGGTCACGCCGTTTTCACCGACCGACTGGGGACGCATGTGAAGCCCGACGATCTTCGCCACATATTTCATCTTCTCGTTCATCGGGAGCTTCATGGAGCGGAAAATCTTCGGCACCATCTTTTCGCCGATGAAGTTATGGTTATGGAAAGTCCAGCCGAGGCGGGCGTCGTAGCGCTTGGTGGCGGGTTTGCCGATGTCGTGTAGCAGAGCCGCCCAGCGGAGCCATTCGTTGTCGGAATGGGTCGCCACGTTGTCGAGCACCTGCAGCGTATGCTGGAAGTTGTCCTTGTGGCCGCGCCCCTCCACAGTCTCCACCCCTTTGAGGCTGACGAGCGAAGGGAATATGAGTTCGAGCAGTCCGGCCTTGTCGAGCAGGCGGAATCCCCTGGAGGGGACGTCGCTGCGGATTATTTTGGAGAGCTCGTCGTTGATGCGTTCTTTGGTGATGATGGAGATCCGGTCGCGGTTGCGCGCTATTGCCTCGAACGTCTCGGGGACGATCTCGAAGCCGAGCTGGGTGGCGAATCTCACGGCGCGCATCATCCGCAGCGGGTCGTCGGAAAATGTGATGTCAGGGTCGAGGGGGGTGCGGATGAGCTTGTTGTGAAGGTCGACCACTCCGTTGAAGGGGTCGACAAGTTCGCCGAAACGGTCGCCGTTGAGGCAGATGGCCATGGCGTTGATGGTGAAATCGCGGCGGTTCTGGTCATCTTCGAGCGTGCCGTCTTCCACCACCGGATTGCGGCTGCCGCGCGAGTAGGACTCGCGGCGGGCGCCCACGAACTCCAGCTCGAGGTCGCCGCTCTTCACCTGCGCTGTGCCATAGTTGGCGTAGACGCTCAGCCCCTTTTCGCGATGAAGCGAACGGGCCACGCGCTCGGCGAGCTCGATGCCGCTCCCCACGGTCACGAAATCGATGTCGTGGGAATGACGGTTGAGAAAAATGTCTCTCACGTATCCTCCCACCACATAGACCTCGCGGTTCATTTTATCGGCTATTTCGCCAATCTGCCGGAACATCGGCAGACGTAAGTCGTCGGATAGATTCATTTTTTATGACACAAGATCTTTGAAGTTTTCAGAGCTCCTGAAGGTCTTCCCGGAGCGGCGTGATGTTCTCGAGGCCCGAGGGGGTGACGATATATGTGTTTTCGACGCCTACCGCACCCACTTCGGGGATCACGAATTTAGGCTCGATGGCGATGGTCATGTTTTCCTTGAGCAGGCTCTTGTTTCGCTCCATGATAACGGGGGCTTCGTTGAGCTCGATGCCGACGCCATGGCCGATGAAGCTCACTTTGTGGCGGTGGCCCATATAGAAATCGCGGAGACCGGCGTCGTCGGCGAGGCGGCGGGCGCGGTTGTAGAGTTCGCTGATCTCTCGGCCGGGAACGGCATATTTCTCAAGGTCGCGCAGGATGGCGCGAGAGCATTCATGGGCGTCTACGGCTTTCTGAGGGAGGGAGCCGACGCTCCAGCAGCGGGTCATGTCGGTCTGATAACCGTTGAATCCACCGTTCATGTCGACCATCACGCTCATGCCGGTCTTGAGGATAGTGCCGTCGGCTCCGACGGGGAGAGAGGGATCGACTCCGGCACCACCCATCGAGAAGTCGTAGGGTGAGGGAACGTCGGCGTTGGGACCGGCGATCACCGAGCCGAGATTGATCTCCATGCGGCTTCCGGCAGCGCGGAGATAGCCGAGGCAACCCTCGCGGCGCAGCAGACGCTCGATCTCGATCTGGAGCTCGACGTCGCTCATTCCCTCCTGATAGCAGTGGCGGATGTTCTCGTAGACAGCCGACTGGCGGCGACCGTCGTCGCGCATGAGCTTCAGCTCATAGTCCGTTTTCTGCAGACGGGCGGCGCGGAGAATCGCCGAACCGTTGACCATCTCGGCGTCGGGCCAGATGCGGGCGAGACGCTCCACTTCCGAATAAGTCAGGTCATCGGCCTCGAGGGCGAGACGGCGGGGCGCCGGATAACCGGCGTCGGTGAGCATCGAGGCGATCTGCTCCGGTTTGCGGATGGCGCTTACCATCTGGTTGTCGCATTCGGCGGGGGGAATCATGAAGATGGCGGGACGGCGTCCGGGTGTCAGATATATATATCCGCGGAACACGCCCCCGGCAAGATAGAAAATATTGACCGAAGCGGTTACCAAAAGTGCGTCGGCTTTTGCCTCTTTCATGGCGCGGGTTGTCTTTTCGACCCTCAGGTCGAATTCGGCGCTCATATCTTTATTGAGGAGTGGAAATTCCATAGCTTTGTGTTTTTGTTGGCAGTGTGTTTTTACATTATTGTTTTCCCTGAGTCCGGGTGAGGACCACGCCGACGTTGACCAGTCCGGCGGTGGCTTCGGCGGGGTCGAGCGCTTTCATCTCCACGTTGAAGCAATCTTTGAGCCTGTAGGTGGAGAGGATAGTGTCGCGCACCTCGTAGACACCGTAATGGCCGCGACCCGTGGGGAGGCCGTCGCCGTCGAAGAGAGGCATCACGAGAGTGTCGCTTGCGAGAGTGCCGTCGATGTCCTCGAGTTCCACGGCCATGCGCAGCGGGGCGATCGCGCGGCGCCCGGAGTATCTCACACTTATAATAACGTCAAGAGGGTTGTCGACGTTCAGCGAGTCGGCGGGCCAGGGATCGAAATAGAGAGGAGCGGAGGGATCCCAGCCGCTGCCCGGAATTCCGGAATATTCCGAATAGAGAGTGCCGTTGACCTCACGGCAACTGCCGGAGGCAATCACCGGCAGGAGCGCGGCCCAGGCAGCGAGTCTTTTCAGAATAGCTTTCATTCCTTATGCGATGATCAGTCTTGTTTCTTGGGCGCGGGTTTGTCGGAAGGTTTGTCGGAAGGTTTGTCGGAAGGCTTGGCTGTCGGATTCCCGGCATCCTTGCGGCGACGCGAACGATTGCGCCGGTTTCCCTTCTGGTCACCTTTCTGCTCGGTTTTCTGCTCTCCTTTCTGTTCGGCCTTCTGCTCGGTTTTCTGTTTCTGCTCGGCTTTCGGCTCTCCTTTCGCTTTCTGCTCGGCCTTTGGCTCCCCCTTTTGTTCTCCCTTTTTCTCGGCTTTCTGCTTCTTCTGCTTTTTCTTCTTTTTCGAGCGGTCGAAGCGTGTGAGGCTTTCCTGCTCCACGAGGTCTACGGCCTTGTCAGACTTCATAGCCTCTTCCTCCTCTTCGTCGAGAAGCGAGTCGACTTTGACGCCCTGTTTGTTGAGGGCGATTATTTCAAAGGCGCGCGCTGCGTCGATGGTAACGAGGTTGGCGGGAATCTTCCGGTCGGTGGAGTAAGTCACCTTGTGAGCGAGGATATCGGGCTTGAAATAATAGTAGAGGTTGTCTTTGGTCTCGAGCTGCACATCCTTGGGAGGCATTTTCTTGGCAGCCTCGACATAGAGGTCGGTCTCGAAGTTGAGGCAGCATTTCAGCTTGGCGCATTGGCCGGCGAGCTTCTGGGGGTTCATCGAGAGATCCTGCTGGCGGGCGGCACCTGTGCCGACGGAGACGAAGTGGGTCATCCACGACGAGCAGCAGAGCGGACGGCCGCAGGGACCGATACCGCCGATGCGGCCCGCTTCCTGGCGAGCACCGATCTGCTTCATCTCCACGCGGATCTTGAAAGTGTCGGCAAGAATACGGATAAGCTTGCGGAAGTCGACGCGGTCGTCGGCTATATAATAGAAAATCGCCTTTCCTCCGTCGCCCTGATATTCCACATCGCCGATCTTCATGTTCAGGCCGAGGTCTTCGGCGATTTTGCGGGTGCGGATCATCGTGGAGTGCTCGCGAGAGCGGGCCTCCTCGAATTTCTCGAGGTCGGCCTGGGTGGCGAGGCGGAACACTCTCTTGAGGGGAGTGTCGGTCTTGGCGCCGTTTTTCTCCATCTGCAGGCGCACGAGGCGGCCGACCATGCTGACGCGGCCGATATCGTGGCCCGGAGCTGCCTCCACGGCCACGAGGTCGCCTATCTTGAGCGGCAGACGGTCGGGGTTGGTGAAATAGCCGTTGCGCGTGTTCTTGAACGTCACCTCGACAGTGTCGAAATCGGCGCTTCCCGAGATCGGGTCGAGCCAGTTGGTGGCGGTGAACTTGGCACGCGGGCTGCCGTCGTCGCTGCAATATTTCAGTCGTTTGGAATCCATTTCTGCAATTCGTTTGGAATCCGGTTACTTCGCATAGCTTATCGAACGGGTCTCGCGGATCACGGTGATCTTCACCTGGCCGGGATAAGTGAGCTCGTCCTGGATCTTCTTGGCTATTTCGGTGGAGAGTTTCTCGGTTTCCTCATCGGTGATCTTGTCGGCGCCGACGATCACGCGGAGCTCGCGGCCTGCCTGGATAGCATAGGTCTTGAGAACGCCGGGATAGGAGAGGGCGAGCTGCTCGAGGTTGTTGAGGCGCTTGATGTAGGCCTCGACGATTTCGCGGCGTGCGCCGGGACGGGCGCCGGAGATGGCGTCGCAGACCTGCACGATCGGGGCGAGGAGCGAAGTCTGCTCCACTTCGTCGTGGTGGGCGCCGATGGCGTTGCAGATGTCGGGTTTCTCCTTGAACTTCTCTGCGAGCTTCATGCCGAGGAGTGCGTGGGGGAGTTCGGGCTCGTCATCGGGCACTTTGCCGATGTCGTGGAGGAGTCCGGCGCGGCGCGCCTTCTTCGGGTTGAGTCCGAGTTCGGATGCCATCACGGCGCAGAGGTTGGCCGTCTCGCGGGAATGCTGCAGAAGGTTCTGGCCGTAGCTGGAACGATATTTCATCTTGCCGACCATCCTGATGAGCTCGGGATGCAGGCCGTGGATGCCGAGGTCGATTGTGGTGCGTTTGCCGGTCTCGATGATCTCCTCCTCCACCTGTTTGCGGACTTTTGCCACGACCTCCTCGATGCGGGCGGGGTGGATGCGGCCGTCGGTGACGAGCTGGTGAAGGGCGAGGCGGGCGATTTCGCGGCGCACGGGGTCGAAGCCGGAGAGCACGATGGCCTCGGGGGTGTCGTCGACTATGATCTCGATGCCGGTGGCTGCCTCAAGGGCACGGATGTTGCGCCCTTCGCGGCCGATGATGCGTCCTTTGATCTCGTCGTTGTCGATATGGAAGACGGTCACGGAGTTTTCCACGGCTGTTTCCGTGGCAACCCTCTGGATCGTCTGGATCACGATGCGCTTGGCCTCTTTGGAGGCGGTCATCTTGGCGTCGTCCATGATATCGTTGATATATCCGGCGGCGGCTGTCTTTGCTTCATCCTTGAGGCTTTCCACGAGCTTTTCGCGGGCTTCGTCGGCCGAGAGACCGGAGATGCGCACGAGTTCCTCCTGGGCCTTGCGCTGGGTCTGCTCGAGCTCCTCGGCGGCGCGGTCGAGGGTCTGCTGGCGGTTGTCGAGGTTGATCTTGAGATTGTCGAGCTCCTTCTTGCGGCGGTTGTTCTCGCCCTGCATCTGGTTGAGCTGGATCTCGCGCTGCTTCATGCGTGCTTCGGCGGTCTGGATCTTCTGAGCTTTCTGGGCGGCAACCTTTTCGGCGTCGCTGATGATGCGCATTTCCTCCTCTTTAGCCTTGAGGATCTTCTTTTCCTTGATCATGTCGCCCTCGCGGGAGGCCTCTTCTATAATTGTATTGGCGCGGCTTTGCGCGTTTTTCTTACTGACCATCGAGGCGACGAAATAGCCGATTGCGGCCGTCACCACCGCGATGATTATCCATATTGCTGTCTCCATTTCTGGTATTTTCTTTATGGTTGAAGTTGGTTAATATTTTAGTTTTTAAGAATTTGAGTTTTTGTGCTGACAGTTTCCGCAGCCAAGAGGAGCGTTAACGTTTTCAATCCGCAATGTTCAATCCGCCATTTTCTCTCCGCAATGTCCGGGCCTTGGCCGGGGCGCAACGAATCGGCGCGTCGAAAAAGATCGGCGTGCTGAAGGCGTCGGCGGCATGCGGGCCGGGGAGCGCGAAAGATGATCGAAACAGGGGAATATAATCAGAAATCGCCGCTTTCCAGACGGAAATCGCTGAAATCGGCAGCGATGTCGCCGGCAGGGGCATTTGCGCCGGGGTTATCGTCCCAGTCGCGGAGCATGGCCGAAAGCTCTTCGGCCTTTTCGGAGGCCTCGGCATAGGCGGCGCGGTGTTTGCGATAGAAAGATGCAAACTGATAGAGCACCATTGCGAGTATCTCCTGGTCGGAATTTGCCGGGAACTCATGTCTCCAGCGGGTATAGAGGGAGTCGATTTCCTTTTCGACGTCTCTGGCAAACTCCTGGCGGTCAAAAGGAATCGTGACATAGATTCTTTCAGCGCCTATATGAAGTGGAATTCTGATATTTTCCGGTTTTTTCATCATAACGCAGCTCTAAGGGAAGCGGAGGGGCTTATTCCTTCAGCATTTCGAGGCAACGGTCGATGTTGCGGATCAATCTGGCGAGATGGCGGCGGGCCGACACGAGGGTGTCGGGGGAGTCGGCCAGCTTGTGGGAGACGGCGAGAAACTCGGCGTCGAGCATGGCTTTCTCCCGCTCTTTCTGCGCTTCGGCGGCAAGACGCCGGAGGTCGGCGTTTTCCTCTTCAAGAAGCCGGTTGCGCTCTTTGAGCCTTGCATATTCTTTGCGCCTGGCTTCAATCTGAAGCCTGAGCGTGTCGAGTATGTCAGGCAACGGTGTGGCCATCTTTGCAAATTTTCACAAAATTAATAAAATAATCCGAGAATCGCAAAATTTGCGCCTGCAGAGTCAACTTTTAGATAGACTCAACTTTAGAGTCGGCTCAAATTTGCGTCAATACCACTGGATGCCGTTGTTGTTTTTCGAGTGCTGCTCGTATTTGAGGTCTTTGAGCAGCGAGGATTTGACGGCGATGTGGAAGTTATAGCTCTTGTAGGGGCCGACCGGCACGAACGATGCGGTCATGGTGAAGCAGTGCAGGTCGCGCGAGATGCTGCAGTTCATGTAGGCGATCTTGTGCAGGTCGAAGTTATAGGAGGCGGAGAAGGAGAAGTTCCAGTTTTTCGTGGGGCGGATGTTGCCGCTCAACGAGAGATTCTGGGTCCATTTCCCTTTATAATCCATTCGGTCATAGTCGAAGTCGCCGTAGCCGTAGTTGACGGAATAATTCACGGAGAGGCTCCAGGGCACCGACCATTTCGCATAGCCGTCTTCGTCGCTCTCGCCGGAGTCGGAATTGTTTTTGCTCCGCTCGCGCTTTTTGTTGGCCATGTCGGCGAAGCTTTCATGTTCGGTGGGTTCGTCGCTGTCATCTTCGGCGTTGTCGTCGCGGTTGTCGCCGGAGTTACCTTTCTTGCGTCGGAAGGTGTCGTTGTTGAAGGTGTAGGAGAAGGATGTGCCGAAGGAGGAGAGTTTCAGCCCCTTGCCGTCCTGCCAGCGGTAACGGTTCACCTGCACCGGGCTTCCGCCGGGGCTGACGCGATACACGTAGGGATCCCAGGTGGTGTTGAGGTTGAGGTTGAAATTCTTGACGATTCGGAGCATTATGTTCGCCTGGAGCATGCTGAGGCGGAGGGAGTCGGCGGCGAAGTTATAGCTCTGGCTGAGGGTGAGGTTTTCGATGAGCGAGATCTTCTTTACGCCGGTGGAGTCTTTGTCGCTCTTCACCTTTGCTTCGAGGTTGTTGGCGAGCGAGAGGGAGACGATTCCGCTCTTGCCGCGCGAGGTGGTGCCGAAAATTCCGTGCTGGAAATAGGAGTAGTCGCGACGCTGCTCGACGCCCTGGGCGTCGGTGTAGGTGTAATGTCCCCAACCGCCCCATCCGGCGGCTCCGAAGTCGGGCGCCCAGGAGAACGACACGGTCGGTGTCATCACGTGGCGAATCATCTGGATCTTGTCGCCGAGGAACTTCATCGGTTTCCAGAAACCGTAGACTTTAGTGTCGAACGACATGGCCACGTTGAAGTCGAAGAGGTTGTAGAAGCCGTAGGTGGTGTCCTGCACCTCTCGCGAGGCGTCGGGGTCCCACTGCCGCTTGATCTTCGAGGTGTACATGCGGTCGTTCATATTGATCGAGGGGGAGATGTTGAGATTGTTGAACACGGAGAAGGTGGCGGAGATGGGAATGGAGTGTTTCATTCCGTTGCGCCAGTCTTTCACGAGGCTCTTCTTGAAAAATTCGTCCTGCCCGGCGGTGAGGGAGTTCTGGAACTGGCCCGAGTAAGACATCTTGATCTTCTCATACCAGCGTTCTCTGCCGACGGCTCGGCGGCGTTTGAAGGGTGCGGTCTGGCTCATGGTCACCGTGAAATTGGGGAGCGACATCTGCAGCGTGGAGTCTTGAGAACGCTGCGTCACGTTGGCCGTGGCCGACACGCTCCATTTCGTGCCCGGAAACCGATAGGTGAGGTTGACGGTGCTCGACTTGGTGTTTTCGGTGAAGTTTGAGTTATAGTATGAGTTGAGATCGTTGCGCGAGTAGCCGGTGGTGGCGAAGTTGACCGATGCCGAAAGGTTGAGGTTGGGGTTGGCTTTCGGGTCCTGGGTGTGGTTCCAGATCACCTGGAAGTTTTTCATCCGCTGGTAGTCGGGAGCTCCCTTGTCGCCATAGACGGTGTTGAGGAAGGAGATGTCGAATGTGCCGCGATATTTGTATCGCTTCACATAGTTCATGTGGCCGGAGAGTCCCCAGCTTCCTTTGGTATATATCTCGCCGGTGAGGGCGAGGTCGAGGTTGTCGTTGATTGCGAAGTAGTAACCTCCTTCGCGCAGGTAGAATCCCTGGTTGTAGTCATCTCCGAAGGAGGGGAAGATCACGCCGCTCGAATATTTCTCGCTGAAGGGGAAGTATCCGAAGGGGAGGGCGAGGGGGAGGGGGACGTCGGCGAGCACCATGTAGCCCGGGCCGGTCACCACATCTTTCTTCGGGCGGACTTTCGCTTTGGTGAGCTGGAAGTAGAAGTGGGGATGCTCGTGGTCTTCGCAGGTGGTGTATCGGCCGTCTTCAAGATAGTAGCAGCCGTCTTCCATCTTTTTGGCCCGGCCTCCGGTGATGAAGCCGTCCTGCTGTTCGGTGATTACTCCGGTGATGAATCCGCGCTGGGTCTTGAAGTTGTATTTCATCGTTTCCGACTCATATTCGCCGCTGCGGTCGGTGAAGACGGGGGTGTTTTCAAGCGTGCCGGTGGAGTCGCGCATTCCCTGGGCATAGACCGTGCTGCTGTCGAGTTCCATACGGATTTCGGCCGAGTTGAGCTTGAAGTCCTGATATTCCACTGTGCCCTGACCGTAGAGGTGGGCCTTGTTCATGTTGTTGAGCACGAGGGAGTCCTGGGCGGAGAATGTGACGGTGCTTTCGATGTCGACCTTTCCGCGGTCGATCAGGGAGAGTTGCGTTTTTTTCGCGGAGTCGGTGTCGATGGTGTCTTTGCTGAACTTGAATCGCGGGGAGGCGGCTGAGTCGGCCGACGACAATGGGGGCACGGTCCCGCTGACTGTGTCGGCCGCTGGTGCGTCATGGCCTGAAACGGCCTTATGACCAGGAGTTTGCGAATAGGCGAAGCCGATGATCACGGCTGCCAGGATATATAGGAATAATCGCCTCAATTGGCCCGATTTGTTCGATTTGGAATGCAAAGTTAGGCAAACTTGCAGAAATGAGCAAACCAAACGGGTTTTTTAATAAAAATTCACGCGTCGGCTACTTTGAAGATACGGCCGTCGCAGACGCAGGGCCTTGACATTTCGCCGAGGAGGTGGGTGTCGATCTCTTCGGGGGAGATTTTGTAGTAGGCGAGGCGGCGGCAACGGGGGAAATGGTTGAAGAAGGGGGCGTAGCTGATGTGCCATTCCCAATCGCTGACGTTTGGCTGCATGCCGAGCTGGGTGTGGATCTCGAAGATTCGAGTGGAGGCGCATACGCAGACGAGGCGTTCCCCGTTGCTGAGTGTCACCAGGACGATATGATGCCATGAAAGCCGGGTGTCGCTCTCTTTTTCGCTGTCGGAGAGGGGACGGGTCACGGTGATGTGGCGTCCATGGCGACGGTTTATCGCGGCGGCCATTTTGCGGAATGCCGGCCCATGGGCCGAGCGGTCGGGAATATCAAACCAGTGGATGTAAAGATGGATCATCTCGTGGATGAGGGTGTCTTCGAGGGCTGCCTGCTCCATGTCGAAGCAGTCGCTGATGCGGATGGTATATTCTTCCGGGGCGGGGCGGCGGCCGGAACTGTAACGTGGATAGCGCAGTTCGCCGAGGCGGCGGCGCGCGTGAAACACCCCGATCGTCACCCTCGGAAGGGCACCGGCAAAAACCGTCCGGTTGAATTCCTCGAATTTCTCCTGCAAAAACTGAAGCGTCGCTCTCATAGCGGGCAAAGTTAGGTAAAATTTTTTGACGAGGCAAACGCGGATGATTTTCTATATGCGCTATTGCTGTGTTGTCGGGAAAATTTAGTAATTTTGTGAGGCGCAACTAAGCGCGCTCCAATGAATATTAAGTCGACATGAAATCTATACGTGAACTTTACCGTATCGGCACCGGTCCGTCGTCGTCCCACACGATGGGACCGCGGAAGGCCGCAGAGATGTTTCTTGGCCGTCATCCCGGCGCCAAGGGTTTTGAAGTGACTCTCTATGGCAGCCTTGCCGCCACGGGGAAGGGTCACATGACCGACGAGGCAATCATCGACGTGCTCTCCAAATCGGAGATGCCGGTCAATATCGTGTGGCGTCCCGACGTTTTCCTCCCTTACCATCCGAACGGCATGAAATTCGCCACGCTCAATTCCGAGGGTTTCCCGGAAGATGAGTGGACTGTCTATTCGGTTGGCGGCGGGGCACTCGAATATGAGGGTATGCGCAAGGAGGCGAGCAGCGACATCTACAATATGGACCTGATGAGCGAGATCAAGGATTATTGCGAGCGCACGGGTCATTGCTATTGGGAATATGTGGAGCAGTGCGAGGGGCCGGGCATCAACGAGTTTCTCAGCGAGGTCTGGGCTGCGATGAAGGCTGCCGTGGAACGCGGCATCAACACCGAGGGACGTCTTCCGGGCCCGCTCAACCTGAAGCGCAAGGCTCTGAACTATTATGTGAAGGCGGGCGGTTACCGCGACAACATCAAAAGCCGCGCCTTGGTGTTTGCCTACGCACTGGCCGTGAGCGAGGAGAACGCCTCGGGCGGAGAGATCGTCACCGCACCGACATGCGGATCGAGCGGTGTGTTGCCCGGAGTGCTCTATCATCTTTGGAAGAGCCGCAATTTCTCGGAGACCCAGATGATTCATGCGCTGATGACGGCCGGACTGGTGGGGAATGTCGTGAAGCAGAACGCCTCGATATCGGGTGCCGACGTTGGTTGCCAGGGAGAAGTGGGAGTGGCCTGTGCCATGGCGGCAGCGGCTGCGAGCCAGCTTTTTGGGGGGAGTGCGGCGCAGATAGAATATGCCGCCGAGATGGGACTTGAGCATCACCTCGGCATGACATGCGATCCGGTATGCGGACTTGTGCAGATTCCCTGCATCGAACGGAATGCCTATGCCGCGGCCCGCGCGCTTGACGCCAACATCTATGCCAGCTTCACCGACGGTCAGCACCGCGTCAGCTTCGACAAACTTGTGAAAGTGATGAAAGAAACCGGCCATGACCTCCCCTCGCTCTACAAAGAGACCGGCACCGGCGGCCTCGCCAAAGACTACGAGATCCAGTAGATAGTAGATTTTAGATTGTAGATTGTAGATAGTAGATTTTAGATTGTAGATAGAAGATAATAGATAAAATAGAAAGGGAACGCGTCGCCGCGTTCCCTTTCAGGATTCCACTATAAACTATATCTAACTAAACTTATCTTCGCATTCAGACTTTCTCGCGAAATCCTGAACGCTCTATCCATATTGCTTTGTACCTATGTAACGCCGGTTCGGGTTGCTTGTTGGATTCTTTGATCTAATTTTTACCGTTTTAAGTCTATTTAAGTTAAAGCGCCCTTTACAAGCCTGATTTTAACACATATCCCCCGGCAGCAACCATAAGACAGAAAAAGGGGGGGACCCGCCCGGGCACCCCCTTTCAATAATTAGGGATATTCAGTTAATGGCGGTGCCGGAGGTCAGCTAAAGTCGCTCAGG
>CAJMNI010000021.1 GCA_905214735.1 uncultured bacterium | reverse complement strand
CAGTGGCATATGCGGCTAACAAAGGAAAAGCAGAAGGTAGAGCCGAAGGCAGGGCAGAAGGCAGGGCAGAAGGCAGGGCAGAAGGTAGAGCTGAAGGTAGAGCTGAAGGCGAGGCGCAAGGCTTGGCCAAAGGAATCATTAAAGTTGTCAGGAACATGTTGAATTTCGGCATGCCTAAAGATCAGGTCGCTGCCATCAACAATATGACCGTCGCCGAACTAAATACCCTCTTAGGTCAGGAATAACATATATAGGCAGGCAGTATAAATATGACAACAGGCAGTATCAATCCCGATACCATCGGTTTCCTTTTCGACCTCGATGGCGTGATTATTGACAGCGAAAGCGAATATACACGCATCTGGCATGCTATCGACCAAAAATTTCCCACCGGCGTGGAAAATTTCGAATATGTCATAAAGGGACGAACCCTCACCGAAATTCTCGACACCTTCTTCCCGGACCGTGACACCCATCCGAAAGTGACGGATATGCTCAACGAAATGGAACAGAAGATGCGTTATCGTTTTCTTCCCGGGGCAAAAGAATTTATCGAATCATTAATCGACAAAGATTTTCCGAGGGTAATGGTCACCAGTAGCAACGATCTTAAAATGGCCCGTCTCCGCGAGGAGATTCCGGATCTGGAAGGGATGTTTACCGACATTGTCACCGCCGACCGAATCAGCAGATCAAAGCCCGATCCCGAAGGGTATCTGCTCGGTGCAGAACTCTGCGGAGCCTCTCCGGAGCGCTGCTTCGTGTTCGAAGATTCCCGACAGGGGGTCATGGCCGGCAGAAACGCCGGAGCTTTTGTTGTAGGTCTCACCACTACCCTGCCCGAAATCATGATAAGCGAATTCTGCGACATCACAATAGGCAATCTCTCGGAAACCAATCCCGACACACTTATCCGGCAGCTGAACCACAGAAGAAGCTGAACCACAGAAATGAACAACAACATTCCTCTCGCGGAGAGACTGCGTCCGCAAACACTCGAAGACTACATAGGCCAGGAACATCTGGTAGGGTCCGACGGCATCATCAGAAGGATGATCGAAACCGGCAGGGTCAACTCATTTATCCTCTGGGGTCCCCCCGGAGTCGGGAAGACCACTCTTGCCCGCATAGTAGCCTCGCAAACCGAGGTGCCGTTCTACACGCTGAGCGCCGTCACGTCGGGAGTAAAGGATGTGCGCGAAGTGCTCTACCGCTGCGAAAAAGATGCGAAGAGCATGTTCGCCAAAGGACGCCCTATTCTCTTCATCGATGAAATCCACCGGTTCAACAAATCGCAGCAGGACTCTCTGCTCGGTGCTGTGGAGCGCGGCACAGTCACGCTGATCGGCGCCACCACCGAAAACCCGTCGTTTGAAGTAATCAGGCCTTTGTTGTCGCGCAGTCAGGTCTATACTCTCAAACCTCTCGACGCCGAGGGTCTGCAGCAGCTCCTTGACCGCGCACTCGAAAAAGACGAGATCCTGAAGCGACGCGAATGGCGGATCGAATCGAAAAAGGCACTTTTCCGCTTTTCCGGAGGGGATGCCCGAAAGCTCCTCAACATCCTCGACTTGCTCGAGCAATCGACTCCCGAAGGAAGTCCCGTGGTGCTCAACGACGAAACCGTAACGGCGAGCCTGCAGGAAAATCCCGCCGCCTACGACCGCAACGGCGAGATGCACTATGATATAATTTCCGCCTTCATCAAATCGATCAGGGGGAGCGACCCCCAGGCGGCGGTCTACTGGCTGGCAAGGATGGTGGCCGGGGGCGAAGATCCTAAATTCATCGCCCGGCGTCTGGTGATCCTCGCCGCCGAAGACATCGGCCTTGCCAATCCCAATGCCCTTCTTCTCGCCAACGCCACCTTCGACGCCCTCGCCAAGATCGGCTGGCCCGAGGGACGCATCATCCTCTCGGAATGCGCCATCTATCTCGCCAACTCTCCGAAAAGCAACACCGCCTATATGGCCATCGACTCGGCTCTCGAAGCAGTGAGAAACACCGGGGACCTTCCGGTGCCGCTCCATCTCAGGAACGCCCCCACCAAACTTATGGCCGACATGGGTTATCATCAGGGATATAAATATGCCCATGACTTCGCCAACCATTACGCCCGGCAGCAATATCTTCCCGACGGCCTTGAAGGAAGCGCATTCTGGCATCCGGGCGACAACCCCTCCGAAGAGAAAATGGCACAACGCCTAAGAGCCATCGGTGCAATCCCCGCCGAAACGAAAGATACTCAGAAATGAGTATTGCCTGAGTGGCTGCGATTTTGTAATTTTGCGCCCGTATCGAAGGCAGGCATATTCAGAGCGTATGCAAAATTCAAAACTATATCTTCCAAGCGACAGGCTGCGCGATGTGATCGAAGACAACAATCTTATGATCCTCGTGATCAGCCGTTTCTCCATTCCATTCGGATTCGGCGACGCCACTGTCGGCGAAGTATGCCGCAAAAACGGCGTCGACATCAACACCTTTCTCGAGGTCTCCAATCTCATTGCCAACGACAAGCTTTCCGACCATAAGATTTCTCTCCCGTCGCTGATGGGATATCTCCGCAAAGCCCATAAATATTTCCTCGACTTCAACCTGCCGCAGATCCGCAAGAAGCTCATAGAAGCCATCAATTGCACAGAAGTCACCGACGTGGCATTCCTCATAATCAAATATTACGACGATTATGTGGAAGAGGTCCGCAAACACATGGAGTTTGAAAACGACAACGTCTTTCCATATATAGAGCGGCTCATATCCCGTGAAAACCCGGGAGATTTCTGTCTGGAGGAATATAGCCGCCACCACACCGACATGGCCGAGTGTCTCGCCGAGCTCAAAGACATCGTGATCCGACACTATGAGCTGAAAGACAACGATATGCTCAACAGCGTGCTTTACGACCTGATAAGCTGCGAACACGACCTGATGAACCATTGCCGCGTGGAAGATGAGATTCTTTTCCCGGCAGCCCAGCGCGAAGAACTGCATTATAGCGAACATACTCAGCAGCAAGAGGAAGAGACTGCCGATGCAGACACCGGCGAACCGGGCAAATTATGCCAGATCAGCGAACGCGAGAAGGAGGTGATCTGCCATGTGGCCCGCGGACTCCAGAACAAGGAGATAGCCGACAAAATGTGCCTCTCGATCCACACTGTCACAACCTATCGCCGTAACATAGCGCAAAAACTGCAGATACATTCACCGGCAGGCCTCACCATTTTCGCCATACTCCACAATCTCATCGACATCCGCGAAATCAAGCTCCAGTAACTCCGGCCGCCATCCGACACAATCCGGGAAAAATCCGCATTCACAAAATAAAAATCTCTTCCCGCTTGTTATAATTTGTGGCTGGAGTGAACGGCAATCACCTAAAAAATCGGGCTGAATCAAATAAAATAGTCAAAATTCAGTTATAAAAATAGCTGTTTGCACTTTTTATGGTGCAAAATAGCGCACCGTTCATCTATCGCTATTGCATTTTTGATAAAAAAGAATTACCTTTGCGAGAATTTTTGGATTGAAATATGAGACAACTAAAAATCACCAAATCAATCACCAACCGTGAAAGCGCGTCGCTCGACAAATATCTGCAGGAAATAGGTCGCGAAGAGCTGATCTCCGTAAGTGAGGAGGTAGAGCTCGCCCAGCGAATAAAGAAAGGAGACCATGCAGCGCTCGAGAAACTGACGAAAGCCAATTTGCGCTTTGTGGTTTCGGTTGCCAAGCAATATCAGAACCAGGGTCTCAGCCTGCCCGACCTCATCAACGAGGGGAACCTGGGACTCATCCGTGCGGCTCAGAAATTTGACGAAACGCGCGGTTTTAAATTCATTTCCTACGCTGTCTGGTGGATCCGCCAGTCGATTCTTCAGGCGCTTGCCGAGCAGAGCCGCATCGTGCGTCTTCCCCTCAACCAGGTAGGATCACTCAACAAAATCACCAAAGAGATGTCGCGCTTCGAGCAAGAAAACGAGCGCCGTCCGAGCACAGAAGAGCTCGCCGCCCGCCTCGACATGCCCGTCGACAAAGTCTCCGACACAATTCAGGTGTCGGGCCGCCACATCTCGGTCGACGCCCCTTTCGTGGAGGGCGAAGACAATTCGCTGCTCGACGTTCTCACCAACGACGACTCCCCCATGGCCGATGCAAGCCTCAATCAGGAATCCCTTTCCAAGGAGGTTGACCGCGCCCTGAGGCAGCTCTACGACCGCGAGCGCGAAATCCTCAAAATGTTCTTCGGAATCGGTTGCCAGGAGATGACCCTCGAAGAGATCGGCGCCAAATTCGACCTCACGCGCGAACGCGTGCGCCAGATCAAGGAGAAAGCAATCCGCAGGCTCAAAGGCCAAAAGAGCAAACTTCTGAAAAGCTATCTGGGAGAGTGACCCTTTCACATCAAGACTTAAAAAACTTAATCCCATGACAAAGAGAAAACTTTCAGCAATCTCCTTTGTCGTGGGATTATTGTCTTTATTCCCGGCCCGGGGATTGGCCGCCGGCGGTTCGGACTCCGCTCCCGACAGCATCGCCTCTCCCAAGCAGGAAATAATGGAAGTGACTACAGAGAGCGTCGCCATTTCCGACGAAATCCTCGTCACCGACCATGGCCACAGTCTCTTCTTCACTCATTTCACCTGGGGAGCGGAAATCGGATCTTCGATCGACCTCACTTCCCACGACATGTCGACCTTCGATCTCGACGTGACCCTCGGGTATAAAAATTCATTCATACAGCTTTTGGGCGCCAGCGTCGGCATTCACAAATCCATCCACACCGGAAACACATTCATCCCGGTCTGCGGCGTGATCCGGACCTCTTTCCGGAGCAAGCCCTCCCCTTGCTTCCTGCATATCGAAGCCGGCTACTCCTTCAACACCATAAAAGACGCCGACACGTTCGGCGACTTCACATGCGCCGTCGGCTTAGGAGTCAACTTTTCGCAAAGCCGCAGGGCCCGGACCTACATGATACTTTCGGCGGGTTACAGATATTTCAACGAGAACCATCAGGCAATCGCCAAACTCGACACGAAATATATCTATATCGCCAAACTCGGCTTCGGAGTCAGTTTCTGATTTCCTGCTGCCCCCGGCTCAATTTTCTCTCCCGGAGGGAGCATTCTAACAGAATTATAACCTTTCACCACGAATATGAGAAGACTATTTATAAACTCCTTAACCGCATTGACACTTATGACAATAGCAGGTACGGCTCAGGGAGCGGCCAACAATCCGCTCATCGACGGGCCAAAAGGGCCTTACGGCACCCTGCCTCTTTCCCGACTTACAGCCGCCGACTTCGAAGAAGGCGTAATGGAGGGAATACGTCTCCAGAATGAGGAGATAGAGGCAATCGTCAACCAGCGCAGCATCCCGACATTTGAAAACACAATCGAAGCCCTCGACCGCTCAGGCGAGGTGCTGACCCGTTCGGTGCTCGCTCTCAGCAACCTCGAATCGGCTCTCGGCGACACTGTGCTCATGAACACTCTCGCCAAACTGACTCCCGCAATCTCGGCGCATTCCACAGAGATCATGCTCAACCAGCCTCTGATGGAACGCATCCGCCAGGTCTACGACAATCTCGACAAAGACACGTCGCTCACTCCCGAGCAGCGCCGCCTCACCGAGAAAACCTACATGAACTTCCTCCAGTCGGGAGCGCTCCTCAAGGGAGCCGACCGCGAGAAATACGGCCGTCTCTCCGCCGAACTCTCCGACCTCAACGTGAAGTTCTCGCAAAATGTCTCCAACGCCATTAAAGATCCTGCACGCCGCCTCTGGCTCAAGGAGAGCGACCTCACAGGCATCCCCGAATCGATCAAGACTTCCTATCGCGCCGCCGCTGCAGAGACACTCAAGGAGGAAGGAAAAGAGGATGACGGCACTTCATATCTCGTCACTATTTTCCGCCCGAGTTATGCTCCCTTCCTGATGTATTCCACCCGTCGCGACCTGCGCGAAAAGCTTTACCGTCTCAACGGAGGAACCAACAACTCGGGCGAATTCGACAACTCCAACATCCTAAAAGACATCGCCAACGTGCGTCTTGAAATAGCAAACCTTCTCGGCAACAAGAACTACGCCGAATACAGCCTCAAGACCACAATGGCAAAAGATCCGAAAACCGTGATGGAATTCCTCGAAAACCTCCGCACGAGCTATACCGACGCCATGCGCGCCGAGCTAAAGGAGATCGAGGATTACGCCCGTCTCACTGAAGGAGCAGACTTCCGGCTCATGCCCTGGGACTATGCTTTCTGGTCGGACAAACTGAAAAACGACCGCTACGCATTCAATCAAGAGGAACTCCGCCCCTATTTCGAACTCAACAATTCGATCAAGGGTGTGTTCGGACTCGCCACCCGTCTTTACGGATATAAATTCAAGGAGACCGACAAGATCGACAAATATCATCCCGACGTGCGCGTCTACGAAGTTTATAAAGAGAACGGCGACCTGCTCGGCATCCTTTACGCCGACTTCTTCTACCGTCCGGGCAAAGGCCCCGGCGCATGGATGACCGAATACCGTTCCGAAGTCAAAGACGACAAGGGGAACCGCACCCTCCCGATCATATCGATTGTCTGCAATTTCACCAAACCTGTCGGTTCGGAGCCCGTGCTCCTCAACTCCGACGAGGTGGAGACTTTCCTCCATGAATTCGGCCACGCTCTCCACGGCCTCTCGTCTGAAGCAACCTATCCGAGCCTGAGCGGCACCAACGTCGACCACGATTTCGTAGAGCTCTTCTCCCAGTTCAATGAGAATTATCTCACCGAGAAGGAATTCCTGGACACATTCGCCCGCCACTACAAAACCGGTGCGAAAATGCCGAAACAGCTCATCGACAAGTTCGTGAAATCCTCGCAGTTCGGCGCAGCCCATTCCACGATGCGCCAGCTCGGCTTCGGCTATCTCGACATGGCTTATCACACTATCGAATCGCCGCTCCGCGCCTCGGCCGACATAGAGAAATTCGAAGCTGAGGCCATGGCTCCCGTCAAAGTGTTCGATCCGGTGGAAGGGTGTCTTACATCCACTTCGTTCGGTCACATCTTCTCCGGCGGTTACGCTGCAGGCTACTACGGCTACAAATGGGCCGAGGAACTCGACGCCGACGCCTTCAAGGCTTTCAAGGAGACCGGCATCTTCAACAAGAAGACAGCCGACAAGTTCCTCCACATGCTTCAGGCCGGCGATACTGTCGATCCGATGGAGCTTTACGTAGGCTTCCGCGGCAAAAAACCGACCGTCGACGCCCTGCTCGAGAGAGACGGAATAAAGAAATAAACGGGTAAAACCAAGAAAAAGATGAAAACTAAAGATCAACTTATCGACGAATTGCTCGACCTCGCCTTTGCCGAAGACCTCGGCGACGGCGACCATACCACACTCTCGACCATTCCGGCCGACGCAATGGGAAGAAGCCGTCTCATCATTAAGGAAGACGGCATCCTTTCAGGTGTGGAAATCGCGGAGAAGGTGCTCCATAAAGTGGATCCCTCCATCAAAATGGAAGTGATGATCGGCGACGGCGCCGAGGTGAAGAAAGGCGACATCGCCTTTACTGCCGAGGGATCGGTTCGCTCGCTTCTCATCGCCGAGCGCACGATGCTCAACATCATGCAGCGCATGAGCGGCGTGGCCACAATGACCCGTCGCTATCAGAATGAACTCGACGGACTTCACACCCGAGTGCTCGACACCCGCAAAACCACTCCCGGAATGCGCATGCTCGAGAAGGAGGCAGTGAAGACCGGCGGAGGAACCAACCACCGCATCGGACTCTTCGACATGATCCTGATCAAAGACAACCACATCGATTTCGCCGGAGGCCTGGAGAAAGCGATCGACCGCGCCAACGAATATTGCAAGGCCCAAGGCAAAGACCTCCGTATCGAAATTGAGGCCCGCAGCCTCGACGACATCCGCCGGATTCTCGCCCACGGAGGGGTTGACCGCATCATGTTCGACAACTTCACTCCCGAACTCACGCGCGAAGCCGTGAAGCTCGTCGATGGCAAAGTGGAGACTGAATCGTCGGGCGGAATCACTCTCGAAAATCTTCGTCAGTATGGCGAAGCCGGAGTCGATTTCATCTCCGTCGGAGCCCTCACCCACAGCGTCAAGGGGCTCGACATGAGTTTCAAGGCATTCTGAAAATAGAAAAAAGATGGCAGGCGGCGGCATATTGTGCCGCCGTCTTCGTTTATTAGAGTATGGATAAAGTAAAGCAAGGACACGAGAATCTCGAATGGGGTCAGGAAGCGGAACAACTGGCCGCCGATTATTTATATAGCAAGGGTTATGTCATCTGCGAGCGCAACTGGAGATGCGGCAATTCGATTGAAATAGACATAATAGCCCGAAAAGATACAGTCGTGGCCTTTGTGGAGGTGAAAGCTCGCAAAGGCGACAACCAGCAGCCGCTCGAAGCCGTCAATCGCAAGAAACGCACCAAAATGGTTAGAGGCGCCGACATATATATGGAGAGGTTTCCCTTCCCCTACGAATACCGTTTCGACATCATCACCGTGACCGGAACCCGCGAGGACTACACCATGGAGCATCTCGAAGATGCTTTCATTCCCGGAGTCAACGGCGAAATCAGATGATTGTCATTCCGCTTGCCGGCAGCGGAACTGCGAAAGAGCGACGGCCGTGGCTATAGCCACATTGAGCGATTCCCCATGATCGGATGATGCCGGCGGAATGTTGAGAGGCCGCGTCAGAAGCGCTTTGACTTGATCTGAAATTCCCTTTCCTTCATTGCCCATCACTATGAAACCTCCTTGCGACAAAGGTGCCTGATAAATGTTTTCCCCCTCGAGAAGTGTGCCGTAGACCGGCATGCCGGGGTTGGCTGCAATGACTTCCCCAAGATCGCAATAGATGACCTTCACATGTCCGAGCGACCCCATCGTGGCCTGAACCACCTTCGGATTGAACACGTCGGCCGAATCGCAGGAAGCGAAAATCGTGCGGACGCCAAACCAATGGCATGTGCGGATAATGGTGCCGAGATTGCCGGGATCGCGCACGCCGTCGAGCATCAGATAGAGGCTTCCGCTGTCGGCCGAAAGTGAAATCTCCTCTTCCGGAAGCCTGAAAATGCCAGCTACATCGGAGGGTGTGACAAGATTAGAAATCTTCTTCATTTCCGGCTCCCCGGTTTCGAAGACAGCAGCTTTCCCCGGATCGAAGCCAAGCGCCGCGCCCCGAAGCTTCACCACGGACACCGCTTCAAACGAGCCGAGAGTGTCGGCCACAGCCTTCTCACCTTCGGCTATAAACAAACCGTGGCGACGACGCATCTTGGCCGACGATAAGGAAGAATAGACAGATAGCTTTGCCTTCGAAAGTTCCATATCTTATTGCGCAAATTTCATATTTTTCAGCAAAAATAATATAAAGCAGGCTAAAAAACCGCAATGTGCAAAGAAAATTCGCAAAATTTTCGTTAATTTTGCAACAATGCCCCGACCGGAGCGACATCCGGCCCGGTCAGGGGAGTGCGAAACATAATAATTAGACCTGTTTGACCATGAAATATATCGGAGCTCACGTCAGCGTGCAGGGGGGAGTCGACAAGGCCCCACTCAATGCCGCCGCCATCGGGGCGAAAGCATTCGCTCTTTTCACCGGCTGGAGTTCGCGCTGGGCGAGCAAACCCATCTCCGAGGAGACGGCGGAGGCCTTCCGCGAAAACTGCAGCGCTAACGGCTTCACACCCTCGGTGATTCTTCCCCACGACAATTTCCTCATCAATCTCGGCAGTCCCGATTCGAAAAAGCTCGCCATGTCGCGCAAGTCTTTTCTTGAAGAGATGCAGCGCTGCGAGGCTCTCGGCCTCTCAATGCTCAATTTCCATCCCGGATCGCATCTCAACGAAATGGATCCCGACGACTGCCTCGACCTCATCGCCGAAAGCATCAACATCACCCTCGGGAAGACGCAGGGAGTGACGGCCGTGCTCGAATCTACAGCCGGCCAGGGTAGCAATCTCGGCTGGAAATTCGAGCATCTCGCCCGGATCATCGACCATGTGGAAGACAAGAGCCGCATCGGAGTCTGCGTCGACACCTGCCATTCGCATTCCGCCGGATATGACCTTGCCGACAAGGATGGCTACAGGCAGACATGGGAGGAGTTCGACCGCGTTATAGGCGGCCATTATCTTCGCGCGCTCCATCTAAACGACAACAAGCGCCAGCTCGGATCGCGCATCGACCGCCACGAGGAAATCGGCAAAGGTTCGCTTGGAGAGGAATTCTTCATCCGTCTGGTCAACGATCCCCGATTCGACAACATGCCGATCATCCTCGAGACCCCCAACGACGAGAACTGGGCCAACGAGATCGCATGGCTCTATTCGCAGATAAGAGAAGAGTAAAACTAACTTTATATTCCCTGATCAGAACCGACTGACCATAACAACAAAAAACTATACTCATGAGAACTAAACCCGATTTAGGATTTTGGAAGCTGTGGGATCTTTCCTTCGGCTTCTTCGGGGTCCAGATCGCTTATGCGCTCCAGAGCGCCAATGTGTCGCGAATCTTCACGACAATCGGCGCCGACCCCCACGATTTAAGTTATTTCTGGATTCTTCCCCCGCTGATGGGACTTGTGGTCCAGCCTGTGGTCGGAATGGCCAGCGACAAGACCTGGAACCGCTTCGGCCGCCGTCTCCCCTACCTGATTGCCGGTGCCCTCGTGGCCGTCATCGTGATGTGCATGCTCCCCAATTCCGGAAGCTTCCATTTCAATGTCTCGACCGCAATTCTCTTCGGTCTCGTGGCGCTCATGCTCCTCGACACTTCGATCAACATGGCCATGCAGCCCTTCAAGATGCTCGTCGGCGACATGGTCAACGAGAAGCAGAAAGGCCTCGCTTATTCAATCCAGTCGTTTCTCTGCAACGCCGGTTCGATCGTGGGATATATCCTCCCGATGCTCCTCGTCTGGTTTGGCATGAAAAACGTGGCCGACGCCGGCCAGGTGCCCGACACGGTGATCTGGTCGTTCTATATCGGCGCCATCGTGCTTCTTCTCTGCGTGGTCTATTCGCTGGCGAAAATCAAGGAATGGCCTCCGAAGCTCTATAATGAATATAATGGAGTGGTTGAAAGCGAAGGCAAGAAGGAGAAGACCAATGTCATCAAGCTTCTCAAAAACGCCCCGACCACGTTCTGGACCGTCGGCCTCGTGCAGTTCTTCTGCTGGTTCGCCTTCCTCTTCCTCTGGACCTACGCCACCAACACCGTGGCCCACAACGCCTTCAGCACACCCGAAGTGCAGAGCTATCCCGGCATCAGCTACCAGGGCAAGAACTACGAAGCCAAATATCTCATCGCCAACGACACCTGCATGGTGATCGACCACGGCAAGAAAGTCGGCGATTTCCTCGCCACAGAGCAGGGAGCGTTCAAGCTCACCATGGCCGACATCGCCAACCGTCAGGCCGACGGCACTTACGACCTCGGCGACTCCGAGACAGTTGAAATCGCATCGGCCGCCGACTGCAGCTACATCAGCCGCACGGTGCTCGACTCCGCTTCCGAGCAGTATAACGCCGCCGGCAACTGGGTAGGTCTCCTCTATGCAGTCCAGGCTCTGGGTTCGGTGGCATGGGCTGTGCTTCTCCCGCGCTTCCGCAGCAGGAAATTCTCCTACACGCTCTCGCTGCTGCTCGGCGCCGCCGGCTTCATCATGACGGCTTTCGTCACCAACCAATGGCTCCTCTTCGTGGCCTTCATCCTCATCGGATGCGCCTGGGCAGCAATGCTCGCATGGCCTTTCACCATCCTCACCAATTCGCTCCATTCCGGCAACATCGGGGCTTATCTCGGCCTCTTCAACTGCACGATTTGCGTGCCGCAGATCGTTGCCGCTCTCGCCGGCGGCTGGATCCTCACTCTCCTTAGCACTCCCGGCGCTCTCGCTCCCGAATATCTGATGATGCTCGTGGCCGGAATATCGCTCGTGCTCGGATCCTTCTGTGTATTCTTCATCAAGGAAGGTAAAGGTAAAGAAGAGGTGAAGGAAACCCCGGTTGAAAGCGAAATGATCTGATAAAAAATATTACCGCGTCGGCAAAAACGCGATTAAACCTTCTTGCGAAGGCCGCCTCAAAAAATAGGCGGCCTTCGCTTTTTTTCCGACCGACCGGCATCCGGAATGACCAGAACCAGATTCGACATCCGCAATTACGCATCCATCACGGCAGTGCTGTTGGTGCTCATGATGACCGTGCTCGACGGCACGCTCGTCAACGTTGCGCTTCCCTCCATAGGTCATGAGCTCGGAGTGAGCGACGCGGCGTCGGTCTGGATCGTTACCTGCTATCAGCTCACCATCACCATGCTGCTTCTCCCCCTCTCCTCGGCCGGCGACCTCCAGAGCTATCGGCGCATATTCCTTTGGGGAGTGGCCATCTTTACGATAGCTTCCGCCCTCTGCTCGGCTTCTTCGGGGTTCCCCATGCTTATTGCCTCGCGCACTCTCCAAGGCGCCGGCGCCGCTTGCGTGATGGGCGTCAACATCGCCCTCACACGCCTCATTTACCCTAAAGAAGTGCTTTCTTGCGGCCTCGCCCTCAACGCCATGGTGATCGCCATCGCCTCCGGCGCAGGTCCGACTCTTTCGGGCGCCATCCTCTCGGTAGCATCCTGGCGCTGGCTTTTCCTTATCAACATTCCCCTCGGTCTGCTCGCATTCATAATCGGCAAAAGACTGCTTCCCGCCAATCCCCCAAAGGAGAAACACGAGACTTTCGACTGGAAGAGCGGTATTGAAAACGCATTCTTCTTCGGCATAATATTTCTCGCGCTCGGCAATCTGGCTCATTCCGCCGATGCCACCCTAAACATTGTCCTGCTCGCAGCCGGAGCCGCAATCGGCTTCTTCTACGTGCGCCGTCAGCGCGGACGCCGATACCCGATGCTCCCTACCGATCTCTTCCGCCACCGGCTCTTCACCCTCTGCATCCTCACCTCCGTCTGCTCCTTCATAGCCCAGAGCGTCACCCTTATCGCGCTCCCCTTTCTCTTCGTGCAGGGATTCGGATTTCCGGCTCTCACCACCGGCCTGCTAATCACCCCCTGGCCGATAGCCACTATGATCACCGCCCCCTTTGCCGCCCGGCTCGCCGACCGTTTCAATCCCGGCGTGACTGCGGCCGCCGGAATGTTCCTTTACTCGATTGCCCTCGTATCGCTCATCGTAATGGTCGGAAGCGGCGACGTCTCGCTTCTTGGCATCACGCTGCGGATGACCCTCTGCGGAATCGGATTCGGCCTCTTCCAGACCCCCAACAATATCGCGATGGTGCAGGCTGTGCCTGTCGAACGCTCCGGAGGGGCCGGCGGAATGCAGGGCACAGCCCGGCTCGTGGGCCAGACATTCGGCGCCACCCTCGTAACCCTCATCTTCGCGTCGGCAACACCCGGAAGCCACCCCTCCTCGGCTTGTCTTTTCGCCGCACTCCTCTTTTCAATCATTGCCGCAATTTTCAGCCTCAGCCGTGCACCGCACATGCGCAAACAGGAAAAAACCTCAGGCCCGACTATAGAATAAACCTCCATAAATCGAAAAAAAACGGAATAATTTGGGTAAATGAATAATTAAGGTTATATTTGTAAAAAATATTTCTAATACCTCCCGGACAGGGCTCAAAACAGGGGATTTCCCCTTCCGGCCCCTGCCCTAAAAACCTAACAAAACTTCACAAAAATCATGAAGAAACACAATTTCTACGCAGGTCCGAGCATCCTGACCCCCTACACAATTCAGGAAACCGCCAAAGCAGTGATCAATTTCGCCGACACCGGTCTCTCGGTCCTCGAGGTTTCGCACCGCAGCAAGGAGTTTCAGGCAGTAGTCGATGAGGCAGTAGCCCTCACCAAAGAGCTCCTCCACATTCCCGAAGGTTATCACGTGCTCTTCCTCGGAGGCGGCGCCAGCATGCAGTTCTGCATGGTTCCGTTCAACCTGCTTAAGAAAAAAGCCGCTTATATCAACACCGGCACATGGGCAACCAACGCCATCAAAGAAGCAAAGATTTTCGGAGAGGTCGACGTTGTAGCTTCTTCTGAAGACACCAAGTTCAACTATATCCCGAAAAACTTCACAATCCCCACCGACGCCGACTATTTCCACTACACGTCGAACAATACCATCTACGGAACCGAAACCCGCAAGGATTACGATTCCCCCATCCCGATGGTATGCGACATGTCGAGCGACATTTTCTCGCGCGAATTCGACGTCAACAAATATGAGTGCATCTATGCCGGCGCCCAGAAGAACCTCGCTCCCTCTGGCGTGACAATCGTCATCATCAAGGAATCGGCTCTCGGCAACGTAGACCGCGTGATCCCGACGATGCTCGACTATCGCACCCACATCAAGAAAGGCTCGATGTTCAACACTCCTCCGGTGCTCCCGATCTACAGCGCCCTCATGACTCTGCGCGAATACAAACGCATAGGTGGCGTCAAGGAAATGGAACGCCGCGACCTCGAAAAAGCAGCCATCCTCTACGATGAGATCGACCGCAACAAACTCTTCCGCGGCACAGTTGCAGAAGAAGACCGCTCGATCATGAACGTCTGCTTCGTGATGAATCCCGAATATGCAGAGCTCGAGAAAGACTTCCTCGACTTCGCTACATCGAAAGGCATGGTCGGCATCAAGGGCCACCGATCCGTCGGCGGTTTCCGCGCTTCCCTCTATAACGCCCTTCCCAAAGAAAGCGTGCTCGCTCTCGTTGACTGCATGAAGGAATTCGAAGCCAAACATTGATCATCGTAACCCTCAAAACAGTAATATCCAGCTATGAAAATATTGGTATTCACGGAGAAACCTTTTGCTCCGGCAGCCGTTAAGGCTATTGAGAACACGGTCAACGCATCGGGCAACGAGCTTGAAGTAGTGGAAGGCGGCACACGCGCCGACCTCCTTGAGGCTGTTAAAAACGCCAACGGCCTCATCGTGCGCAGCGACAAAATCGACGCCGCTGTCATGGACGCCGCTCCCGACCTCAAGGTGATTGTCCGCGCCGGCGCCGGCTATGACAACATCGACCTCGAGGCTGCTACAGCCCACGGCATCTGCGTGATGAACACTCCCGGCCAGAACTCCAACGCAGTGGCAGAGCTCGTGTTCGGTATGGTCATCATGATGTGCCGCAACCAGTATAACGGCAAATCAGGCTCCGAGCTCAAAGGTAAAAAACTCGGCATCTATGCCTTCGGTCAGGTTGGCCGCAACGTGGCCCGCATCGCCAAAGGTTTCGGAATGGACATCGAGGCTCTCGATAAATTCGTGCCCGACGCTATCATGGAAGGCGAAGGCGTCAAACCGGTTCACTCCCCCGAAGAACTCTTCGAGAACAACAATTTCGTTTCGCTCCATATCCCGGCAACAGCCGAGACCCGCAACTCAATCGGTTACGATCTGGTAATGAAAATGCCGAAAGGTGGAGTGCTTATCAACACGGCCCGCAAGGAAGTGATTGACGAACCCGGCCTGATGAAGGCTCTCGAGGAGCGTCCCGACCTCCGCTACGTGAGCGACATCCGCCCCGACACCGCCGAGGAATTCGAGAAGAAATTCGCAGCCCGCGTATTCTTCACTCCCAAAAAGATGGGTGCCCAGACAGCCGAAGCCAACTTCAACGCCGGCGTAGCTGCCGCAGAGCAGACAGTGGCTTACCTCAAAAACGGTTGGAACAAATTCCAGGTCAACAAATAATGCCTGACTTCTGAATTTACAACGGACGGTTTGAAATATCGCTTCAAACCGTCCGTTTATCTTTAAGACCCGCCTCTCCCCTCAAAATTCAAAAATCGAAATTCTGACTTATTACCTGTTTCAAGACGCTTAACATTTAACTTTAATATCCGAATTGTGAACAAAATTTTACTCACGGCAGCCGCCATGGCAGCCGTCGGAACTTTATGTTTCGCCGTCGATCCGTCGGGCACAATCCCTGTGCTCCGCATCAACACGGAAAACAATGCTCCCATCGTTTCCAAAGAAGATTACCTCAACGCCACCTGCTATCTCGAGACCAACGGCACCGAAGGGATCGAACCGCTCGGTTCAGCCGAAGCGCCCGTAGCCCTCACGATAAAAGGCCGCGGCAATTACACCTGGACCGAATTCGACAAAAAACCCTACAAACTGAAATTCGACAAGAAGACCGAGATTATGGGAATGGGCAAGAACAAGCACTTTGCCATCCTCGCCCACGCCGATGACCATCTCGGATTCATGCGTAACATCACCGGATTTCAACTCAGCCGACTTATGGGACTCGCCTATACTCCGGCCGACGCCCCGGTGGAGGTGGTGCTCAACGGCGATTACATCGGCCTCTATTTCCTTACCGAGACTATCCGCATCGACAGCAACCGCGTCAACATCACCGAACAGGAGGACAACGCCACAGCCAATGTCGAAGGAGGCTGGCTCGTGGAGATCGACAACTACGACACCGACCCCCACGTCTCGATCACGGAGGGTAACGGCGAAAGGATAATCTTCACCTATAAGAGTCCGGAAGTGCTCTCTGCAGAGCAGGAGAATTATCTTAAGCAGCAGATGGAGGCACTCAACAGCGCCATTTATTCCGCCGATAAGAATGATGCTTCCTCACTCGAAGCAATACTGGACCTCGACGCTGCCGCCCGCTATTATATCGTGCAGGAGCTTATGGATGACTGCGAGTCGTATCACGGCTCCTGCTATATCTATAAGGATGCAGGCGAGGGAGCAA
Source organism: uncultured bacterium (assembly GCA_905214735.1). Classification (GTDB taxonomy): domain Bacteria; phylum Bacteroidota; class Bacteroidia; order Bacteroidales; family Muribaculaceae; genus Lepagella. Next base: position 21,725 of record CAJMNI010000021.1, on the reverse strand, counting down.
AATGGGAATTCGGCCCGGTCTGGGATTTCGGCAACTCGTTCCAGCGAGGCAACAAGGACAAGTTTATCTGGCAGGAGCCGGCGTTCAATCAGACCTGGATAGGAGAACTCTATAAATTCCCCGCGTTTCAGGAGAAAGTGAAGGAAGTCTGGAAGGATTTCTGCGACAACAAGCTTGAAAGCCTCTTCGGATATATGAAGGATTATGCGGAAGATATGAGTCAGGCCGCCGACAGCGACAAAGAACGCTGGCCCGACTACGGCAACAGCAATGTCGTGGCAAAAGCGGAATCCGCCATAAACTTTGTGAAAAATTCGGCCAAGTGGCTCGGCAAACAGTGGGGCTACGAACCTTCGTTCAGCCAGGACCCTGGCGAACAGGTATATGTCCGCGGCAACTTCAACAACTGGTCGACCTCCGACCCGATGGTGTGGAAAGACAGCAAATGGGAAATGGAGAACATCAGTTTCACCGGCGACTTCAAGATTGCCTCCGCCGACTGGAGCACTATCGATTTCGGTGGCGAAACGGAAGAGATAACTCCCGAAGCAGAGAAGGAGTATACACTCGTTGCCACAGGAAGAAACCTCGTGATGAGCAGCGCGAATTCCGGCAAACGCATGATTTTCGATCCGCTCACGCGCAAACTCTTCATCACTTCCGGCAGCGGCATTGAGGAAATTTCGGGCATCGGGGAGAATGAACCGGAAGAGATATTTACAATAACCGGCCAGCGCGTCGACAAGATTGGCGAAAGCGGCATCTATATCATCCGCAGCAACGGCAAGAGCCGCAAGGTGATTCGCTGAGGACACAGGCCGCGCTGGTAGGCCACTCCCAGCCCCGACGGGGCTGCATCTCGGAAACCGGGGGTAAGGATGGATAGGGCTTGTCCCTATCCATCCTTACCCCCGGGCTCACATATAAGGGTATCAACCCCAAAGGGGTTGCACTCCCGCTCAGTCATAGTCAGTATACGCGCTTATACCAGTCCAAAGTGCTATAAAATGCCTCTTCTTTATTATTTAACCCCTGATAATGGTGCGTGCTGATTCCCGAGAGATTGGGATTTTTCCATGGGCGACTGTTGAAGTCGTAGGGCGAGCAGGCCGAATAGATCACAAATTCAGACATTGCTTTGCGGTAAGCCTCCAGGAGCTCGGAGCCGCATCCGTTAGCCTCCGCCACCTTCCCGACATATTGAGTCAGATCGTAGAAGGGGGAATTATACGATCTCGAATAATTCGCCACTTCAGAGAGATTGGGCGTTCCGATTCCGGAGGCATATATTCTTTTCACAGCATCGGCCACAGGCTCCACTTTATCCATCCGCAGACAAGCTACGGTGACCGGATCGCCCGAAGCGGAATAATAGTCGAAAAATGTTTGCGCCGCCTTCACGAGATCAGGCTTATCTGTCATCACATAGGGAAGCACCAGGTCGTAGGGAAGGCCGTATTGCCACACTTCCGTAGGATATGCCACGAAATAATCGCATTTGTCGCGTAGCTGATAGATGGTTTCTATCCCCGACATATAGCAGCAGTCGAACCAGATGGTATCAAACGCATCGTCAGGCAAAGCATCGGCCAGTTCGGTGATCTCCATCCAGTCGGTGGAGCCGCCGATAGCGCCGCCATATTCCCCTCCGTAACCGTATGCTTCCGGAAGATCGGCATCCTTGGGAGCGATCTTCACCTGATGGTCGCTGAAAGTCGGATTCCACGACATGCCGTGTCCCCAGAAGAATAGGTTCTTGCGAGCTTCGGGATAGAGCGAAAGGGCATAATCCACCACCTCCGCCAGCCGCTCAGGATCCGTGGAAGTGACATCGCGGGGAAATCTTTTCAGGAGTTCAAACGTATACACCCCTTTTTTGTCGGCCACAGCCTCGTATAGTCCGCATTCGCTCTCGGAGTCGGTGCGGAAAAGCAATAGTTTGTGAGCCTCGTCGCCCGATGCCGCCATAGCCGAAAGCATCTCGCGGGAATCGTCGCTGAAGTCGCTTGAAAGCGAACTCCTGTTGACAGCATAAATGAGCGTCATGCTCTCAACGCCGGAGGCAGGCTTAGGCTTCGGATCATCTTTCGAACAAGAAGCCGTCAGCAACGCGCCGGCTATAATTGCAGGTAAATAAATTTTTCTCATTATATAAAAAACGTGAATTTATCTGCTCTATTACTGTTGCAGTTTCCTCTCTGCCCACACATTGCCGCGTTACATATTTTGCGGTATTAATAAACATTTTTGGTTTTTCCTTGTCTAATTGTGAAAATCAGTTGCAGTTTTCACATTTAAATGTTAAATTTGCACCGAACTGTTAAAACATTCACTCCGTGGCTATCAGGTTGTTCTAAAATTAGGATGGGTTAACATCTATTCCATACAACCGCTAAAACCAAAGAGGAAACCATTGACAAATGAAAAAATCGCTAATTTGGCTGCTAACTATAGTGATGCTCATCACCTTCTTGGCTTTGCTATATTTCCAGATCATGTATCTTGAAAATATGGTGAAGATGCGCGAGGCGCAGTTCAGCGAGGGAGTGATGCGTTCGCTGTCGGCCACATCTCAATATCTCGAGAAGCAGGAGACTCTCCATTTTCTCGAGCAAGACGTCAACATCATCGAGTCGAGTGTCTACGATGACTATACCAATCCGGGGAGCGCTTCGGGCTATTCAACTATTGAAAGTTCCAAAATGCAAGATCTTCCGCTCTCCTATTCTTCGACCGTGACGCAAGACATCCCCACGCGCTATGGCAACATGCAGGAGGTGATCCGCAAGCAATATCTCTATCAGAAAGGATTGCTCACCGACGTGATCCTCTCCATTCTTCGAGATTCGGGCAGCCGTCCGGTGGCCGAACGTGCAGACTCCGCTGCGATCAAGAAATATCTCGGCAGACAGCTTGCCAACAACGGCCTCAAGGTGCCTTTCGCCATCGCGGTCTATAACAACCGCAACGAGCTTGTCTACGCCACCTCAGGCTATCGCCCCGAGAAGAAAGGGAATTATGCCGTGCAGCTTTTTGGCAACACCGATACCCCATGCCTGCTCGACGCCGATTTCCCCACCAAGCAGAGCTATATCTTCTCAAGCGTGCGTTTCATAATCCCTTCGCTCGCTTTCACCCTGATCCTTCTGCTCGTGTTCCTCTACACGGTGATTCTCGCGTTCCGCCAGAAGAAACTCACCGAAATGAAGAGCGACTTCATCAACAATATGACTCACGAGCTCAAAACTCCGATCTCTACCATCTCGCTCGCAGGGCAGATGCTCCACGAGCCTTCGATCCGCAAATCGGAATCATCGCTTATTCACCTCTCCGATGTGATCACCGAGGAGTCTAAACGCCTCCGTTTTCAGGTGGAGAAGGTGCTCCAGCTCTCGGTCTTCGACAACGGAGCCTCTTCTACCCTAAAGTTCCAGGAAGTCGACGCCAACGCCACTATCGCCAATGTGGCCAATACGTTCAAGCTCAAGGTTGAAAAACAGGGAGGCGAGCTCGTCACCGACCTCGGAGCCCGGGAATCGGACATTTTCGTCGATGAGCTCCAGTTTACCAACGTGATTTTCAACCTCCTCGACAACGCTCTCAAATATATGAGGGAGGATGTCGACCCGCAGCTCAAGATCACCACATCCAACCCCGACCCGTCGACGCTCGAAATCCGGGTGGCCGACAACGGTATCGGTATCAACAAGGAAGATGTGAAACATATATTCGAGAAATTCTACCGCGTGCCGACCGGCAACCGCCACGATGTAAAAGGGTTCGGCCTCGGCCTCGCTTATGTCAAGAAGATGATCTCCGCCTTCGACGGCCAGATCAGCGTCGACAGCGAGCTCGGCAAGGGTAGCACTTTCATCATCCGCCTCCCTCTGATCGGAAACGGTAACCACAAGGAAGAGAAAGCCGATGCCTGAAAAAAAAGAGCGGCATAAGGATGTTTTTTCGACCTTTTCACCATTATTTCGCATTCACGGTGCGGAATTCTGTGCTAACATTTGTTATTAAATTAAAGAAAACATTAAGATATGGATGACAGACTAAAAATACTCCTCTGCGAGGATGAGGAAAACCTCGGGATGCTCCTTAGGGAATTCCTTCAGGCAAAAGGCTTTAACGCCGACCTCTACCCCGACGGAGACAAGGGCTACAAGGCCTTTCTTAAAGAGAAATATGATCTATGCGTGCTTGACGTGATGATGCCTAAAAAAGACGGATTCACGCTCGCTCAGGAAATCAGAAACGTTAATTCGGAGGTGCCCATCATATTTCTGACAGCTAAAAACCTGAAGGAAGATGTGCTTCAGGGCTTCAAGATTGGTGCGGACGATTATATCACCAAGCCTTTCTCGATGGAAGAGCTCGTGTCGCGTATCAGCGCGATCCTGCGCCGCGTGAAGGGGAAGAAGGATAAGGAAATCACTGTCTATAAGATCGGGAAATATACTTTCGACACCCAGAAACAGACCCTTATCGCCGACAACAAGACCCAGAAGCTCACCACAAAGGAGTCGGAGCTCCTTTCTCTCCTTTGCCAGCACATGAACGATATCCTCGAACGCAACTATGCGCTGAAATCAATCTGGATCGACGACAATTACTTCAACGCCCGAAGCATGGACGTCTACATCACGAAGCTCCGCAAGCTGCTTCGCGACGATCCCTCGATCGAGATCATCAACATCCACGGCAAGGGATATAAGCTCATCGCTCCGGAAGTTACCCAGAACGAAGAGGCCTGAGACTGATGCGATGAGACCCGAGGCTGAATTGAAAAGGCCTTAGGCTGAATCGAGGATATTATGAAGCCGGTTTCACCGGCAAACTGATTTTGAACAACAGATGGCTTCCGCCAATCAAGCGGAAGCCATTTTAACATTTTCATCCCCGCCCTCATCCACTAATCACTAATCACCACTCACTAATCACTACTCACTAATCACGATGCTCCTATATTTCTCCGCTGAAGGAAACACCCGCTATGTAGCCCTCCAACTCGCCAAAAAGCTTGGCGAGTTCCCAATCTTCATCCAAGATGTCGAGGCCGAAATTCTCGAATGGCAGGGCGATACATTCGGAATCCTATTCCCGGTGTGGAGTTGGGGTGTGCCGGAGATTATGCTCGATTTCCTGCAGGCGCTCCCCGACCGATTCTTCAATCGCATAAAGGAAAGGAAGATTCCTGTCTGGTGGGTGATGTCATGCGGCGATGAGACAGGCGACGCGCCGGCAATGCTCGCCAATGCGTTGGCCGCAAAAGGGCTGCAGGCTTCCGGAGGATGGAGCATTATAATGCCAAACACCTACGTTCTCCTTCCCGGTTTCGACGTAGACTCACCGGATCTGGAGAGTCGCAAGCTCGACGCCGCGCCTGCAAGAATTGAGCATATCGCGCGTTGCATATCCCTGCGCCGGTGGGAAACGGATTTCAAAAAAGGAAGTTTCGCCCGATTTAAAACAAACGTGATATATCCCCGTTTCATGAAATGGGGGATAAAACCCGAAAAATGGCATTCCACAGACGCCTGCATCGGTTGCGGCCGCTGCGAGCAAGCCTGCCCGATAGATAACATCGACATGACTGACGACAGGCGTCCCCGATGGGACAACCGTTGCATCGGTTGCCTCGCCTGCTATCACGCCTGCCCGGCCCACGCCGTGGCCTATGGCAATAAAACAATCAGAAAAGGGCAGTATATGTGCCCTAAAACATAATTACCCTTGATGTGGCTGCATACAGCAAGCCAGCTTAGATTGTTCATCACCTGATTGTGGGGAAAGAGAGACATGGAACATACTTTCCTATTCATAATTGAAGCCATCGGCACTATAGCGTTCGCGATAAGCGGCATCCGTCTTGCTGCCACCAAGAATTTCGACTGGTTTGGCGCTTTCACCGTCGGACTTGTGACAGCCATCGGAGGCGGCACGCTTCGCGACATACTGCTCGGCATACCGGTTTTCTGGATGCAAAACTGGTCGTATTTCGCAGAAACAGCCTTCTCGCTTATCTGCGTGATCATCTTCCGGAGCGTCCTTGTGAGCAAGGATCGCATCCTCTTTGTGTTCGACAGCATCGGACTGGCACTCTTCTGCGTGATAGGGATTCAGAAGACGCTCGCAATCGGTTATCCGATGTGGACAGCCATGGTGATGGGAATCATCACCGGCGCCTTCGGAGGCGTGATCAGGGACATACTGATCAACGAAGAACCGCTCGTGTTTCGCAAAGACATCTATGCCATGGCCTGTTTTGCCGGTGCATTGGTTTATTGGGGGATAATGTTATTGGGAGGGAATCAATACCTGCAGGGAATGTCGTGTGCGGCGACAATCATCATCATCCGCGTCCTGACCCTCAAATACAACCTATCGCTCCCAATCCTGACGCCCGCCAAACCCCGCCGCCGCAAATAGCCAACATCCCGCCAGCTCAGGCACAACAAGCAGACGACCAGCCCCAAGGGGGCTGCATCTCGGTAACCCCGGGTTAGCGAGAAAAGGGCAAAGCCCTTTTCGAGTCAACCCGGGGTCCATCAACCAATAGCCATAAACCCCGAAGCGGGTTTCCCTCCAGCCAGGCCACCCAAGACTAAGTATCAATATTTATTCCAAGAAATAGATTATTATACATTTTAGTCAGAAATCCATAACAGCGAATCAAAATCCCCCGAAAAACATCAAAAAAAGAGGAATTTCACGAGAATCGAATATTTGAAAAAGTATGGCTATCTGTTCAGAATTTGCGATTCTCGCAAACCTCAAAAAGCCGTCCATCCCCAACGGGGCTGCTTCTCGAAACCTCAAAAAAATAGAATAGGCCGGCCAGTCCCGACGGGGGTGCATCTCGGTAACCCCGGATAGCAAGGTTGGGCTGTGCCCAACCGAGTCATCCCGGAGCCCATCAATCAAAAGTGATAAACCCCGAAGTGGGTTTCCCTTCCGACCAGCATACACCATCTTCCTAACGACAGGCATATACCATCTGCAAGCCGTCAGACATACGCTGACAGCTCGGATAGTTCTTATAGCTCTGATATTTTGGAGATCTCCGACTTTCCCTTACAATCGCCCCGTTACCTCCGAGGATAGAACGTCTCGAAGGTAGAATCGTCGTAATAGACCGTGATATGCGACACTTTCCTCGGATTTTTGCGCATTTTCTCTATTTGACGCTCCAGTTCCGCGATTCTCAAATCATCCGGAACCCCAGTATTTATGCGGGCTGAGAGCCCCTCCTTGGGTGCATTTAAGCCGTTCTGAGCGCGATATTTTTCATATTCCGAGGAATCGGTGGGGAAATTTTGAAAATCGATCGACATTTCACCGTCACCTGCAGGAGCAGCAGCTTCACTCTGATCAGTAACCAGCATATTTCCCTCGCCAAACATAAGCCAGAGAACCGACAGCTTCGGAAAGGCGTGATGAATCTGGCCGACCAGTACGTCGCTGATTTTTTTATTGCGCCCGGTCAGAAGTTGGGAGAGAGAGGGGCGGGGTATGCCGCATCGGTCGGCAAACTGGGAATTGGTCAAACCCTGCGACTCGATGAAGCCTTTTAGACGAATTGCCACATTATACTCTTCCATTAGCCTGTTTCGATTTTCAAATTCAATATGCAAATGTAATATTAATTTTGCAAATTGCAAAGTAAAATTGCAATTAATAAACCGAATCCAATCTGTAAACAGCGATTTACATCCTGCAAAAGCACCTCAGAAACGCAAATTCCAAATCTTAAACCGACGCTTCAACAACACCTCCATTTTCCACATAATACGCCACTTACAATGATATCCTCCGGTCTACTTCAACCGCCAACCCCAATCTTTCCGTTTCTTACATTTCACTTTAGCTAATATTGCTATACCATTATATTTCAACCTATTACCTTAAATACTAATAAATATTAAACTAATATTTTGCAAATTTAAACAGCGTTTAAACGCAAATTTACGATCCTTTTATCGCTAATTCCGAATGCAATCCGTTCACATTTGAAACAGGGCTTAGGAAGGTTTTTGCGCCGCTCTTTTACAATTACATTCTCAAATTACCATTTGCAAGTTTAGATTTGCAATCTCTGGTTTTATCACCCAGGGAGCAATTTTCCAATGTTCCAATTTGACCAATTTGAATTTTGACCGCTCTTCAACCAACAACTCCCCCATCAGTTCCGGAATGCAAAATTTGAATTTGTAAATTCAAATTGCAAAATTCCCGTGCAATCTCCCGTTTCCTGATTCTCATTCAATTCTCAGACGCTTAATTCACATCAAATTGCAACCCAACATCCTTATTTACTGATACTTAAACAATCGCAAACAGCCTCCCGTCATGACTTCAATTAGAAAATCAGGGCATAAAAAAGCCCGAATTCGCATGAATCCGGGCTTTTTGACCATTTTTATTATATATTCTTCGCTTATAGCAATCTTTTAGACTCTAAGTGAATCCCACATCCGATTATCACCCACTTCCCTATCTCACCAAAAGCGGCAAGTGAGCAATGACAGGCGGGAGATGCAAACTTACCGACTCAGTCAAGCAGCAAGGATGCCGATGCGCAGACCGACGGCATACCGAGTGCGTCGGTGATGACATTGTCGGTGTCATGGCGACGGAAGAGGATCTCCCCGATCTGACGTTGTGACATCACATTCACTGCCTGCCAGTCGTCGAGTTGGTCGTATGTAAGATTCTTCACGTCAACCTTGCCATCTCTCACCTTAATGAGCTCCACAACGTAGGGATCATCCCCTTTCATGAGAATCGAATATTTCAATTCCTTCCGCCCCTCGGCTTGAAATTTTAAAATCTCGTGAATATTCAAAATTCGGGCCATTCCATATACTCTCGCATGCGCTGCAAGGGAATAAACCCTTTCCGTCATCGAAATCGCACCGGCCTGAGGCGCCTCCGGCAGATACGAACCGTATGTTCGCATCCACAATGCCTTTCTATCCATCTCCACCGACGAGATGAAAAGCTGGAGAGCGCTGTCGGGATTGTCGCGCTTGATCTTGTCGAGCAATTTATATTTGCTTCCCTGATCATTATAAAAGATACGGGTAATGTCGATTTCCGACTTGTCGCGAGGGTCGACGAAAGCGGCTCCCGTCACCACGCCCGACTGCGATTTGACATAATAAATCATACCTTTGCTCACCAAGGCCTCCTCCATCAGCGCTGCAATATCCTTTTCCGAGTGGATAATCCGCAGGTCGAGCTGACCTTTTTCCTTCGATTCAATCAATTTTCCGACCTGCAACATTGTATCATCATCGCGCGAATCTATACTGATTTTACCAGTTTGCAACGACTCATAATACTTCCTTTTGAGGGTCGAAACCTTCTCCTTTTGTTCAAGAAGAATCGAATCATATTCGCGGTCGAAATCGTGGAGAGATGTATAATTATCCACAATCCGATAGAAGGCATTGACGTAATCGCGGTCCTTGTAATACTTTCTCAGACCCGCGTCGGCGGGGATCAGAAACGTGAATGCGAAACCCGCTTTGAGGGCCTTCTCATTTATGCGGGCAAGCATCCTGGTCATGATGCCGCGCGAGCGGTATTGTGGCTTGGTGGCGAGTCCGCAAAGGTAAAGCCCCCTCACCTGCCGGTCGGAATTACCGAAGCTGTAGGGCACGCCGAGAAGGCCTGCCACGACATCCCCGTTCATCTCCTCATATTCGAGCAGATCGGGGTTGAAATAATTGTCAAAAACGAGATTTATATAGGCGTCGGAATCATGGAAGGTATCCCTCCAGAGCGACTTCATTTTGTTTTTCAGTTCAGCCGGATTCATGGTAAACAATTAATTTTCCGCAGGCGTTCCGCAAAGCATTCCGCAAGGATTCCTCAGGAACATCCTATTAATTTTAACGTCCGTAATATTCTTTTATTCTCACAAGCCCCTATAACCAGATATTCTTTATTCTCCGTAGCAAACGATGCAGTAGTCCGCCAGCACAATCTGGCAGTCGTCCGTCAGGCAGTCGTCCGCCGGCACGACCAGCCCCGAAGCGGGCTGCATCTCGGAAACCAGGGGTTAGCGAGAAAAGGGCCTTGTGCCCTTTTCGAGTCAACCCACGGCCCACCAATCCAAATCCATAAACCCCGAAGCGGGTTTCCCTCTGCTTCAACTGCCAGCCTCAGTAATACGGCCTTCTATATCCGACACACCCGGAGCATCAGCAGCGTGCACAAAACGTGCACAAAACAAACTAAACAAACGAAAAAAGCATTGAAAATTACAATCTAACAGATTGATTTTCAATGCTCTTTTATTCTTGTGGAGCATACGAGACTCGAACTCGTCACCTCTTGACTGCCAGTCAAACGCTCTAGCCAGATGAGCTAATGCCCCGGTTGCAAATCAATTAAAGGCTATTTCCTTTGCTTTGCGTTGCAAAGTTAAAAATTTTTCTTAACCCTGCAAAATTTTCTCCGCATTTTCTTGAGATTTTCTCCATATTTTTCATATTTCTCGCAAATATCAGGGAAATCTCACGACTGGAAGCTGTCATAACAGCGAAAAAAATCTCGCGACGCGGATGATGACCGAACCGATAATCGTTCGTTCGGGGTATAATTCAGGAGAGAAATGCCATGGTCTTACCGTCATCAGGAGCAACATTACAGTCATGAGCCAGGCTTTCGGCTTAGCTATTTTTTCAAGACAACTGTTGAACTTCGCAACGCCAACAAGCACTTTCTCCGGGAACAGACTCAGAAATTTCACGCGGCTTAGCGTGATATAGGCGCCAAACGTGCTGATTGCCACATACTGATAAAGCCTCCCCCAGTCGTTGCTGAGAAACATAAACATCGGGATCATGCACACGAAATTGCAAAGCAACAGCGCAGAGAAACTCGTTTTTTCTGAATCCGCTGCGTTGGAGTTATTCCGTCTGAACGTAAAGAGAAAGTTGGATAGGAAATAATATACAAACAGCGCAACGAAAAGGCGCAACGGAGCCACAAACCACAGCGGATAACCGTTGCTGAAATTCCGTCTTATATGCATACGGACAGTATCCTCAAGATCCCACCCCAATGCTCCGAGACTGTTGCGCGGATCAAAAGCTACATTCTCACAACCGGGAAATCCTTTCCAACTCTCAACAATCATCCGGGCCTGTTCCTCCGAGCCTTTGAAAATACACGTCATTGCAAAGATGACCGCAAAAATCACCAGCCCGACGATTCCTTCCGTTCGAGTTGTTTTATTCCTGACCAGCGCCAGAATCACAACCGGAATACCCCAGAAGAAAAAGGCTTCATGGGTTAACAGACCGACTATTGCAAGAACTAAGGCAATCGCTCCCCGTTTTCTTCCAGGATTGTCATTTTTCAGAAGCGAACAGATGCCAATCAGCAAAGCATATAGCATCCAGTCTTTTCTGATGAAGAAAAAAGCTGTGCCGCAAAGAAGAGGCGAGGCGATGATCCACCAGTTGAGATCCATCTTGTAGAATCTCCGGAAGAAATAACAGATCACGAATACCAGAGCTCCCACGCATATCGTCTGAATCACAATGATAACAGAAATTCCCGTGGCCCGCTAAAGAACCGGATAACTTCGCCGAGCAATCCGCGGCGCACGAAACCGTCCCGGTAATTTATCATCAGCTCCGAATAGCCGAAATCATTGATGTCAGGACTGAATAATTCTCTCAGATATTCGCCCAGTTCAAGGGCAAAATAGAGTGTTACGATAATGGAAATGCCGACAACGACACTGCGCGAAAGCAGTCCGTTGCCGGCAAAATTTTCCCAATAATTAGATAAATTTACTTTTGAGCGTGAATCAGACATTACTTGAAGGTGTCGGGGAGGTCGTTTTCATAGAGGACTGTGTCGCCCTGCTTGAGGATTGAGGAGAGCGTCTGCTGAGCCTCGTTGAAGCTGTCGACTATATGGAGGTTCTCTTCCGGGAAGTCGGTCTCTTTGATGCCGCCGACTATGGCGTCGCGGTTATATTCCCCTACCACGATGGCAACGTCTACATGTTCGCCGACATATCTACCGAATTCGCGGTTGAGGTTCTCCTGTTCGCTGCCGAGTTCGATCATGCCGGGAGTTACTATAATCCTCTTGCCGCCGGTGAACTGAGCCAAGACATCAACGGCCATCTTCGAACCGGCCGGGTTCGAATTGAAGGCATCATCGATAATTGTCACCCCGCCGGGTGTCTGCTTCATGCTGAGGCGGTGTTCCACCTGGCCGATAGTTCCCACCGCATAACGGATCTTTTCGGGCGTCACGCCGAGTTTTAAAGCAATCACTATCGCAGCCAGAAGATCGGAAACATTGCATTCGCCAAGCAATCGTGTCGACACCGGAAAGCTGAGTCCGTCGGGGCCTTCGACAGTGAAAGATGTGCCAGAAGGGGTATATTTCACGTCGACGGCGCGATAGTCGGTATCTTTCTGATTTGTCACGCCGTAGCGCAGCGAGCGGGTGTTGCCCACCTGGCGGGCAGCGCAGGGTGCGAAGTCATTGTTGATCACGGCCACACCGTCGGCCGGAAGCGCGTCGGCAAGCTCAAACTTAGTGGCACAGACATTGTCGATTGTCTTGAACGATTCGAGATGCATCGGACCTACTGCGGTGATGATGCCCATCTGCGGATGCACGATATCGCAAATCTCCTTGATATCGCCGCGCTGCTTGGCACCCATCTCGCAGACGAAAATCTGATTGTATGGCTTCAGATGCTCGCGCACTGTCCTAACGACTCCCATCGGAGTGTTGAACGAACCGGGAGTCATCAGCACGTCGAATTCTTCGCTTAGGATACGGGTGAGATAATGTTTCGTGCTGGTCTTGCCGTAGCTGCCGGTGATGCCGACAACCGTCAGATCGGGCATAGAGCGCAAGATGCGCTTCGCATCGTTGATATAGCGCTGCTGGATCATCTTCTCCACCGGAATAAGGATGATGTCGGCAATCAGCATCGGCACCCACGAGAAGATGCAGAGCAGCAACGCGGTCGAAACCGTGAGCGCCAATCCACTATACTGATAAAGATAAATACCATTGACGCGGGTGAGAAGAGCCACAGCCACTACCGCGCCGACGGCAAGCAGAGCTATGAGGGAGTAAAGACGCCACACCCGCCGGGTCATCACCAGCGGTTTCTTATATTTTTTCTTAAGGATCATGGCGATCTTCACCACGGCCACGATTGCCACTGCCAGCGCGGCAAAGGCATCGTAGGCCAGCATGCCGACCATCAGCAGAAGGCAGGCAATGTCAACAAGACGCCAGGAATTGAGTATGTTCGGACGGAGCCATTTCCAGAATCTCGGAATCCGGTAACTGTTCTGCTGAAACATCTGGATGTCGTGCTTGAAGTTAAGCACCATGTAGATCCCGCAGATGGCGTAGATCACTATTGCGTAGGCTAACATATATTTTAGTATAAATGTGCGTTATATTGCATTTTTATCACTTTCTTAGCGTCATCTCTTTTCAGCGCCGAGAAAGTTCATCTTTAAAAAATTCCTGAATCACGGCGCGGAATCCTATCGGATTGTCGAGGAAGCTATAATGGCCGCAGCCGGGGAAGGATACCAAACCGGCGTCTTTTATATGGCTTTCCATATATTTGGCATCTTTGAGAGGCGTGGCGGTATCTTTCTCGCCCCAAACGAGAAGTGTAGAGGCCTTGATCGATGGCATCACATGCTTCAGGTCTTCGTTGACGCAGCGGCTCATCACGGCGCGCATCATCGGCGAAGAGTTGCGATAGTCGGCAGAACCGGTCTTTCCCCGAAGTTCCTGAATCTTCGCCTCCCCACGCTCCTTACCGAGCAGCAGGGGGAGAAGCTTCTTGGCGAGCTTGAAGGAATAAACCTTCATATAATATTTCGGTTTGCGCCGGGGTTTTATGCCGGCGGCGTCGACGAGCACCATCTTCGTTATCGGGCGCCGCGAGGCCATCAGGATCGCTATGCGTCCGCCAAACGAATGGCCTATCAGCACAGGATCGTCAAGTCCGAGACGGTCGATGAATTTTTCCACAAATTCGGTGTATTTCTCCACACCCCACGCCTCGGGCGGTTCGGCGGAGGATCCATGTCCGGGAAGATCAAGGTTATATACGTGCATCCCCTTTTCGAGCGGGGCGGCAATCGACCTCACCGTGGAATGCTGACACCCCCAGCCGTGCATCAGCACGACAGGCCGGCCGCTTTCCGGACCGGTCTCGTCATAACGCATCTTCAGTCCGTCGATTTCTATATCTTTTTCCATTTATTTTCTGTGACAAAGGTCTAAGATTTCAGAGAGTGGTTGTTGTTGCCACATCTCCGGTTTCTACCAATCTGCAAAGTTACAAAATCTTTATGAAATTTCGGCTCTCTTTTCCGCATAAGAGAGCCTCCGGCAGCGTTCATATATCATGATACGCAAAGTTTCTATTGACGATGCCGCAGACATCGCCCGAATCAACAACCATTATATCCTCCACACCACCATCTCCTTTGAGAAGGATCCCTTGTCAATCGAGCGGATGAGAGAACGTATTGCCGATGTCACGGAGCTATGCCCCTATTTCGTTTACGAAGATGAGGGGAAAATTATCGGTTTCTGCTACGCCCATCCCTGGAAGGCTCGCGAAGCATACCGCGTTTGCTGGGAAACCACTGTCTACGTCGATCCGGAATACCGGCGCCGTGGCATCGGACGTCTACTTATGGAGGCGCTGATTTCTGCCAGCCGCCGGGCCGGCACACACGCTCTTATAGCCTGCATCACCGGCGACAACCTCGCAAGCTGTGATTTCCACGCATCTCTCGGCTTCGAACGGGTATCCTATTTCAAAGAAGTAGGTCGAAAATTCGACCGCTGGCTCGACGTAACCGATTACGAACTCATTCTCTGACATTACTCGCATAGCTGCGACCCTTGACTTGCAGGCATCGCTCTTATCCATTTAGGGAAATTTTTAGGCTTTCAAACTTTTTTATTTAGAATTTGTTTGAATATTCGAAAATTTGTTATAAATTTGCACCGCAATCCAAAAAGAAACGCAATTTGAATCTTATGAAACATTCAGCTGCAATATCAATCCATCTCTCCGGTTCCGGAAAGTATTGGTGGCGCCCGTCGGTTGATTCAATCGGTGGCTGTCAGTTATTGTGCTGTGGCCGGATGCCATAAGAGTTTCCCACTCTCCGTCAGGGTTTCCACTATCACGCCGATTGAGTCTCGCTCTTTCGGCGTTTCTTTTTGGTGTTTTTATGTTTTAAGTTTCCCTAAAACCTAAAAACCTAAAACCTAAAATCTCTAACAAAAAACAAAATAATTATGCAGACAAACACACTCAAATCCGGTTTTGCAATCGATGAAAAAGGTTATTACGGCTCTTTCGGCGGAGCATACATCCCCGAAGCGCTCAAGGAGAAAGTTGATGAAATAACGGCGGCTTTCCGAAAATACAGCAAGGATCCGGAGTTTCTCGCCGAGATGGACACGCTCCTGCGCGACTATGTGGGGCGTCCCTCACCCCTCTACCGCTGCGACACTCTGAGCAAACGTTATGGGGCCGAGATCTATCTCAAGCGCGAGGATCTCAACCACACAGGCGCTCACAAGATCAACAACGCCATCGGACTCGCGCTCCTTGCCAAGCGCATGGGGAAACGCCGCATCATCGCCGAAACCGGCGCCGGACAGCACGGCGTGGCAACGGCCACGGTCTGCGCCCTGCTCGGCATGGAATGCACCATTTTCATGGGGGCCGTCGACATCGAGCGCCAGCAGCCCAACGTGCAGCGCATGCGGATGCTCGGCGCGAAAGTTGTAGGGGTGGAAAGCGGCAGCAAGACTCTGACGGAAGCCGTGACCGAGGCGATCAACTACTGGTGTGCGCATCCCGACAGCTTCTATCTTATCGGAAGCGCCGTCGGTCCGGCTCCCTATCCGGAGATGGTGGCCCATTTCCAGTCGGTGATCAGCCGCGAGATGCGCGGTCAGCTTCTGGAAAAAACAGGCCGCGACTATCCCGACGCCATAGTGGCATGCATCGGCGGAGGGAGCAACGCAGCGGGAGCCTTCTATCATTTCATCGACAATCCCCGCGTAAGACTCATCGGAACGGAAGCCGCGGGAATGGGTGCCGACACCGAACGCAACGCCGCGACTCTCACCAACGGTTCCGAGGGTGTGATCCACGGATTCCGAACCGTAGTGCTGCAGACTCCCGAAGGGGAAATAGCCGAACCCTATTCGATTTCCGCCGGCCTCGACTATCCCGGCATCGGTCCGCTCCACGCCCATCTCGCCAGCTCCGGCCGCGAGGAGGTGGTGGCCGTTTCTGACCGCGAGGCACTCGACGCCGCCATGCTCCTGACGCGCAGCGAGGGAATCATCCCGGCCCTCGAATCGGCCCATGCCGTGGCCGCTCTGGAAAAAATCAGTTTCAATCCCGGCGACGTGATTGTTGTCAACCTCTCAGGCCGCGGCGACAAGGACATGGCGACTTACATCGCCGACATGACGCGCTGAAGATAGAGGTCGGCAAGCGTGTGCGAAACGCTCGCGGCGGGATGAACCAGTCCCGGCGCCTCCGCGGCGGCATACCATCCGCAGGAATCAACCTCCGTGGAGATATGGGTCTCGCTCCGGTCCACTCGGGCAAAGAAGCCTATCATCAGCAGCCCCTTCTTCTCAAACCAGTAGCTGCCAGCGAATTCCAAATCCCTGACCTCGAGACCGGTCTCCTCGCCTACCTCGCGGCGCGCAGCCTCCTCCGCGCTCTCCCCGGGAGTCATATAGCCGCTCACAAGGTTCATATAGCGCGTGGAAATATAATTCTGGCGAAGAAGAAGAACATTCCCTTCCCCGTCGTGAACGAGCATAATGACGCATGTGGAGAATATCGGGAACCATGGTTTGCCGCAAACGTCGCACCAGGGCACATCCTTGTCGTCGCCGAGGTCTCTCGAACTTAATTTCTTCCCGCAATCGGGGCAATATCTGAAACGCATATTTCAATCAGTTAATATATCGACAAAACGGGCGGCCGCTGCAGATTAGTGCATCGGCCGCCCGCTGTTTGATATTCGAGTTTTTACCTGTTGGCTCTGCGGATGATTTCAATAGTAGAACGATCGGCGCTGAACACCGAGTTAAGCCCCTGGTCTTCCTGCGCCGGATCGCCGGTATATGGATCCCCCTGTTTCCAGCTCTTATGCTTCGGCACAGCACTGCCGCCCCAACCCCAGAAATTGACTCCGGCAAGCTTCGGCGGGCCGTCGGAACCGGTGAGGCCGAACACATATTCATAGTAGCGGTCGCGGGCCGTGGTGGCAGATCCCGGTTCGGTGGCCATGTTGTCGCGCGGGAAACCGAATTCTTCGAGCACTATCGGTTTGGCGCAGACCTTGCTGTGGTCGCGGATATAAGCCGCGGTGTTTTCGCAGGCCTTATCCACATCCTGCGTCATCGTCTCGGGTTTGATCCAGCCCCAGTTGTAGGGCCAGATATGAATCGTGCCGTAGTCGATGGCATCGTCGTTATGAATCGCAGCCCAGAGGTTGATGTCGTTCTCGCAGCCGTGACGGCCCTCGCTGCCGACCGAAACGAGATGGTTGGGATCTATGCTTTTGATCACATTCCCCGATTCCACGAGCCATTTCCTGAACGCCTCTTTGTTGGCGTCGGCGAAGCAGCGGGGCTCGTTGCCGATCTGCCATGCCATTATTGCCGGGGATTCCGCGTACGGACGCCCGGTGATGCTGTTGATTCTACCGACAATGTTGCGCAGATGCTATTCGAAAAGAGCCTTGGCTTTCTCGTCGGTCACGAAGGCGCTCACATGCTTCATATATTTGTCGTAGCCATCGCGGAGAGGCACAGGAGCCTCGCCCCGGCCCGCCCATTCGAGATATGTGCCGTAACCGCCGCTCCATTCCCAGGCGTTGTTGAGATAGATCACAGCGCGCATTCCTCTTTTCTCCAGCTCGGCGAGCAGATAGTCGAGGCCTTCAAGGAGTTTTTCGTCGTAGACTCCCGGCTCTTTCTGAAGCGTCGGCCAGATATGGCTGTCGATATAGCGGTTGCCGTCGCCGCCGGCCAGGATGCGGAGATTGTCTACACCCATCGCCTGAAGCGAGTCGAGTTCGGCGGCGAGACGCTGGCGGTCGCCACCTTCACCGGTCGAAGCCAGAATCGGCGCATACCATAGATTGGTGCCGACATAATGATAAGGCTTTCCGGAGAGCAGGAACCCGTTTCCTTCCACCTGCACCATCCTGTCGCGGTTCTGCGCCACATCGCCGGGTGCTACGCCTTCCCAGGAGTCTGTGCGGAACGGCACGAGCGGCATTCCCATCAGATCGTGGACTTTTCCGATGGCGAAATTGCGGAAACAATAACGCACAGCCTTCGGATCTTTCACCGAGTCACTGCTGACGATGATGGTGAGCCGGTCGCGGTCGATGCGGGCATCGGCCGGGTAGAACCTGCGGTCTTTCCCTGCGATTTCAAAACCTTCGAGAGCGTCGTTGGGTGTGAAGCCATTCCATGCGTTGTCGAAATAAAGCGTTGCCTCGGATCCGCTGACCTTCATCTCGCGATATTCCGGACAGGTCACGGGAAATCCCTTCATGCCGTAAGTATGCGTGGCGGCGCTCCAGGCCATCCTTTCTCCGATGCTCCGTTTGTTGCGGGCATGGATATCGTCGGGTTCGTCGGGATATACAAGATCGCTCGTGCAGACGATATAGGCCCCTGGAGTCGTCTTCGCAGCTTTCTGCTGAGCCTCGCGGAAAAGAGCCGCATCTATGCCGCGAACATTTCCATAGTCCCAGCCGGGAAGTTCCACGAAATAGAATGGCATTCCGTCGTTTTGCCAAAGCATGCGCCAGTGGGCGAGCATGTCGGCCTGACGGGCGCCATAATATTTATGACCGCCCACATTAGATTCACCCTGATTCCAGAGAAAACCGCGGGCCGTATAGCCGGCTATCGGAAGTATCATCGAGTTATACATCACGCCGACACGTTCCCAAAGATTGATTTTCGGATCATTGCGTTCGGCTTCCATGTTGCGGTCGGGATAGTTGGCGATAAGTTCCGCCGGTTCGTAACCCTCGACTTTCGCACCGCCGTGGGCGCAGGCCACTATTCCGACCGGAACGTCCAGGATGTCGCGCAACGATTTAGCGAAAAACCAGCCGAGAGCAGAAAATTCTGCCGCCGTCGACGGATCTGCCACCTGCCAGCTTCCCGCGAAGTCAAACTGAAGGTCGTAGCTACCTGATTTCGGAACGGTAACAAAACGTATGCCCCGGCCGTTTTTCCGGCTGAATGCGATCTCCTCGGCCGCTCCCTCTATCGGCTGGTTCCAGAATCCACGCAGCGGCATCTCCATGTTGCTCTGTCCGGATGCTATCCAGACTTCGCCCGAAAGGATGTTGCTGAGCGTGATTGCCGATCCGTCGCTGCCATCTTTGATTGTCAGCGTCAAGGGCTCGTAAGAAGGAGCAGGAGTGGCGATACGTGTGCGCCAGATACTGTCGCGTCCGACGGTAGCCGATGCCTTCGCCCCCCACGATCCGCGGAGCATGACTTTGCTCCCCGGCGTACCCTTTCCCCATACGGCCGCTAAGGTGTCAGACTGGATCACCATGTTGTCAGTGAAGATATGCGGCATTCTCAGTTTCGCCTGGACCGGGGCAAATGCTCCGGCGGCAATCAGCAGACCGGCCGCAAATAAAAGCGATTTTTTCATGATATATGCTGTTGTTTCGTTAGTTCAAAAAATTCTTGTTTCAGTCAAATACCACAAAAATACTTCTTAATATTCAGAGAGATACCATCGGCAGGCAATTCTGGTCGAAGAAGCCAAATAAATGCTAATAAAATACAGTCGATGTAGGTTTTAGGTTTTAGGTTATATGTTATAGGCGGTAGGATTTAGGTTTTAGGTTTTAGGAGAAGATATTATTAACTTTTCAGTCCGGTTTTGTCGACGAAAACGCCCTTTTCATCTCAATTCTCTACTCAGCATGATTTTTTTACCTAATTTTGCGACATCAAAACCCGAACAAACAGTTTCTCTAATTTGATAAGGTAAGATATGAGATTAAGGTTAAATTTCAGCATCGTTTCACTCTGCGCCGCCGCGATGGCGGCGCAGGCCGAGGAGGGTTCCGACACCACCCTTTCCAGATCCCTTCAGGAAGTCGTGGTCACCGGGCAATCGGCTCGCCAAAGACTGACCTCCAACATCGGCAGCGAAAATCTCGAACTCTCCCGACTCGCCGTCACACCTCAACTCTTCGGTGAAACAGATATAGTGAAATCTATTGCACTTTTACCCGGCGTACGTAACGAAGCCGACGGAGCGGGAGGTTTTGAAGTGAGGGGCGGCAACGCCTATCAGAACCTCGTCGAAATGGACGGCATGACCCTTTATAACCCTGCTCACATGATGGGAATCTTCTCGACGTTCAACGATGACGCCATGAGCCGCGCCACCCTTTATAAAGGTCCCGTTCCGGTCCGATTCGGTGGCGCCACATCCTCTGTGCTCGAAACCACAATGAAACCCGGCGACCTCGACGGCTATCATTTCTCGGGAACTATCGGACTGCTCAACGCCAAACTGTCAGCCCAGGGTCCCATAGTAAAAAAGAAGCTCTCTTTTGCCGTGGCCGCGCGAACATCATACGTCGACCTCTTTCTCAAGATGATTCCCAAATACCGCCACACGGTCATGAACTTCTTCGACGTTAATGTAAAGGTGCGATATATTGCCGATTCATCAAATATTGTCGACTTCTCTTTCTTCGCCGCCCGCGACAATCTCGCCGTCTCCGACCTGATGGAGATGCACTGGGGCAACTTGGCGGGGAGCGTCAACTGGAGCGCACGCAGTGGCGACAATTGGAAATTCCTCACCACCGCCGCCGTGACCAACTACACCACCAACATGGTGATGGACATGATGGACACGCGCCAGCAACTCCGTGAATACATACGTTCGTTCTCGATCAACGAAAACGCCCTCTTCACCCTCTCCGACAACCACTCGCTCGAGTTCGGGCTGCGTTCCGAACTGCTGCGCGTAAATTCGGCCGACGCAAAAGTCAACGGCAACCGGATGCTCGAGATCAGGTCAGGCTGGCAGAACGCCATCTGGGCCGGTTACGACGGTCGACTCTCCGACCGCTGGGCAATATCAGCCGGCGTCAGGCTCTCGCTTTTCTCAGCTCTTTCCCAAAGGAATGCCCATGCCTTTTCAGCAATCGCCGAGGAAACTCCCGATTTCTCAGCCAAGACATATTTCGATCCCGAACCGAGAGGAAGCGTCACCTTCTACATCAACGACTGCCACAACCTCAAGGCCGGTGCGGCTCTAACCACCCAGAACATCCACGGCGTCCGCTCCACTATGACCACATTCCCCTTCGACCGCTATGCGCTGACCTCGGCCAACGTCCGCCCCGAACGAACCGCAATATATTCCTTCGGTTATTCAGGAATGACCCCCGACGGCGCATGGGACTGGAGTGCCGAAACTTACTATAAGTCGATGCGCAACGTCTACGACTATCTCGACGGGAAAACGATGCTCTCGCGAATCAGCCTCGAGAGCATCATCACCGGAGGGAAAGGCCGGTCATACGGCATGGATGGAAAAACCGGGGCGGCGTGACCCCCGAGGCCGAAGTCCGCTTGACCACGGA
>CAJMNI010000020.1 GCA_905214735.1 uncultured bacterium | reverse complement strand
TGCCTGAGCGACTTTAGCTGACCTCCGGCACCGCCATTAACTGAATATCCCTATTCTAAATTGATGAACGGCTGCATCTCATTAGAGGGTTCACAGCCCTTCACCCCGATAAATCGTTTCATTTTCTGCATGGAGCTGTCTCCGTTATGAAACTTCTCGCTTCGCGGGGTTGCAACCGGCGCTTTTGCCGGAGCAGATTCAGTAGTATAATAAACTACGTCTTTATATCCCATCTTTTCCACATCAATGAGGCTGTTCCATTCCACATAATATCGCGGAACGGGGAATCGCCAGCCGTTGCTTGCTTTGGGAGAAACTTCCGGCGCATACGAGGCCGGCCAGTTACCCGAATGGACATCAGACTTATCATAGATGTTGCGTTTCAATGGAAGATTCCAGCGCTTCGCATCAAACCATGAATGGCCTTCTCCCCAAAGCTCGATACGACGATATTTGCGGATTTCGTCGAAGAGATCTTTACCGCCAAGGGTGCAGGTATAGCCTGAATTGCGGGTCTTGTTGAGCTTCACGAGGAGCTGGCGGGCCGTCTCTTCATCGCCAAGCATATAGCTGGCCTCGGCATAGGAGAGAAGAGCCTCTTCCGTACGCATGAAACATACGTCGGCGCCACCGCCATTCTTAGGATCGGTGACACAAAGGAACTTCAAATTCGCCCCGTAGGTAAACGGGACATATACTGAGTTGCCTTCATCAGGTTCATCGGTCCATTTAAACGGAGGAAATTGCACTCCCTCCGGCTTGAACTCATCAAATGCTTTTGACACGACTTTGGAATAATCTTCCCACTTATTATTTGCAAGGAAGAACAGTTTATCGGCATCTACATTGTTGCCATACCACAGGTTCTCAGTCGGGAGACGATTGTTCAGCTCCGTCGGGAACAGATTATTACGCATCGCAAACTGTTTTCTGCGGATGTCATAAGCCGGTATGGAATTGTAAAGGTCTTTGTCGATATATGCCGGGCCCGTTTCCCAATATCCTGAATATGAGCCATTGCAGTTAAAATGATGTCCGAATCCCCAATAATATAATGCTGTACCGAATTTTCCGGGGTCTCCGAATCTTTTTTCCTGGGCGCCCCAGATCCAACTGTCGTTACAATCTATGAACCCTCCGAGAATGTCATCGGCTGTCATCAGAGGCTTTTGATCAAGAATGGCAGCTCCAAGAGATCTGGCATTGCTCCAGTCGTGACATAGCATGGCCACTCTCATTTTGACAGCGCGGGCCACGTTTATATCGGGCTCAACCAAGTGCCGACGTTTGTAGTTCCGGCTCTTGAAAAGCTCTATAGCCTCGTCAAGATCCTGATAGCATCTGTCGGCGATTGTCCGCATCGATGCCGGCGACCTATATTCGGGACTAAACGTCGTTTCAAGAGGAGCACAAAGAACCTGGCCATTTTTTGAATCCTCCCAGCGCGGTCCATAGATTCGCATAATGTTGAAGTATGCATTGGCCCGAAGGGTAAGCAATTGTGCTTTTATAACGTCCAGCTCTTCATCCGTCATGGTGACCCTGAACGGGGCAATATTATCAAGAAGAAAGTTGGCGGTTGAGATTATACTATAGCAATATTCCCATCCGTAGAAACAAAAATAATGATTGCCATTCATCAAACCTTGCAATCCGGAGATGCCATGATCCCCATCTTCATACGTTACTTGGCTTGAAATATAATCATCGGAATGACAATTGCCGTATATATCCATTATTGTTGCCTCCCCTGAGGGAGAGTGATTTGAGCATATTCCTTCATTACAATAATAAATCTGTTTCTGCTCATAAAGCGAGAGAAGCAACTTATCCATCGATTCATTCAGATATTGAGGATCTGCCGCGAGTCCGCTTGAGAACGCGATCTTCATCGGCTCATTGACAATCTGTACGTCAAGATACCATACGTTCGGCACATCTTCCTCACGGACAAAATCCGCGAGTCCATCCTTTAAGTTCAGAAGGCTTTCTCTCCTCTCCTTATTTGCGGCGTATGAACCGTTTAAATAACTGTAGGAATAGGGCAAGACGCTATATGGGGATTGGTTGATGTCACCCGGATATCCGGGATTTGTGTAAACATAAGTCACCAGCGCTTTTGGAAGTTCGCCATCAGGCACTTCAACCCGGAAGGTAATTGTCTCTCCATAAGAGCAATTGATTTTTTGCTCGGCTTCCTTTTCCGGAAGTTTTGACTTCTCTCCGATGCTGCTGACAACAGAAACTTTGACCTCCTTCTTCTCGACAGAATATTCCACCGGACATTTTTCTGAACCGGGGGCGACAAATTCCACACGTGCCACCCTGCTGTCGATATTCGGAATAGTCCACAGGTTGTTTTCGATTGAAGAGTATCCGGTTTTGTCGTAAGCCGGATAACTGGATTTTATACGTTTGCCGTCAGGAGCATAGTAATCCATGCGTATGTCAAGATCCTGCGCCGACATAGAGGCAGCCAACGAGGAGGCGGCAATCAATAGCAGATATTTTTTATACATTGCGATATCGGATTTCATGACCCCGCCATCATCATTATTAATGACGGGGCTTAGACCTTGTGTCACAAGGTCTTAAGGTTAATGAACAAGGATTTTGAAATTGGCCTCGCCGAAAGTAATGATTCTGATGCCGGTGCCGAGATCTTTCAGCCTGATTACAGTTTCCGAAGTCACCTGACGCTCCATGAGGAGAGTGCCGTCGGGCGCTGCGATGCTTAGCATAGTGGGACGTTCTGTCGAGACAAGCGTCAGCATTCCCTCTTTGTAACTGCATTGTACGGATGCGTCGGAAACTACATGACCGACTCCTCCGGCATCGTTAAGGCTCAATGATCTCAACATGTTGAGAGGCTTTTGGAACACTCTGTAATTATTTGAAACCGACTCTATGGCCATCAAAATAGTTTGAGAGTCTCCATCTCGTTCTGTGATCTGGTTATAAGTCTCTCCTTCCTCAAGTTCGATTTCAATCCTTTGGCCGTTTTCGAGAGATGCAGTCATCATATAGGGTTTGGCATTCAATCCCGCCACTCCCGTCAACAAGAGAAAGGCCGTAGTAACGATTGTTTTCATTCGATTCTTATTATGTGCCAGAAGACTGCCTCCGGAAATCAGGGGCAGCCTCTGTGGGTGAAAAAGTTCCTTATAATTTCGGGGAAGAACCTCGAAATTATAAGGAACCCGAACTAAATTATTTGGTATTGCTTGTATGAAGCGCTAAATTGCGGGGATTATTCCAAACGAATGTTTCTTACAATCGCACAATCCTCTCCATAGCTGCCGCTGCCGTCTTTGCGGTAAGTTACAGTTATTGTTGAAGAACCATCCGCCTTGCAATTAAACATCCTCTTGAGATTTTGCTCTCCGCTAATCAATGAAGATGCCGCGCCGTTAACACTGATAACCACACCGTCATAGCCAGACTCCGAACTTACTTCAAGATCGAATGAAAGCATCTGGCCGGCTTCATGTTCAAATTTGATAGTCAGCGTTGATTCAGTGTTGCCTTCGCCCTTGTTACCTGACATCCACGTGTCTGAAGAAGTCTGGATCCAAGGATAAGCACCGTCGGAATAGGTGACTACTTCAGAATTTTTCTTCTCTGTGGTAAACGACTGCATCGAACCATAGATATACATCTCTTCCTCGTCATAGACACCGAGAGATATGTAGGAACGGACATAATATGTGGTCTCCGCTTCCAGACCTGTTATTTCGAAATCGAAATCTTTGTCGGAAATCTCTTTTTCCACAAAAAATACGTCGGCATCGGAATCTTCACGCTCAGACCAGGGGGCGGCCGTATTCATGTCAAACTCGGAAGAATTGGAGAATACTTTAGAGATCATAAATCCACCGGTAACAGAAGAAAGGCCAATCGATGAGAAAGGCAATGTGGCATTCAGCCGTGCGGAATTTGATGTAACATCAGTGGGTCGCCCGGTTCCGACTGTGATTTCATCAGCACCTTTTGCTTTAAACGATTTGACCTCAGGGCTATAGAAATACTTGCCGTTCCAGCTGAAGAACGTGCGGTAGTAATAGGTCACGCCCGGTTTGAGTCGGTTGATTTCACAGCTGATGCGACCGTTGAGGTTTTCCTTTGTAGTCACGACTTTCGGGCGCTCAATCTCATCTTCTGTTTCGAAATGGTTCAGGAGCCATTGCTCATAATAGTCATAACTGAGCTTTTCGGGGGTGTTCAGCTGAGGCGCGTCGCTATAGATAAATCCATACTCCTGTTTCTCGTTGACATCCTGCAGTTTGCCTACATTGCAGACGCCTGATGTTGTAGCGGAAACTGCATATATGTCGGAAGCTGCGCCTGTGGACAATGTGATTTCAGGCGAGGGATCTTGCGTGGTGAAGCTCTCCACCTTTGAATAGTTCACGTTCTGTCCTATTCTTACATAGGCGCGATAGTAGTATACTGTGGCGGGACGCAGGCCTACCAGTTGCTTTTCAAACTTGCCGTCAAGCGTTGAACTGGTGATCTGCTGATGTTCGCACTCATATTCCTCATCCTCGGTTTTGCCGTTATGGCCTCCATACACGAGCTTACCGTCATAATCAAAGTCGGCGGTTTTAAGTGCCTCCATATAGACGATACCATACGTATGATCTCCCGTGATTTTCAGGAAATCGACCGTTCCGAGTATCACGCTGCTGGTATAGGTCACATCGCGTGTGCCTCCGGTCGTAATAAGGTTTCCGTCGAGTTTTCCATAGGTCCCGGAATCAGTTTTGTCGTCGGGGATGTTGCCATCATCCGGTTCGTCATCTTTTGAACATCCGGTGACACCCACAGCCAATGCGAGAAAAATGGCAGGAAGTAGTTTGAAGAAATTTTTCATGTTGTTAAATGTAATCGCATTCTGCGACTCCCCTGCAGAAATTAATATAAAAAAAAGCGTAGGAATCTGTATCGGTCACCGTCCTACGAACAGAGGCTTCTCGCATTGCCCTATCAAAGTCGGACGGCAACGAAGAAGCCCTACGCTTGTATATGCAACGAAAGCAACCGGCGTTTGGCTCCTCGCGGAGCCATAGCCGCTGCCGATATTACATATCCGCAGGCATCCATCGTTGCTCAATCCTTGACTTTGATATGAAATTTTGCGAGAATTTCTGTTCGTCAAGAATCAGCGCGGATAAACGCTTTTTCATTATGTCTTAGCTTCCCGCCCCCAACCCCTCGACCGGGGCCTCATAGCGGTCTGCATCGCAAATTTAATCCAAATATTTGATTTCCACAATACCCCCCTTCAAATTTTTATTTCCTTATGGGGTTTTGCCTGAGATTTTCACCCTTTGCAAGAAAGCCAGCAATCTAATTTACAACCTCTATTTGCGATACAGTCGGAAGCCATCTTTCGTTTCCTCTATTACTCCGAGCTCTATAAGCAGTTCATAAATTGTTGTGACAGATTCCGAGAACTCCGAGCCATTGGCTTTCTTTATTTCATGAATGGATTTAGCTCGCTCGCAAGCTGATACTATTCGACTCTTTTTTACAACCGGATCATCAGCCATCATAAGATCAAAGAAGTCATCAGCAATCGTTTTGCTTTTCGAATCATAATCGCCCACAGGCACGACGGCATTACGATTATATTGTTTTATAAATCTGTTGATTTCCCGGATTTGAGCCGCTGAATGAGAGTTCTGAATCATCGGAAGAGGGCGTCCGTCATGGTCACAAAAGTGAAGTAAGAACCAATATTCAATACACATATTAGAAAAAGCAACTCCAAACCCTTTCTTTCTGGCAAGCTTTATACCTTTGGAGAAATCTGTCCTGCCATCCGCGTCAAAAACAAGCCATCTTCTGTCATATTCATTCCTTCTCTCTTTAGGCATACTATTCCAATGATTCTCCGATTCATTCACGAAATCTACACAATGAGAAATTCCATGTCCCCGTATAATCACCGGCACTATCTTGCAGTTCGCTTTTTTCAGGAGTTTGAAATAACTGTCTTCGGTGTTTTCTCCTTCGACATACAGTATATACCGTCTGGCGGATCTTCTATTTCCAAGATTCCGCTTATAGACGTCTTTTCTATTCTTATGATTCATGGCCGATAATATCAAGAAGGTTCTCCATTTCAACATACGGCACTCCAGTAAAACGGCCGTCCATATACATCTTTTCCAAACTTGCCCTGATATTATATTGGAAATGAGTGATGGGATAAATATTCGACTCTCCATAGCGGTTCTTGTTCACTATATAAATCTGATCCTTTCGCAACAGATATTTCTTTCCCTTGCCATCGGATGAATAGCCCACCGGCATAGCCAGCAATGATGTATTATGAGTGTTTACAATAAGTTGAGCTTGATTATCGGTCTCATAAAACAGCTTGATAATTGTCGAGACTATTAAAGGATGAAGCCCGGAGTCTATCTCATCAATCAGGAGGGTCCGCCCCTCTTTGAGAGCTAATAAGATCGGCCGGCTCAGGCAG
Organism: uncultured bacterium; assembly: GCA_905214735.1. GTDB lineage: Bacteria > Bacteroidota > Bacteroidia > Bacteroidales > Muribaculaceae > Lepagella. The sequence continues at coordinate 33,456 of CAJMNI010000020.1, read as the reverse complement.
AACAGTCTGTTGGAACCAAATGACTCATCAAGTTCCATCATGAACTGTTTCGTGCCAACTTTTTCATAATTCTCATTATATAATCTGTGAGTGGTGCTGACACCGTCATAGACATCCCCGTTCAGAATTTCCTCTCCGATTATGCCGCGGATTTTGTCGGGAATTGCATCAGAATTAATCTCATGCAAAGCCAGATCCTCAATATTGAAATCAAATGCCTGCATGAACTCAAGGATCTCCCTTTTGACATTCTCATCTTTCAGCTCCGTAACCGGGGAAACCAACTCATTGGCAGACACCACATTCATCTGATTGAACCAATTTACAATCTCTTTTGACAAAGAATCGTTGAAGGTCGACAGAATAGTGAGCAAGGGAACATCAGGGGTTATCATCCCCGCTGACACGACATTGGAATATACTTTTGAATTTATATATGATTTGCCTATGCTCATTTTCAGAGAACCGTCTTCATTCTTACGCGACAGTATGAGGCTCTCTCTTTTTTCCTTTCTATATAGCCACTCGTCAAGAATGCCATCGGCATTTAACTCAATTCCATAACGGAACTGAATATCGCCAAGCAGAAACACGACCTCATAAAATGATGGCTCCTTAACTGATTGCGTCGACAGTCGGAAGGGATCGTAACGCCTCTTCCAAAAATCGAATACCGGTATATTCTTGATCTGGGGAGGACAAACCACACTTCTCAGGAATGCCAATGCATCAAAAAGCTTGGATTTTCCACTTGCATTCGCACCATATACCGCAACAGTTTTTAAGACCGAATAATCAAACGAAGAGGCTACCGAATATTCATGATTCGGATCGGCCACATCAGCCACAAGGCTGATTTTATTCTCGTCTTTGAAACTTTTGTGGTTTCCAAAAGAAAAGCTTACTAACATAATTGAGGATTTCAGTTTCACAAAAATACAAATTATTTTTCGAATTCAGGCGGATAATTCGCGATTTTTACAAAAAATTGCAAAAATCGTCATTTAAGCACCCGATTCTTTCTTCCTAAGGGGTCGCGATTTTAGAGCTTGCGTCATAAAAAATGTCTATTTACAGGATTTTTTGCTATATTTGCCGCATGATTGAGCGACTTTACCTCTTTGCTATTTGCGTTGTTGCCGCGGCTGCGACGGGATTCACCTTGCCTGCGGCTGCCGATATCACCTACGCTCCGGGCAAAGTCTCCGATATTACTGTCTATAACGTCAACGGCACAGCAACCCCGATGGCCCAGGTGAGCTTTACGTTCCCCGAATCGGACGTGGCCGGCTATCCGATTGAAGATGACACCCGGCTCTCGGCCCGGGTGAGCTGCAACGGAAATTCGGTCGTGTCTTCCGGTTTCCCGGGTTCGAGAATCACAGTGGTGATCGACACCGAGCAGGGAGTCAACGAGATAGGCATCCGCGCCTCCATCGGCAGCGATGTCGGTCCGACCGAAACTGTTTCCGTCTATACCGGTTTCGACGTCCCCGGCGACGTCACCGCCCTCAAGGCATATCCAAATCCCGACCTCAGCGGCATGATCCTGCTCTGGGAACGCCCCGAGAAAGGATACCACTCCGCCACCCTCACCTCCTCCCCCATCACCTACGAAATCTATCTCAACACCACCGGTTCGCCACTTCCCTCCAACGATCCGGAGGCCTGGGAATTTATAGGCGATATCCGGAGCGTAACCGAGTTCAGATATCTTTACGGAGCCGACGAGCCCCAGAAATATATAGAAATAGGTGTCAGGCCGGTCAACAATATCGGCAAATCGCCGGCGCTGACAGTAGTCTCGGAAGTGCTCGGCCGAAGCTATACCCTCCCCTATCAGGAGGATTTCCGGCTCACCGACGGCCTCCCCGCCTCTCTTCCCTGGACCGCTCCTGTGCCCGATGATGAGTATACCGCCCGCTGGGAATTCATCGACTTCGCCTCTGCCATTGAAGGCGAGGAGGGAGAAGGAATCCTCATGACCGGAGAATCCCACACGAAAGGGCGCATCGGATTCCCCCGTTTCTCCACCGGCGGCACGGAAAGCGTGACTGTCGCCCTCGACATCTACGGAGGCCCAGAAGCTGCCAAAGCCTCCCTCCGCGGACTCCTGCTCGGCTCGGACAACGTGATGAACATAGCCGACGCCGAACTCCCGGAATCAGAACCCGGATTCCGGACATGGACCGTAGACCTTCCGATGTATTACACCGGCCAGCGATGGGTGCAGCTCTACCTCGACTTCGTCTTCACCGACCAGCGCAAGATCGGAGCCTTGAAAAACGTATTTATCGACGGAGTTGCCCTTGGCGTAGAGGATGTGGAAGCGGGCGAAACGGTGAGTATAAAGACAGCGACCGGCGGAATCAGCATCACCGCCGGCACCCCGACACAATATTCCATAATATCTGCCGACGGCATCCCCGCCGCCTCCGGCATAGCCACCGCGTCAGAAAGCTTCATCCCCCTGCAGCGCGGAATCTACATAGTGGTCTGCGGGCAAGAGCGCAAGAAAATAGCCGTAGGCTGACAAAAATGCGCCCCCGGCTCAACAGCACCGAACTTTAATAGCCGAATTTAAGTTTAGATTATAGGTTTTAGGCGTGCCAGCCTGCTTCCCTAAAGGCCCTTCCCTAAAACCCTAAACTTTAAACTTTAAACCCTAAACTTTAAACCCTAAACTTTAAACCCTAAACTTTAAACTTAAATAAAGGCTATGAAACGCAATTTTACAATCGGTCTCACCAGATTCTGGTGGATTCCGCTCTTCACAGGCATCATCCTTCTCGGCTTCGGCATCTGGTGTCTCGCTTCCCCCTCGACCTCAATCCCCGTAATGGCATATATATTCTCGGCCGGTATGCTCGTGGCCGGTTGCTTCGACCTCGGTTATGGCGTCAGCAACACCCGCGCCAACCTCAACTGGGGCTGGAGCCTTTTCCTCGGTCTGCTTGAGATCTGCTGCGGCGTCTGGCTCCTCTGCCTTCCCGAAGCAGTCCTCTCCGTGGCATTCATCTACGCCGTCGGCATCTGGATGATCGTCGCCGCCATAGGTTCGCTTTGCGAAGCCTGCTTCATGTCTTCCTTCTTCGGTTGGGGCGTCATCTGGATGGTGATCCTCCTCTTGGCCACTATCTTCCTCGCCACAATCTTCATCACCAACCCCATCCTCGGCGAAATCACCGCATGGCTCTGGCTCGGCATCTCGCTGATGATCTACGGCATCTACCGAATCGGCCTCGCCTTCTCGCTCCGCAGCCTCAACCGCAATTTCAGCAAGTTCTAATCAAGCGACCTCCGGCGCATGAAAAATGCGCCATAACAGGCCCGGGCTGACCCAGGCGGAAAAAGAACGCGGAAAAACGCGGAAAAATAGAAAATATATTTGGCAGACAAGCACAAATTTTGTAACTTTGCCGACGTAATCGGAAGGCTTCCGCCCGACGATGACAAAGTGGAAAAATTTGGCTGCTTGCGACCACTGGAAAAAATGCTAAAACTGCAACTGCGGGAACCATACGCCACGCGCATTCCCGCAGACAGCTTGGGCACTTCAATCGACAATCGCAGCTAAGCGGTTGTCATTTTTTTTGCAGGCTCCCGATCTGTATTAACAACAAAAAAGCAACAACGAAACAATGAATTATCTATTCACATCGGAATCAGTGTCGGAAGGACACCCCGACAAAGTGGCCGACCAGATCTCCGACCGTCTTCTCGACGAATTCATCGCCCGCGACCCGCAGAGCCACGTGGCCATCGAGACCCTCGTCACAACCGGCCAGACCGTGATCGCCGGCGAAGTCACCTCGGAAGCATACGTCGACGTCCAGACCGCCGTGCGCGACGTGATCAACCGCATCGGCTACAACCGGGGCGCATACCGCTTCGACGGCGACTCCTGCGGCATTCTCTCCGCCATCCATGAGCAGAGCCGCGACATCGCCCGCGGAGTTGTCCGCGCCGACGAGGAGGGGAAAAGCGAGGAAGACCTTCAGGGCGCCGGCGACCAGGGCATGATGTTCGGATATGCCGTCAACGAGACCGAAGAGCTCATGCCTCTCACCCTCAGCCTCTCCCACAAGATCCTTCAGGAGCTCGCCGACATCCGCCGCGAGAGGAAGGAGATGACCTATCTGCGCAAAGGGAAGATGAAGAGCTATCTGCGCCCCGACGCCAAAAGCCAGGTCACGGTGGAATACGGCCCCGACCGCAAACCGCGCCGCATCCACACAATAGTCGTCTCCACGCAGCACGACGACTTCATCCTCCCCGCCGACGAGACTCCCGAAGCCCAGGCCCGCGCCGACCGCGAGATGCTTGACCGGATCCGCAAGGATGTGAAGGAAGTGCTCCTTCCCCGCCTCTTCGCCAAGCTTCCCGAAGAGACGCGCCGACTGCTCGACGACAAGCTGATCCTCCACGTCAACCCGACAGGCAAATTCGTGATCGGAGGCCCCCACGGCGACACCGGCCTGACCGGCCGCAAGATCATCGTCGACACCTACGGCGGACGCGGTGCCCACGGTGGCGGAGCATTCTCCGGCAAAGACCCCTCGAAAGTCGACCGTTCGGCTGCCTACGCCGCCCGCCACATCGCCAAGAACATGGTGGCCGCCGGTGTAGCCGACGAGATGCTCGTCGAAGTCGCCTACGCCATCGGTCGACCCGAACCCGTCAGCATCTTCGTCGACACCTACGGCACCTCGCGCGTCGGCCTCTCCGACAGCGAAATCGCCGCGAAAGTGGCCAAGCTTTTCGACATGCGCCCCAAAGCGATCGAAAAGCGCCTCAAGCTCCGCAACCCCATCTATTCCGAAACCGCTGCCTACGGCCATGTCGGCCGTTCGCCCCGCACCGTGGTCAAAAAATTCCAGAACCGCTATGAATCAGAGCCGATCGTGAAGGAAGTGGAACTCTTCACCTGGGAAAAACTCGACATGGTGCCCGAAATCAAAAAGGAATTTGGAGTTTAACGCGAAAAATATTATCTTTGCACGTTGAAGTCGACCAGTTTTGCCCCGACAGGGGAAAAACGCGGCTTCAACGCGCTTTTTGTCATGCATTTGCCGGCCTGACTCTCAGCGATTTCCAATCACCAATCAGATAATAAACAACAGCTATATAAAGAATGGCAACATTAGAGAAAATCAGAAGTAAATCAGTCTTTCTGATCATTGTGATCGGCGTGGCTCTCCTCGCTTTCATCGTGGGAGACGCCCTCACCAACAGCCGCAATATCTTCGGCGACCAGACAACGGTGGCCAAAGTCGGCTCCACCAAAATCGATTATACCGAATATCAGCAGAAGCGCGAGGAGCTCAACCAGCAGCTTGAGGAGATGCGCCGCCAGAACCCGGCCCAGGCCGACCAGTTCGACACCCAGCTCCTTCCCCAGCTCGCCCTCGACCAGCTGATCCAGGAGAAGCTCATCGACGAAGCCGCCCAAAAAGCAGGCATCCAGTGCACAGGCAATCTCCTCCGCTATTATATGATCGACAATCCCAACCAGCAGATCATGCAGGAACTCCAGCCGGTGTTCCAGAGCCTCATGCAGTCGGGATTCAACTTCCAGACTCCCCAGCAGGCCTACGACCTGATCTTCAACCCGAAGAAAAACGGTCTGACCGACGCTCAGGTAGAACCTTACCAGCGCACATGGCTCTCCATCGAGAACAAGGCCAAGAAGCTGATTGTGCGTCAGATCTATTCGCGTCTGCTCGCCAGCACAGTGCGCCCCAACAAGCTTGACCTCCAGGCCCTCTACGGCGACTATGTCGACACCAAGGAAGTGGCCGTGGCTTTCCGCCCCTTCGGCCAGCTCGACCCCAAGAAATATCCCGTTTCCGACCAGGAACTCCAGGCCGCTTACGACAAGGAGAAAGGCACATTCAAAGTGTCGGAGCCTACAAAAGACATCAGCTTCATCGCCGTTACAGTCATGCCCTCCGAGGCTGACCAGAACGCAGCCCGCCAGCTCGCCGCCAAGACAGTGGCAGCACTCAACTCCGCAGCCGGAACTCTTTCGAAAGACCTGAAGAAAGAGGGCGTCTCCATCGAGAACCACAATCTCCGCGCCAGCGACGTCAGCGACTCCTCGCTCAAGACATTCCTCGAAAGCACTCCGCTCGACAGCGCCGCAGTGCTCCGCCAGGGCATCCAGGGCTTCACGGCCTACCGCCTGAAATCGCGCAGCCAGGAGGTTGACTCCATCCAGCTCAACGTGGTCCAGACCGCTACCCCCGACCTCGGCAAGAAAGTTATGACAGCGCTCAACGGCGGCCTCAGCGTCGACTCGATCAGCGTCCGTTTCTCCGTCGACAGCGTGGCTACCCAGCTCAACCAGTGGATTCCTCTCTATACGGCCGATGGTCCGACCAACGCCCTTCCGAAAGAGCAGCTTGACTCGCTCGTGAAAGCCGGCGGCCGCTTCATCACTCTCCAGAGCGGCGCTCAGGGCGCCCTGATAGCCCAGGTGGTTAAGCAGACGGCTCCCGTCACTGTCTATTCCTTCGACGAGGCCAACTACGTGCTCGGCCCCAGCTCGAAGACTCTCGGCGACGCCCGCGCGAAACTCGAGAAATATCTCGCCGCCAACAACACCGCCGCCAAGTTCGCTTCCGCAGCTTCGAAGAGCGGATATAACCTCCAGAGCTATTCGGTCGACGCTTCGACCCCGGCTATCCCGATGTTCCCCGGCGGCAACCAGTATTACGCCGAGACGCGTCAGGTGATGCGCTGGGTGATCATCGACGGCGAAGAGGGCGAGGTCAGCCACATCTACGAGGCCAAGAACCCGACGGCTCCCGTGCTCTACGCAGCCTGCATCAACCGCGCTTATGATGAATATCGTCCGCTCGCCAACCCCGACGTGAAGGAATATCTCACCGAGAAGGTCCGCGCCCAGAAAGCCGGCGACGCTCTGGTGAAGACCTATAAGCCCCACACAGGCTCGATGGCCGCAGCCGCAAAGGCTATGGGCGTCAACGCCCAGACTCTTCCCTCATTCCGCTTCGGCCGCAACCCCGGCGTGAACGATCCCGAGGTGACCGGTATGATCTGCGGCGCGAAAGCCGGCAAACCGGTGATCACGAAGGGTCTCGACGGCGTCTACGTCTACCAGGTGATCCGCTCGGCCAAAGCTGAAATCCCCTTCAACGAGCAGATGATGCAGCAGCAGTATATGCAGCTCATCAACCCCGACCTGAAAGGCCTGCTCATGGGAGCGCAGAAATTCAAAAACAACATCTATAAGTTCGAAGCCGGCGAGTAAGAGCCGCTTCCTCCGGACTTGAATCATAACGAAGCGGCCGCTCGCGGTCGCTTCATTTTTTGAGTAAGACCCCGCGTCAAACAAGACCTCGCGTCAATATATTTTTGAGTAAGACCCCCGCTCAATGGAAACAGCAAACACAGCCGATAAGCCGAGCCTGATAGGCATGACGCTCCGGCAGCTTCAGGACGTGGCCTACAAGGGCAAGATGCCGAAGTTCGTGGGCAAGCAGCTCGCCGACTGGATCTATGCCAAGAGAGCCGAAAGTTTCGACGAGATGGTCAACATCTCCAAGCGCAACAAGGAATGGCTCGCCGAGAATTATGTCATAGGCCGCAGCGCGCCGGCGAAGAGCGTCCGCTCATCCGACGGCACTGTGAAATACCTTTTCAACACCGGCGACGGGACTTCGGTGGAGTCGGTCTATATCCCCGACCACGACCGGGCCACCCTCTGCGTCAGCAGCCAGGTGGGCTGCAAGATGAACTGCTATTTCTGCGCCACCGGCAAGATGGGGTTCCGCAAGAACCTCACGGCCGCTCAGATCATCAACCAGATCCTGAGCATCCCGCCGCGTCCGCGAAAGGGAGAGACCCCGATGACCGAGCTGACCAACGTGGTCTTCATGGGCATGGGCGAACCCCTCGACAACCTTGACGCCGTGCTCACAGCCATAGAGATCCTCACCGCCCCCTGGGGCCTGGCATGGAGCCCGAAGCGAATCACCGTCAGCACCGTCGGCAAGCTCCCGCAGCTCAAGGAGCTCCTTGACCGCACTCAGGTCCATGTGGCCGTATCGGTCCATACGGCCGACACCGCCCAGCGCGAGTCGATGATGCCCGCCCAGAAGGCGTTCCCGATATCGGCCGTGATGAAAATGCTATCGGCCTACGACTTCTCCCATCAGCGGCGCCTCTCGCTCGAATACATTATGTGGCGCGGCGTCAACGACGACATCGCCCATGCCGACATGCTCATCAAGCTCATCGGCAACCTCGACTGCCGCGTGAACCTCATCCGCTTCCACGCCAATCCGGGAGTCGACCTCCACACGGCTTCGGAGGAGCGAATGCTGATGTTCCGCAACTATCTCAATTCCAAGGGCATCACCGCGACGATCCGCGCCTCGCGGGGCGAAGACATCGCCGCCGCATGCGGTATGCTCGCCGGCAAAAAGCAGGCCGACGACCGTCAGAAGAAATAAAAACCCGGTCAAAGACCGCGTGACATATAGAATATTATGGCAAGAAACATAAGGGTCGGAATAACCCACGGAGATTATAACGGCGTAGGCTACGAGGTGATGCTCAAGGCCTTGGCCGACGAGCAGATTCCGGAAATATTCACTCCGGTGCTCTTTGCCGACATGCGGCTCATTGAGCGCGCGGCAAAGGAGCTGCAGATCCAGCTGCCGCCGATGGCGGCTGTGGCAAGCGCCGCCGAAGCCCGCGATGGCCGCATCAATGTGGTCGACCTCCGGCTTCCCGACATCAAGGTTGAGCCGGGTCAGCCCGACGCCGCCTCGGGAGCCGCGGCCGTCAAGGCCCTCGAAGAGGCCGTGGCCGCCGTCAAGGAGGGGGACATCGACGTGATCGTCACCGCCCCCATCTCGAAGGAGGCCGTGCAGAGCGACGCGTTTCATTTCCCCGGCCACACCGAATATCTCGCCGACCGCGCCGGCGACGGATTCAAGGCGCAGATGATCCTCTTCGAGGACTCGCTGAGAGTGGCGCTCGTCACTACCCATCTGCCGATTTCGGAGATCCCGCAGGCCATCACGCGCGAGCGGGTGGCTGACACGGTGCGCCGCTTCGACGCCGTGCTCCGTCAGGATTTCGGCATCGAACGCCCCCGGATCGCAGTGCTCGGACTCAACCCCCACTGCGGCGACGGCGGTGTGATCGGTTCCGAGGAGAAGGAGCAAATCATCCCGGCAATCAACGATCTGGCCGACGAGGGAATCATGGCCTTCGGGCCTTTCAGCAGCGACGCCTTCTTCGCCAGCGACCGGGGATACCGCAATTTCGACGGCGTGGTGGCGATGTATCACGACCAGGGACTCGCCCCCTTCAAGACCATCGCCCGCACGGGCGGCGTCAACTTCACGGCCGGGCTGCCGTTCGTGCGCACCAGCCCCGACCACGGCACCGCCTGCGACATCGCCTGGAAAGGAATCGCCGACCCGCAGTCGATGCGCGAGGCAATCTATCGCGCCATCGACATCTTCCGCACCCGCCGGCGCCATCTCCAGGCCGCCCGCAATCCCCTCCGCAAAGCCCCTAAGCCCGACCGCGCCGACAAGCGCAAGGATGACCATAAAGACGAACTCAAGGAGGCAAACAAGGAGCCGCGTAAAGAGGATCGCCACTAACAGCAACCCAAAACCAACGACCAGCAGTCATGAATTTCGGAATCATAGCCGCCGGCGAGGGAAGCCGCCTCGTCAGCGAGGGAGTCGCCCTCCCCAAACCGCTTGTCAACCTCAACGGCGAGCCGATGATCGGCCGCCTGCTCCGCATCTTCGAAAGCCTCGGAGCCGGCCGCGTGGCAGTGATCGTCAACGAGCAGATGACCGAGGTGGCCGACTATCTCCGCGACCTCGCCCCGAAGCTCGCTATGCCCCTCGACCTAACCGTCAAGTCGACCCCTTCGTCGATGCACAGTTTCTACGAGCTCGGCCGCTTCCTGCGCGACAAGGGCCGCTTTATCGTCACTACGGTCGACACCATTTTCCGCCCCGATGATTTCCGGCGCTACGCCGAGGCTTTCGCCGCGGCTCCCGCCGAGGTCGACGGAATGATGGCCGTGACCCGATATATCGACGATGAAAAACCGCTCTACGTCGAGACCTCTCCGGAGATGGACATCACCGCCTTCCGCGACGCCTCATGGCCCGGAGCGGAATATATCTCGGGCGGAATCTACGGCCTCGACACGTCGGCGCTCCGCGTGCTCGACGGCTGCCTCGCCGCCGGAGTGCAGCGCATGCGCAATTTCCAGCGCGCGCTGGTCGACAATGGCCTCCGCCTGAAGGCTTTCGACATGAACAAGATTATCGACGTGGACCACGCCGGCGACATCCGCAAGGCCGAGGAGTTCCTCGCCGCCGCCGACTGACCGCGTTAATTATATTGCTTTGATATGGCAGACATAAAGATAGCGGGGGTGATGCGCGCTGGCGCATACTCCCCCAACCACATAGGCAACGACGCCGCAATCTTCAACGCCGCCGCCGACCAGCTCCGCAAACGCGGCTGCGAGGTGAGGGTCTACAGCGAGGAGCAGTTCCAGAAAGCCGACATCGAGGAGGAGGTGATCCTCGACATGTGCCGCGAGCAGGAATCGATCCGCAAGCTCATCTCGCTCGAGGAGCGCGGTCGCCTCGTGATCAACTCCGGCACAGGAATCACCAACTGCACCCGCGAGCGGATGACCCGCATGCTCATCGGCAACGGCATCCCCTACCCCGAAAGCCTCATCGTCAACACCAACGAAGATGTGCGCGGCGAACTGGAGAAGGCCCACTTCGGATCCTGCTGGATCAAGCGCGGCGATTTCCACGCCATGCATAAGGAAGACGTGAGCTACTGCCGCCACGCCGAGGAGGCCCAGGAGGTGCTCCACGAATATTTCTACCGGGGAATCAAACGCGCCGTGATCAACCGCCACCTCGTCGGCGACCTCGTGAAATTCTATGGCGTGAAGGGTCAGCCCTTCTTCTATTGGTTCTATCCCTTCGACGAGGGGCACAGCAAATATGGCTACGAGGCCGTCAACGGCAAGAGCCTCGGGCTTCCCTTCGACGCCGAGGCGCTCCATCAGCTCTGCGAACGCGCCGCCTCGGTGATGGACGTCGATATCTACGGCGGCGACGGCATAGTCGACACCGACGGCACAGTGAGGATCATCGACTTCAACGACTGGCCGAGCTTCGCCCCCTGCCGCGCTGAAGCCGCCCGTTGGATCGCAAAGGCAGTGCTCCACGCCATCAAACTCCACAACAAAAACCGCTGACGCTATGGGAATCAGAAAGAAAATGCGCGAGGACGCCTCTTATCAGGCCACCCTCAAGAGCCGCGACACGGAGGAAACTATCGACCTCTGCTTCTACCGCCCCGTGGGATACGCCTGGGCATGCCTGGCCCGTAAGCTCGGCGTCACCCCCAACGCCATCACGATCGCCTCGATTTTCCTGGGAGTCGGCGCCGGCGTGTGCTTCTATTTCAACAATATCTGGATCAACCTGCTCGGAATGTTCCTACTCATCTGGGCCGACTCTTTCGACAGCGCCGACGGCCAGCTCGCCCGCATGACGGGGCAGTATTCCCGCATCGGCCGGATTCTCGACGGCCTCAGCGGCGACCTCTGGTTTGCCGCGATCTATGTGGCCATCTGCCTGCGCGAGAACGAGACGAGCGCTTTCTTCATGGAGCATACGTGGCTGATCTGGGTGATCGCCGTGGTCACCGGCCTCTGTCACGCCACTCAGGCCGCCATGGCCGACTATTACCGCCAGTTCCACCTCTTCTTCCTCAAAGGGAAGGAGGGTAGCGAGCTCGAAAGCTCCGACGACCTCACCGCCAAATACAAAACCCTGAGCTGGGGCCGCAATTTCTGGCAGAAGCTCGTGATGACTTTCTATCTCAACTACACACGCAGCCAGGAACGCCGCACTCCCCAGATGCAGCGCCTCCGCCGCGACATCCGCCGCCGCTGGAACGGCGAGATTCCCGCCTCTTTCCGCGAGGAATTCCGCCGCAAGAGCCTCCCGCTGATGAAATACACCAACATCCTCTCTTTCAACTGGCGCACCATCGCCCTCTTCAGCGCGATCCTCATCTTCAGCATGCCCTGGCTCTATTTCGCCTTCGAGCTGACGGTGCTCAACGTGCTGCTCGTCTACATGATGGCCCGCCACGAGAGAATCTGCAAAAATTTCGCCAATCAAATTGAAAACGACCATGAATATTGACATCACTAAAGTTAAGGGTCTTATCTTCGACTACGGCGGCACGCTCGACACGGGCGGCGACCACTGGAGCGAAGTGATCTGGGAAGCCTACCGCCGCGCAGGCGTGGCCGTCGACAAGCCCCTTTTCCGCGAGGCTTACGTCTTCGCCGAACGCGAACTCGCCCGCGAACGCCATATCCTCCCGGCCCACGATTTCCACGACATGCTCCGAATCAAGATGCAGATCGAGATGAATTTCCTCGTGGAGCAGGGACACCTCAGTCCTGAATCGGCTGAGGAGAAGGCCGAGCTCGTGGCCCGATACTGCTACGACGCAGCCCGCGAAAACGTGGAGAGCATCCGCCCCGTGCTTGAAAAGCTCTCGGAGAAATATCCTATGGTGCTCGTTTCCAATTTCTACGGCAACATCGAGACCGTGCTCACCGATTTCAGCATCCGCGATTTCTTCCAGGCCATAATCGAAAGCGCCGTGATGGGCGTGCGCAAGCCCGACCCGCGAATCTTCGAGCATGGCGTCAAGGCCCTCGGAATGCTCCCCGAGGATACCCTCGTGATCGGCGACTCCTACCGCAAGGACATCCTCCCCGCCGAGTCGATCGGCTGCCAGGCCATCTGGATCAAAGGGAAAGGCTGGACCGCCGAGGAAGACGCCCAGCTCCACCCCAACATCATCCATGAGCTCGGCGACCTGCTCCGGCTCCTCGTGCAGCCCGAATAAGCGGGAAATCCTTATTATGCCCCGTTTATAAAAATTAACCAAATCTCCTTGATAAGGCTTGATTTTAACAACATTTATACAAAATCAGACCTCATTAGGAAAATTTAATAATCACATCTCCCATTTTTCGGCCAAAACTCTTTGCCGATTGGGAAATGTATGATAATTTTACGCCGCAAAGCCTCCGGCCCCTCCCTTCGGGCCGGCGACGGAGCGCGGGAAGCCACTTCGAGTGACTGAAAAACTAAACTGAATAACTAAGTAAACATATTTATAAAAATTATGTCAGCAAAAAAAGCAGAAGCACCCAAAGGAAAGCTCGGCGTGCTCGTGGTTGGCTGCGGTGCAGTCGCCACTACATTCATGACCGGCGTACTGATGGTACGCAAGGGCCTCGCCAAGCCCGTGGGCTCGATGACCCAGTATGACAAAATCCGCGTCGGCAAAGGCGCCGACAAGAAATATCTCCACTATAAAGACATCGTGCCCCTGGCAGATCTCAACGACATCGTGTTCGGCACATGGGACGTTTATCCCGCCAACGCCTACGAGTCGGCCATCAACGCCGAGGTGCTCAAGGAGAAAGACATCAACCCTGTGAAAGATGAGCTCGAGAAGATCGTCCCCATGAAGGCAGCTTTCGACAAGAACTATGCGAAGCGTCTCACCGGCGACAACACAATGGGCGACATCACCCGCTGGGAAATGGTTGAAAACATCCGCAACGACATCCGCAACTTCAAGAAAGAGACTGGCGTTGACCGCGTGGTTGTGCTCTGGGCAGCTTCCACCGAAGTTTACGTTCCGGTCGATGAGAAATATCACGGCACTCTCGCAGCCCTCGAGGCCGCTATGAAGGCCGACGACAAGGAGCATGTGGCTCCCTCCATGTGCTACGCTTACGCTGCCCTCAACGAAGGCTGCCCCTTCATCATGGGCGCCCCCAACACCACAGTCGACATCCCCGCAATGTGGGAGCTCGCCGAGAAGACCAAGATGCCCATCGCCGGCAAGGACTTCAAGACTGGCCAGACTCTCGTGAAATCAGGCTTCGCCCCCATCATCGGCACACGCTGCCTCGGTCTGAGCGGCTGGTTCTCGACCAACATCCTCGGCAACCGCGACGGCCTCGTGCTCGACGAGCCCGCCAACTTCCGCACAAAAGAGGTCAGCAAGCTCTCCACGCTCGAGAGCATCCTCGTGCCCGAAAAGCAGCCCGACCTCTACGGCCACGGCAACGATGAAGACACCCAGTATTACCACAAAGTGCGCATCAACTACTATCCCCCACGCAACGACAACAAAGAGGGCTGGGACAACATCGACATCTTCGGCTGGATGGGATATCCGATGCAGATCAAGATCAACTTCCTCTGCCGCGACTCCATCCTCGCCGCGCCGCTCTGCCTTGACCTCGTGCTTCTGAGCGACCTCGCAGCCCGCGCCGGCCGCTTCGGCATCCAGCGCTTCCTGAGCTTCTTCCTCAAGAGCCCGATGCACGACTACACAAAAGACGAAGTGCCCGTAAACCACCTCTTCCAGCAGTACACAATGCTGAAGAACGCCATCCGCGAGATGGGCGGTTACGAAGCCGACGAAGAGATCGACTAATCAACAATCCAATTATAAAGCGAAAGGCGCTTTCCCGGCCGGGAAGGCGCTTTTTTTCGCATATTATTGTTAACTTTGCAGTCTCAATCCCTCTCTTTTCGATCCCCTCTCCTTGCCACCCTCGTCTCCACCTCTCCTCTCGCTTTCGCTGATCTATTTTCAATTATACTCTTTTTCTACTACATTCTTTTTACAGCCACATGCGTATCGATTTGCTTACCGTGATGCCCGAGATGCTGGAGAGCTTCTTCGGCTGCTCTATCCTCAAACGCGCCCAGGACAAGGGCCTGGCGGAAATTGTGGTCCACAATCTGCGCGATTATACCACGAGCCGCCACCGCAAGGTCGACGATTATCCTTTCGGCGGCGAGGCGGGTATGGTGATGCAGATACAGCCTATCGACGCCTGCATCTCTGCTCTTAAGGCGGAGCGCGACTACGACGAGGTGATCTTCACTTCGCCCGACGGCGAGACGTTCAATCAGCCGATGGCCAATTCGCTGTCGCTGCTCAACAATATCATTATCCTCTGCGGACACTATAAGGGCGTCGACTGGCGGGTGCGCGAGCATCTGATCACGCGTGAGATCTCGATCGGCGACTATGTGCTGACAGGCGGCGAGCTCCCCGGCGCGGTGATCGCCGACGCGGTGGTGAGGCTTATCCCCGGAGTGATCGGCGACGAACAGAGCGCACTCTCCGATTCTTTTCAAGACGGATTGCTGGCGCCGCCCGTCTATTCGCGTCCGGCAGAATACAACGGCTGGCGCGTGCCCGACATCCTCCTCTCCGGCCACGAGGCCAAGATAGCCGAATGGCGCTACGAGCAGGCCCTCGAGCGCACACGCCGCCTCCGCCCCGACATCCTCCCCGACCAGCTAAAATAGCACACCCGGACAATTCCAAGCCTGGAGACAGCTCATAAAGTAGAAAAGTTGGGATAAATTTTGCGGATAACGAAAATTTCATTAACTTTGCATTCGCAATGCGCCCGAAGCCGAATTAACGGATTCAATAGGAAGGCGACAGAGCATTAGCCGCAATAGCTCAGTTGGTAGAGCATTTCATTCGTAACGAAAAGGTCGTGGGTTCGAGTCCCACTCGCGGCTCTCAGAATAGCTGATAATCGCTCGATTATCAGCTATTTTCATGTATATCCGGGTAGCCAAAAGAGAGTCAACCCCAACGAATGGATTACCACCCGTTAAGATCGCAGTTCTCATAGACTGCGGAATGATTTCCTCGGAATAGATTTCCGCCAATCCTCGGAATGACTACTTTTTAGGTCCGGTAATATACGGCTGTATGGACGTCCGTGGGCGTCTTTGATAAAGTGGGCGGATTCGACTTCTTTTATTAGTCAAATCCACACCTGATATTACGCCTCCTGATATTATCTGCTGTCCGGATGTCGGCGGGCTATTTCTTACTCAAATTCGGAGAATTCGGAGCCGTTGAAGAAGATGGTGTTGTTGAATTCGTCGAAGCCGACGGGAAGAGGCTTTTCAAGCGCGCTGAATTCTTCTTTGATGGTAGCTACAGGGATGTCGGCATCAATCCACATGCCCGAATGCGTGGCTGTGATCACCCCTTCGTTGACATCGGCAAGATAGCAGACGGTCTCGGCAGGGAGATTTTCGCGCATCCAGTTCTCGGTGATGAGCACGTGGTCCTTGTCAACGGGTTCGATGGTGATGTCGCCCTGAAACCTGATTTTATCCTTGGCCATGTTGGATGTCAGGTTTTTATTATAGATCTCGGCGGGTATCATCGTGTCCCAGGTCCTTGTTACGGATTCTGACACATAGGCCGGTTTTCCATTGTATTCGACCTTATACCATCCATCCAGAAATTCCAGACAGGGAATGAGGTCTTCTTTCGCAAGGGTGCCGACCTTGGCTGCAGTGGTTGAAGCGGAGGCACGGAGGTTGACGTCGCCCTTGGTCGAAGCGACATACTGAGCTTGCGCAGGGGTGATACCGCCGAGCATGCATAGAGCCATAAAGGCTGTAGCCAATAACTTTTTCATATTTACGATTTTATAATGATTTAACTGGAATAGCCGCTATCGCACCGCCCGGCGCGCATCGCGGCTATTATATTTATTGTAAGAAGGTTGGAACGAACTGAATGCCGAGAACAGCGGCTATCCGGAAGAAACTTGAAATCTGGATGTCAGATTTTCCGCTTTCTATCCTGGCTATATAACTCTGCTCACGGCCGAGTTTTTCGGCGAGTTCACGCTGAGTCCATTTCAACTCCTTCCGCCGCTCGCGAAGCATGTTGCCATAGAACCATGCGAGAGCCTCCTCATCGAACTTAGCCCTCTCCGGACTGCCTTTCTTTCCATATTTTTCGTCAAGCTTCTGATTGGCTGTCGGAAGCTTGCCAACTTTATTCATATCAAGTTTTCTCATAATTCAAGTTTGCTTAAAATCGATTTCGCCTTTTCTATCTCTTTGCGATATTGCTTGCTATCTTTCTTGAGAAATCCATTCAGGAGAATGACGTTTTTCGCCTCAATCACATTCTCTTGGTCAATAGCGAAAAGTACAGTCCGATACTCATTCGTACCAACCGACACCCTCATCTCATAAAGATCAGTCTTCTCGAGATGCTTAACAAACTTCACCGGAATATTATATACCGATGCAATCACGCCAACAACATAGTCGAACTTAACCTGTACTTTCTGCGAAAGCGAGCCATAGAATTCGTCATATTCCGGGGTTCTGAATATGGTCCGGATGTCCGGATTCGTTGTTCCTCCTGATTCCATGGCGCAAAGATAACTAATTAGTTATAATATACCAAATTTTTTATGAGAAAGGTATCTTCTGCCGTGAGATTTACATTAACTTTGCATTGTCGCTGCGACCATAGCGCCAGCGATGACTGCACATGATGATTTATGGATGATTGTAAGGATATTGTTCTGATTGCGCCGGATAAGTTCAAGGGGTCGTTGTCGGCGGCGGAGGCCGCGCGGCTGATTGCCGAGGGGTTGAGCGAGGCCGGTGTCGCCGGCGAGTTTTTGCTCAGGCCGATGGCCGACGGCGGCGAGGGTATGCCGGCGGCGCTCGGCGGCGTGCCGGTGATCTCGTCGTGCGATTACGTGGGGATTGCCTCGGCGCAGCTCTGCGCGATGCCTCTCCCCGACCGGTCGTCTTACGCTTTAGGCGAAGCAATTTGCCGTATATGCAGCGGTGGCGAGAAAAGAGTTTTCGTTGCCGTTGGCGGCACGATGGTTGCCGACGGCGGCGCGGGAATGCTGCAAGCTCTCGGAGCGAAGTATTACGACGCCTCAGGACGCCTAATCATGTCTCCAATCACTCCCCGGCTGCTTGCCGAAGTTTCCCGCATAGACCTGAGCGCACTCGAAAAGGCCGGATGGCGCGACACTCTCACGGCTCTCTCCGATGTCGAGGCATCGCTCACCGGCCCCGGCCTCAGCGCACTCGACTTCCTGAAGCAGAAAGGAGCCTCCCCCGAAGAGGCCGTCCTCATCGCCGGTTCACTGAGGAGATTCGCCATGCTCGCCGCTCCCGGACGCTCATCGGCAATCGACGGCGCCGGCGGAGGCATCGGTTTCGCATTGGCCTCGGCGGTTGGTGCGTCATGGCGTCTTGGTGCAGAAGCGATGGCCGAGACTCTCGACGTCCCCTGGCAGAGGGTAAAGCTCATAGTGAGCGGAGAAGGGAGCATCGACTCCCAGACAGCCGGAGGGAAAGTCGTTGAGACCATGCGCCGCGAAGCGTCGAAACGCGGCATATCCTTCGCCGCGATAGGGGGTTATGTGGAACCCACCTTACGCACTACGGCCATGGTCAGCACCATCGGTCGCCGCGAAGATTACGATCCCGCGCTGGCCGCCACCCGCCTCCGCTCCGCCGCCACCCGCCTCGCCCTGAGCATAACAAAGGGAGCGGCGTCCCAAGAATAAGTTCTTGAAACGCCGCTGTAGTTTCTGCTAACGGAAGCGAATTTACTCGACATCCATCGGGTTGTCCTTGATCTTGCCGCTGTAGTTGAACGATACGCGGTGGATGTCGGAAACGCCGTCTCCGCTTTCCACCTCAACATTGGATACCGAGATCTCATAATTGCTCCCCGAACGCTTGATCGTCAGCGCCGGGTTGCCGGAATGATGCACTTCATCGAAATAGACCCCGGCATTTTCCTCGGCAGCCTTGAGGCCGATGCCCCCATATACGTCATAATCGGTAAGGGTGAATGTCCCGCCGTTGTCCCAGCCGGAAGGTTTCCGGAAACCTATGGAGAACAAATTATACGTGCCCTTCATCAGGTCGTAGATATCACGGTCGAAACACATTATATCCACATAATTGTCATCGTAGGAAATATAGCCGTGATCGACTTCATAGTTTTTCCCTTCGAAGGCAAAGTAGCAATCGGACGATGACGGAGCATCGGGACCGTCATTGTCATCGTCATCATCATCGCCGCCGCAGGCGGTCATCGACATTGCGACCAGCACAGCCGCAAAGAGCAGGCCGATCTTTCTTAAAGTTTTCATAATCGAGAAATTAGTTGATATATAGTTTTATAGTTATGTAGTATCGCATAAATTCCTTGTGACGCCCGGGGCGGTCAGGAATCGCCGTCAAAATTAATAAAAACTTCCGATATCCGCAAACATAAGATAGAAATAATATTCCGGAGACAGCAGGCGTGCGAACATAGCGCGACGGGGGAAGGCCGCCTGGCCTTCCCCCGTCGGATATAATGGGTTTCGCTTATCGATTACTGGAAGCGGCGGTTGCCTTCGAGGGCGGGTTTGCCGTCGGCATCGATGGTGCCTTTCTTCTTGTTCATGGCCTTCATGATGTTGTAGGCCACGGGAGCTGCGCAATAGAGCGAGCAGAACGTACCGACAACAACACCGAAGATCATGGCGAATGTGAACGAACGGATCGTGTCGCCGCCGAGGAAGAAGATGCAGAGGAGCACGAGCAGAGTCGAGAACGATGTCATGATCGTACGGCTCAGGGTCGTGTTGAGCGAACGGTTGAACGTCTTGAAGCGATCCTCCTTCGGATAGATCTTCATCATCTCGCGCACGCGGTCGAACACAACCACGGTATCGTTGATCTGATAACCGATGATCGTAAGCACGGCGGCGATAAACGACTGGTCGATCTCCATTGCGAACGGCAGGAAGCCCCAGCATACGGAGTAGAAGCCGACGATGAGGAAGGCCGTGAGGCAGACGGCGCAGAGGGCGCCGACCGAGAAGGCCACGTTGCGGAACCGGAGAAGGATATAGAGGAACATGCAGACCAGAGCGAGGCCCACAGCCCAGTAAGCGTCACGCTTCATGTCGTCGGCCACCGACGGGCCGACCTTCTGGATCGAGATGATACCGTGGTCTTCGTCGGCTACGGTAAACGCCTCCTTGTCCATCACCTTGCCGCCGACAGTAAGCTCATCCTTGAGGCCCTTGTAGAGAAGATCGGTGATCTCCTGCTCGATGCCCTCGTTCTCCACGTCGATCTTATAGTTGGTGCTGATTCGCAGAGTAGCGGGGTTGTCGATATTGATGGCCTGGACGGAAACAGTCTCGTCGTTGGCGGTCTCCTGGAGGAGAGTGCGGAGCTTGCCTTCCACAGCCTGACGGTCAACATCCTTTTCAAACTTAACCACATAGTTGCGACCTCCGGAGAAGTCGATGCCCTGGTTCATGCCGCGGATTGCGAGCGAAGCGATGCCGATCACAATGAGGGCGATCCACACTGTGGTGGCCACCTTGGTCTGGCCGAGGAAGTTGATCTTCGGGTTGGTGAGGAAGTTGCGGCTCATCGCCGTTGTGAAGCTCATGCCGGCGTTGCGGCCGTTCTTGGTGATGAGGTCGAACGCGATGCGGGTGAGGAACACTGCGGTGAAGAAGGAGCAGACGATACCGATGATGAGCGTCGTGGCGAAGCCCTTGATCGGGCCCGAACCGAAGGCGAGCAGGATCACGCCCGTGATCACCGAAGTGAGGTTGGAGTCGAAGATGGCCGAGAAGGCGTTGCTGTAACCCTCGGAGATGGCCTGGCGGAGTTTCTTGCCGTTCTTGAGCTCCTCCTTGGTGCGCTCGAAGATAAGCACGTTGGCGTCGACCGCCATACCGAGGGCGAGCACGATACCGGCGATACCCGACAGCGTAAGCACAGCCTGGAGCGAGGCGAGGATACCGAGAGTGAAATAGAGGTTGATGATCAGGCCGACGTTAGCCACGAGGCCGGGGATCCAGCCGTAGTAGGCCACCATCAGGATCATCAGCAGCACGATTGCCACGATGAAGGAGATGAAGCCCATCTGGATTGCTTCGGCGCCGAGGCTCGGGCCGATCACGTTGTTGCTGACCACATTGACCTTGGCCGACATTTTGCCCGACTTGAGCACGTTGGCGAGGTCGTTGGCCTCTTCGGGAGTGAAGTTACCGGTGATCTGCGAGCTTCCGCCCGTGATCTCGTTGTTGACGTTAGGGAATGAATAGACAGCGTCGTCGAGCACGATGGCGATCGAGCGGCCGATGTTGCCGCGGGTGATGTTGGCCCACTGCTGCGCGCCGGCGTCGGTCATCTTCATGTTGACCATGTTGCCCTGGAGGTTGTCATAGTCGGACGATGCGGAAGTCACGGCGTCGCCTTCGAGAGCAGCCTCGCCCTTGAGAGCGATAAGCTCGAAATAGGCGTTGGTCTTCGTCTCGCCGTTGGCTTTCTTCACCTCTTTGCCGTTCTTGTCATATTCGGGGAACTCTGTGGCCTTCACGCTCCACATCAGAGTGAGGTCGGCCGGAAGCAGACGCTTGGCGAGGTCGGAGTTCATCACCTTGTTGACCGTGGCCGTGTCGCCGGGAGCGACATAACCGATCACAGGGCTTCCCTTGCGGCCTGCGCCGCCGAGAAGGGCCATAACGTTGAGCGGAGTCTTGCTCACGGTGTCCTGAGCGGCATACTGGCTGGCGAAGTTCTGCAGGTTGGCTGCGATCTCGTCGTAGTTGTAAACCTCATAGAATTCCAGGTTGGCGCTCGATTTGAGCAGCTCGGTCACACGCTCCGGCTCTTTCACGCCCGGGAGCTCGAGAAGGATCTGGCCCTTCTTGTCCTGGAGCTTCTGGATGTTGGGGGCAACGACACCAAACTGGTCGATACGGGTGCGGAAGATGTTGAACGCCGCGTCGACCTGGCTGTCTACCTGCTTCGAAAGGGCATCCACCATCTGCGCATTCGTGGCGCCGCTCTTCACTTCGCCGAGAAATTCACCCTCATGCACGAAGAGGCCCGACATAGTGCCCGGCTGGAAATTGCTTGCCACCTTCGAGATGAAATCGGTGTCGCTTGCCTTGGCGCCGCTATCCTCAGCCTTCTTGATGGCCGCGTTGATCTGGGCCAGCTGGGCGTCGCCCGACGCATACTGACGGAGGATATCGGGCACCGAGATTTCGAGCACCACGTTCATTCCGCCCTTCAGGTCAAGACCGAGACCAACCTCCATCTTGCGAACCTGGTTGTAGGTGTAATTCAGATAAACTTTCTCTTTGTCGATCGAGTCGTTGAATTGCTTCAGACTTTGTTTGTAAGCATCATTGGTCTCATCTGTGGTCTTCGACATCTTCACCGCGTATTCACGCGCCTTGTCCTCGTAGTGACGGGTCACAAACGAGAAGGAGATGTAAAATCCGCATATCAAAACCAACAGAATAGCAATGGTGCTGATAAACCCTTTGTTCTGCATTTTGTTTTGTTGTTTATTTATTTTATTTATTTCTCTTTTATTGCGTGTTTCCCGGATTGCCGGCGAGGCGCTGACGACACCCTTCCGCCACCTGTTTTTACACGCGAATTGCCACCCCTTTTGGGGATGGAACAATTTTCAGCGTGCAAATATACCTTTTTTTTTTGAGGTTTCGGCACTTGAATATGATAATTTTAGCTGTCAGGGCGTTTTTTATGAATTATTTTGTTTATTTTTGGCGTTTCTATCTCAAAAAGGTGATCATGCAAGTCAAAAATCCCACATATAGGCGACTCCTGCAAAAGCTGCGTTCAGCTGCGGCGCGCATCCTTGTTCCGGCCGTCGCCGCCTCCCTCGCCACCTCCTGCGCCAACATCGGCAACCCCTCGGGCGGCCCCCGCGACGAGGATCCCCCATATCTGGTCAGCGCCTCCCCGCTGCCCGGCTCCACGGGCGTCGACAAAACGCGCATCGTGCTAAACTTCAACGAGCTCATCAACGTCAAGGATGCCTTCACCAAGGTGGTGACCTCGCCGGTGAGCGCCGGCACCCCCCGAGTATCCTCCCTGGGGCGCCGGATCACGATTGATTTCGACTCCCTCGCCCCCAACACCACCTATACCGTAGATTTCGCCGACGCCATAGAAGACAACAACGAGGCCAACAAGCTGCAGGGCTTCTCCTACACTTTTTCCACCGGTCCCGAAATCGACACGCTCCGCGTCAGCGGCCGCGTGCTCGACGCCCGCACGCTCGAGCCAAGGCAAGGCATGCTCGTCGGCGTCATGGCCGATCTATCTCCGAAGGCATTTCTCACCAAACCGCTTCTGCGCGTGGCCAAGACCGACGACCGCGGCCAGTTCGTGATCCGCGGCCTCGCCCCGGGCACATACAATGTCTTCGCCCTCGGCGACACCGACGGCGACTACACCTACGCCAATCCCGAAGAAGACATGGCCTTCTATCCGCTCACAGTCACTCCCCGCTCGGAGCGAACCGTGGCCATGGACTCGGTCTATAACCGGATCACCGGCCTGGTCGACACCGTAGTGTCGCGCGCACGCACGCGTTTCCTTCCCAACGACATCCTGCTGCGCACCTTCAATTCGCAGCTCCGACGCCAATATCTCGCCAAGTCGGAGCGCCCGGACTCCAACCGCGTCTTCCTCAAATTCAACGCCCGCAACCAGGTTCGCCCCGTTGTCAGCGTCGTGGGACGTCCAGACCTCTCCCCTGTCGGAGTGATGGAGAGCCGCGAGGCGCTCGATTCGATCACCTTGTGGCTCCGCCCCGAAGTGGCCGCCATCGACTCCCTCTATCTGTCCGTGACCTACAACCATCCCGACTCCCTCGGCAACCCCGTGATGCTCCCCGACACGCTCCGGCTCTTCCACCGCCGCCCCGCCCCCATGAAGAAGGGGGGCAAAAAGCAGCGGATCTCAGCGTCCGACTCAATCGCCGCCATCACAACCCGCTTCCGCGTCACCTCCGAATCGCCCCAGGAAGTCTGGCTCCCCCTCGAATTCCAGGCCGCCACTCCCCTTCTCGCTTTCGACACCACGGCCGTGCATCTCGAGACGATGATAGATTCCGTCTACCGTCCCGTGAAGATTCTGCCGCGCATCCTGCAGCGCGATTCCGTGTCGCCGCGAGTCTACCGGCTGGAATATCCCTGGGAATACGGGCAGAAATACCGTCTCACCGTCGACTCGCTCGCCGCTATGGACATCTACGGCAAGCCGACTCTCCCGCTCGAGCATGAATTCTCGGTCAGGGAAGCAAACGAATATTGCTCGCTGACATTCGCCCTCTCGGGCCTCGACCCCTCGACACCGGCCTTCGTGGAGCTGCTCGACAATTCCGACATGCCGATACGCACAGCCAAAGTCGAAACCGGCCGCGCTTACTTCCCCTTCCTCCTCCCCGGCCGTTACTACGCCCGGGTGATCGAAGACCTCAACGGCAACGGCCTTTACGACACCGGCAACTACGAGCTCGACATCCAGCCCGAGCTTGCCTACTATTACCCCAAGGTGGTCAACATCAAGAAAAACTGGGACAAGGAGGAGGCCTGGGACGTCTTCGCCACTCCGATCGACATGCAGAAGCCGGCCGCCATCCTGAAAAACAAGCCGGCGCAAGACCGCAACGCCCGCAACAAGAAGGATAACACCGACGAAGTCGAAGAGGAAGACGATTACTTCGACCCGACGCGCAATCCCTTCGATCCCAACGACAAGGGTCGCCGTCGCCGCGGCGGCGCCGGTTCATACTAAAATCAAGGCTTCCGGCTCTGCCGCGGCAGAAGCCGGAGTATAAAATCAGAGGCCTTCCGCACCGACGGTGCGGAAGGCCTCCTCTTTATAATCTGCTATGTGTTGACTTAGCGTTTGCACTCGGCCGCGATAAATTCGCGGTTCATGCGGGCGATGTTGGCCATCTTGATATTCTTCGGGCATTCAGCTGAGCAAGCTCCGGTGTTGGTGCAGTTGCCGAATCCGAGTTCGTCCATCTTCTTCACCATGGCGAGGGCGCGGCGGTCGCGCTCCACAGCTCCCTGGGGCAGACGAGAAAGCTGGCTGAGCTTGGCGCTGACGAAGAGCATTGCCGAACCGTTCTTGCAGGCAGCCACGCAGGCGCCGCAGCCGATGCAGCTGGCGGAGTCCATGGCCTCGTCGGCCTGAACCTTCGAGATGGGAATTGCATTGGCGTCCTGGGCGCCGCCGCAGTTGAACGATACATAGCCGCCGGCCTGCTGGATCTTGTCGAACGCGTTGCGGTCTACCATCAGGTCTTTGATCACGGGGAAAGCGGCCGAACGCCAGGGCTCCACGGTGATCGTCTCGCCATTGGCGAAGCGACGCATATAGAGCTGGCATGTGGTGGCGCCGGTGGCCGGCCCGTGGGGATGGCCGTTGATATAAAGCGAGCACATGCCGCAGATTCCCTCGCGGCAGTCGTGGTCGAACACCACGGGCTCCTCGCCCTTCTCCACGAGCGACTCGTTGAGGATGTCAAGCGTCTCAAGGAATGACGTGTCGGGAGTTGTCTCCACCCCGCTGTAGGTCACAAACGCTCCCTGAGCCTTCGGCCCGGCCTGACGCCAGATCCGAAGATTGACTTTCATTATATTTTCTTCCATTTTGAATTTTCAGTTAAAGTTTATGTCTACAGTAGTTTACGACTTATAGTTGCGGGTCTGGACCTTGATGGCCTCATAGTGGAGCGGCTCCTTGATGAGCTCGGGAGCTTTGTTGTCGCTTCCCTGATATTCCCAGCAGCTGACATAGAAGTAATTCTCGTCGTCGCGCTTGGCCTCGCCTTCGGGAGTCTGATACTCTGTGCGGAAGTGGCCGCCGCAGCTCTCGTTGCGGTTCAGAGCGTCGTAAGCCACGAGTTCGCCCATCGTAATGAAGTCGTTGAGACGGAATGCCTTGTCGAGCTCCACGTTCATTCCCTCGCCGACCTCGCCGGGGATGAAGAGGTCTTTCTGGAATGTCTCGCGGATCTCCTTGAGCTTCTTGAGGGCAACCTGCAGACCCTCTTTGTCGCGGGCCATGCCGACATATTCCCACATGATGTGGCCGAGCTCCTTATGGATGGAGTCGACGGAACGCGTGCCCTTGATGCTCATCAGAGCCTCTTCCTGCTCTTCGCATTTCTTCTGGGCGGCGTCGAATTCGGGAGTGTCTGTGCGGAAATGAGGCACTGTGATCTGGTCGCTCAGATAGTTCTGGATCGTGTAGGGGAGCACGAAGTAACCGTCGGCCAGACCCTGCATGAGGGCGGAGGCGCCGAGGCGGTTCGCACCGTGGTCGGAGAAGTTGCACTCGCCGATGGCGAAGAGGCCCTTGACCGAAGTCTGGAGCTCATAGTCCACCCAGATGCCGCCCATCGTATAGTGGATGGCGGGGAAGATCATCATCGGGTTGTAATAGTTCACGCCGTCGACCGTGCAGGCGAGTTCGCCGGGGTTGACGTCGGTGATCTCCTCATACATGTCGAAGAGGTTGCCGTAACGCTGGCGCACCACGTCGATGCCGAGGCGGTTGATGGCTTCGGAGAAGTCGAGGAAGACTGCGAGGCCGGTGTTGTTCACGCCGAAGCCTGCGTCGCAGCGCTCCTTGGCGGCACGCGAAGCCACGTCGCGGGGCACGAGGTTACCGAATGCCGGATAGCGGCGCTCCAGATAGTAGTCGCGCTGATCCTCGGGAATGTCGCTTCCCTTGATCTCGCCGCTCTGAAGCTTCTTGGCGTCGTCGATGTTTTTCGGCACCCAGATACGGCCGTCGTTACGCAGAGACTCCGACATAAGGGTCAGCTTCGACTGCTTGTCGCCGTGGACGGGGATACATGTGGGGTGGATCTGCACGTAGGCGGGGTTGGCCATATATGCGCCCTTGCGGTAGCATGCCATGGCAGCCGAGCAGTTGCAGCCCATTGCGTTGGTCGAAAGGAAGTAGGTGTTGCCGTAGCCGCCGGTGGCGATTACCACTGCGTGGGCTGCGAAACGCTCGAATTTGCCGGTCACGAGGTTCTTGGCGATGATACCGCGGGCGCGTTCCACACCGTCCTTGTCTTTGATGAGCACGAGCTCATGCATCTCGTAGCGGTTGTAGCTCTTCACCTTGCCGGCGTGGATCTGGCGGTTGAGCGAGGAGTAGGCGCCGAGCAGAAGCTGCTGGCCGGTCTGGCCTTTGGCGTAGAACGTACGGCTCACCTGGGCGCCGCCAAACGAACGGTTGGCCAGAAGGCCGCCATATTCGCGGGCGAAGGGAACGCCCTGGGCCACACACTGGTCGATGATATTGTTCGACACCTCGGCCAGACGGTAGACGTTGGCCTCGCGGGCGCGGTAGTCGCCGCCCTTCACCGTGTCGTAGAAAAGACGATAGACCGAGTCGCCGTCGTTCTGATAGTTCTTGGCGGCGTTGATACCACCCTGGGCTGCGATCGAGTGAGCGCGGCGGGGGGAATCCTGTATGCAGAAGTTAAGCACGTTGAATCCCAGCTCGGCAAGTGTGGAGGCTGCCGATGCGCCGGCAAGGCCAGTGCCGACAACTATCACGTCGAGACGACGCTTGTTGGCGGGGTTCACAAGTTTCTGATGAGCTTTGTAGTTGGTCCATTTCTCAGCGACAGGACCCTCCGGGATTTTGGAATCAGCCGGATTCATCACTCTGACGTTTTCTTTCTTTGTTTCCATATCGCTAATTAATAGGCGCCGCCGGGCTGGCCAGGCTGCTGCTGTTGTGTTTCGGGTTTGTTGTCGTATTTCTGGAGATAATCCATGAATTTAGCACCTTTCTCAAAGGCTTTCGATGCTTTCTGCATGCTTTCGAGCTGCTTCTGGCCTTCGGGGTTGCCCTGGAGCATCTGTTTAACTTCGGGCATTTCGGCCTGCTTGAGCTGCTCGTTGATCATCTCGACCTGCTGCGATAGCTGCTGGCCGAGCTGCTCGAAGGGCATTGCTGCGATCTGGTCGGCCATTCCGGGAGTCTCGAGGTCTTTCTCGATCTGCTGGGCGAGCATTTCCTTATACTGGTCGCGGAGATCGGGATCCGTGAGATATGTGTGGCGGTTGGCATTGACTGTGAAGACGATTCCCTCGGCGAGGAAAAGGCCGCAGACGATGCTTACCCACCAGCAGGAGATCTTTTTCAGACGGGGCATCCAGATGGTGTTGTTCCAGCCCACCGACTGGAACATCGACCAGAAACCATGGTTCATGTGGAACCAGAGGGCGAGGAAGCCGATGGCGTAGACGATGAGGGTCCAGGGCGTTGCGAAAGCCTCCTGGAGGAAGAGCGTGCCTGCGGCGGCCGGAATTGCAGACTCTTCGCCGAGGACTTCGGCAAGCTGCATGCGAGCCCAGAACTGGATCATGTGAACAACCAGGAAGGCGAGCACCACGATACCGAGCACGAGCATGTTCTGCGATGACCATTCAACGTTGCCGGGGCGCTTGGCGATGCTGTAACGCTGCGAGCCCCTGGCCGTGCGGTTGCGCACCGTCAGGATCAGGGCATAGACGATGTGAAGAATGACAAACACGGCAATTACCCCCGTTCCCACCAGTGCATACCAATTGGCGCCGAGGAACTCGCACACCAGATTGTAGGCTGCCGGGAAGAAGATAGCTACTGCATTCATCAAACAGTGAAATGTCACAAATAGGACGAGGAACGCACCCGTGAGGGCCATTATGAACTTACGTCCTACAGAAGAGTTTGATAACCACATAGCAGTTCTGTTTTTATTAGATTTAATTTGAGTTAAAGTCTCTTATTCATGGCTTGCGATATGCCGGGGCGGAAGAGGCACGGTTAGGCGCACGACGTTAGGGAGAGGAAACGCGCCGGCCGAGGCAAATCCGCTCTATTTTTGCAAAATTAATATTCTTTGTAAGATTTCCCAAGAAAAAGCAGCAAATTCTTAGAGAAATTTATTAACTTTGCAGCGCAAACGCCAAAAGAGTTTGCGGGCCGGTCCGGTAGCTCAGCTGGATAGAGCATCTGCCTTCTAAGCAGACGGTCCTGCGTTCGAGTCGCAGCCGGATCACCATCCCGAGGCTTGCAGTCAATCTGCAAGCCTTTTTTGCGCCCGCCCCGCCCCCCGCCCGGCTCAGCCCCGCCCCGCCCTATCCTGAAGCCGCGGGCTCCCGGCACAGTAAAGCCTCCCCCAGCTCGGCCCTCACCGTGATAAAAGCCCGCGGCTTTTATTCCCCAGCTCGGCCTTTACCGTGATAAAAGCCCGCGGCTTTTATTCCCGCCCGGCTTCCCCGGAGGCTTTCCGAAGGCTCAACGCCAGGCCGGAGCCGAGAGAGGCGATCCGCTCGGCCAGCCGGTTCAGCCGGCTCGCTTTCGCATAGCTCATATCCTCGGCGCGCACCGCCGCGCCAGCTTCCGAAACCAACAGCAGGCGCCCTTCCGCGCAAGTATCCATGCTCTTGCCGGCCGGCTTGAAACGCTCCGCAAAACCATGGTCGACAATCTGGATAACACTCCCTCCCGCCTCCAGCACTTCCTTCCGAATCTCATTCTCATCCGGATGGATAAAAGGAGAAATCAACACCACCCCATTCAAGGCAGCCTCGATGCATCGTGCCTTATATGCTTCTACCTCGCCCGCACTCCACTTCCTGCGCACATGAACAGCCATCAGCGGCTTTCTAAGCAAAAACATATTTCCCACACAGTCCACGACATCCCCATTAATATTCACCGACAGATTGCGCCTGAACAGATCCGGATATAACCTTTTTATAAGGAGCCGGCGAGGATTATCAGCAATATACCTGATCAGGATATCCAGCTGTTCCTGATCAAAAACAATGCGGTCATTAATCCCCTCTCCCCTGAACACCGAGGCGGAATCCGCTATCAAGCCGGCCTCCCGGCTACGCCGGGTCGTGGCCGATTCAATCATCGAGATTATATTCGTGATTGGCCGTTTTAATTTCTCTTTCACGCACACCAGGATATGAGCGTGATCGGGCATGATGACGTAGCTAAGGATACTCAGCTGCCGTTCACGCATTTGCGCCGTTTTCATCAATTCTTCATCAAATATGCGGCCTACCCCCGACAGCAACACCCCCGGGCTATTATCATCGCCGGGTCGCCGATGCGGATCGCCCGCCACGCCTGCCAATGCCGGAACCGCAGGATGCTTAAACACCGTGAACATATAGATTCCCGGCAGGCGATAGTCATGAAAATCCGCGCGCCGATTCATCGACGGCTTCACCTCCTTCTTCCTAAAACCCGGCTGATTATTCATCTTCTTGAAGCCCTGCGTATTCTCCTCTCCGTTCATGATTCCTTTTCTTTCTCCATATTATTCTATCATTAATTCCATCATCATCCCCATCCTCTTTCTCCATCATAGCCACGAAATCATTCCCCGAACTCAAAACCGCAATAAAAGCCCGCTGCTTTTATCCCCAGCGCTCGGCCCTCACCGTGATAAAAGCCCGCGGCTTAAAATCCACAGGCCAGCCTTTACCGTGATAAAAGCCCGTGGCTTAAAATCCACAGGCCAGCCTTTACCGTGATAAAAGCCCGCGGCTTTTATTCCCCGAGGCCTCCGAGCCGGGGAAGCGAATTCCCGCAGTTTCCGAGCATCCCCGCCGCCATGCCCGCTCACAAAGTTAACGCCCGCAGATTATGAGAATTGCACACTCGGATAACTATTGGGGATTTGCATTTTAAACATTTCGGTGTTATATTTGCATTGTAAGTTACACTGTTCTTATTATGTTACGCCTGTTCTTATATGGAGGGTGTCGACATAATGGATTCCTGTTGATGACTGAGATCGTGGCAGGAATAGTTACAAGAATAGTTTTAGAAAAAAGGTTTGATTTATCTTTGTTTAGGAGGAGGTTTCTTATGAGATGGTTTAAACGGTTCTTTTTGCCGGCGGCAATGGTAATGGCAGCTTCGGCGGTTTGGGCTGAGAGCAGCTATTCTATTGCTAATTTTTATGAGGTGATCGTGCCGGATTCCGGCACCAAGGCCGTGGGGGATTACGATAAGGTGGTGGATGTGAAGTATATCCTGAAGCCTGCGAGAATGGACACGGGGAAGTATGTGGTGGAGGTGCAGAAAATCGGCGATGACCTCTACCGAATCAAGAATACCGACTTTTGCGTCGAAACCCGCTATTGCCATGAGTGGGCCTCTTTTTCGGAGGAGGTCGTCCTGATCATCGAGTCGAACTATGGCTACACCAAAGGGAAAATAATATTCGACTGACCCAACAGTCCCCCTTTATATCGAAAATAACGAATTTATAGGAACTTATGACTGTATTCAATGAGGAATGGGAGAAGATGCTTCGCGGGGAAAGATATGATGCGATGCATCCGGAGTTTCACAACCGTCTGGCCGCAGCCCGCGACCTGCTCTGGGAGTTCAATTCCATAAAGCCGTCGAACACGGAGCGACTCGATGAGATCCTGCGGCAGATGCTCGGCGGCTATGGCGAACGCTTCCACGTCAACCCGCCGTTCCGCTGCGACTACGGCTGCAACATCTTCATCGGCGAAGACTTTTTCGCCAACTTCAACCTCACGATCCTCGACGAGGCCAAAGTGACCATCGGCAGCCACGCCTTCATCGGGCCGAACGTAAGCATCTACACCGCCTGCCATCCCCTTGACGCCGCCGAACGCAACACCGGCGACGAATGGGCCCTCCCCGTCACCATCGGCGACAGCGTATGGATCGGCGGGAGCGCCACGATCCTCCCCGGCGTCACCATCGGCGACAACGTAGTGATCGGCGCCGGCTCGGTAGTGACCCGCGACATCCCCTCCAACTGTGTGGCCGCAGGAAATCCCGCCCGCGTAATAAAACAGCTCTGACACCCCAATCAAGAAAGTGCACGATATCGTGCACTTTTTTATAGACTATTCCATAGATTTTTCGTAACATTGCACCGTTCTAATCGACTTTCTCCCTCCGGCACACATCAAAATAATTATACATTAGCGAATGAGACAAGAGATAAATTTCCCGCCGGAAGCCGAGTTCGGGCATTAAAAGGCAGATTGTTACCGTTATATAAGAGCATGAAGTTCCCGAAACATAATATCGACATCTTCTATCTGATTCTTTTTGTCAGCCTGTTTGTGATTAACATTTACGGGAGGATAATGCTGGCTTCAAAAGCTATCTCTTTACCATTTTTATGTATTGGGGCTGTCGCCGACGCGTCATTGCTCACCGCCCTGTCTATGCTCCTGAGAGGAAGATGGCGTCTGCTGGCTCTTCTTTTCCTTATTGCCACATGCATTCTGATTATTGTCAATATATTGTATTATAGAAACTTTGGAGACCTGCTTCCAGGTAGTGGATATTCATTGGATAGTGCGTTTGATTCTCGGATTCTTGAGGCTGCCAGACACTCATTCACTTATTCGCTGCTAATCCCGATCGCATGCTTATTTCCGCCGGCTATCTATATTTTTCATTCTGCCCGACAGATTTTCAATCAAAAAATTAGCAAACCCTTCGCCATTACGATTTTGGCTGTCACAATCTCCTTCTGGGGATTGACATATATCGGCTCTTACCGAAGGATGGGGATATACTTGAAAGAAAATAAATTCGCGCTACTCTCCGATGAGCTTTTCACCACCCATTCCACCAATTGGATGTTTTATCTAGAGAATCATAATTTCACAGGCTACTGGATCCGCTGTCTCCTCAGCAACCCCGGCATTGAGCTCTCCCCCGAAAATATAACGGAGATAAAGGAGACTTTCAGTGCTAAATCGACCGGACGCTCCGAGATTGCACTCCATCCGCGAGAAAATCTCATCGTAATTGTCGTGGAATCACTTTCAAGCAAAGTAATAGAGCTAAAAAATTGCAAGGCAATAATACCCAATCTCCACGAGCTCATCAATGATTCGACCACTATCACGCTGACCGACTGCAAAGTTCTGGCAGGCCCGGGAAGATCGTCGGATGCGCAATTTATGTACAACACCGGTCTACTGCCACTGAAATCCGAGGCGCTGGTTTCAGACTTTGCCTCCAACGCTTACCCATCGCTGGCAAAAGCTCTCAATAAAAAATCAATTGAAATCATTGGCGAGAGTAAAAGATTGTGGAATCATGCCGTCACATCGCAAAGTTACGGTTTCTCGGAACTGATTGACAATATCGCCGACAATACTATCGATCAGGATTCCGTCATCCTCGGCTATGCCGCAAACCGCATAAAAAGCCTCCACTCCCCGTTCTATCTCTTCACCTCTACCCTCTCAATGCATGATCCCTATGATTCTCCAAAAGTCAGGCGGTCAAAGATCGATTTCAACTGCATCGACAATCGTGACCAAGAATATTTCCAGCGACTATATCACTTTGACAAATCACTCGGAAGATTCATCGACGAATTAAAACAGCACGGCAAATTCGACAACTCCCTCATCATTATAATTGGTGATCATGAGATAAGGAGGGGTATGGTACCCAGTTATCTTGAAGATAACCGCGTGCCTTTCATAATTGTCAACGGCGGAGTGTCGCCGGAGAAAATTCGCAATAGAAAAATATCTCAGATTGACCTGTTGGATGAATTAAATTAAAGCGTATTTCACTTGACCGATTTTTCGATGAT
>CAJMNI010000019.1 GCA_905214735.1 uncultured bacterium | reverse complement strand
GCCCGTGGTCAAGCGGCCTCGGCCTCGGGGGTCACGCCGCCCCGGTTTTTCCAGGCAAAGGGCGAGTCCATATCGCGGAAGGCGGTAGAGAGGATTGCACGTTGAGCCTTGGCCGGAAGTGCATCAAACATTTCCTCCAACTGCTGTGAGCCTCCCTTGAACACGGCTTGATACAGAACTTTCTGCAAGTCGTTCTTGGCCTCGGCTGTGAGATTGCCCTTGCTGTCGAATGCTGACTGATACTGCGTGTTGGTGATAGCACCTTTCTGTGCCATCCATTTCAGTACATCGGTGCCGTTGCGGTCCACAAGCTGACCGAATGATGCCTCCTCATCGCCGCTACGAAGTAACTGCGATGCAAAGGAGCGCATATCCTCACCGAGTTTCTGCGCTACATTCTTAGGCTTGATACGCTCAATGCCTCCGCTCTCGGTGTCCTGTGCGGTCATTTGACCCAGACGGATAGCCTCGGCATCGTCAACGTCAAGCATATTGACAAGGACGGGCTGCTGCATAGCGTTGACAGCTTCGGGGTCGAGGCCGAACTGCTCTGCATTGTCGATGAGGTATTGTTTGTAGGTCTGCTGCTGTTCGGGCAGTTTATTCTCCCACAGGTAGCGGAGAGCGTCAGAGCGGTTGTTGCCCTGTATCACCTCACCGCGAGAGTTGATTGTCGGTGCGCCGGTGTAGGCCGTTGCGCTGCCGGTGATTTCCTGCGGTCGGATGCCCTCTGCCATTTCTTTGGCGGCAAACATAGATACGGCCTCGGCACGGTTCTTGGGCTGTGCCTCCTCAATAAAGAACATGGGGTTGCGCTGTCCCTGTATGTGCGAGGGCTGTAACTGCGAGGCTTCAATGACTGCGACATGACCTTTGGGGAGGTCCTTCTGCGAGAACTTGACCTCTACCTCGTGGCCTACAACTCCCTGCACAGGTTCCTGTCGGGTGAACATCTGACCACTGAAACGGCGCACACCGCGCTTGCGGGCATTTTCGGGAGTGTCAAGGTGCCATTCTGGAATACCTTCCAATGCCTCACGCTCCAGACGTGCGGCCTCCTCGCGGGCTTCGCGCTCCGCTTTCTCAGCCTCGGCCCGCTCTGCGGCTCTCTGTCGGGCCTCTGCCTCCTGCTGTGCGCGTATGGCATCCTGTCGGCGTTGCTCGACATTAGCCATTTGTTGCCACAGGTTGTATTCCTGCTCGGCCTGTGCGAGTCCTGCGGAGATTGCCTTCTTCGATGCAAGTATCTCGGTCGGGGTCTTGCCTTTCGGTTTCTGCTTCTGGACTTTCTCATACGCCTTGCGCTTCTCCTCGGCCATGGTGTCGGCAATCTCTTTGGCGGTGGCTGCATCACCCTCGGCAAATTCCACAAGGGCATCCCAACCATGCTCCGGGTTCTCGGCCTGTTCAAAGATAGGCTCACCTTTGGCATCGCGGGGAATACGTTGCAGGGGTGTCGGCTCTGCGGTCGGGGCCGGTGTTTCCTGTACGTTCTCTACAGGAGCGGCGGGATTGGGAACACTTTCAGCGGGTGAAACGGCGTTTTCCGTAGGAATTTCGTGCGTTTCCGTAGAAGTGGGAACGTTTTCGGGCTGATTGGGAACAGTGGCTGTCTGCTCGTTGGAGGGTTGAACCGCGCCCAACTTAGAGAGCTGTTCATCTGTCCATGTCGGAACGTTGGCACCGGGCGAATAAGGTTGCAAGGCATTGCCGTTGCCGTCATGCGCCCACATGAAGCCACGATCGTCAATAAGGACATTCTGACCCTCGGCATCCTTGCCAACGGTGAATGTGCGTGTGCTGCCGTCACGTTGAGGCACGGCAATAGTGCCAACAGGATTAACGCCTGTGGGCATCGTGACCTCGCCCTGCGGTGCCTCGGCGGGTGTGGATGTAGGTGTAGTGGCAGGTGTAGAAGTCGGGGCCGGCGTAGGCTCAATGGGAGCAACCTGTTCGGGCTGTTCCGTTTGTTCGGGCTGTGCGGCCTGTATTCTGAGCTGCTGCTCTTGCTTGAGTCCTTCTACCCAACCACGGCCATAGTCGGTGAGCATTGACACCTCGCTTTCATCATTGAACCTCTCAATGTTTCTGTTGAGTTCCTCATCAGACATTGAGGTGGAGGCGGCTCCATCTTCAAGGCCGTTGTCGTATGCCTCGGTGTCGGAAACGCCTTCCGGGTAAACGCGGTCGGCGGCTTGTGGCTGCTCGGCTGTCGGTTGCAGAGGCTCGTCCGGCTGATATTCGGAGAGTATGTTGTTAAGCTCCTGCTCGGATGCGTAGTGAAGATGTTGCAGGTCGCCCTCTACATAATACTCATGGTTGCCATTCTCATCGACATAGCCGGTGAGGACACCGCGAGTTTCGGTGCCGTCAGAGTTGCGTATCTTGATTTGGCCGGAGGTGTATTTGGATTGCGGTTCCACTTCGGGTTGTGGTGCTTCTGCTCCTTGGCCCTGCATGGCCTCGACTTCCTCAACGCTGAGAGTTTCGGGGTATGCCTCGTATGATAGAATGGCATCCGGCGACACCATTTCAATCTCACCTGTGGCAAGGTCACGAATGACAATAGAGGCATCGCTGCGTTCCTTGTCAACCATGGTGCCGTCCTTCATCATGACAACGCGGCCACTCAGCACCTCAACAGGGCGGTCTTGGAACTTCATCACGGCACGGCCTGTCGGCCACAGTTCGCCGTTGAACTGATGCGGGTCGAATTCTTCTGAAGGTGTGGAGTTGTCGAAACGTGGGTCAATCGGCTCACCTTCGGCGGGGCCTTGCGGCTCGGCAGGTTCATCGCTCAGTAACTTCTGGTTGGTGATGTCCTCAGCCTGTGCGTCCTCAACAGGATTAGGCTCCTTTGCTTTGTCGGGGATGAGTTCAGCAATATATTCGTCAATGGCAGTCTGCTCTTGCTGTGTGCGGCGGTTGGCCTCCTTGCGGATTGCTCCGTCAATGTCAACGCCGTATTTCTCGTTGATACGGCCTCGCATGGCATCGGTGGCTCCTGTTTCCTCAAACTCACCCATAGCCTCAGTGACCTTGCGGAGAATGTTATGCTGCGCCTCATCAAATTGCGTGTCGCCTCCACGGAGGTGGTTGCGCCGTGCTTCCTCGCAGGTGCGGTAAACCTCCACCATGTCCCAACCGTTTTCAGCGGCCACGGTGCGGCAAGCCTCCTGTAATCGGTTCTCAAAGTCGGCGGTCTGCTGATAACGCTCGCCGATTTCGATGCTGTTCAGTTCGGTCTGACGCTTGATGCGCTCCAATTCAAGGTCTGCGGCCTTGCGGCTCTTGAATGAGCGGGAAGTGATAACGCCGTTGGCACCCTGCGACTCCACGATGAAACCGCCATCGCCATCTTCGATAAGCTCACCTCTCATCACGGTTGACATGGGAAGCCTACGACCCGTAGCAAAGTAGTACATCTTTGCTCTTGCGGCCTCGCTGACACGCGGGTCGGTTACCATGTCTGTAAGGCGGCTGACGATTTCCGGGGCGTTCTGCGCTATTAGACTGCCCTCGGCGGCATCGCCTGTGCGCTCTGAACTTTCAACGAGGTCGCGCAGGTCGTAACCATAGCGTTTGAATTCGGCCTTTTCGTCCTCGGTCAGACCCATACCTCCATCTGAAGGAGCGTCCATGCGCTGACGCAGACGGCTCTCAAAGTCGAGGCGGTTCTTCTGTCCGTTGGTCGGGCTGTCGAATGATGCTTTGAGGTCGCCGAGAACACCGCCGGCACTCTTGAGCATGTGCTTGGCCTTGAAACCTACCATCATGGCCATGTTGTCATTCCACACGTCCATTGCATCGCGCTCGCCCTCTATCCATTCGGGAACAGAGAAGATTGTGCCCTCGGCGAGAGTAGCACCTGTATAGACACCTGCGCGAGTGGCAACCTTGCCAACGGTGCTTGACGTGGCCCGCACAAGTTTGTCGGACACATTACCAGATACAGGACCGAGCCAACCAACGGCACCACCCATAAGGAGGCCGTGGCCGAACTGACCTGCTACCGCTCCGGCTGAATATCCTTCGTTAATGTATCGGCCTGTTTCATCCTGTCCTACGATATGACCACCGTGGGCGAATTGGTTCTCCACTTCCTTGACACCCTCGAATGTGCCGAAGTTGGCTGCACCTCCGGCAATACCTCCGACAATGCGGCCTGTCATGGATGTGGCGAATTGACGTGTGGCGGCTTGGGTGACCGCTGCTGATGCACCTCTACCTGCCAACCAACGACCACCGAGCCACATTGTACCACGAGTCGCAGCACTGCCGACACCTGCGGACAGCCATGTAGTAGGGTCGAGGGCGAAACCTGCCACCATACCTGTTACGTCAAGTATCTTGTGGCCGTCCTGTCGGTATATCTCGTTGGCGGCTTCGTTAGCGGCCATGTCGCCGGTCTTGCCATCTGCGCTCGATACGGCCAGACCCTTGCTGACGTTCATTAGGACGTTCATGTCGCCAATCTTACGCATGAGATATTCCAGATTGCCTTTCGGCATATTCTTCTCAACGGCGAGATTGTAGAGGCGCAGGTCTGACTGCTGACGGGCAAACTGCTTGGCTTGATTGTACAGCACAAGTTCATCAGCACCGGGATTGCGGTAGCGCAGCATCTGATAGCAATCGTCAATGAGAGCCTTCTGTCCGTCCTCGCCCAGATTGTCCCACGACTCGTTCATGAGGCGGTCGAGGTCGAAGTTGGTAAAGTGGGCTACCATGCTGCGGTGGCTGTTCTCGGCGGCATTCATGATGTGGTTCTCGCGTCCACCGAGGAAAGCGGCGTTTGACATGGCATCGCCTCGGTCATGGTAAATATCCTCCGCAATGCGGTTGCGGTCAATGCCCTGCCGCTTCTCGGCGGCTGACCACGCCTGTTCAGCAGTGTTTTCACCCTCTTTGGGATTGTGTCGCTCCCACAGGTGGAAAAGCCGGTCATCAAACTCACGCTGTAAACGCTGTTCCTTTGACCGCCTTCCTGCCTCGGTGTTATTCTCCCACCACTGATGATATTCGCTGTCAGCCTTGATTTTCTGCAACTGAGTTGGCACACGTTCGCCCTGTGTGGTGTAGAACACTTTCTCCATTTGGCCGGACTGAGGATTAAACTCACGCTCTCCCATAAAGGAGCCGGGGCGGTTGCCCTTCTCAATGCCCTCCATGCGCTGATGAAAATCCTCGCCCATCTTCTTCAGTCGGGCGTTGGCTTGGTCCATCTGGAACTGCATGTACTGCTGTTGCACGGGAGAAGGCTTCCAACCTGTGGGTTGTGCCGGCGTTGTGGCACTCTGGACGCTCGCCTGTTGTGCGGTATTATCCTTAATCGGCTGAACAGTAGACGTGACTGTCTGCGGCGGCTGCTGTGCTTGTGCCGGGGCGGCAGCAGGAGGCGGGGCAACCGTGCCGATGTCCTTTGAGAACGTATCGAAGTCGGGCAGAGAGTAGGCTTCCTGCATATTGGTGTAGAACCGCCTACGCTTCTGCTCGTCCATCATGTCCTGTTTGAATGTATCGAAGTCGGGCAGAGAGAAATGCTTCAACCCGTTCTGATACAGTCTGTATAAATTATCGTTGGGATTAGCCATATTTATATGATGTAATCTGGTTAATAACCTGCGGGTTTCTTACCTGTCTCAAGCCCTGCAACCTGCTTGATGGCGTTCTGTGTGGCCGGTGAGTTTTCCACGTTGGCACCGATGGCGATAAGCATTGCCTCGGTCGTAGGCGGCTTGTAGCCCACAACGAAGCCATTTTGCACAATCGGGTCGCCCTGCACCTGCGCACGGACATTCGCGGGCAGAGTGCTATAAATGCGAGATACGGTCTGGGCATTGAGCTTGTCGATAGACAGAGTGACATTGCCGTTGCCGGAGCCGAGGTTGAAAGTCATTTGGCCCTGCTTCATGGCGTGAGCGGCCTGTTGAGCGGCTATGCTGATGCGCTGACGCTCCAGAGAGGTGGTTACGTTGAATTGGCGTTGGCTCTCCTTGAACTGACGCTCCCAACGCTCGCCTTCCTCCTTGTGCCACTCGTCCTGTCGGTCGAAGTTGGCTTGCCACTGACGCACACGCTCGTCATAATCCTTATTACGGAATGCCACATCGTCTGCGCGGTCTTGACGGCCCGCATCATAGGCACGGTCTTGACGTGCGAGCGTCTGCTCTGTTTTCCATGCCTGTAAGCCACGTTCCTTATCGGCATCCTTCATCTTGCCTATGGTGAGCGCATATTGCAGATACTTGTCGGCATCGGCCTCGCGCTGCGCCTTCTCCTTATCGAACCGCTCTTTGGCCTTGGCCGACATACCCTCTTTG
The DNA here is from genome assembly GCA_905214735.1 of uncultured bacterium. GTDB lineage: Bacteria > Bacteroidota > Bacteroidia > Bacteroidales > Muribaculaceae > Lepagella. Next base: position 34,112 of record CAJMNI010000019.1, on the reverse strand, counting down.
GCATTATACATATTGGGGGCATACTGAGTGGTGAAGATAAGGTTAGACACGGCCTGTGCTGCATCCGATATGCCGCTGATAATGCCCTCGACCTTCTGACGGCGGCGCAGCTTCTTCAGTTCCTCCTCGGAAAGCGGCTTATACTCGGCCATGCGTTTTTCAAGTTGGGGAATGAGTTCAGCATAACTGCTCGCGGTGTACTGCTCCGGGATAGTCGTAGCAATAGGAACAGTTGATGTAGTCTTGACCGTTGTGGAAGATGATGATGAACCTGCGGGCGTAATGGGCGCAGGTGTCGCTGCCGGTTGTTTCGGTGGGGGTGTCGAGCCTCCACCCCCCGCAGGAGCAGCGGCGGGCTGCTGATCGCCCACCACCGTTGTACGCGGGTCTATGATTGGGTTATTGGGGTCTATCATCGTGAAATGGATTTAGAATACACTCGCCATGTTAGAACCGGCTTGGGCTACACCCTGCACGGCCTGTGAGATTGCACCGGCCTTTGCCTGTTCCAGATTGTTGAGTTTGTCGTTGAGTTCCGATTTGGTGTTCAGATACTGTGACTCTATCTGGTCCTTGCGGCGTTCACCGTTGACGGCAATCTGCGAGGTGGCATCCGCGAGGGCTTGATTGTTGGCCGCTTTTGCCGCCGCCACACTCTCCTCGGTGCCTCCCATGACGGCTTGCGCCCCTGCTGCCGCTTGGTTACGCTGTCGGATATTGTCGTTGGTAATCGTGAGTATACGCTGTGCATCGGCACGTTGTGTCGCGTCCTCATTATATCTGCGGTCGTACCAATCTTGATTATCCTTCATCTGGCCCTCAAGATTTTTCTTGACCTTCTTCATCGCCTTGGATGCACTGATACCACCGAAGATGCTCGCTCCGATGCCCAATGCTCCGCCAATTGCGCTGCCTATAATGCCCATGTCGTTGTATGATGTATGAGGTTAAACTTATTTTGCTCCCTGTGCGAGTCCGATAATGCCCATGTCGGCAATGTCCTTCTCGTCCTTCTTATCATCAGCGGGCGCAGGTGTCGGTGCAGGAGCAGTGGACGCGGGTGTTGACTCCGGCTTTTCCTCTTCCGGCTCCTTGACCTTTTCTTTCACGGTCTCCTTTTCCTTTACGACTTGGGAGGGCTTAGCGTCACCCGTCCAACTTCCTTGATTGGCCGTGAGCTGCATCTGGGTCTTGAACCCGTCATGCAACCTGTCCATAGCCTTATCGCCTTGACGTTCTTTCTCTTTAATGAGTTCCATCGCGGCTGATATGATGCCACCTTGTGCTGCCATTGTGATGTAGAAATTAAAAAGTTATAATTACGGAGCAAAGGTAAACTCATACCTTTGCATCACATCTTTAACTTATTAGTCACATGGCACAAGGAAGAAAAACAGGTGGCCGTCAGAAAGGCACACCCAACAAACCCAACCCGCTCAAAGAGCAACTGCGCGCTCACTCGACTGCGTATTTTGAGCCGAAGCCACAGACAAACATGGACGGCTCACCGCGCACCATCGAGTTCAGAGATAAAGAAGGAGTAGTGTATAACACGGTCGTGTTGGCAGACGCTGACGGCAATCCGCTCGTCATTTCCGATTTCGACATAGATATGATGATGATGGAGCCGAAGGACCGCGCCACGATACAGGAGAAGCTGCTGCGCTATCATACGCCGCAGATGCAATCCGTATCAGCGGAGGTGTCGTTGGCCGGCGAAATCACCACCACGATAGAGCAGCGTCTTAAAGACCTCGCCGCTGACAACGACAACTAATCGCTGCCGTCTATTTTTCTCTACTTTTAGAACCGTGCCGGGCCTCGCAGCTCGGCATTATTCATTCTCGGAATTTCTTCCCCATTTATACCCATTTCTTCCCCAATAATAGGTGTTTCTTCCGAAGTTTGCGGCATTTCTTCCCCAATAATTATTATTTCTTCCGAAGTTAAGCACATTCTTTCGGAAGTTATTGCTATTTCTTCCGAAATAAAGGGCATAAATTCCCTTTTTGATTTTTTATGATGAAAACACGAAAAATAGGGGTCATTTTTACCCCTCAAAAATGGCTGTTTTCGGGCAATTTTCGGTCAAAATTCCTTACCCATTTATGGCAATAACTTCCGAAGTTATCCTCATTTCTTCCGAAGTTAAGCACATTCTTTCGGAAGTTATTGCTATTTCTTCCGAAAACTTCCGAAGAAAAGGGCATTTCTTCCGAAACCTTTCTTTTGATAAAAAGAAATACTAACGTATTTCTATAAAAGAAAAAATAACTCTAACGAGTTATTAATCTCGTCGCCGCGCGCGTACGTACACACGCGTGAGGAAAATTTTTCTTTTTTGGGCTTCGCCGATTTCCTTAGATGCCGGAGAGAGAAAAAGAAAAAGTTGCGCGAAAAAGAAAAAGAGCCATGCCGAAGCATGACCCTTGAGCCATATTCGCGGAGCCGGGCAAAAGGTCATTTGAAACCCTTGCCCTTCTGGTGTTCGTAAACATAGACCTTGCCGTTGTCGCAGTTGACAATCTTGAACTGCACCATCGAGCGGTCTGGAATGTCAGCAGGGAATTGAGTAACCAACGCCTGTGTAACCTCCTCGATGTTGGAATAGCCAATGTCCTCAAAATTGGCCAAACACTTGCCTTGGAAAAATGCCGCCGCGCGGATGAGCATCTTCGATGAGAGACGGAACAGCCCTTCTTCCTTTGGCTGCTCACGCTCCATGCGCCGTGAGGTTGCATCGCTGAACAGAATAAAATCAATAACCCGCTCGTTCAATTCCCATGCCGGGGTGAAGTCGGGTATCACGTAACCGCGCGTCACCGACTGCCGGTGCGAGTGGTTCATGGCAAATCCAACCTCGGCCATTGTCGCGCCACAATCGTTCTGCGCCGTTGTCGCCCATGTGTGGCGGAATGTGTAGACACAATACCAACGTTCCTGTGGCATTCCCATTGACTTACAGATTTGCTTAATGCCTGTGTTCACATTGGAGCCAAAACTGTCCGATGATGAAAACCTATCGCAGAATCTGAACAGCCGGTCTGTATGTTCACCTGCCCTGTATTTCTCAAACAGCGGCTTTATGACCTCCGGCACTCTCATCTCGATGTAGGCGTCATCGTTGCGCAGCCTCGTTGTCTTTGCCCGCTTGTAGTGGATGATGCCTCCGTGGTAGTCCTCCTTGCGCAGGTTGAAGATGTCAACCGTGTTCATGCCGGCCAGACACAACACCATCATCGCCACATCTCGGCCAAGTTCCGGCAACGGGTCTATCATCCGTGTCTCGGGCAGAGGTGCGGCGAAAAACGCCCTGCAAGCCTCGGCGGTGATGGCCTTCTTGTTCGGGCGGTCGGCGGCGGGTATCTTCACTTTGCCCCACGGGTTGGTCTTGATGCGGAGGATGCCGTTGTCATAGTCGTTCAGCTCGTCAATGGCAGCACGGAATATCTGACGGATGCACACCGGGTACATCTCCTTCGCCCTCGCCGTGCCGCTCAATGTGGCTATCCACTTGTTGACGTTCACCGAGGTGAGCTGCGCGAACTTCACCTGCGTAGTGCCGAAGTATCGCTCCATGTGCTGAAGGGCCAATTGATAATTCTTGGCATTGCGCTCCTGTCCGCGGTCTATCATGCGGTCAATATGCTTGCGGCCATAGTCCGAGAAGGAGATAACTTCATCGGGAGTTGTCAGAAACTCTACCACCTGTGCGCCGGTCCACTGCGCTATGTCATGCCGGTTCAGTCGCTCTTGGTATTCCAGAATTTTCTGTGTGCAGAACTGCAACACGAAAGCGTCAGCAATCTCACCTTTGCGGGTCAGCTCACGTTTGGTGAGCATCTTGTCGGTCTTGATGAACAGGGTCTGACGGCGGTGTGTCACGCGGATATAGACCGAGTAGAAACCATCCGCACGAGGCCGTCTGACAACTGCTTTGAATGTAGCCATAGAAATTTTATGTTATTGTTTGTTTATCATTGGTTTACGAATAGACAACACATAGACAACAACCCTCTGAAATTAGTATGGATTTTAGACAACATTTCCGTTCATTAGTACAAACTATCGTGTTCAAATGCACATATCGTCTTAAAATACCTTAGGCGATAAGCCTCTGTGTTAGAGGGCTTACCGCCTAAGTAACTTATAATAAGGGGTTATCTCTTAGTCTTCGATGGCAGCCTGCGCCGCTGCTACGCGGGCGATGGGCACGCGGAAGGGTGAGCAGCTGACATAGTTCATGCCGAGTTTGGCGCAGAATTTCACGCTGCTGGGTTCGCCTCCGTGTTCGCCGCAGATGCCGACCTTGAGCTCGGGTTTGGTGGAACGTCCTTTCTTGACGCCCATCTCAACGAGCTGGCCTACGCCCTCCTGGTCGAGAACCTCAAACGGATCTACCTTGATCACTCCGTGTTCCTTGTAGAATTTGAGGAACTTGGGCGCGTCGTCGCGGCTGAATCCGAATGTCATCTGGGTGAGGTCGTTTGTGCCGAACGAGAAGAAGTCTGCAACCTCGGCGATCTGATTAGCTGTGAGTGCTGCGCGGGGCACCTCGATCATCGTACCGATCTTATAACCGATCATGTCGTTGCGCTCTGCGAAGACCTTGTTGGCGGTGACATTGATCACCTCGGCCTGGTTCTGGAGCTCCTTGAGCGAACCGACGAGGGGCACCATGATCTCGGGATGAACTTCGATGCCTTTTGCCTTGCAGTTGAGGGCGGCCTCGATGATGGCGCGCGTTTGCATTTCCGTGATCTCGGGATATGTGATGCCGAGACGGCAGCCGCGGTGACCGAGCATCGGGTTGAACTCGGCGAGTTCGTCGACCTTAGCCTTTACCTGGGCGAGTGTGAGATCCATCTCGTCGGCGAGCTCCTTCTGAGTGGCCGTCTGATGAGGCACGAACTCATGGAGCGGCGGATCGAGAAGACGAACCGTAACTCCGAAGCCGTCCATAGCTTCGAAAATACCCTCGAAGTCGCTGCGCTGCATCGGGAGGAGCTTGGCGAGAGCCTCGCGGCGTCCTTCCTCGTCGCTTGCGAGAATCATCTCGCGAACCGACTTGATGCGGTCGCCTTCGAAGAACATGTGCTCAGTGCGGCAGAGGCCGATACCCTGGGCGCCGAAGCTGCGGGCCTGCTTGGCGTCGCGCGGAGAGTCGGCGTTGGTGCGAACGAGAGTCTTGGTGTATTTGGCTGCGAGGTCCATGATAGCGCCGAAGTCGCCGTCGAGCTCGGGCTCTGTGGTCTGGACCTGACCTTCGTAAACGTCGCCCGTCGAACCGTTGAGGGAGATCCAGTCGCCTTCTTTGAAGACTTTTCCACCCATCTTCACGGTTTTCTCAACATAGTCCACCTGAATGTCGCCTGCGCCGGAAACGCAGCATTTGCCCATGCCTCGAGCCACAACGGCTGCGTGGGATGTCATACCGCCGCGCATCGTGAGGATGCCCTGGGCAACTGCCATTCCGCGGAGGTCTTCGGGAGAAGTCTCGATGCGGACGAGAACGACTTTCTTCTTCTTCTCAGCCCATGCCTCGGCTTCGTCGGCCTGGAACACGATCTGGCCTGTAGCTGCGACCGGAGATGCGGGGAGACCTTTGGCCACGACCACAGCTTTCTTAAGAGCGGCCTTGTCGAAGACGGGGTGGAGAAGCTCGTCGAGTTTCTGGGGTTCCATGCGGAGGAGAACAGTCTTCTCGTCGATCATGCCGTCGCGGAGAAGATCCATGGCGATGCGGACCATAGCGGCGCCTGTGCGCTTGCCGTTACGGGTCTGGAGCATCCAGAGCTTGCCGTCCTGGATGGTGAACTCCATATCCTGCATGTCGCGGTAGTGGTCTTCAAGTTTGTGGGCGATGTCGATGAGCTCCTGGGCGAGGAGAGGCATCGATTCCTGGAGGGAGGGATATTGCGAAGCGCGCTGCTCCTCGCTGATGCCCTGGAGGGCAGCCCAGCGGCGCGAGCCTTCGATAGTGATCTGCTGCGGAGTGCGGACACCGGCCACAACGTCTTCACCCTGGGCGTTGATCAGATACTCGCCGTTGAAGAGGTTTTCACCTGTGGCGGCGTCGCGGCTGAATGCCACGCCCGTAGCGGAATTGTTGCCCATGTTGCCGTAAACCATTGCCTGAACGTTGACGGCTGTTCCCCATTCCTCGGGGATCTGGTTCATGCGGCGATAGATGATGGCGCGTTCGTTCATCCAGCTGTCGAACACTGCGCAGATACCGCCCCAGAGCTGTTCCCAAGCCGATTCGGGGAAGTCTTTGCCGGTGTATTCCTTAACGGCTGCCTTGAAACGCTTCACGAGCTCCTTGAGGTCGTCGACTTCGAGCTCGTTGTCGAATTTCACGCCTTTCTCTTCCTTCACCTGGTCCATGATGGCCTCGAAGGGATCGATATCGGTTTTGCTCTTCGGCTTCATGCCGAGCACCACGTCGCCATACATCTGGACGAAGCGGCGGTAGCTGTCCCATGCGAAACGGGGGTTGCCGCTCTTCTCGGCCATAGTCTCCACCGTGGCGTTGTTCATGCCGAGGTTGAGCACGGTGTCCATCATGCCGGGCATCGATGCGCGGGCGCCGGAGCGAACGGAAACGAGAAGGGGGTTGGAAGGATCGTCGAATTTCTTGCCCGTGAGGGTTTCGATATGGTTGATTGCTTTTTCAACATCGCTCTTGATGTCGGCGACAACGGCGTCGCGTCCGAGCTGTGTATATTCTGTGCAGACTTCGGTAGTGATAGTGAAGCCGGGGGGAACGGGCATCCCCAGTAAGTTCATTTCAGCAAGATTGGCTCCCTTGCCTCCGAGAAGATTCCTCATCTCGGCTGTACCTTCGGCTTTGCCATCACCGAAAGTATAAATTTTTTTTGCCATAGAGCTTTATTTGATTAATAAATATTTATGTTCAGAATTGGGTTGGTTCATTAAATTCTATCAGGCCGCGACATGAAGGCTCCTTTTCAGGCCGCGAAAATGCGGCTCCTTTTGCAGGCCGCGACATTGCGGCTCCTTAAAGATTAACGCAAGGAGACGCCGTCAAGTTCTGACAGCCATGCATGTCGAGTCAATTAAAAAACGGCAAACTCAAAACGGAGATCATGTAAATTCGCTTTATTTTTTAATTGTAACCGCAAATTTAATAATTTTTCCCCAACATTTTGTAATTTTGCCCCAAAAAATAGCAAACCCATATCAATGGCAAGGAAAAAGAAACCGCTCCCCGAGCTTAAGGATATAGAAATTACAGGCATTGCAGCCGAAGGTAAGTCGCTGGCAAGAGTGCAGCTTCATCCCGGCGACGAGTCGAAAATTGTGCTTTTCGTGCCCTTCGGGGCGCCGGGCGACATAGCCGACATCCAGGTTGACCGCAAGAAACACTCATTCGCCGAAGGGCATATCACCCGGCTGGTGAAGCCGTCGGAGGTTCGCGAAGAGCCTTCCTGCCGCCATTTCACGATCTGCGGAGGCTGCAAATGGCAACATCTCCCTTACGGGGAACAGCTCCGCTGGAAAAGACAGCAGGTGGAAGACGCCCTTACCCGAATCGCAAAGGTGGAGCTTCCGGTGATCATGCCGACTCTCGGCTCGGACCGAATCTGGCACTATCGCAACAAGATGGAGTATACCTTTTCCGACAAGAAATGGCGCACATGGGAAGAGGTGCGGTCGGGGGCCGAATTCGAAGGCTCGCCCAACGCACTCGGCTTCCACATCCCCGGCTCTTTCGACAAGGTGCTCCACATAGAGGAGTGTCTTCTGCAGGATGATCTCGGCAACGAAATCAGGAATTTCATCTACGACGAGGCCGAGCGCCGCGGAATGACGTTCTATAACATCCGCGAAAACCGGGGACTGCTCCGCACTGTCATGATCCGCATCGCCTCTACCGGCCAGACGATGGTCTGCATGGTCTATGGCGAAGACGACGCAGAGAAAATCAAGGAGATGACCGAGGCGATAGCCGGGCGTTTCCCTCAGATCACATCGCTTCTGCATGTGGTTAACCTGAAGGCGAACGACACCATCTCCGATCAGGAGATCATTGTCGACAAGGGAGCCGAATATATAGAAGAGGAGATGGAGGGACTGAAATTCCGCATAAACGCGAAGTCATTCTATCAGACCAACTCTGAGCAGGCCTACCGGCTCTATAAGGTGGCCCGCAGCTTCGCCGGCCTCGACCGCGACGTTCCGGAAGATGAGCGTCCGCTTGTCTACGACCTCTATACCGGCACGGGCACGATAGCCAACTTCGTGGCGCGCGGCGCCCGCAAGGTGGTCGGCATCGAATATGTGGAAGAGGCCATAAAGGATGCGCGGGTGAATTCAGCGGCCAACGGAATCGAGAATACCCTCTTTTTCGCAGGCGACATGAAAGATGTGCTGACCGATGGATTTATCGCCGAGCACGGTCGTCCCGACGTGATGATCATCGACCCGCCGCGGGCCGGAATGCATGAGGATGTGGTGAAGGTGATTCTCAACGCCGAGCCCGACGTGCTCGTCTACGTGAGCTGCAATCCGGCGACCCAGGCGCGCGACATAGCGCTGCTCGACGCCAAATACCGCGTCACCGACGTGCAGCCCGTCGACATGTTCCCCCACACCCACCATGTGGAGAACGTGGTGAGGATGGTGAGAAAATCGGAAGAGAAAGAAACAGAATAAAAAGTCATCGGAATGTTTGGAATTCAGTCAGACGGAACTCCCGGGGCAATCCCGCTGGACAAGGATCTCGAGCAGGGACTCGAGTCGATGTCGTTTGTCGACAGCCTGAAAGGGCTCGGATTTGAAGACGCAGTGTCGAAGATAGCGCATTCGCTCATAAATTTCGGCTTCAAGCTCTTCGTGGCGATTCTTGTTTTCTATCTCGGTCGCTTCGTGATCAAGAAGATATTCAAGCTCGTGTTCAAGACCATGACCTCGCGTCAGGTCGACGCGTCGCTTACCACCTTTGTGCTGTCGCTTGTAAAGATCACGCTTTATTTCATTCTGATAATCACCGTGATCGGTATTCTCGGAATAGAGACGAGCAGTTTCATCGCGATCTTCGCATCTGCCGGAGTGGCTCTCGGTATGGCTCTGAGCGGCACACTCCAGAACTTTGCCGGCGGGGTGCTTATCCTTTTGCTCAAGCCCTACAAGGTGGGGGATTTCATCGAAGTGCAGGGGTTCACCGGCACAGTGAAATCCATCCAGCTTTTCAACACTGTGATCAATACGATCGACAACAAGGCAATCATCATACCCAACGGCTCGCTGTCGACATCGTCGATCAACAATTACTCGCTCGAGCAATACCGACGCGTAGACTGGAACATCTCGCTGTCCTACGGCACTGACTTCGACAGCGTGCGCACCGAGATACTCGAGATATTGAAAAGCGACGACAGAGTTGTGCTCCAATATATCGAAGACGACATGAAATACCGCCGTGAGGAGGCAGCGCGCGAGAAAAAACTTGAAGCCACAGAGGCTGCTATCGAAAAGCCGGGACTGTGGAAGAGGATGTTCAGGCGGCGCAACAAGATCAAGGCAGTGGTCAATGCGAACTATGACATGCCCGTGATGGTGCCGGTGGAGAATATCGACCGTTCGCCCGACGTGTTTCTCTCCGAGATGGCCGACAGCGCCATCGTGGTGTCGGTGAGGGCCTGGACACACTCCTCGAATTACTGGCCGCTTTTTTTCTGCATGAACGAACGCTTTTACAAGGAATTGCCCGAGAAAGGCTTCTCCTTCCCGTTCCCGCAGCTTGACGTGCATCTCGACCATCAGAACTGACAGAGTCGGTAAATTGGCTGAATTTTCATAAAAAAGAGGGTGAAAAGGGGAGAAGTGTTGCAAAAATCGGAGAATTTATTTACTTTTGTGAGATAAAAGAGTATCAGTTCAACGTTTTGCATCTCCTCCAGTGAAATGATGCCATGGAAATGATGCCGGAAAAATTCATCATTAGCCAGCAGTCAAAAAACAAACCTTAAAATAATAAACGCATAATGAGCAAACCGTATGTAGTCGGTATTGACATAGGCGGCACCAACACGGTGTTCGGCATTGTCGATGCACGCGGCCATGTAGTGGCCAGCAACTCAGTCAAGACAAAGAAACATGTAGATTTCGACGATTATATCAGCGATCTTCACGACGGACTGTCGCAGCTGCTGAAATCGCATGATATGGAAGACCAGATCCAGGGCATTGGAATCGGCGCTCCCAACGGCAACTATTACACAGGTGAAATCATCAATCCGCCGAACCTTCCCTGGGGACCGGTGATTCCTCTCGCTGAGAAAGTGAGCAAATCGTTTGGCGGCATTCCTGTTGCAGTGACCAACGATGCGAATGCAGCCGCAGTAGGGGAAATGACCTACGGTGCAGCCCGCGGAATGAAGGATTTCATCATGATCACCCTCGGCACGGGCGTTGGATCCGGCATCGTGATCAACGGTCAGCTCGTGTATGGTTCCGACGGTTTTGCCGGTGAGCTCGGCCATGTGATTGTGAAGCGTAACAACGGGCGCGTCTGCGGTTGCGGCCGCACCGGATGTCTGGAGGCATACTGCTCCGCAACCGGAGTGTCGCGCACTGCCCGCGAATTCCTCGAGCTCCGCAACGAGCCCTCGCTGCTCCGCAACCTCGCCATCGAAGATATCACTTCAAAAGATATCTACGACGCGGCGATGAACGGCGACAAGCTTGCCAAAGAGATCTTCGAATACACAGGCAAGATTCTCGGCGAAACGTTTGCAGACTTCGTGGCATTCTCCAGCCCGCAGGCAATCATCCTCTTCGGCGGTCTCGCAAAGAGCGGCGACCTTCTTCTCAAACCGATCAAAGAGGCGTTCGACAAGAGCCTGATGCCGATCTTCAAGGGAAAGACCAAGATTCTTCTTTCCGAACTGAAGGAGAGCGACGCAGCAGTGCTCGGTGCTTCGGCTCTCGGCTGGGAAGCCAAATATCACTATGAGGGGAAACCCAACGAGGTAGTGGTGCGTGAAGAGCCGGCCGCAGAAGAAGCAGCTCCCGCAGCAGAAAAATATGACGAGGCAAAGGCTCCCAAAGCCTGATCCCGGTCAGAATAAATAAAAATCAAGGAGGAAGACCCAAGACGGGATTTTCCTCCTTGATTTTTATTCTGCTTTTGACAGAGCGAAATTTTTGATATAGCGATATTAGCTGTTGAAATGGCGGAAGCAGACTTTTCAGAAATTCTTCAGTTCACGGTAGAGCTGGTGGACCGGGAGACCCATGACATTATAAAAACTGCCATTGATCCATTCCACTGCCACGCAGCCTATCCATTCCTGTATGCCGTAGGCTCCGGCTTTGTCGAGCGGCTGATAATTGTCGACGTAGTAGCGGGCCTCATGCTCGGTGATGTCGCCGAATTTAACTTCTGTCTTTATCGAGAACGAGGTGCGCTTTTCGAGGGTGGTGATGCAGACTCCGCTCACCACATGATGCACTTTCCCCGACAACTCCATAAGCATCGAAACGGCCTCTTCAAGATCCTTTGGTTTCCCCATCACTTTGTCGCCGAGTATCACGAGAGTGTCGGAGGTGATCATCAGATCGTCGGAATGCATCGCCTCCAGATATGCGTCGGCTTTCTTGTTGGCGAGAAACTGCGGGATCTCATCCTTGGGAAGGGTGTCTGGATAATTCTCTTCGATTCCTCCGATGGTAACGACCTTGAATGGTATTCTCAACTGAGAAAGAAGCTCGCGCCGGCGCGGCGAGCGGCTTCCAAGGAGTATATTGTATTTTCTTATATTTTCAAGCATTTTTTGTGGGTTATATGCTCTTGACACGGGATATATACATAAGTCGGGCGAGGAGTAGAGGCTTCACCATCCAAAGGCCCTGTCATCTTTCATCCATGCTCCCTGAGCTTTCAAGACTTGCTCCATGACGTCCCGGACACAGCCGTAGCCGCCGGTATAACGCGAAATGTAATTGCAGGTGTCTTTCACTTCCGGGCAAGCATCGTGGGGACAACATGGCAATCCGCAGGCTCTCAGGCATTTCAAGTCGGGAATATCGTCGCCCATATATATTACTTCGCTGCTTTTCAGATTATTCTTCTTCATCCATTCATCGAAAATAGCGAGTTTGTGGGAGGCAGCGAGATAGATGTCGGTGATTCCGAGCTTTTCGTAGCGAAGCCTGATGTTTTCAGTCCTTGCTCCGGTGATAATTGCAATTTTATAGCCGAGCTTCACTGCGAGCTGAAGGGCGTAACCATCTTTGATGTTTACCATGCGAAGAGGTTCTCCGTCGTCCGACATAGGCACGGTGGAAGGTGAGAGGACTCCGTCGACGTCGAATACAAATCCTCTGATTCCTAATAAATCGTAGCTAATACCGCTCATAAGATATTCTTTTAATAGTTCAAGTGTTTTATTTGAAATGATCGACATCGGGGGTAGCCATTATCGAATCGGTCATTATCGAATAGATTTGCCGGAACGCGGGCCGGGATGAAAGCATGTCGAGATGCTTGTCGATTGTCGGCAGATCTCGCCTGACAGCCGGACCTGTCTGTCCCTCGGCCGGATGGCGCGTCACCATCATTTTTCTGCATGTTTCGGCGATTAGAGGTTTCAGAAGCTCGAAGTCGAGATTTTCTTCGCTGAGATATTCGTCGGCGATGCTCCAGAGGCGGTTGGCAAAATTGCAGGCAAACACCGATGCCAGATGGAGCTTTCTGCGTTCGGTCGATCCGGCGCGTCTGACTTTCGAACTGAACAGCGCGGCAAGACTTTCGAGCTTTTCAGATGTCTCTTCATTGCAACCGTCGATCAGAACGGGAATCTTGTCATACCCCAGAGCGACATCTTTGGAGAATGTCTGAAGGGGATAAAACACCCCAAACCTCAACCTCTGCTGAGAAAGAGCGGAAATGTCGGTCGAGCCGGAAGTATGGGCCACTATTCCGGTGGCTTCCGGCGGCAGCATGGATATGAGCCTGCCGAAAACTTCGGAGATAGCAGAGTCGGAGACCGAGATGATATAGAAGTCGGAATCGGGGCGTAAACCTTCCAGCGAACGTGGATTGACGACCGCGACGTCCGCGGTTGATTGCAGAGCTTTGGCGAGATGCGAACCGACATTGCCCTGTCCGATTATATCCACCTTCATCTTTTCATACATACCTAAACATCTTTATGCTCATACACCCTCTTTTCTAATCCGGGAGTTTCCTAACAATATTCGAGGGGTATCATCCCCATGGTGCGGCGGAGGTTGATTTCCACGCAGGGATTGATCATACCCGATTTCGTTACGAGAGAGTCAACGCCAAGCGGCCCGTCGTAGAATGGAGCGATAAGTCGACAAATCTGCCGGCGTTGATACTCCACCGTTTCTTCAATCGGCTTGACCGAAGCCTCCGAGATTCTCCTTGCTATCTCCTGACTGTCGAGATGAAAAACTCCTTTGAATTTTCCCCTTCTCGAAGTTTCAAACAATGAAAAGCCTGAAAAGGTTACTTTTCCTTGCAGACATTTCCATTCGGTGGCAAAATCAAGCAGCTTGTCATAGGCCGTTTCCGCAATCACCGAACCTTGGGCAGCGATAATCCCTTCGATCCATGGGCGGACATGTCTTTCCTCCAGATCGTTTGTGCGGATGATTCCCCTTCCCGAACTGCTCCAGGGAGCTTTGAAAAAGAGGTCGTCGCTGTTGAAGTAAAGCTCCAATGCCTCTTCGACTGAAAAAATTTCCTGAGGCAGGCGAAGACTCTCGGAAAGAATCTCTGCGCCGCATCCGGATTTCTCATTACCTTTCTCTATAAGCGGTTTGAGGAAGTCGATGGTAATCCGCCGGTGAGAGAGTCTTCTGATATTTGACACCATTTCCTCGGATGGAATTCCCCGCAGGCCGCTGAAGCGGTTCATAAGCAGGCGTCGCAGAGAAGAGTTCCATCCCCAGGGGGCGGCGACATATCCTTCAAACCGGCGGTTTGGAGCTTCCCCTTTGCCGGGAAGCCGCACCAGCGTCAGATTTTTTCTGACCGCATGGCTGTAATTGGGCAATGCGGCTATCTCGTCGGCCGTAAGGTTGTCGAGAAGAAGGATAACATCGCCGGGATCGGCGTAGAGGGCCGGGGTAAGGGCGAGTTCCCTTCGCAGGGTTACCACTGAGGCGGGAGGGGTATAAAAATCCGATTTCGCAGCGAGCGCGAAATCGGTATCCGGATTGAATATATGAAGTCGCGGCACTTTAGCAAGCTTCGACCAACATCAATCGTCGAGCAGAGCCTTCTCCTTCAGCGGATTGGAGAAATAAAGCTTATGCTCCACATATTCCTGCGTAGCGATCAGCGTGGGTTTGGGGAGCTTCTCGTAGAAACGGGAGATCTCGATCTGCTCGCGGTTTTCCGACACCTCTTCAAGGTTGTCGGTCGAAGCGAACTCCTGAAGCTTCTTGGCGAGTTCCTTCTTTATATCCTGCGAAATCTGGTTGGCTCTTTTTCCAATCACGCAAACCGTCTCATAGATGTTTCCGGTTTGCTCGGCAAGGCCGATAAGATCGCGGGTGACCGTGTTAAGCGGTGCGTTTGTCTTCTTGTAATCCATATTTTTATATGATCTTATATAAGAGTTTCGGGTTATGAGAGGAGGGGAAAGGATTGGAGGAGTTGTAGGAGAGGAATCTCTTTGGGAGTCGCCGTTTTATTGGGCGGCGTGGCGCTGGGCAATCTTATAGATTGTTTCGGCCTCCTTGAGATGTTTTGACTCGGGATTGTTGTTGATAAACGAAAAATATTCGTCGACCACATCGCGGTAACGGTCGGCCATTTTTTCGCTGACGCTCTGCCGGGCCTCCTGAAATTTCGATTTGAGGATCAGAAGTTCGAAATCCTCGCGATATTTCGAATAGGGGTAATCCTTGAGGGCATTCTCGCAGACAATAATCGCCGACTGATAGTTGTTGCCGAGATAGTTTCCGAGGTTATAATAAAGCTGGGCGTTCTGCAGCTCTTTGAGCGTAAGCTTGTCTTGCATTTCGAAGACGGCGTTCTGCGCTTTTGTGAGCAGCTCGCTGCGGGGATAGGCCTCGATGAAATTGCTCAGCTCTTCGATCGCCTTGATGGTGTAAGACTGGTCGAGCTGAGGATCGGGGGAGTCGAGATAGAATCCGTAGCCGGAATAGAAGCGCGACTGCTCGGCAAACTTCCCTTTCGGATAGCGGGTATAGTAGGTTTTGAAATATGCGTTAGAGTTGATGTAATCCTTGTTTTCGTAATAAGAACGGGCAAGGAGATATAGCGATTCTTCCCCTTTGGCTGTGCCTCGCAAGGGAGTGTAAACCTCGCTGAGAAGAGTTGAGGCCTGAAGATATTTCCCCTCGTCGAAGGCTTTTTTGGCATATTCGAACTTATAGTCGATATCGCGGCTCTTCAGCACTTTTGAATATTCGGTGCAAGAGGCGAGAACCATCAGCAGGGGAAGCCAGAATAAATATTTGCGCATTTGTTTTGGGCGTTAACAGAAGAGGGGAGTCCGAACCGTTTTACCCGTCGGGGCACGACGAAACAGAGGGCATTGTCCCCTTTCAGGCGCAAAGTTAACAAAAATATTCCAAAAATAGTGTGCCATGGGGTGAGAATCTCACTAAAATTTGTTAACTTTGACGCTCAAAACGTCTTTAATTTTGAAAAAGAGAGATTCTGACAATTCATATAATTGGGGAAGCGGATTTATTGACCGTCATCCGGTGGCGGCCAACATCATGATTATCATAATCATATCGCTTCTCGGAATATATGCGGCGTATCTTGCGACGGCGCTATTTACCAAGCATGGCCGCTCGGCGAAAGTGCCGGGGGTTGAAAACACGTCATATACCGAAGCGGTGGAGCTTCTGCATTCGAAAGGGTTTAAGGTCGACATCCGCGATTCTCTCTATCGCGACGACGTCAAGCCCGGTTTTGTGATCGAGCAGTTCCCGAAAGCCAATTCGATAGTCAAGCCGGGGCGCAAGGTGTTTCTTTACATCAATGCGGTCCATCCGAAAGAGGTGGTGCTCGACGATGACAATCATCCGTCGGAATTCGCCATGCGCGGAAGTTCCTACCGCACGACCCTGGCAAAACTCGAGGAGCTCGGCTTCAAGAACGTAAGGGTTGTCAAGGTGCTCGGCACAACCGACCGCGTGGTGAAGGTGCTTGCCAACGGGCGTCCTGTCCATAAGATGCAGAAAGTGCCCGTCAACGTCGCCATCACTGTCGAAGTGTCTGACGGCCGTCTGGCAGATCTGAGAGATTCGCTTCAAAACGCGGAGTATCTCGAGATCTACAACGAAGAGCATCGCGACCGGCAGCTCGACGAGGAGCAGGATTCCTACTTCTCGACCGAAGAACCGGCCAAAGCAGCTCCGACAGAATCAGAGCCTGAATATAACGAGGAAGAGGAAAACTCGCAGTATTTCTAATCTGCAGTGAACAAAACATTATAAAGATAAAAGATAAGGAGCGCCAATGGCTTCGGAAAGTCTGATACCGGAATTAGCGGAAAATGAGATGGAAGAGCAGTCACCGTCGTTCGTAGCGAGCGATGGCCGCGAACTCTACGAGCATTTCCGGTTTGTGGCCGACAAAGGCCAGCAGCTTCTGCGGATCGACAAATTTCTGACCGAGCGGCTCGAGCGCACTTCGCGCAACAGAGTGCAGCAGGCGGCCGACGCCGAATGCATCATAGTCAACGGGCGCCCGGTGAAGTCGAGCTATAAGGTGAAGCCATTCGATGTGATAAGCATCGTGATGGACCGTCCGCGCTATGATTTCGAGATAGTGGCGGAAGATATTCCTCTCGACATCGTCTATGAAGACGACTATGTGCTCGTGGTCAACAAGCCGGCGGGACTCGTGGTGCATCCGGGCCACGGCAACTGGACAGGCACGCTGGTCAACGCCCTTGCCTGGCATTTCCGGGGCAACGACAATTATGATGTCAACGATCCGAGGCTCGGACTCGTGCACCGGATCGACAAAGACACTTCAGGCCTTCTGGTGGTGGCCAAGACTCCAGAGGCCAAAACGATGCTCGGACGACAGTTTTTCGAGAAAACCACACGCCGCGAATATGTGGCTCTCGTATGGGGCGATTTCCCCGACGATTCCGGCACGATCACCGGAAGCATTGCGCGGAATCCGCGAAACAAGCTCCAGATGGCCGTGACAGCCGACCCTGAGGCGGGGAAACACGCAGTGACTCATTACACTGTTCTCGAACGCTTCGGCTATGTCACCATGGTGAAATGTGTGCTCGAAACCGGCCGCACCCATCAGATCCGTGTTCACATGCAATATATAGGCCATCCTCTCTTCAACGACGAGAGATATGGCGGCGACAAGATATTGAAAGGAGTGACATCTTCCTCCTACCGGCAATTTGTCGAAAACAGCTTCAAGGCGTGTCCACGTCAGGCTCTGCACGCCAGAACGCTCGGATTCCGGCATCCCCACACCGGGGAAGAGATGGATTTCGAAGCCCCTGTGCCTCTCGACATGGAGGCGCTCTTCGAAAGATGGAGAACCTATCGCGACGGCAATAAAGCCGCGACAACATAAAATCTGAATTTTATATAAAAGTTCCGCAGCCTCCGTCGACTTGATTGTTATAGTTACGACATGTGGGCTTAACATGAAATTACAATATAAGATGGACCCTCAGAATATAGACTTCAGTGACATATCGCCTTACGATGATTCCGTGTTTCATGAGAAAATGGAAAAACTCGTAAAAGATCCCGGATTCCTCCACGCGGTCAACTATACGATGCCGAGCGAGGATGTGCCGGCTCTTGTGGATGATCTACTGAAGATCGACAACAAATATGATTTCCAGCATCAGGTGATGTATCCTTTCCTGGAGATGCTGGCGAAGACCACCACCTCCGGGATATCGCTCGGAGGAGTGAAATATTACAATCCGGCGCTCAACTATGTCTTTATCACCAACCACCGGGACATAGTGCTCGACGCTTCGTTTCTCAACCTGGCCTTCCTTCGCAAAGGGATGCCGACATGCGAGATTGCCATCGGCAACAACCTTCTGGTGTTTGACTGGATCAACGACCTGGTGCGCCTCAACAAATCGTTTATCGTGAAACGCAACACCGGTCTGCGAGAAGGGCTGATGGCCGCCAAGCATCTTTCGGCCTATATCCATTACTCGATTCTGGAGAAGAAGGAATCGGTGTGGATAGCCCAGCGCGAGGGACGGGCGAAAGACAGTTCTGACAAAACGCAGGAGTCGCTGATAAAGATGCTTGCCATAGCCGGACAGGGATCGTTTATGGACCGTCTGCGCGAAATCAATCTGATGCCGGTGTCGATTTCCTACGAATATGACCCCAACGACTATCTGAAGGCTCGCGAATTTTTGCTCAAACGCCGCAACCCCGATTTCAAGAAAACCCAGCGCGACGATCTTTTCAGCATGGAGACCGGACTGCTGCAAAACAAGGGGCGCGTGCATTTCCAGCTCACTCCCCGCATCAACAACAAACTCGACCAGATCGGCGAGTTTCCCGACAATAATACGGCCGCGAAATATGTGGGCTGCCTTATCGACCAGGCAATCCACCGCAGCTATGAGATTTTCCCGATCAATTATGTGGCGTTCGACCTCCTCAATCATTCCGAGCGCTTCCGCAGCAAATACAGCGCCGAGCAGAAGCAGCAGACAATCGAATATTTCGAAATCCAGCTCAACAAGATAACCGACATCCCCGACATCACTCCCGAAGAGCGCGATTTCCTGATGGAGATGATGCTGGTGATGTATTCCAATCCGCTGAAGAATAAGCTTAAAACCATTCTTGTAGGACTGGAGTGACGATAATCCCCGTTATACACACGCTCTAAAAGTATGAGAGTTCCTATAATAAGTCTGATAATCCTTTTCCTGTTTTCGTTTCTTGTCGACTGGTATATCTGGAGCGACATCAGGAAATATGAGTCGCAAAAACACCGCAAGACCTACGGCATCGTCTATGCCGTCTTGTCGGCGTTGCTCTGGATTTATCTGATAGTGGTGGTCTGTCTGCCCCGAAGAGACGTCGGGGAATCGATCACGCCGGTGATGTGGATGCTTTTCTCTTATTTCACCGTCTACATCTCCAAATTTGTCTACATGGTTTGCTCTCTTATCGGCCGGCTCTTCCGGAAGCATGTGAATTACGGCGCATATATCGGAATCGGACTGGGACTTCTCACAGGGTTTTCGATGATGTGGGGGGCGCTCGTGACGCGCTATGATATCGAGGTGACACATGCCGACATTTATTCCGATCGGCTTCCCAAAGGATTCGACAATTTCAAGATCGTGCAATTCAGCGACGCACATGTCGGCACATGGGGAAACGACACTACATTCATATCCGCTCTTGTTGACAGCATCAATGCCCAGCAACCCGACGTGATTTTTTTCACAGGCGACATTGTCAACCGCATAACATCGGAGCTCGATCCCTTTGTAAAACCGCTGTCGCGCCTCAACGCCCCATACGGAGTTTACTCCATCTTCGGCAATCACGATTATGGCGATTACGCCGACTGGGAGAGCGAAGAGGAGCATCGGAATAATAATCGGCGTCTTTACCGGATGCAGGAGCAGATGGGATGGAAAATGCTCAATAATGATTCGGAAATCATCAGGGCAAACGGCGACTCCATCGTGATCATCGGTGTGGAAAACTGGGGTGAACCGCCGTTCAAGGTTTACGGCGATCTTAAGAAGGCATATCCCCGCATAAGGGCCGACAAGCATCTCAACGATGGCAATTTCAAGATTCTCCTCACTCACAATCCGGAGCATTGGCGCCAGGAAGTGACAAAGAAGAGCAACATCGACCTCACTCTTTCAGGTCACACCCATGCCATGCAGTCGATGATAAAGGTCGGCGGTTTCAAATGGTCGCCTTCCTCATTCAAATATGAAAACTGGGGCGGTCTCTATGATGCCGACAACGGCAAGCCTATGCAGATCTATGTCAACATCGGATCAGGAGAGGTCGGCTTCCCTTCGAGAGTGGGGGCGGCTTATCCGGAGGTGACCGTGCTGACGCTCAAGAGAAAGAAATAACCCCGACGTCAGCATCAGTTCTAATGAAACATTCCAACCGACCGACATCAAAGATGACAGAGATCGTGATGAGCATAGGCAGCAACTGCGGCGACCGACGGATGAATGTGGAAAAAGCGATAGGATGGCTTTCTGCAATGCTCGGGAAGCCGGAGGTATCCTCAATTTATGAGACTCCTGAGATTCATGGCCGCGACGAGACGTATATGAACGCCGTGATCCGAGGAAAGGACGAAGGAGAAATGGCCGACTTCGACATGCTCCTGAAAAACTATGAACTTGAAAACGGCCGCACACCCGAAACCCGTATGAAGGGAGAGGTGCCGATCGACATCGATATCGTGATATGGGATGGTGAAATCGTGAGACCCCGCGATTACGCCCATGAATTTTTCCAGATAGGTTTCAGGGAGATAAACGCCTGATAAGGGCCGACCGGACCCTAATGAAAGCCGGATAAGCCCCCGACAGCTCCGGGCAGGTGTTCAGAGTTTTTCGCAAATGAATATTTCCGGGTTGGCCTTCATTCCGGCACGGCATCCTATGATGAAGCGTGAATCGCTCTCGCTGACTCCGAGCTTGCGGCGCAGTTCGTCGGCTGTCATCGTATAATTGCGGGTAATCACAGCGTAAGATTCCTTTTTCAGGCGTTTGAGTTGCTTGCGGTCGGGACGCTCCGCAATGCGGAATGCAGTTCCCGGAAAATCGGCTACCGGTTCTCGCGAAACGTATAATTCCGTGTTGGGTGAAATCTGTCGGATTGCGGGGAATTTTTCGCACAGTTCGGCGCCACAGTTCAGCTTATGCACCCCGGCATTGGGGTTGAAGATATACTCGGCATCGCGTATTTCATCATCGGTGGCGAAGGCGGACTTCCGGGTTCCTTGGCGAGAAGTGAATTCAAACCTGCTCGCCATGCGCGGATTGCGATAGGGGTATTCGCCCTCATCATCCCCTTTAAGGTCGACAGCCACCATTTTTATGCCTCCATTTTGCTCCGCCGACAATTTGCCGGACTCTCTGTCAAGAATTATCAGCACTTCCTTGCATTCCCCCCGCAGGCAGACGGCATGAATCTCTGCCACATCGATAAGTTGGCCGATGGCGCGGGTTATGTCGAGAATAGGAGAGGCCTTGATGATCACGCGGCGGGTGTGGCGGAGCATCATCGGGGCGTGGAGAGTGACGTCGGGGAGGGAGTCTTCAAGAAAATATGTCCTTCGGTTGGCTGAATCGCGTCTTGCCGGGTCAATGAAGATAGTGTCGAAAGGAATTCCGGCATAAGATTCGAGCATAGCTACGCTGTCTCCGCATATAGCATTAAAGGATGGAAGATTCAATGCCTCGGCATTTAGTGAAAGTATCTCCGCGCGGTGGCTGTCGAGTTCGACGGCGGTGACCTGAGCTCCGGCAAGCGCCATGGTGAAAGCGTCGATGCCAAGTCCGGCCGTCATGTCGAGGATGCGTCGGCCTTCATCTTCTCCGGCGCCTGCAAGCATGGCGTGGTAAGAGGCCACATACTGGTTGGTGGCCTGTTCCGAAGCCTGGACAGCAGGGTAGAGGAAGCTTTGGCATGAATTGAAGAATGGTAGTTTTTTGCGCGTTTTTCTGCGGCATTCAATCTGGTCGATTGCTTCGCCGACGGGAAACGGCAAATTCTTCCCCGCATATTTCAGACGGAGGGCTGCCGAGTCTCCGGCAATATTATCATGCAGAAAATTGAAAAAATCAGCTGAATATCTATAAAATTCTTTAATCATCCTATTTTTTTGACATTCCGGCGGCGGAAACGTTTATCAAAAATTGGAGTAGTCTGAAAATTTTGTTAAATTTGAAATATGGAAAGCGGAGGATTAGTCTCCGCGACCTTGATACCGGAAAATATAATATAAAAATACACCTTAAACTACCATGTCTAATATTGAATCAGAAGCACTGAAGTATCATGAAGAAGGCCGTCCCGGCAAAATAGAAGTGATTCCGACAAAGCCCTACGAATCCCAGGCTGATCTGTCGCTTGCCTATTCTCCCGGAGTGGCCTATCCATGTTTGAAAATCAAAGATAATCCTCACGATGTCTACAAGTATACCAACAAGGGTAACCTCGTAGGGGTCGTTTCCAACGGCACAGCCGTGCTCGGCCTTGGCAACATCGGCCCGTTGGCGGGAAAACCGGTGATGGAGGGGAAAGCCCTTCTTTTCAAAGTCTTCGCCGGGATCGACGCCTTCGATATCGAGATAGATGAAGAAGACCCCGACAAGATGGTGGAGGCCGTGAAAGCAATCTCGCCGACTTTCGGCGGCATCAATCTGGAGGATATCAAGGCTCCGGAAAGTTTCCGCGTGGAAGACAGACTCAAAGAGGAATGCAACATTCCGGTGATGCACGACGACCAGCACGGCACGGCTATCATATCCGGGGCAGCTCTGATCAACGCCCTTGAAATCCAGGGGAAGAAGATCGGTGACATCAAGCTCGTGGTCAACGGCGCCGGCGCCGCCGCCATCAGCTGCACGCGCATCTATATCCGCCTCGGCGTCAATCCCGAAAACATCATCATGTGCGATTCGAAGGGAGTGATCCGCAGCGACCGCAAGGATCTCAATCCGCAGAAGCGCCAGTTTGCCCGTGATCTTGACATCAGGACTCTTGAGGAGGCAATCGTCGGTGCCGACGTTTTCCTCGGCTTGAGCGTGGCCGACGTGCTCACCCCGAAGATGGTGAAATCTATGGCTCCGAATCCTATTGTGCTTGCCATGGCCAATCCGAATCCGGAAATCGATTACGACCTCGCCGTCAAGACACGCGACGATCTCATCATCGCCACCGGCCGGAGCGATTATCCGAATCAGGTCAACAATGTGCTCGGATTCCCCTATATCTTCCGCGGAGCCCTCGACTGCCGCGCAAGCAAGATCAACGAAGAGATGAAGATCGCCGCCTGCTATGCCATCGCCCATCTCGCCCGCGAACGTGTGCCCGAATCGGTGCTTAAGATCTATCACCTCGACGAACTGTCGTTCGGCCGCGACTATATTCTTCCGAAGCCCTTCGATCCGCGCCTGATTTATACCGTGGCACCGGCTGTGGCCAAAGCTGCGGCAGAATCGGGAGTTGCCCGCGAACCGATCACCGACTGGAAGGCCTACGACAAGACGCTTCATCTCATCATGGCGAAAGTGCATTCCTGCCGCTGATAGCCTCTTTTGGGCATAGCTCTCCATCATATAGATTATCATATAGATTATCAGAACCCGGGAAAACGGATTGCCGGTCGTGCAATTCGTTTTCCCGTGTTCTTTTTTGCCCCGGGATGCAATTTTTAGCTTATAAATCGCGTATAAAAATAGTATTGCATTTCTATCGAGTGACTTGACATTATGAGCAAAGGCAGAGAAGTTGATATGGTCCACGGTTCCTTGTTTAAGAAGATCGTGGCGTTTGCGCTTCCGCTGATCGGCAGCGGTGTGCTTCAGCAGTCGTTCAATGCTGTGGACATTGCAGTTGTGGGGCGATTCTGCGGCAGCCACTCGATGGCGGCGGTGGGGTGCAACGGGCCTATAATCAATATCCTTCTCAATCTTTTTATAGGCATCTCGGTCGGTGCGAACGTAGTAATTGCCAACTATATCGGTCAGCAGCACCGGAGCGCAATCCGTGACTCTGTCGAGACCGTACAGGTCATAGCTCTTGCAAGCGGCATATTGCTTGCTGTTCTCGGAACTGCGTTTGCGGTTCCTATGCTCGAGATGATGGACACTCCCGGGGAGGTGCTCGGTCTCGCCTCGGATTATCTCCGGATTTATTTTCTGGGGATGCCTTTCCTGATGATCTATAACTTTGGGGCGGCCATCATGCGGAGCATGGGGGATACGAAACGTCCGTTTTATGCTCTTGTGGTGTCGGGACTTGTCAACGTGGCTTTCAACCTGCTGCTTGTGCTCCTGTTTGACATGGGGGTGAGGGGAGTGGCAATCGCCACCGTGTGCGCCAATTTCGTCAACGCGACGATGGTGGTCTGGTGGCTGTCGCATGAGCAGGAGCCTTACCGCGTGCATTACCGCCGTTTTAACGTTGTGAAACGCGAACTGGTGAAGATGCTCAAGATCGGAGTCCCGGCCGGAGTGCAAGGGATGGTGTTCAGTTTCGCCAACATATTCATTCAGGCCTCGATCAATGGCTATGGTCCGGAAGCGATGGCGGGTTCGGCGGCGGCTCTGAATTATGAGATGTATTGCTATTTTGTGATAAGCGCCTTTGCCCAGGCGGCCGTTGCTTTTGTGAGCCAGAATTACGGAGCCGGCGATCTTGAACGCTGCCGCAGGGTTACGCGCCAGTGCATGCTGCTCGCGATGCTGTTTTCGGGAGTGGCAAATATCGGAATATCTATCTTCGGCCATACATTTATCCTTCCCTTCACAGATTCGCCGGCCGTGATGGAATACGCACTTATCAGGCTTCATTACGTGCTGATGTTTCAATGGATTGCGTCGAGCTATGAGATTTCGGGAGCGGCAATGCGCGGAATGGGACATTCTCTCACGCCGACGCTGATAACCATCTTCGGAACGTGCGTGTTGCGGCTTGTCTGGATTTACTTTATGGCCGACCGCGGATTCGCGACGCTGCTCATCATTTATCCGATTACCTGGACTGTAACAGGCATCATGACCCTTGCTGCCTACAAATGGCTCTTGCGGAAAGAGCGCAGCCAATTCCGCAGCGCCGCATCCTAAGCGCTAATTAGATTCTCTAATGCAAAAAAATCAACGAATATTTTAAAAGTATAGAATGCGGAGGAGAGAAAATAATGAATAATTAGCGGAAAATTGTGGAAATTAACAGATAATCGCTATATTTGTAAAAATTAGGGAGTAGCAATCCGCATTATTGACTAAACGATTACACATGAAAAAAGTATTTCCGATTGCTGCATTGTCGGTGTCCGCGCTAATGGCATCGGCAGTCAACGTCACGGAGCCTCCCGGAGGAAAAGCCGTGCAGGAGAGTGTTATTGAAGTCCCGGAAATGTACGGCTCAGTTATCGCATCCGATGAATGGGATGCCATAATGCCGCGTCCGGGACTTTATGAATTACCCGGCACCGGAGGCAACACACTTAAAATACGCTTCTCCGGTCCGAACGCCACCGGCGGCGGTGTCGCCGCCAACGGCATGTATTATGCCACAAGCTATGAAAACGACTACGGTTCAATCACCACCTCGACGATAGGTTATGATCTTGAGTCGGGGAGCGCAGTCATGCAGGCATGGGGTAATGACGCTACGAACATTGCCGTGGATCTTGCCCATGACTCGACCGACGGCAAAACTTATGGTATTTTCTTTACGGCGGATGTGAGCGGATATGTGCTCGCCACCGTCGAATTTTCCGATTATGAGCTTACCATAAATGAAATCGCTCCGCTCGACGGAGAATGGAGTTCGCTCGCAGTCGATAAAAACGGTCAGCTATATGGAATCAGCAAGACTGTTGGCGGACAATA
Organism: uncultured bacterium; assembly: GCA_905214735.1. Lineage (GTDB taxonomy): Bacteria > Bacteroidota > Bacteroidia > Bacteroidales > Muribaculaceae > Lepagella. The sequence goes on along the minus strand of CAJMNI010000019.1, from coordinate 8,496 downwards.
CGGCGACCTGTGCACCGGTTCGACACTTGTTTTGATCGACAAGAAAACGGGCGACGTGTCCGAAATCGGAGCCACCGGAGTCTCGCCTGAATATTTCTCTTCCGCCGCCATCGACCAAAGGACGGGAAGAATGTTCTGGACGGTAAAGCTTTTGGATGGCACCGGAGCGCTGTATGAAGTCGACAAGACCACGGGAGCGGCCACCAGAATTTGCGCGTTTGCCAACAATGAGCAGGTGACCGGTCTCTATATTCCGGTTCCGGCCGTCTATCCCGATGCTCCGGGAGAGTTGAGCAACGTTTCTATCGACTTCCCTAAGGGTTCGATGAGAGGCACGTTTAATTTCACCATGCCCGCCACGCTTTACAATGGAGATAAGGGCACCGGAGAAGTGAGATACGAAATTCGCGCGGGCGAAACCGTGCTCGAATCAGGCGTCAGCGAGTATGGCCGCAAGGAATCAGTCGGCATCATGATCACTGAATCGGGCAATTATCAGTTCTCGATCGTAGCAGTCAACAATGCCGGTTCCGGTCCGGTCTACCGACGCGACATGTTTGTCGGCAAAGGCATCCCCGAAACTCCCGACATCAAATCTTCAGTGGCCGACGATGTGATCACAATAGTCTGGAATCCGGTCACGGCTTCTGCCGACGGCGGCTATATCGATTCGGCCGAAATACGTTACACCGTGACGAGAATGCCCGACGAAGTTGTCGTTTCGGAAAGACAGGAGGGTTGCGAATTCAAGGAGACGCTACCCGATCCGGAAGATCTGACCGTCTATTATTACACGGTAGTTGCGGATTATGCCGGAAAAATCTCGGCACCCATGCGCACTGTTTCCTATCCCCGGGGAAGCACTCCGCTTCCTTATTCGGAGAGTTTCGACTCAGCCGAATCGTTCGGAGCATATACCGTGATCGACGCCAACAACGACAACCTCACGTGGGGATATTATCAGGGCGAGGCCAGGGCTCCTTTCGCCATGAAGAGCGGAATGGACGACTGGCTGATCACTCCGCCGCTCCGTCTTCGCAAAGGAGAGGCATATCTGCTGCAGTTTGATGTCCACGGTTTCAATGACTGGACAGACGAAAGACTGGAAGTGAAGATCGGTAACGCCGCTACTGTAGAGGCCATGACCTCTACGCTGGTCGAACCTGTCGATATCATAGGGGAAGCCCCGAAGACTATGCAGGCATATATCGTTTCAGAGACAGATGATCTGCAATATATAGGTTTCCACAGCATCAGCGAGCGCAACAAATATTATATGTTTGTCGACAATATCCGCGTATCGAGCGGAACATCCTCGGCGTCTCCCAATGCAGTGACTGACCTTAAGGCCATTCCTGATCCCGACGGCGCTTACAGCATCAACCTCTGTTTCAATGCTCCGTCAACCGACTATGCCGGCAACAAACTGGAAAACATCGACAGAATTGAGATAAAGCGTGAGGGTGAAGAAACTCCCGCAAAGATTTTCGAGTCTCCCGCTCCCGGAGAGGCCCTGAGCTTTGCCGACCAATCCGACAAGCCGGGCGAAGTGAATTATATCATCCACGCCTATAATGCGGAGGGCGCCGGCAAAGTGGCTACCGTAACATCATATTTCGGTATAAATTATCCGGCCGCTACGGCATCGGCAGTGCTCGCCGACGCCGACAACAACGGTATGGCCACCGTCTCATGGGAGCGCGTCGTGACCGACTGCAATGGCTATCCTATAAATCCTGACATGATCAGCTATGGCGTATATGCGGTCAGGAACGGCAAACCTGAACTCATCGCAGGCTCAATCAAGGATCTGTCATATACATTCCGTGTGGTGGAACCGGGTCAGCAGACATTCTGCCAGTATGCTGTGATTCCCTCCACCAACCGCGGTTTCGGCGAAGCTACGCTGACTTCGATGATACCGGTCGGCACGGGATACCGTGACTATAGCGAATCGTTTGCCGGCGGCCAGCTATCGACAGTATTCATGCGCGAAACTGTCACCGGATTCTCACTCTGGCGTCCGGCCACCGACACCTATCCCGGTTATGTGTCGTATGACGGCGACAACGGTTATCTGCTCCTCGAGGCCTACGCCATAGGTGACTGCTCGGATATAATGACGGGAAAAATCAGTCTTGACGGCGTGGAGAATCCCGGTCTGACTTTCGCATCCTACAATCTCTCGACCGATAACGTTGGCCCGAACAACAATACGCTTGAAATATGGGTTTGCGAGGTTGGCAAGGAATTCAAGAAAGTCGACGAGTTCAAGCCTTGTGAACTGGGAGAAAACGACGGCTGGTACAGGAGAGTGGTTGCACTCGACGAATTTGCCGGCAAGGATATTCAGGTTAAATTCCGCGGAACGGCGTCGACCTACATTTATCTGCTTATCGACGATGTTCGCGTCAGATCGATAAGAGGCAACGACCTTAAGGCAGACGATCTCATTAGCGTCAGCCATGCCCGCGCCGGCGAGAAGTTTAAAGCCGGCGTTATGGTGGTGAACGATGGTAACAATATCGTTTCGGATTATACTGTCGAGCTTTACGCCGATGGCGTGCTCGTAGGAAGCCGTGACGGAGAGACCCTCGAACCCGATGGGAAATATATGGCAGTGTTCGAATGTGACATGCCGGTGCTTGCGGAGTCTCCCGTGGCTCTGAAGGGGCGTGTGGTCTTCGATTCCGACGAGGATTCCGATAATAACGAGACTCCTGAAGCCGAGGTTATTCCCATCTTGTCTAACCTTCCCCCGGCCCGCAATCTTTCGGGTGTGGAAGTGGCCGACGGTGTGCTCCTGAACTGGGAAGCGCCCGACATGACCACAGCAGTGCCCGATCTTAAGGTTGAATCGTTTGAAGATGGAGAGTCTTTCGCACATGCTTTCGGCGACTGGACGTTTATCGATCAGGACGACGAAGCAGTGGGAAGCGTGATGAATGTTGATATTCCCGGTATAGAGGCCGGAAAGACGAAGGCGTCGTTCTTTGTTTTCGATGCCGCCGACGAGGGAACTTACGACCACATGTTCACGGCTCTCACAGGCACGAAATATCTCGCATCCCTCTTCCTTTACAATGGAGGTCAGGTTGATGACTGGGCAATTTCGCCCCTGCTCGATCCGAGGGCTCAGACTGTTTCTTTCTTTGCCGCAAGCTTCATGTATGCATATCCGGAAGCAATCGAGGTGCTTTATTCGATGACCGGCAAGTCGCCTTCCGACTTTATCCTTCTGAAAGAGTATCCGAAGCTTGACAGCGACTGGACTGAAATTGTGGCAGAGCTTCCCGAGGGGGCAAAATACTTCGCAATCAGAAGCCGTGGCCTGAATTCGTTCATGCTGATGCTCGACGATGTAAGTTATATCCCGGCTGGGGGTGAATGTTCGGTGAAACATCTTGGTTACAATGTTTATCGCGACGGAGTGAAGATCAACAATTCTCTTATCACGACAAACACGTTCACCGACATGCATGCTCCCGCGGAGGCTACGGCGCTCTATAGGGTAACGGCTGTTCACAACAATGGTGAATCGAAAGGCTCCAACGAAGTCTTGATTGAAACATCATCCATCGGCTCAGTAGGCAGCGAGACTGTCTCGGTTCGTTCGGCAGCCGGCGCGATACTCGTTGGCGGTGCTGAAGGAATGGACGTTGCAGTTTACGATGTTTACGGCCGCATGATATGGTCGGGCCTCGGAAAGAACGCCATGTCGGTTTCCGTCGATCCGGGCATCTATGTGGTCTATGCCGGAAGCTGCAGAGCCAAGGTAATCGTGAAGTAATCGGTTCTTTCTATTAGAAAGCGAATTCGCTAATGAAAAGCGCCCCGAAAGTTTTCTGACTTTCGGGGCGCTGTTATAAGTTATGACACTGCCTTATGAAATTGTTTTTGTCACAGGCTCCATGTGGATGTAGACCATACTTGACTGGCCGAATCTTTTGCGGATTTCCTCTTCTATTAGGCTTGCTATATCATGAGCTTCGCAAAGGGTCATGTTGCCGTCCATCTTGACATGCACGTCGATGGCGATGTCATTGCCTACTTTGCGCGAACGCAGATTGTGGAAACCGCAGACTCCGTTCACGCTCTTGATTATTTCGGCGATTTCTTCTGTTTCCTCTTTGGAAAGGGAGCCTTCGAGCAATTGGTCGACTGCAGGGCGGATTATATCAATTCCGGCCTTAACGATGAAGCAGCTGACGACTCCGGCGGCAATAGGGTCGAGGATTCTCCAACGCTGGCCGAGGAACATTGCTCCGGAGATGCCGACCAGCGTTCCTATAGAAGAGAGGGCGTCGCTGCGGTGATGCCAGGCATTTGCTTTGAGAGCGTCGGAATTAAGGCGTTTGCTCTCTCTGACAGTATATCGGTAAAGGATCTCTTTGGCGATGATTGAAATCAGCGCGACTATAAATGTGGCGGGAGAGGGTTTGGGCAGTTCGGCGCCTTCGATGCTTGCCACGATAAGTCTGATGCTGTTGACGAGCAATCCGATACCGGTGAAGAAAAGGATCACGCCGATAATGAGGGTGGCGAGAGTCTCGAATTTCCCATGGCCATAGCCATGTTGCTCGTCACGTGGTTTACCTGATATTCTGACAAAGATGAGGACAATAATGTCGGTGATGAAATCCGTGAGGGAGTGGACGGCGTCGGCAACGAGCGCCGAGCTCCGGCCTACGATTCCGGCCAGAAACTTAATGGCCACTAACAGGGCGTTGACCGCCGAACCGATAATAGTGACCTTGTAGATATCTTTTTCTCTTGGTTGCATGATCGATAGAGATATTCTGCAGCATCTTACCCGCTGCAGCGATAGAACCGCAAAGATAACGCAATTTCACGAAAAGCCCGAACAAATCCCGCAAAAACAGTGAATTATTGCTCTTTTTCGATATGCAGTTTGCCAATGTTTGTTATAGTTTGTAAATTTGCGGAATGAAAAAGGTATTGAAACTTAAAATATGCAATTGGTCGCTGCTTATAGCGACTTTTATAATTCTTGCTTCCGGTATCCAGCTTGAAGCCACAGGCAGCCGAAGCATCGGTTTCGTTTGGTTTCATATTTTCGCCGGTTATGCCTTCGGATTTTTGGCTATATGGCATATCGCTCTCAATCTGAAATGGGGTGACTGGTTCGCTAAGTTCAGACGAGTCAAGAGTCCTGTGACCAGACTTCTCTGGTGGCTGTTTTTGCTGGCAATCTTATCAGGACTTGTGGCATTCGGTCATTGGATTGTCACTTATGAACATTCTCCGATAGGCGGAATTCATGGCAAATTGGGACTTCTGATGATTCTTGTGGCCATCGGCCACACAGTGAAGCGAATAAAATATTTCAAGAATAGTAGAAAGCGACGTTAGTCATAGACTCCAATATAACTTAAAATTATAACCTAAAATAAATCAACCTGTTAAAATCTGCTGAAATGAAGAAAATTTTTGTTAGCCTGTTGGCATTCGTTATGGCGGTGTCCGCATTTGCTCGCGACCACTCTACCGATCCGGATTCGTTCTATCTTACAGTTGAAGAAATGCCGTCGAGTCTTGCGATCCTGATGCCGATGCCGGCCGATACGACTGCTCGGTTTGCTTACGACCGTGAACAGTATGAATGGGGGAAAAGCATTCGCAACACTCCGCGTGGAAAGATGGCCATCTCCGACGCATACGTTGATTCCACTTACTTAGACCGCACGTTTTCGGAGGCTTTCGGTCGTCCGATTACCAAGAAGGCGACCCCCGTGCTCTATAAACTTCTGAGCAAAGCCACTAACGATGCGGGAGGTCTTTCCACATCAGAGGCGAAAGCTTATTATCATCGTGTGCGTCCGTTCGTGTATTGGAATGAACATACCTCGGTCCCCGACACTGAGAAAGATTTAATCAACAACGGCTCATACCCTTCGGGGCATACTGCCATAGGATGGTGTGTCGCTTTGATCCTTGCCGACATTAATCCGGCTCGTGCCACCGAGATACTCAAACGCGGATTTGAATACGGACAGTCGCGTGTGATCGTCGGCGCCCATTATCAGAGCGATGTCGATGCTGGACGCGTCATGGGCGCGGCTGCGTTTGTGGCTCTGCTTTCCAATCCGGAATTCGTAAAAGATCTTGAAGCGGCCCGCGCGGAATTCCGCAATTCCCCCGCCGTCAAATAATGCTGGTGTGCACTATTTCCTTGGCGAATAGCAAAATCAGAGCAACTGAAAAAAAGGCATGTCTGCGGTTTCCCATTCGCAGACATGCCGATTTTTTTGTCTTTATTTGCTTCAGTCAGATCGGAGTGCAAACGTCGGCGTTGCGGTTTATTTGATTTTCTTAAGCCTTATCGCATACCCTCCCGAAGCCGCTACTTTTTGCTTGAAATGCGATTTGGAGGTGACTTTCCTCTTCGTGATCTTATAGCTTTGGGGATTGGTCTGGTAATCGGCGTCAGGTCCGTCGGCATATACAGTAGCCTCGTAGACGGCTCCCGGTTCAAGGAAGTCAAGAGAGATCTCGCTGACGCGACCATTATGGCCGGCGATGCTTCCGACATACCAGTCATCGGATGCTTTATCCTTGCGTGCGATAGTGATGTATTCAGCCGGTTCCGCCTCAAGATATACACTCCGGCTCCAGTCTACCGGCACATCGCGGATAAATTGGAATGCATCCGGAAATTTCTTGTAATTTTCAGGAAGATCAGCTGCCATCTGCAGCGGGCTATACATTGTGACATAAAGTGCAAGCTGATTTGCGAGGGTAAACATCATCCGGTCTTTGGAACCTTCGCGGAGTTTTGACAAGTCCATTTCGAAAATTCCGGGGGTGAAGTCCATCGGGCCTCCTTGCAGACGAGTGAATGGCAGTATGCATGTGTGCCAGGGATCATTGTCTTTGTATTCATTGCCTCGGGCAGACTCCTGGGCCATCCAGTTGGGCCAGGTGCGGCACAGACCTGTGGGGCGCACGGCCTCATGGGAATCGACCATAATCTTATGCTTGGCGGCTTCGGTGACGGCATAAAGATAATGGTTCACCAGATCCTGGCTGTAATGATGCTGTCCGGTAGGATAGATGTTGCCGACATAGCCGCTTTTTACTGCGGGATAGCCATAAGTGTTCATAAGATCATAGGCCTTCTCCATGTGTCGCTCGTAATTGCGGACTGCTCCGGATGTCTCATGATGCATTATCATTTTCACACCTTTCAGTTTGGCATAGTCGCATATCTCCGCGAGATTGAAGTCGGGATAGGGTGTGACAAAGTCGAAGACATAATCCTTCTCCTTGCCAAACCAGTCTTCCCAGCCGACATTCCAGCCCTCCACAAGCAGACCTTCGATACCGTTTTCCGACGCGAAATCTATGTAGCGTTTCACATTTTCCGTATTGGCGCTGTGATGTCCATTGGGTTTTGAATGAATAAAGTCGGTGTCTCCGAGTTTCACCGAGGAGAAATCATCGGTATAAGCCCAAGTTCCTTCACCGGCGATCATTTCCCACCAGACTCCCATGAATTTCATGGGGCGAATCCAACTTGTGTCTTCAATTTTCGAGGGCTCGTTGAGGTTGAGAATAAGACGGGAGGCAAGCATTTTCCTTGCATCGTCTACAACTTGCACAGTGCGCCAGGGAGTATGGAAAGGTGCCTGGATATGGGCCATCTCGCCTCGTGCATCGGGCGTGAGCTGCGAGGTGAACACGAAGTTATGATCGTCGAGATCGAGATGCATGGCGGGATAATCGACAAGAGCGGCTTCATGGATATTTATCCATAGGCCGTCGGATGTCTTCATCAGCAATGAAGTCTGCACTCCGGTCTCCGAAAAACCGGATTTGGAGACATTGAAATCTTCGGATATTCCCTGCCTGCGGATTTCGCTGAGCGGAGTCACATGATAATTGTATTCCTGAGTGTCGTAATCTCCGGGAATCCAGTAAGCCTTGTGGTTTCCGGTCATGGCAAACTGAGTTTTCTCGTCAGTGATTATCATATAGTCGCTGCACTTTGACTGAGACGGGAACTCGTAACGGAAGCCCAGTCCGTCGTCATATAGGCGGAAACGAATCGTCAGTTCCCGTTGGCCGGAAGGCTGGCTCAGATCGACGGCGAGTTCATTATAGTGGTTTCTGATTTCAGATTCCTCTCCCCAGACCGGTTTCCAGATTTCATCCAGTGTCGTACGCGACGCGGATTTGACTTCGAAGCCGCCAGTGAGCGGCGTTTCGCCTTTTAAGTCAAGGCCAAGGAAACTTGGCAGAACCACCGGCTTCCCATCATACTCGAGCGAGTAAGAAGGTTTCCCGTCAATAAGATCGAAGGTGGCCTGAAGCCGGCCGTCGGGAGAGATGAGAGTTTCTCTTGCAGAGGCGGAAGAAGTTGCGACCGCCGCTGCTGCAGTGACAATAAGGTAATGAATAAAGTGTTTACACATCATTAATTTACAATACTTCGTTAAAAAATTATTCATAGGCTAAGCGGCATCTACCGCTAAG
>CAJMNI010000018.1 GCA_905214735.1 uncultured bacterium | reverse complement strand
TGTTAAATTATCTTTCATTTCGTTAATTTCGCGAACCTTTCTAAAGCGATAAGGATGCAGGAATTTTGACCCTTCTCAGCAGCCAATGAATTTCGGGATAAAAATTATCAGTCCGACGGCCACCGAAGCAATAACAAAGAGCAGCACCGCACCTGCCGCAATATCTTTCGCCGCCTTGATCAGCGGATGTTTTTCCGGACTGACCCTATCGCAAACGCGCTCAACAGCCGTGTTGAACCCCTCCCCCATCAGCACGCCCCCGATGCAAAGAAGCAAAAGACACCATTCAGCAGGTGTGCATTTAAATATTATCGCAAAAGCAATGACACTCACAGTGGCCAGCAGATGGATCTTGGCATGGGCCTCCTTGCTGAAAAGCTCCGCAATTCCCTGCCAGGCATATCCGAATGCCTTGGCCCGCTTTCTCCAATAGCTTTCTTTATTACTCATAGGTTGTAACATATTGAGAAAATCAAGTCTTGAAAAATAAGAGCCGGTTCGATTGCGAGCCGGCTCCTTATAGTTATTATGTCACCCGCTCCCGGTCAGAAAGTAAAGGAAGCGTAAGCGCCGACCGAGCGGCCGTCGGAAGTCGGGGCAATCTCGAGATTATGCTTTTTGGCAAAGGGAGTGGTGAAGAGATAAGCGCTTGCTGCGCCGATTGCAGCACCGACTACGACATCCCACACATGATGCTGCTTGGAGAATACGCGTCCCCATGCCACATAGCAACTAAGAGCGTAAGCCGGTCCGCCGAATGCCCAGCCGTAACGCCGCTGCAGATAAGCCGCCGAAGCGAAAGAGACGGCAGTATGGGCCGAAGGGAATGAATGGGTGTCGGAATAATCCGGGCGCCATTCCTTTACACCATATTTAAGGATAAGAGTAGCTCCCGCAGTGGCGGCTGCCACTTCCACACCCTGCACGAGCCCTTTCCAGTCGCGGGCGCACAGAGTGCCGACAAGCGCGGCTGTCGGCAAGGCAAGCGCCACAATATCCGTGGTGCGGTCAACAAACTTCTGATCCTTGCTTAGAGGAATCTGCTGGTGCCGGTCGGGAAGTGTGATTCCGGGCAATTCCTGTCCTCTCGCCACAGAAGAGAGCGAGAGGCCGAGAATCATCAAAAATGCGATTATCTTTTTCATTCTGTCAAGATTTATGCGTATTGGAATGCCTGCTAAAAATCCCAGTCGAACGACAACTGGTCGACATAGAGCACCGAACCGTTACCGCCGGTGAAATAGTCGCCATATTTAGATGCCGAGCATGTGATCTGAAGATAGGTCGGCACCCTTTCGGTGGAATTATAATGAAGATCGATTGAGAAATCCTTATATGCGTTCATCGCGCCCGAGAACTGCAACTCTCCGTAAGCGATCACATAGCTTGCATTTTTATTGAAGAGCTGGCGATTGCGCGGGTTAGTGCGGATTTCCCACGGTGCGGTCCAGTCGGTCAGCGCCACATAGATGTGGCATGTATCCGGCTGTCCGATCAGAGACTTGAATTCGGTAGAGGCGTAATCGATCTTCGCACTCGTGTATTGATAATAACCTTTCAGCCGGGTGGGCCGCAGCTTCCACAGCCGTCCGAAGGCGAGCACGCCGTTGGTTCCGTCGGTGCGCACGTATGTTCCGGTGAAAATAGATCCCGAGCCGAGTTTGCCGATTCCGGCGATTCCCACGAACTTCGTGCTGCACTGCGCCGCTCGTCCCGAGCCGGTCGGAGTGTGGTCGGTAGGTACGGTTAGGTTCTGGCCGAGCGTGGTCGATCCCTGGTTGCCCGTATCCCAGAAGCTCGTACCGCCTTCGCTCCAGGGACACCAGAGCTTATTATCCTTATACCACCATTGCTCGAAATCACCGTCGGGGATATCGGCGGTGGCATCTGTGGTCACCTTGATTTCATTACCGATATTAGTGCCCGAAACCGAACGCACGCAATATTCCGTGAGGGGTTCGAGATGCGGAATGTAGCAATAGACCGCACCCTGGGTCTGGGTGACATAGCTTTCGGGCACATCAATCCATTCCTGGCTTGAGGAAGCGCGATACTGGAAACCGTTCTTGACATCGGCCGGACCGTCGGCGTAAGCCCAGATCACCTTCGACCAGGCGTCGATGCGGGTCGTGGTGACGATTGCCTCCGTATACTCCGCATATATTGTCCAGATCTCCGTGCGTCCGTGACATGTCACCTCCACCCGCAAGGGATAAGAGAGATCGAGTTTTCCCGGAGCGATTTCCGGCGACATAGTAGTGATTCCTTCCGGCCCGAGCTTTATGCGCTGGAGAGTCAGATTGGAAAGATCTGTGCCCTCAGGCATATTCACGATCACGCGGTGGCCGGCCGGGTCAATCACGCTTTCGCCCACTTCCCCCTCCACCTGGAAATAGCGCTCGATATTCTGCACTGCCTTGATTTCCCAGGTGTAATCCTGATAGCGGCTGAGCGTCACGAAGAGGGGCGACGAGAGATCGTAGCTCCCCTCAAGAAGATTCGGGGTCGAGACTGCACCGGGGGTGATCTCATATTTGATGAACTTCACATTCTCTATATCGGTGGTTTCATCGAGATAAACATTCACCTCATAGGAGATGGAGTCGATATAAGCCGACTGCGACTCCCCCTCGGCCTCAATCCCGCGGATGCTCTGCACGAGCTGCGGATAAGGGATGTCGTTTTTGATGCATCCCGGCAATAGGGCCGAAACGCCTGCAAACAGAAGAGATATGATCGATAAGCCGCGAAGCTTTTTCATAGCGATGGGTCAGATATGGATTCCGAGTCCGAAATTAATGTTGAAGATATTAAAGCGGAAATTGGCGCCCGACGTAAATCGGTTGCCGGTCTCCTCGTCGTTTTCGCGCTGCTTCTCATTGCGCAGATAGAAGCCGAACACGCCGAAAGAGATATGAAACGACACATTCTTCATGATAAACACCTGCACGCCCGGCGAGAAATTGAGGCTCGCCTCCATCATGGTGGTGTAGGTGGTGCGCGGTTCGCCGTTGTAGGGACGACGGAACTCGCTGTTGCCCGAAGTGAAGCCGAGCTCCACTTCATTGTATATGCCGAAACGTCCGTGGCGCGTCAAGCCGATATACTGGTTGAGCGTGGCGGCGGCGGTATATTTTTCCGCGCGATACATGATGTCGTTCAGATTGAAATTCATGTCGTCGTCGATATCCACCTTGAATGAATCGAGGTTTCCGCGAGCATTATAATAGCCTAATCTCAAACCGATAGAGAGATTATTGCGGATGAAATAGGCCATATAAGGCTTGATCGAGAAGGCGTAGGCATTGATATTGACATCGCTCAGAAGGTCGAATATCTCAAGATCTTTCGTGTCGATCTCGCCATAGGAAGCCGTGAGTCCGAACGTCCACTGCCCTTTCGGAATATAGAGCAGGTTGACGAGTCCGCGGTCGAACCGGCCGAAATTGCGGTCTTTGAGCACCACCGGAATAGTGTCGCCCTTGTTGATCACGCGCTCCTCCAGGTCGAGGTTCTCCTCGTCGTCGACCACTCTCGAATGCCCTCTCAGAAGCTGAAGCACATCGTTTTTCAGCGAATCAGGCACATATATATATGCACCCGGCTTCACCGAATCCGGATGTTGCGGGTTCTTTTGGTCGAAACGCCGGTGCCCCCATTTCTCCTTTTTCTTTTCCGGTTTGCCTTGCTTTCCCGCTACGCTGTCGGAAGGAAGACGCCCCGAGCTGACGCGAATATGCTTAATGTCGCCTGCCGGATCGGGCCCGGACGTATCGGCAGCATGGCTTCCGAACGGCATCATGAGCAGGGCAACTATAGGCAATATAAGAAGTTTCAGATTTCTCATCATCATATATAGAAAGTTGCCCCGAACGTGATCGAGAACAGGTTAATCTTGAAATTGGCCGACTTATGGTGGCGGCGCGCCACATAAATCCGGTCTGAAATAGTCTTTGTGGTGCGATAGTTGAAACCGAGCACGCCGATGTTGACCTCGATTGCCGAATAATTGCTTAGAAACATGATCAGTCCCGGCACGATACCAACGCTCAGGTTGAAATTGCGTTCATAGTTACCCGAGATCGACTCGCCCCGTCCCTTCGTAAGCTTCGACTGTCCGCCGCCCAGCTCCAGCTGCACTTCATTGAAGAAGCCGAAACGATGGCTGTGGCCAAGCGAGAAATAGTTGCGGAAAAGAAGCGTGGCGTAATAGTTGTGGGAAAGGGAATAGAGGTTTTCCAGATTATACTCCGTTTCCGAATCGAGCACCACGTCGGCTTTCTCCAGCTTCGTCAGCGAACGGGTGTAAGAAAACTTCGCGCCAGCCGCCATATCGTTCTTGAACGCATACATCAGCATCGGGCTCACCCGGAAAGAATAGGTGTCGCCCGAAATTCCCTGAAAAATCAGAAACTGGTAATCGTTCTGGTTGGACTGAGTGTACGAAATGGAGACGCCGGTGATCCACTGCCCTTTCGGAACGAACACGTTCTGCTCAATCTTGCGTTCGAAAGGAAGCACCTCCCGGGCGTTCCGCATCGAATCGATCATCTGCGGAGTTATATGCAGCGTGTCTTGCCTGAGCGGGGCCGGGGCCTCGGCGAAAGTCGCGACAGAGTCGGCGGCAATCGCCGTTTCAGCATCGGTAGCAATCGCCGCAGCCGAAATTCCGACACTCTCCGGAGGGGCCGAACAATATGCAGTTTGACTCCGGCCGCATAGTGCGCCCGGAGCCAATATTAATGCAATCAGATATTTTTGCAATCTGTTATTTCTCATAAACGAGTTCAAAATCATCAAGATACATCACCGTCGCGTCGCTTCCGGAGAAGTAATCTCCAAACTTCGAGGCCGAAGCCACCACCACGAGATATTTGGGCTGGATTGTCTTGGCGTTCTCCTTATATTCGATCGGAATTTCAATCTTCACCATCTGGCCGTCGGCACCGACATTCTCCTTCCACGTGAGCTGGCCATAGGCCACCACATGCGGATCATCCACGCTGAAGAGCTTCCGGTTCTCGGGGTTGGTGCGGATTTCGATCGGTTCGTCGGTAAGGGCTACATAAACCTGGCCATGGTCGGGATCGCCTTTCGCGAAATCGAGATAATCCTCGTTGCCGCTCTTCACGATATTGACCGTTCCGGGGCGGTAATTCATATAGAATGTAAGCGCCGTGGGGTGAGAACCGTTGTAGGCACGGCCGAACGAGAGCACGCCGTTGGTGCCGTCGGTGCGCACATAGTCGCCGATGAAGATATTGCCGGCAGCCAGCACTCCGAGAGCGGAGGTGGAAGCGAGGCGGGCACTGTATTGTCCGCTGTGTTTCATATCCTCGCTCTTGTTAGTCAGAGTCTTGTTGGCCGTGGCGCCACCCTCGTTACCGGAATCCCAGTAATACGGGCCGTTGTCGCCGCTTCCGGGGAAGACGACTGTCTTAGTGCCGAGCAGTGTCTTGGCCGAGTATGTGCTCCAGGCCTCAAACGAATAGTCGGTGATATTGTAAAGGCTCTCGGTTGTGAACGTGTTGACAACCTGGCTTTCGAAACCGTCGCAGAAAGCGCGGTATTCATACTCCGTGCCTGCTTTCAGGCCGCTGATCGTCACGGAATAGGGAGTGGCTCCGGCGCGGGTCACCACACCGGCCGCACGTGCGCGGCGGCGGATCGACTGCGAATTGGCCGGATAAACCTTCGTCCAATCCGACGTGCCGGCCTCGCGGTACTCAATACCGAAGTTCACGGCCTCGTCGGCATTATATATAGCGCCGCCGAGAGTTGCCGTATGCGCCAGGATGGCCATAGGCTGCGACGCCTTGTCGGGAGCGTCGGCAGTGCCGACCGGAGCGAGATGCTCTACCGCCGCGTCGCTGTTGGCTATGCGGAGCTTGCCGCTGCCTACCTGATGGCGGCCGTCGGTTGCCTCGAACGTGATGGCATATTCCTCGTCGCTTGCAGCCAGACCGTCGAGAAACTCCTTGGTAAAGGTCACGAACACCTCGTCTACCTCCACTTCACCGGCATCGAGCGAAGGAGCCGCATCTTTCGAGCGCGTCACCTCCACGTTGATTCCCTTGGCGGCGAGAGCCGAGCTCACCGACTCGTTGAGAATGTTCTCACCCGAGGTCATGCCGCTGAAATTGCCGCTGAAGTTCATGAGCACGGAGCTCATGCCGAAATAGCCGCGCATATAGACGCGAGTATCCTTGAAATTGCGGTCGACGGAAACCACCTGTTCGTCGAGATTGAACTGGTCGCCGCGAACCACAGGAGCAGTGAAGATCTCCACTTCCTCCTCGATCACGGGAATATCCTTGATCGTGATCTTGATCAGGGCGCCTCCCTCGGTGATCGGTTTGTCTTCGGCCGATATGCTCATGGCATACTCATGGGCGCGCTGCACATTCTCGATCTTTCCCTCCTTCGAGAAAGGAGTGCCGTCGGCTTTGGTTGCAGTGACTTTATAAGAAAGGTCTTTGTCGGCATTGGGCATCATGAAATAACCCTTGGCCGTCGGGATGTTGGTCTCGTCGAAATCGAGCGAACCGCGCGAATGGCTGAACGTCACCTTAAGATCCTTCAGGCCGAGATCGAGAGCCGAAGCGTCGACCGAAGCGATCACGTTGGCAATGTTGCAATGGAGCGTAAGTGAGTTGGCTCCCTCGTTCATCTCGAAAGCCTGATAGCCGCGATAGAACTTGCTGTCGAACGAAGCGGAGACGCTGTCGCCGCTCCAGGCTTCGGCCACATACGAGCCGACTCTCAGACGGATCTCCGCCGGGATGTTGTCGATTCCTTTATATTTTCTGATCACTCCCTTCGAGTTCTCGATATAGACCACGCATTTCTCGCGCAGGGCGGCGAGCTCGTCACCCTCCACCGAACGGGTCTTCACCACATTGCTGCGGATGTCGGTGGTCAGTGTGAGCGATGCCTCCCCCTTGTCGGAGAATGGTTCATCCATCGAGCAACTCTGGAATGAAGCTGCCGCCATCATCACGACAGCAGAGCCTGTAAGCAATTTAAAAAGTTTCATAGCTGCCGTGATAATTATTGAACGTTAAGTATAAGTGTTTTCTCGGTCGTGCCGTTGGCGTCGGTGACTTTCAGCACGAAATGGTGTTCGCCCGCACCTAAGGCCGCAAGCATCGGCATGAAGCTGGTGAGGTTGAACTCGATGCTCTTTCTGCCGCCCACGTTAACCGGGAACCCGAGTCCGCTGAGGGCACCTTCGAGACTGCCCGGAGTGACGAGGTCGAGATGGGAGTCGAGGCCTACCTGCTGCAGTTCCTCCGCCGTAAGTGTCGGCGACTGGATATCGCATGTGAAACCGGTCACACCGCCGTCGGCATAGCTCGTGATGTTGAGAACCACAGTCGACGAACCGCTGACATTGTTGACGGCATCGATATTGATCGGGGCCTGGGCAACGATGGCGGGAACCTTGGGCTCGTCAGGATCGTCGGGCTTCGTCGGGTCGTCCTCCTTCGGACGCTCGCTGTCGTCGAGCACGTCATCTTCGGCAATATCCACGTTGCGCTCCACGTCGGTCACGGTCACCGTGGCGTCGACTGCCACGTCGGCCTCGGCGTCGCCGCTCGCGTCGCCGTCATGATTGTGGATCTTGAAGGTGATATGATAGTGGTGGCCTTTCTCCACGTTACGGTAGGATTTCGTCTCTACGGTCTGCGTGCCGTTGATCTTGCCGTTGAACGTGGCCACGAGCGTAGTCTCCTCCGTATGCTTGAAATAGCCGGGTTTGCCGGCGTCGGCCTCGGTCTTCGTGAAGTTGAGTCCTGTCTTGTCGCCGACTTTCACCTCCACGTATGAATCTGCCGACATGGCGGCCTCGAGCGCGGCGTCGAACGAAATCGACACCATCACGTTTTCCAGGGTGCACTCGATCGGGCTGATATAGCTTGTGATCTCGTAAGGGGACACTTCAAACTGTTCCGACGTGCCGAGATAGCAGGGTGAATCCCACGCTGCGTCGCGGTTCTCGCCGTAGGTGGCGGTGCAGGTATAGGTGCCTGCGGGAAGGGTCACCACGTCGGGCATGTCGCCGTAGCGGTATTTGGCTGCCGGAGCTGCCTGACCATCCTTGTAAAACACCACATTGAAATCGTCGAGGTTCGACTCGGCGCGGGTCGGCGCCTGATGGCGCTCGATCTCGTCGGCCTTGATGTCGACGGCAAGCGCCGACTTCAGTACCTGGCCTTCATTCTCCGAGCCGCCGCTGAACGGATCCTCCTTCGAGCAACCCGTGGCGATCATCCCGGCTGCAAGGAGAGGAAGAATATATATCTTTTTCATGATTGTCCGAATTTTATCTTCTGCGTTTTGTTACCTTGCGCTGAGTTGCCTTGGCGGCTCCGCCGTCATAGTTCAGCTTCACATTGTCGATCCAGAGCTTCGAGCCCACCGAAAGCGACTTGTATTCGTTGGTGCCGATGGTCTGGTATTCATAAGGCACTGTCGTGTTGACATCCTCCAGGGCCTCGCCGCTCGGCGTATTGGTCGAGACGCTGCTGCCGCGGGTGGAACGGAAGCCGATCCGCAGTTTGGCGCACTTCTTGCCGAAATCGGCGTCCTTGTAAGAGAGGGGCACCGTCACAGTGGTATAGGCGCTCCTCGCAGGGAGGGCCACCGATTCGCCGGCGATAACGTTTCCTTCGGCGTCGAGCACATATATCAGGGCCTCGCCGCTCTCATTGTTGTATGACTCATATTTATACTTGAATGTGAGCGATCCGGGACGGCTGCCGAAGAGGATGCCGTCGGTGCGGCTCTCGGTTCCCGTGTAGGAATAGCTTCCGAGGAAGAGCTCGCCGGCGTCGCGATGGGCGAACGATGTCGGAGCGTTGCGGCTGTATTTGTTTCTTATATCAACCTTGTGGTTGTCTTCGGCAGGCATTGAACCGTTGTGGTCGTAGGCCACGCTGCGGAGCTCAACCACTCCGTCGGATGCGAGAGTCGACGGAACGACAAACCAGGTGTTCAAAGTCGCCGAACCGCTATAAGCCGTCTTCTGGTTGATGCTTGCCCAGCCGGTCGGCTCGTAGACGAGAATCGACGAACGGTTGGTGTGAGACACTCCCACATATTTATAAGAACCTCCGGCGTTGATCGGATTGATGTCGATAGTCTTGGTTGTGGCGCTGAAATCGCCGTTGGAGACGTCGGTCGTGGCCTCGGTGGTAAACTCGGGAGCGTTTTTCGAAATCTTGCCGAGCACGGCTCTGAAACCGGAATACTTCGTGGCCGGGATCAGGCCGCTGATCGTCACGATTCCGGTTTCGGCGTTGCGGCTGATGTTGCCGGCCGAAATCTGGGTCGAACCGTTGAAGAACTTAAGATTCTCCACGATTGTAGCGAGGTCGTTGCCACTCACGTTCACCCTGATCTTCACGAGGCGGGCGAATGCGTCGCATTCGAGCGAGAAGTCGGAGATATTCACCGGCACGGCTACTTCGCGGGTCTTGGAGCCGAGTTTAAGCTGCACGTCGACCGAAGAATCCTGGATGGAGGCCACCTGGAGCACGTAGCGGTAGCGGTAGCCGAGGTCGGCGCGGGTGCGTGCGCCCGATGCGCCGCTCACCTGCGTGACGCTCTTCACCGGAGCGTTGACCATGCGGTTGTTGGCGTCGGGGGCCATGAAGGTCACGTTGTCTTTGATGTCGGGGCAGTTGGTGACCACGTCGACCGAAAGCTCCGTGGCCATGAACTCGGCCTTCACCGGAGCCTCCATCTCGATCTCCACTGGGTTGACGGTCACCTGCATGGCAAGGGGTTCCGACGTTCGGGTCAGATTGTCGACGGCCTGAAGTTCGAGTTTATAGCTTCCGGCGGGAAGCTGCTCGATGAATTTCTTGAGGTTGAGCACACCCATTTTGTCGACGTTTCTGAACGACGATGCAACTCCGGCCGACTCGAGCTGCGACTGCGTCAGGGCATCGCAGCCAACGAGGTCGACGCTGCGGCCGAACACCGGCGTATAGTCCGACGACACCACTGTGAACGTGGCCTGGCGCAGACCGCCGAATGCGAAGACGTTGAATTCCGGATTGGAGGAAATGGTGGCCTGCTCGAAGGTGGTGACGGGAGTTTCGGGTGTGAAGCCTTTAGCAGTCACTGCCGGAGCCGGGGCTGTCCAGAGCTCGTCGCCGAGAGGCACGTTGACCGTCTCGGCCACCACATCTTCGTCGAATGTGACGTCGAGGGCGAGATTGCCCGAGGCTGAAGAACCGGTCACGCCGATGGTCACCACATAATGATGGCGGGCGCGGGCCGTGAAGCCTGCCGGCTGCACGGTGACACGTTCGCCGCTTTCATTCGTAAGAGTAAGATTCAGTTTGACTTCCGAGGGAGCCACATAGGCCGGACGGGTCTCGTTCTGCGCGAAGATCACCCAGTCGTGGCCTTCGGTCTGCACCGCCGAGCTATATGCCGGGAAGTTGCTGACAAAGTCGTCGGTATAGCGGATAGAGACCATTGCGTTGGCAAGAGTGGCCGTGACGCTCGCTTCGCTGACCGCTCCCGGCGCCACGTGCACTTCGGTCGATCCCGTATAATAAGGGAAATCGAAGCCCTCTTTCTCAATGTCGCCATAGCTGGCCTCGAGGGTGTAGTCTCCGATCGGGAATCCATCCTCGCGGTTGAAAGCCTCGGTCGAGGTCCACGATTTGGAATAGCTTCCGTCTGACTTCTGTAACTTCACGGCAAACTGGCTGCCGTCGGGAACCACCGGGCTCACCGAATCGTCGGCTCGCGTCTGGCGCATCACGCGCCCGTCGGTGGAGAGATTGAGACTGATGCCGCCTTCCGTATCCGAACCTTCCCACGGATTGTCATCGCTACACGATGTCAATGCCGCGCCGAAGGCCACGGAAAGAAGCAGCAAGCCTTTTGAAAATCTTCTCATTTTTATGTTGTTATTGTTATTGTTGTCGGTCTGATATTTGATTTTTCCGGTCGTTCTCGCGCGAGTTTTCCATTTCGGAATCCGTTTCCGGCCATTCATCGGCCGGATAAAGGAGCTCATAATTTTATCATACAATCTATGATAATTTTATGTAATTTCGCGTTAAAACATATTGCAGGGTTCTTAAACCTGCGGAGTAAATCTCAATCAAAAAAGAAGCAACTTGGCAAATGATATTTCATGAGCAAATTGATTCAGGGGCAAAATTAACACTTTTTCTTCTTTTAGCCAATTTTAACGCTTATATGTATCACATTTGTGCCAATAACACCAATATATGATGATGAAATTATTCAAATCAGCTTTATTATGCGCCATTTTGACCCTTGGCGAAGCAGAAATGGCCAACGCCCAGAGCATTTTCGACATCTTCACCGGCGGCTCTTCGTCGAGCAGCAATTCATCGTCGGGTAGCGATCTGGGCAGCACGCTCGGCAACATCATCGAAGGAGTCTTCTCAAGCAGCGACATAACGGTCGACGACATGCTCGGCGTCTGGACCTCCGACGGTCCGGCGGTATGCTTCCAGGGCGAGGGATTCCTCAAGCAGGCCGGAGGTATCGCCGCAGCTTCGGCCGTGGAAACCAAGCTCGCACCTTATTATAAGAAATATGGTCTCGACAACGCCGTGCTCACGATCAACGCCGACCATACTTTCGTGCTCAAAACCAAGAAACTGAGCCTGAAAGGGAATATCACTCCATCGGCCGACGGCACGAAGGGTGTGTTTGAATTCAATTTCACCGCTTTGGGCTCGATGTCAATCGGTTCGGTGACGACCTACGTTCAGAAAACGAGCGGGTCGATGGATGTGATGTTCGACGCCTCGAAACTGAAGACACTGATTTCGGTAGTGGCCAAGTTCTCGGGCATGAAACTGGCCAAGGCGCTCAGCTCCATCCTCGACAGCTACGACGGACTCTGCATCGGTTTCCACACGAGCAAAACCGGCAGCGTATCGGGCGAACAGCAGTCGGCCGAAAGCGGACTCGGCTCGATATTCGGCGGTATCTTCGGTGGCAACCAGAACTCGCAAGGCACCCAAAACTCACAGGGCACCCAAAATTCGGGCAATAAAAACTCCGGAAACAAGAACTCGCAAAACTCGCAGAACAAACAGAATTCGCAGAACCAACAGAACACTCAAAGTTCAGGCAGCGAAAGCAATTCAGGCTATAGTCTGGGATCCATCCTCGAAGGCCTCTTCGGAGGCGGCTCCAAAAAGAATTGATAAAGCATCTCGCAGTGAAATAAAGCAGGGCGCCTTCAGAAGGCGCCCTGCTTTATTTCACTGTTTTATTTCGCTGCCCTGCAAGTCAGATTGCGGCGATGCGGGCGAGGTATTTGCCGAGTATGTCGAATTCGAGATTCACCACCGTTCCGGCCTTGATGGCGTGGAAATTGGTGTGCTCGTGGGTGTAGGGAATGATCGCCACCTTGAACTCGCATTCCATCTCGTCGGGATTCTCCTCGACGGCGAAGTCGCGGGGTTCGCAGACGGTGAGGCTCACACCGTTGACCGTAACAGATCCCTTATCCACTGTAACATATCCGCGGCGTGCCATCTCGCGAGCCACACGATAACGGAACGTGTAATACCAGCTACCGTCAGCCTCCACAACCGAGACGCAACGGGCCGTCTGGTCAACATGACCCTGCACGATGTGTCCGTCGAGCCGGCCGTCGATGCGCATGCTCCGCTCCAGATTAACCTCGTCGCCGACTCCCAAAAGTCCGAGGTTTGAACGCTCGAGAGTCTCGCGGATTGCAGTCACTGTATAAGTGCCGTCGCCCGGAAGCCTGACGACCGTCAGACAAACCCCGTTGTGCGACACGCTCTGGTCTATGCGCAGCTCGTCGGCGAACGAGCATGAAAGCGTGAGATGCAGATTGTCGGCATCCTTCTCCAAAGCCTCCACCCGGGCGGCCTCCTCTACTATTCCTGAAAACATAAATTCCAATATTTCGATAAGTTAAGCGGAAACAGCCGGAACACGAGGCAAGTTTCCTTGAAAACAATGGCGAATTTACGAAATTTTTAGTAAATTTACACGATAGTTCTTAAAAATCGACTGCTATGCCAACTCCGATCAAGCTCCCGCCGTCGCTCCATAAAAACCAGCCGGCCGAGATCAGCAATATGCGCCAGATCACCATCATCGGTGCGAACGGCGCCGGCAAATCGCGTTTCATGGATGAGATGACCGAGCTATGCGGCGACCGGGCCTACTGCCTCAGCGTGCTCTCCGCCTTCTTCCCGCAGCGCGAAGAAAGCACGCGCAAAGGCTCGATCGACGACATGTATCGCCAAGCCATCAGGCAGCAGAGCTTCATGCGCACCGACGCCGTCAGCGAAATCGACAAACTCTCCTACATGCTCTTCGCCGACGAGATGAAAGAACTCGTGCTCATGAAGAAGTCGGCAATCAAACAGGGTGGGAAAGTCAAGCTGCGCCCTACCAAACTCGACTCCCTGCGGCGCATCTGGGAAAAGGTCTTCCCCGGCAACAAGATCCTCGGCGAAGGCTCGCAGCTCATCTTCTCCACAAAGGCCGGCGACGACCTCGTCTCCGCCTTCCGCCTCAGCCAGGGCGAGAAAGCTGTGCTCTATTACGCCGCGGCAGTCCTCTTCGCCATGCCCGAAGCAGTGATATTCATCGACTCCCCTTCCCTCTTCGTTCACCCCTCGATCATCGGTTCGCTATGGAACGCCATCGAAGAACTGCGCCCCGACTGCACCTTCGTCTATAACTCCGTCGACGAAGACTTCGTGTCGTCGCGCACGCGCAACGCCTGCATCTGGGTGAAGCAATACAACGGCCGCCAGCATGTCTGGGACTATCAGATCCTCGGGAAGACGCCGATGACCGAAGAGCTAATGGTCGAGCTCGCCGGATCGCGCAAGCCGGTGCTCTTCATCGAAGGAGACGCCCGCCATTCGATCGACGCCCGCCTCTACAGTCTCGTTTTCCGCGACCGCACCGTCAAGCCGCTCGGCTCCTGCGACAAAGTGATCGAGACCACCCGCAGCTTCAACGACCTCACCCAGCTCCACCACCTGCAGAGCATGGGAATAGTCGACCGCGACCGGCGCACCGACAAGGAAGTGGAGTATCTGCGCAACAAGAAGATACTCGTGCCCGACGTGGCTGAGGTGGAAAACATCTTCCTTATGCCGGAAATCGTGCGCACCATGGCGCGGCTCCGCGGCCGCGACCCGGAGCGCGTGGAACGCCGCGTGGAGAAAGAGGTGATGCGCATTTTCCGCCAGCACGCCGAAGAGCAGGTTCTCCAGCACGTGCGCCACAAAGTGAAACGCGACGTGGAATGCAAAGTCGACGCACGGTTCAACTGCATCACAGCCCTCGAGACCCACCTCAAGCAGCTCTGGACCCAGCTCCAACCCCGCAAACACTATAACATTCTGCGCGAACGGTTTGCCGCAATGATCCGCGACTCTGACTATCGGTCGGTGCTCCGCGTCTTCAACCACAAGCCGATGCTCCCCGACTCGGGAGTGCACCTCCTGCTCGGCTTCCACTCCAAAGAGGATTACATCTCCGGCGTGCTCGACGTGCTGAAATCCAGCCGCAAGGAATCCGACACAATCCGCAACGCCATCAAACATTGTCTCCACGCTGACGTTGAAAAATCGGAGGCCCGGCCGGAAAAAGTATAATAAAAAAGAGTTTTTCACCTTATATAATATATACACTTACGACAAACACACTCGCATCGCCTCCGGGCGCATGACGTAATATAATCCGAAAAAAGATAACTACACGATATGGAAAAACAACTCGCGATTTTGCGCAACGATCCCTGGCTCGAACCTTTCGCAGGAGCGATCGAAGGTCGTCATCAGGATGTGATCAGAAAATATGAGGAGCTCACGGCCAACATCGGCGGCTCTCTCAAGAAATTCGCCAACGCCTACAACTACTTCGGCCTCCACCGCGAGAAATCGGGGAAATGGATCTTCCGTGAATTCGCGCCCAACGCCACCAAGATACTTCTCACCGGCACCTTCACCGACTGGAAAGACGACGAGCGATATTCGCTCAAGCGTCTTGACGACGGCACCTGGGAGGGGAAATTCGACGCCGACATACTTCATGACGGCGACCTCTTCAAAATGCGCGTGTTCTGGAACGGGGGCGAAGGAGAACGGATCCCGGCCTACGCCCGCCGCGTGGTGCAGGATCCCGACACCAAGATCTTCTCCGCCGAAGTCTACGCCCCCGAGAATCCCTACGAATTCAAGGTGAAGCGTTTCACTCCCGACACCAAGCCGCTCCTCATCTACGAGGCCCACATCGGCATGGCCGAGGAGAAGGAGGGCGTCGGCACATTCGAGGAATTCCGACTCAACATCCTTCCCCGCATCGCCAAAGACGGCTACAACGCCATCCAGCTCATGGCCATCCAGGAGCACCCCTACTACGGCTCCTTCGGCTATCACGTCAGCAGCTTCTACGCCGCCTCGTCGCGCTTCGGCACTCCCGACGACCTCAAGCGCCTCATCGACGAATGCCATGAGCTCGGCATCGCCGTGATCATGGACCTCGTGCATTCCCACGCCGTGAAAAACGAAGTCGAGGGCCTCGGCCGCATCGACGGCAGCTACGACCTCTACTTCTACGGCGACCACCGCCGCGAACATCCCGCCTGGGATTCCCTCCTCTTCGACTACGGCAAGAACTCGGTGCTCCATTTCCTCCTCTCCAACTGCAAGTTCTGGCTTGAGGAATACAAGTTCGACGGCTTCCGCTTCGACGGCGTCACCTCGATGCTCTATTACGACCACGGCCTCGGCAAGGCGTTCGGCAGCTACGCCGACTATTACGACGGCGGCCAGGACACCAACGCCATCGTCTATCTCACCCTGGCCAACATCCTCATCCACGAAATCAACTCCAAAGCCATCACCATCGCCGAGGAGATGAGCGGCATGCCCGGCCTCGCCGTGAAATTCGAAGACGGCGGACTCGGCTTCGACTATCGCCTCGCCATGGGAATCCCCGACTACTGGATCAAGATGATCAAGGAGAAGAAAGACGAGGAATGGCATCCGACTTCCATATTCTGGGAACTCACCAACCGCCGCAGCGACGAGAAGACCGTGAGCTACTGCGAAAGCCACGACCAGGCGCTCGTCGGCGACAAGACAATCATCTTCCGCCTGATCGACAAGGAAATGTACTGGCACATGCAGGTCAACGACGACAACGGCGTAGTGGCACGCGGCATGGCGCTCCACAAGATGATCCGCCTCGTCACCCTCGCCTCGATCAACGGCGGCTACCTCAACTTCATGGGCAACGAGTTCGGCCATCCCGAATGGATCGACTTCCCCCGCGAAGGCAACGGCTGGAGCTACAAGTATGCCCGCCGCCAGTGGGACCTCGTCGACCGCGAAGACCTCAAATATAAATTCCTCAACGGTTTCGACAACGCCATGATAGAGCTCGTGTCGAAAGTCTACAACTTCCAGGCCCTCCCCGTCGAGAAGCTCTGGGAGAAAGACGACGACCAGGTGCTCGCCTTCATGCGCGGCGACCTCGTGTTTGTCTTCAACTGGAATCCCACCCGCTCCTTCACCGGCTACGGCTTCCTCGCCCCAGCCGGAGAATATGAGGTGGTGATCAACAGCGACGACCCGCAGTTTGGCGGCTTCGGTCTTGTCGACGACAAGATCCATCATTTCACCATGCCCGACCCGCTCTATTCACCCTCGGGCAAGGGATGGCTGCAGATGTATCTTCCGGCCCGCACCGCCCAGGTGCTCCGCCGCGTGAAGAAAGCTCCCGCGAAATCGGCGGCTGCCTCCAAAGCGAAGAAGAGCGCGAAGACCGCCGCGACTTCCAAATCCACCGCTTCCAAAACCACTACCAAGAAGAAATGAAGAGAATCATAATCGCGATCGACGGCTATTCGTCGAGCGGCAAGTCGACGATGGCGCGTGAACTGGCGCGCCTCGTCGGATATGTCTACGTAGATTCCGGCGCGATGTATCGCGCCGTCACCCTCTATGCCCTGCGCCACGGCATGGCGTCGCCCGAAAAGGGTGTCGACGTGCCGGCGCTCGTGAAGGCTCTTCCCGACATCTCGATCTCGTTTACTCCCGCCGGAGCCGACGGCGTGCAACACACGCTGCTCAACGGCGAGGACGTGGAGCGAGAGATCCGCGACATGCAGGTCAGCGGAATGGTCAGCCCGGTGGCCGAGATTCCGGAGGTGAGGGAACGCCTCACCGCGCTCCAGAAAGGGTTCGGCCGCGACAAGGGGATAGTGATGGACGGCCGCGACATCGGCACTGCCGTCTTCCCCGACGCCGAGATGAAGGTCTTCGTCGACGCCAGTCCGGAAATCCGCGCCGAGCGCCGTCTCAAGGAGCTGGAAGCCAAAGGAATGAAGGTGGACTATGACGAGGTGATCGAAAACATCCGCCGGCGCGACCATATCGACACCACGCGCAAAGTCTCTCCGCTGCGCAAGGCCGACGACGCTTTCGTGCTCGACAATTCCCGCCTCTCCCCCGAAGAGCAGATGAAGGTGCTCGCAGGCCGTTTCAACGGCATCACCGGCGCCGACGTGAAATATCCGGCCGGCAACGGAGAATGATTTCAGACCTTGCGATGAGCGATAAAAAAGTTGAGATAGATTCGAATTCCGGCTTCTGTTTCGGAGTGGTGACGGCCATCCAGAAAGCGGAAGCCGAGCTCGGCAAGTCGGGAGAGCTCGCCTGCCTCGGCGACATCGTCCACAACGCTTCGGAGGTGGAACGCCTGCGGCTGCGCGGCCTCCACACGATCACCCATGCCGAGCTGGCCGAATTGCGCGACTCTACGGTGCTCCTCCGGGCCCACGGCGAACCGCCGTCGACCTACGAGACGCTGCGCCGCAACAACATCACCGTGATCGACGCCACCTGTCCGGTGGTGCTCCGGCTGCAGCGGCGCATCAAGCAGGCCTACGATGACAACCTCGCCCGCTTCCGCGCCGGCGAGATTGCGGAAATGCCCCTCTTCCTCATCTACGGCAAGGAGGGCCATGCCGAAGTCAACGGCCTCGTCGGCCAGACCGACGGCAACGCCATCGTGGTGCAGAACCTCGACGAACTCGCCGGCATCGACCTCGACCGCGACATCCTCCTCTATTCGCAGACCACCAAGAGCATCGACGGCTTCAGCCGCATTGTGGAGGAGATCAAGAAACGCAAGCGCAAAGGCGACTTTCAATATTTCGACACGATCTGCCGCCAGGTGGCCACCCGCAGCGAGAAGATGCGCTCCTTCGCCAAGGCCCACGACGTCGTCATCTTCGTGAGCGGCGCCAAAAGCTCCAACGGCAAGGTGCTTCTCGAGGAATGCCGCAAGGTCAACCCCAACACTTTCGCCGTGACCGACAGCGGCGAGTTGCGCCGGGAATGGCTCGACCGCGCCGATAGCATCGGCATCTGCGGCGCTACCTCCACGCCGGCCTGGCTCATGGAGGAGGTGGCCGGAAGAATCCGTTCGTTTTACCCTCACACCCCGACATCATGACCGACAAGGAACTGGAACGCGACGAAAGATTCATGGCGCTCGCCCTGGCCGAGGCGCAGGAGGCTTTTGATGCCGGAGAAATTCCGGTGGGGGCCGTGATCGTGACCAAGGGAGGGCGCGTGATCGCCCGGGGTCACAACCTCACCGAGACCCTTACCGATGTCACCGCCCACGCCGAGATGATCGCCATCACTTCGGCCTGCAACACTCTCGGAGGGAAATACCTCCCCGACTGCACGCTCTATGTCACCGTGGAACCGTGCGTGATGTGCGCCGGAGCAATAGGCTGGAGCCAGATCGGACGGCTCGTCTACGGAGCCTCCGACCCGAAACGCGGCTATTCCGGCTATTTCTCCGACGGCCGGTCGCCGCTCCATCCGAAAACCAAGATCACTTCGGGAATCCTCGCCGGGGACTGCTCCGAACTGATGACCACCTTTTTCAAACGGCTGCGGAGATAGCCAAATAATATTGCTACAAAAATTCCACTATAAGGGGCGAATATGAGTCGCCCGATCATAAATCTTCTAACATGGAACTTATCGACAAAATAAAAGGCGCTCTTGCCGGTTTCGCTTTCGGCGATGCCCTCGGACTGGGCACTGAATTCATGAACCGCAACGAGATCGCCAGCTATTACCCCCGGAAATGCCGTCGTTTCAGCGACATCATCCGCGACGCCCATCGTTGTCAGTGGGAGCCGGGGGAATGGACCAACGACACTGAAATGCTTCTATGCTATATAGGATCTTTCCTTGACTGCAACGGCTTCGACGTCCACCATCAGGCCGAGACGCTGAAGAAATGGCTCGACGACAAGAATCTTGACACCCCGCCGGTGCTCAACCGGGTCTGCAAGACTCCGGGCTGGGCCGAACATCCGATCTCGGTGGCCCATCGCGTCTGGCTTTCTTCCGGCATTTCGGAAGCGTCGAACGAGGCGGTTCACCGCGGCCTGGTCACGGGGATGCTCTCCCGTCCGGCCCAGCTGGAGGAAGACACCCGCCGGATCACGCTGATGACCAACGACGACAGCCGGTGTGTCTCTTCAACCACGGTTATCGCCCGCGTAGCCCACGATCTCCTTTACAACGGGGAGGTGACTCCCATAGAGAAGCTCGTCGAGATCTGTCAGGACATCGACCCGCGCACCATCCCCTATCTCATGGCGGCCTACGAAGGAGAACTCGAAGACCTCGAAATCGACGATGAAGAGACGATGATGTTCACGCGCAAATCGATGGCCTCGGCGCTCTGGGCGCTCTGGCACACCGACAATGCCCCCGACATGATCTATGCGGTGGTCGACGCCGGCGGCGACGCCGACACCAACGCCGCGATCTCCGGCACGTTTGCCGGCATAAAATATGGCTACGACGCCCTCCCCGACGAAAAGGATAAGATGCCCGGCCTGCAGTCGCTGCTGGCCACCGCCGACCGCATAGCAGCCTTCATAACCGCCCGCAACTAACCGCGCCGGCCATAGATCACGCGCGCAAGATTATGTGGTTCTCTGATTTTGGTTGACACTTCCGGCGAGCACTGTCTTTGCGCCTTAGCGCCTTAGCGCGACATCTTGATAGGCCAGCCATACAGTCCGCGCGAGTCAGGTTGATTATTCTCTCACGAAGAGCGCAAAGTCGCAGAGCCGGCCTAAGGCACCGGGCCGAACGTGTAGTCCGCGCGAGTTCCAATACCCCATCCTCAGGGTCTTATCAACAAGAAAACTCCGGAGCCGGAGCTCCGGAGTTTTTACCGGTCAAACGTCAATAAGTGCTAAACCCTTTATAAGGACTTTGAATGGCCGGTAGATTTTTATATCGGTTCTATTCTTTAATTTCTCTCCCGGTTTCAGTTTCGGCAGTCGGCATCGGCCTCCGTGCAATCAGGCTTTCAGCGGCGCCGACGCTTAGCTGTCGTCAGGAAGGATTCAATATTATCCGTTGGTTACGCCAAAGAGATCTTCAAACGTACCGATGGTCCATAGCCACCAGAGAAGAATGAAAATGAGAAGCAACACGCCGAGCCACATCCATAATTTATTGACCTTATGAGTGTGCTCGCGTTCCTGTTTTTTAGCTTGAACTCTCATCTTTTCGGCCTCGAGAATGTCGCGCTCTTTCGTAACTTTCTCGTCTACTGTTTTGTTTTCCTTTGTTTCCATAACCCTAATTAATGTGTGTTTATCTTAAGAACACCCCACATCAAAAAAGGTTCAACAATTTTCCAAAAAACTATTTTTCACTCCATCCGCAGTCCGGTTCAGAAGGGTTCCGAGACCTTTCAAACTGATGCAGGAAAACCGAAAAGAGAAATTTTAAATTTAAATAGTATTTGGAATTGTTAAAGATTTTTATTAATATTGCATTCAATAATCTTAATAGTTGTATTTAGTTTTTTTGAGAAGCACTTTTTACACGAGAATTTCAATTCAAAGTAATATTGCAACGCAAAAAAATGATTAAATGCAACTTTCATTGCATCTACATAATGCAATTTATATAGATAACAGAGCATAACTGATTAAAAAAAATGAGTAATTATATGAAAAATTGGTTGTTATTGGCTGTTTTACTGGGAGTGCACGCTATTGTTGAAGCAAGAGATCTGAATGTCGAGATTGTGAACAACGAAACCGGAGAAGCTATTGTCGGGTTAGATCTCGTGATTACAACGACATCGGGAGATAAAATAAGCAGCGTCAAATATGATGCTCAGAAAAGGTCATATATTTTTGAAGGGCTTCCCGAGGGAGAACTGACAATAAGCATTGACGATCAAACTCAAACGGCACTAAAAAAAATTACTGCTGAGGATAAAAATTATGTAAAAATCGGAATTTCCGGCTATCCCCAAGATAATCAGACAAATAAGGTCACTCAGCTGGATGAAGTTGAGGTTGTGGCAGCTTCTCAATTTGTAACACGTCATGGTTTGACGTATATTCCCAATAAGAAACAAAAGAAAACTTCACATTCAGGAGTCTCGCTTCTGCAAAGAATGGGCATTCCATCTTTAACAATAAGTCCAATAAACGAGACCGTGACCACCATGAAGGGTGAGGATGTCTCATTTTTTATCGATTATGTCGAAGCTGATCAAAGTATAATAGCGAATATCTGGCCTAAAGAAGTGGAAAAGGTTGAAGTGCTGGAAAATCCATCGGATCCACGGTTTAAAAACGCACGTCATGTCGTAAATTTCATCATGGTCAAATATGAATGGGGTGGCTATACTAAATTCAATGGTAACCAGACGTTGGAGGAGTTGGCCGGGGCATATTCCGCATATTCCAAAGCGGCCTACCGCCGCATGACCTATGAAGTCGGGATTGGCGCAGATTATAATAATTCCAAAAATATCGGCAATGAAGAGGAAACAGAGTATATATTTCCAAACTCGACACTCAATATAATCGAAGATTTACATACCAACTCCAAGAAGAGAACCGGTTGGTATGCAACTGCACGAATAGGCTATAACGATGAGAGAAATAATGTTAGCAACGATTTGACATACGTTGGAGACAAAAGTCCGGCAGCAACCCAAAAAGGATCTATCAGATACGCCCCCCTATATATGCAGATTCCGAACAGCAATCGACCCGCAATTCCAAATATCAAGACATTATGTGGACTAATAATGACACTTTCAATTTGGGAAACGGATGGAGTATTTCCGCCCGAAATGTAGCAAGATATACAGTCAACGACTATAATTACCTATATCAGACGTCAGGAACGGAAATCAACAATATTGCAAACGGAAAAAGATGGGTTGCCGCTGCAAATTGCTGCGGATGGAAGCAATTGGGCAATCATCAGATATATCTGCAACTTGAAGGCACTCTACAGTCAAACTATTTGAAATATGAAGGCACAAATCCCTCTTATGAAATAGCCCGTGACCATTTATATGGATTCCAAACAGGCGGAATATTCCTTTTTGGCAAAATCAAAACGAGCTTGAATGTCGGCTTCTTATGCGATACTCAGTCAATGGGGAAATATTCCGACACGCAGAATCGAGGAATGCTTACAGGAGAGTTTTCATATTACATAAACCAGAAAAATTCGTTAAGTTTTCAGCTGGATTGGAATATGCCATCACCCGACATATCTCAACTCAACCCCAATTTAATCATCCAGACTGAAACTTTCGCATCCAAAGGAAACAATTATTTGAAGCATTATCATATAACCAACATGAATGCCGGCTATAATTGGCTGCCTTTGAATAATTTGGGATTTTATGGAATGATTGGATGGCAAAGATATTTCCACCCTATCGTGGCTATTTACGAACCGGAAATAATAGCAGGAAAGGAGATGATGGTCATGACGTTTAAGAATGAAGGATTCATGTCATCTATATATGCAGCAGTTTCAGGCAACCTTAATCTGTTTAACAATTCTCTGAGTGTAAATGCAGGGGCATATTATAGCCAAAATGCTTTGAGGACAGCTTTTAATAAAGATACTTCGACTGTCAGGATAAATGCAAATATATACTATACATGGAGAAATTTCTTTATTTCAGCTTCCTATCAAAGTCCATTTGCCGCGCTAAATTTTTCTCAGTGGAGTAAGCAACCATGCTACTATAACATGAAATTAGGATATGGCAATGGAGATCTGTATGTCGACTTTGAAATGAGAAATATATTCAGAAGTCATTGGAAAAGTTCGGAATTCAATTATATATCCGACTTCTATACGACCGATGGCAGAAGTTATGGAGGCACCTTCCATCGAAATTTCAAAATCACGTTGTCATATTCATTTGGATATGGAAAAAAATTAAATAAAGCTGGTGAGATCAGCAAAGCGAGCATGATTTCAACCGGAATATAAAAAAGAGGCAAAATGCGGAGAATAAAGTGTATAATGCAGAGAGATGCAATGCAATGCGGAGTGGCGTCACTTTGCATGGTTGCCAATTATTATGGTTTGAACCGGAAGCTCTCATGGTTTGAGCACGATTGTCGTCCAACGGCCGAGGGTGTTTCAATGAAGGCTATAAAATATTCTGCACTAAAGGCTGGAATGGACGCCGTAGGAGTTTCAGTGACTACGGAAAGACTCTGCGAACTTCCAATGCCATCAATCCTTCACTGGGATCAATCTCACTTCGTCGTGCTATATCGCACGTCGCGTCAAGGACGTTGGTTTCACGTGGCAGATCCGGCCAAGGGGAAAACCAAATATACCAGAGAAGAATTCGAGAATCATTGGATTTCGACTCAAAAAAACGGAACGGCCAAAGGAATTGCACTCCTGCTTCAACCAGGTGAAGGATTTGAAAAGCAGAAGAAAGATTCTGAGCAATCGGGTAAATCATTGAAATTTCTGATGGGATATTTCAGAAAATACAGAAAGCATTTTCTCCTTATTATACTCGGACTTTTGGCAGGTTGTCTACTTCAGCTGATATTTCCTTTCCTGACTCAAGCGATTGTGGATGTGGGAATCAAAAACGCTAACATCGGATTTATCTGGCTTGTATTACTTGGGGAATTGATGATAGTGGCTGGCCAAACCGTCATAGGTTTCGTCAGAAGATGGCTCTTGCTTCATATCTCCATGAGGATTAATGTGTCATTGGTCAGCGATTTTCTCATTAAACTTCTTAAGCTGCCTATGTCATTTTTCGATACAAAATTACTGGGCGACCTCATGCAGAGAATCGGCGATCATTCAAGAGTGCAGAATTTTTTAACCGGGCAAGCGCTCAATCTGCTTTTTACTTTGCTGAGTTTTATGGTGTTTGGCGTTGTGCTTTTCATTTACAGCAGGCTGATATTTTTTATCTTTATAGCCGGCAGTGTGGCATACGCCTTGTGGATATCCATGTTTCTTCATCGGAGAAAGGTGCTTGATTACGAACGCTTTGAGCAGGAGGCAATCAATCAGAACCGGACTTATCAGCTTCTGACAAGCATGCAAGAGATAAAGCTTCAGAATTGTGAACGTCGGCGCCGCTGGGAATGGGAGGACACCCAGGCCGATCTTTTCTGTGTACAGATGAAATCTCAGAAATTACAGCAAACTCAGGAAGCTGGATCAGTCTTTATTAATGAGGTGAAAAACATATTGATTACCGTTTTTGCCGCTACGGCTGTGATTCAGGGAGAAATTACGCTTGGTGCCATGCTTGCCGTGCAATTTGTGATAGGACAGTTAAATTCTCCTGTCGAGCAACTTATGAGTTTTATCTATTCCTTGCAAGACGTCAAAATATCCCTTGACCGCATCAATGAAATTCATGAGCGGGAAAACGAGGAAAGCGCTTCGTCCGATTTATGCCGCTTTCCTAACATGCATAATATTTTATTTCGGAATGTCAGTTTCAAATACGATCCTTATGCGGATACAAATGTACTTGACAATATTTCGTTAGATATACCGGCAGGCAAAGTAACGGCCATAGTAGGAGCATCTGGCAGTGGTAAAACCACTCTGGTAAAACTGATGCTTGGATATTATCCGCCGGAATCGGGAAATCTGGAAATTTCGGGGATTCCGATAGCAACCTACAGCATGTCATGGTGGCGCAGACAGTGTGGCGTCGTGATGCAGGATGGCGTGATTTTTTCAGAATCGATAGCCCGTAATATAG
Source organism: uncultured bacterium (assembly GCA_905214735.1). Taxonomy (GTDB): domain Bacteria; phylum Bacteroidota; class Bacteroidia; order Bacteroidales; family Muribaculaceae; genus Lepagella. The sequence continues at coordinate 19,427 of CAJMNI010000018.1, read as the reverse complement.
CTGTCGACGATAATGACATTAATGAAGAGAAAATGGTGAAAGCCGCTCGTCTGGCCAACATCCACGACTATATTACAGCATTGCCGCTGGGCTATAGCACTAAAATCGGACGCGACGGAATAGGATTAAGCCAAGGACAGAAACAACGAATACTGATAGCGAGAGCCATATATCGCAATCCCTCTTATATATTTCTTGACGAAGCAACCAATGCATTAGATGCAAAAAACGAGCGGATGATTGTCGAGAACCTTGCCGGCTTTTATAAGGGCCGTACTGTCATAATTGTGGCTCATAGACTTTCAACTGTAAAAAATGCAGACCAGATTATTGTGCTTGAAAAAGGAAGGATTGCGGAAGTAGGCAATCACTCTCAACTTATCGAAAAAGGAGGAATATATTTCAATCTGATAAAAAATCAACTGGAAATCGGATCGTGAAATCAGAACAATAAATTATGGAGAAAGAAAAAAACAGTTCAAGTCCCGAGAGAAGTCCAAAGTTTAGGGAGATTATGGGAGACATACCCAAATCTTTGACACGGTCGGGGTATATTATAACATTAGCAATCTTGATTGCTTTGGGAATAACTATGTGGATAATGTATCATAACGCAAGATAATTCACTTAATCTTATGCATCCTTTCTTATGATTAATGAGGTGAATAAACGTCGGAAATCCGGTTCAGAAGGGCACGGGGGACTCACCGGGGTCGGGCATCAGGTCGGCGCCTCCGTCAGAGGGAGGGGTTGACGCGAAGGAGAAACCACCCTCCTGCTGCGCCGGCGCCTCCGAATTCATCCGGCTCTCGTGACGCTGCGTCTCGACTTCGTCGAAGGTGTCTTTCACCATCCGCACACCGTCGTCCCAGTTCTCGAACCGCGCATATTTGCTTACAAACCTCAACTTCACGTCGCCTACCGCACCGCTTCGGTGCTTCGCGATGATTAGTTCGGCGAGGCCGCGGATGTCGTTGCCATTGGCATCCTCGGAGCTCTTCGTGTAATATTCCGGACGGTGGATGAAGCAGACGATATCGGCATCCTGCTCGATGGCGCCCGACTCACGCAGGTCGGAGAGCACGGGCCGCTTGTCCTCGCGCGTCTCAGTCGAACGGTTGAGCTGCGACAGGGCGATGATCGGGATGTTGAGCTCCTTGGCCAGAGCCTTCAGCGAACGGGAAATCGTCGACACCTCCTGCTCGCGACTGCCGAGCTTCATGCCCGTGGCGTTCATCAGCTGCAGATAGTCGATCATGATCAGCTTCACGCCATGCTCGCGCACAAGGCGGCGCGCCTTCGTTCGCAACTCCGTGATCGAAAGACCCGGCGTCTCGTCAAGATAAAGAGGCGCCGAATAGACATTGCGTATGCGCGAATTGAGCCGCGCCCACTCCTCGTCGGTGAGCTTGCCACTCTTGATCACCTCGCCGTTAAGGTCGGCCACGTTCGAGATCAATCGCTTCACCAGCTGCACATTGGCCATCTCCAGAGTGAAGATTGCCACCGGAATGGAGAAATCTATAGCCATGTTTTTCGCCATCGAGAGCACGAAAGCCGTCTTACCCATGGCAGGACGCGCCGCAATGATGATAAGGTCGGAATTCTGCCAGCCCGAAGTCATCTTGTCGAGTCCCGTGTAGCCCGTCTGCAGGCCGGAGAGACCCGTCTGCGTGTTGGCGGCGTTCTGGATCTGCTCCAGGGCCAGATTGAGCACCGGGTCGATTTGCGTCACCTCGCGCTTCAGATGGGTCTGCGAAATGTCGAAAAGCATCCCCTCGGCCTGCTGCAGCAGATCGTCGACATCGTTGCTCTCGTCGAACGCCCCCGCCGACACCTGCGAAGAGAAAGTGATCAGACGGCGCGCCAGGAACTTTTGCGACACAATCTTCGCATGATACTCGATATTGGCCGCCGAATAGACCTTGGCCGTAAGGTCGGCGATATGCGCCGCCCCGCCGACCTCCTCGAGAGTGCCGTTGGCGCGGAGCTGCTCGGTGACCGTCAGCATATCTATCGGCCTCTGGTTGAAACCGAGAGTCGAGATCGCGTCGTAGATCTTGGCGTTGACCGGATCGTAAAAAGCGTCGGGCGTAAGGAAATCCGCCACGTTCATATATGCATCTTTCTCGAGCATAAGTTCGCCGAGCACACACTCCTCCAGCTCCGTGTCGCGCGGAGGAAGTTTGCCGGTCGGATCCTGCTGGATCGGCTGAAACTGAGGTTTTCTCTTATATTGCTGGTTGTCTGCCATTATCTTTCAAAAATTAGTAACATGCACCCTATTTGTCAAGCTCCCCTTAAAAATCATCCGACGGCAAGCGCCACAGTCATCCAGACAGCGAGGCCGAGCATGAGCATCGCCGTTTTGCCCAGAATCGGGTTGAGTTCCCGGCCGCTGCTCTGCCGCATCTCCTGCCAGAGGATATAATGGATATTGAGATAGATCAGCGGACCCGCCTGCCAGAAATAAGGGATGCGCGCCATGGTGGCCAATTCGATGAAGAGCACGGCGATGAAGCCGTTGGCCAGATAAAGCGCCGGCATCGCGTCGCGGCCGAAAATCACCGCGAGGGTGTGCTTGCCCGCCTTGGCGTCGTCGCCGGCATCGCGGTAGTTGTTGACCACAAGCACATTGGCGCCTAAAAAACCGATAGCCACCGACATAGGGAGCGTGGCGGGCATCATCTCCCATGAGCCGGTCTGGAGATAGGTGGTCATCACCACCGGAACGATTCCGAAGAAGAGGATCACGGCGAGTTCGCCAAGGCCGTGATGCGACAGCGGATAAGGACCGGCCGAATATCCGATGGCGAAGAGGGCGATGGCGATTCCCACCGCTATCAGCCACCATCCGCCCCAGAAAATCAGCGTGCTGCCGAGAAGGCAGCCGAGCAGGAGCAATGCGAAAGTGGCCCGCTTCATGGCGCGCGGGGAGATGTCACCCTCCGTCACGCCGCGCCGGAACCCCTCACGCCCCTTCCGGTCGAGACCGTTGCGGAAATCGAAATATTCGTTGGCGAAGTTCGACACGATCTGCGCCACGACGGCGAAAACGAGACAGATGGCAAACGGCAGGAGGTTGAACTTGCCGTAGAGGGCGGCGCAACCGCCGGCCGTGATCACGCCCGCCACCGAGACGGGGAGCGTGCGCAGCCTCATCGCCTCCACCCAGGCTTTTATTTTTCGTGAACTCATAAGGCTTTGAATTCTTTGATATTCTTTAGCTTATCTCAGTCCTACACAGGACCTTGCCGGTGTCAGCCGAGAATCGAGGAGGAAGTGGCATAGGAGTAAAAGCCGTCGCTTGTCACTATCACATGGTCGAGCAGGCGGAGCTCCATCGTGCGGCAGGCTTCGCGAAGCCTGCGGGTCAGGTCGTTGTCTTGCGGGCTCGGAATCTTCGCGCCCGACGGATGGTTGTGGGCAAGCACAATCCCTTCGCTGCCGATAATGATGGCGTGCTTCATCACCTTCTTCATGTCGAACACGCTCGCCTTCGGACCTCCCTGAGTGATCCGCCGCTTGTCGATCACCTTGTTGGAATTGTCGAGGAATATGGCCCAGATCTCCTCATGGGGAAGATTGCCGATTTCGGGACGCATCAGCTCATAAATCACTTCAGGCGTGGTGACAGCCACCTTCTCTTTCACCTTCTCCCTGTTGTAGCGCCTGATCAGTTCCATCACCGCCTCGATCTGCAGGGCTTTCGCCGGACCGATGCCGTCGATTTCCAGCAGTTCGTCGCGGGTTCGCCGCTCGAGATTGAAAAGGGAGTTGTCGTTGGCCTTCATCAGCTCGCGACAAAGCTGCGTGATGGGATACCCCTGCTGGCCGGTGCGCAATATCACCGCGAAAAGGTCGGCCGTCGACAGGGAACCGATGCCGTGGGCCATCGCCTTCTCGCGCGGACGGTCTTCGACTTCGAGTTCCTTCACCTTGACGTTCACTACTACCGGACGCCCCTCCTCCGCGGCCTCGCCATAGGGCTGGTCGATGTCAGAGGCCACAGTGTGTTTTCTTCCAAGCGGTTGCATGGTTACAATCCTTCGTTTTTACCTTTTCTGATCTCTATCTCCTTCTCCACGTCGCGGCCGCGGCCGAGGATCATCTTCTCCACGTAGGCCTTTATGAAGCCCGACCCGTAGCCCGTGAGCTGCACCATCGAGGCCACCACCGCCCTGCCGGCGATGTCGAGGCTTCGCGTGGCGGCCAAGGCGCAGACGAAGAGCGCCAGGATATAGACCAACAGCGGAATCAGCAGCCATTTGCAGAAGAAGGAACCGACTATGAGCGCGACTGCTCCGACGGTGAAACATGCCGGAAGCCAGTGGACCAGCTTCATCGAGCCGGGATAGAGGAGCTCGAGAGTGATGCGCGACATGCCGAACACATGGACCTGCTTCCAGAACTTGCGCATGTCGACGCGCCGCTTGTGATAGACATAGACGTCGGTGAAGAGGGCTATCGAAAAACCGGCCTGCCTGATGCGCGTGCTCATGTCGATGTCTTCGCTGAACATCTCGCGGAAACCGCCGACACGATCGTAGACCTCGCGCGAGAAACCCATGTTGAACGTGCGTGGGGTGAATTTCTCCATCGAGACCTTTCCGCCGCGGATTCCGCCGGTGGTGAGGAAGGAGGTCATCGAATAGTTGATTGCCTTCTGCGTCTTGGTGAAGGAGTCGTGGGCGGCGTCGGGACCGCCGAAGCAGTCGGCGGGATTCTCCCGGAGGTTTCTGCGGAGGCTTCCGATATAATCGGGGGGAAGGATACAGTCGGAGTCGACGAAGATGAAGTAGGAGCCCGAGGCCCGCTCCATGCCGTAATTACGCGCTATGCTGCGTCCTTCGTTTCCTTTCCGGAAATAGCGGAGTCTCACTCCGGGGTCGCTCTTCGGGATCCATTCGGTCGCCTCCCCTTCGGTCGCTTCCAGACAGGGCACCGTCGAACCGTCTTCGACTATCACGATCTCGAAGCCGCGGTCGGTCTGCGCGGCGAGGCTCCTGAGGAGGTCGGCGATCTCGTCGGGCCGGTTATAGACCGGCACGATTATTGAGAAAAGGATATCGGCTGATTGCTTCATAGAGGTTAAATAAGGAGGGGGCTTAAAAAAAGAAGTCCCTCCTCCATGGTTGATTACGGAAGAGCGACTTCGTCGGGAATTCGGTGGTTGCGAAGTTATGCCTTCACGCGGCTCACGTAGCTGCCGTCGCGGGTGTCGACTTCGATCATATCGCCCTCGTTGACGAAGAGGGGCACCTTGACGGTGGCGCCGGTCTCGACTGTGGCGGGCTTGAGGGTGTTGGTGGCTGTGTCGCCCTTCAGACCCGGCTCAGTATATGTGATCTTGAGCACTGTCTTGATAGGCATCTCCGCATAGAGCACTGTGTTGGTCGAAGCGTCGCTGACAACCTCCACTGTGTCGCCCTCTTTCATGAAGGGAGCGCCGGTCACGAGCTCCTTGCTGATGGGAATCTGCTCGAAAGTCTCGTTGTTCATGAAGATATCATCCTCGCCGTCGGCGTAGAGATACTGGTAGGGGCGGCGCTCCACGCGCACGTCCTCAAGCTTCTCGCCGATGTTGAAGCGGCGTTCGAGCACGCGGCCGTCAACCACATCTTTCAGCTTCGTGCGCATGAAAGTGTTGCCTTTGCCGGGCTTCACGTGAAGGAACTCCACGCAGAAATAGAGACGGCCGTCCAGACGGATGCAGGTGCCGTTCTTGATGTCTTGAGCGTTCATCATTGCTTTTATCCTTATTAGTTTTATTGTGTTTTGTTCGTTTTGCAGCATTGCCGGACGAGCCTTTGACTCTCCCGGCGGCGCTTTGACCGTGAGTTGGCCGTTTTTCAGACTGCAAAATTACAAATTTTTTCCAAATTATAGTAATATCGAACTTTAAATTTTGGCATTTCGCAGATTTTGCTTAATTTTGCAGCCGAATGCCGAAAACGCGTGCGGCGTTCAGCCCGGGATCAGGTTTTTCAGAACCGCTTTTTCCCGCGCATTTCAAATTTTAATAGTTTCAATAAAAATGAAAAGGACTTTTCAACCCTCCAACCGCAGAAGAATCAACAAGCACGGTTTTCGTCTGAGAATGGCCACCAAGAACGGTCGCAAGGTTCTCGCCCGCCGTCGCGCTAAAGGTCGTGTATCCCTTTCGGTTTCCGACCACATCGCCGGTAAATAAATAAGGCACACGATTCTGAAAAAATAAAGCTTCGCCATCGCGAAGCTTATTTTTTTGCCGTTTTGAGCCGGTCCATGCACCGGTTTGAACCGTTTTTATGCTTCATCGGCATCACTTATGCCCGCGCCTCAGCCCGCTGGAAATCGTGTCGGAGGCAGTTCCGGCGAGCCCCGAGGGAAGATCTGCCGAAGCCTGCGGGCGTCGGCCGCCCCGTTGGAGAAGATATTTATGGAACAGGATGTTTTTCACTCTCCGGGTGAGTTCTTTCTCCGGGAGGGAACCGTCGGCGACCGCCTGCACCACGCGGTCGATCTCCGACTCCGTTTCCGCCGGGGCCACGATAATGTCGGCGCCGGCCGCCACAGCCAGTTCGCTGCCATAGCCCTCGGCGCCACCCATGTTGAGGGCGTCGGTAAGCACAAGTCCGCCGAAACCGAGGTCTTCGCGCAGCAGGTCGGTGATCACAGTGCGCGACACGGCCGCCGGGAGCATCCGCGAGTCGATCGAGGGAACGGCAAGATGACCGACCATCACCCCGGTGAGCCGCAGCTCCACCCATCGGCGGAACGGCTTGAGGTCGATCGAGTCGAGGCTCTGCAGCGAACGGTTGATGACCCCTTTCCGCTTATGCGAGTCGGTCGACACCGACCCATGGCCGGGGAAATGTTTCGCCACGCTGATCACTCCCCCGTCTTCGAGACCACGGGCATAGGCCACTCCAAGGTCGGCCACCCGCTCCGGATCGCTGCCGAAGGAGCGTTTCCCCATGATTCCACCCCCACCGTTGACGTCGAGCACCGGTCCGAGCACCATATTGATGCCGACCAGACGGCACTCCCTGGCAAGTTCGCGTCCATAGTCATACATCAGCTGGTCGCCGGCCTCGGGCGAGATCTTTCCGTTGGCCGGGAATTCCGGTGCGTCGGCGAGGCGCATGGCGAGTCCCCACTCGGCGTCGATGGCCACGAAGGGGAGCACTGCGGAATGCGCCGCGAGCGTGTCGGCAAGTGCGGCGGCGCCCCGGCTGTCACCTTTCAGCAGGACAATCCCCCCTACCCCGAGCCGGGCATATTCGCGGAGCTGGCGGAGCGTCCAGACATCGTCGCTCGCATAAAGGGCCGGCATGAAAAGCTGCGCCGCCTTTTGGCGCAGATCCATCCGGGCCGCCGTGGTGTCGGCCCACATCTTCGCCTCCGCCGTCATGTCGGAGACCTCCTGACGCGGCGGCTCGGGCGCAGGCTTCCGCTCTTCCCTCCCCCGGCAGGAGAGAAGCGCCAGCGACATGGCCAGCCACGCCGGCCATGCCAGCCGGAATATCCTATTTTTGACGGAGCCTGACATCTTCCACAAATCTCGGCGTCGGGTCGGGATTGATTCCTATGCCGTTGGCAGTGAGATGCCTTACGTAATCGAGTATTCTCGCGCTGACCTCCCGGGAGTCGCGCCATAGCTCGCGGTGATTCGCCATCGGCTTCATGCCGTCGTTTCCTTCGGCCACATAGTCGATTGTCGAGACGATATATTCGCGCTCGGGATCAACGGGATTCCCGTTGATGAGGAAATGAGTGACATTCCCGGCGGTGTCGGTGACGACTCTCACAGACTCGCTGACCGCCTCGCCCCCTTTCGGAACAACTATCCGCATTGTCTCGAGAAGATCCTTACCCTTTACGGCTATCAGGCGCATACGGTTGGAGAAGGGGAAGGTGGAGAGGATCTGCCCCTCGGTCACCACCCCTTTCGGCATCGGCTGGCGGATTCCGCCGACGTTCATCATCCCCATGTCGGGATAAGGGACATCCTTGCCGGCGGCGCGGAGGCTGTCGGCTATCTGGCGGCCGAACCACTGGGCGAAGTCGCCGGTCCAGTTGCCATAGGGCGACGCCTTGCGGGGATTGCCCATATCGACGAGCGAATAGCCGATCACGTTGGCGTTGACCGAATCGACCACCGCTTTATACGGAGCCAGAAAATTCCGGATGTTCTTGTCGTAGGCGTCGGGCGAAAACCGGTCGGTCACCGGTATATACTCATAGTCGTAATTATGCTCCCCGATCTTGTCGAGGTCGATCTTTATATAGCCGACGTTGTCGCCATATCTTCCGGTCTGCGTCACGAGCACCGGACGCCCGGCGGCGTTTTTCACCCAGTAGGGGGTCACGTCGGGGGTTTTCGGATTGACGTAGGTATGGGAATGACCGCCGATGATGATGTCGATGTCGCGGCTTTCGCGGGCGAGCTGCATGTCTGACTCGGCCGGCGGCAGCTCGTCATAACCGATATGGGTCACGGCCACAACCAGGTCGCAGCCTTTCTTTTTCAGCTCGGCGGCTGTGGCGTTGGCGGTCCTGATGGCGTCGTAATATTTCATTCCCCGGTAATTCTCGGCCGAGATCAGGCTTTCGGGGTCGACGTTGATGCCGAGGAAACCGATTTTCTTTCCTCCGATCTTCTTGATGGTGTATGGTTTGAAGAGCCCCTGCGCAGCGGTGCCGGTGAAGTCGTAGTTGGCGGAGAGGCGGTCGGCCTTGACATCTTTCCAGTAACGGGCCATCTGGTCGAGGCCGTTGTCGAATTCATGGTTGCCGAGGATGCGGATGTCATATTTCATCATGTTGAAGATGGAATATTCCACATCCCCCTTGAAAAACTTGAAATAGAGAGTTCCCTGCACCATGTCGCCGGCGTCGACGAGCAGCACGTTTTTCTCGGCCTTGCGCACCGAGTCGATAATCGCCTTGCGCGGGAGGATGCCTCCGGCGCCGTTGGCCCCGGTGTCGATGTTTGAATGGGTGTCGTTGGTGTGAAGAATCACAAGGTCTTCGGCCCAAAGGGGAAGGGCGGCGGAAAAGGCAGCAATCAGCATTGAAGCGCCCGCTGCCGATAATATCTTGCGTAGTCTGACTTTTTTCATGGCTTTATCCTCTCTGTTTCAGGTTATACGGGTTATAAAAAAGGGAAAATCCCGGATACTGTCTGCCTATGGGGCGACTCCGCATCCGGGATTTCAGTGTTGTCAGTCTTTGATCAGGTTGTTGCCGGTCATGTCGGCGGGCTGCTCGATGCCCATGAGGTGGAGCAGCGAGGGAGCGACGTCGGCCAGACGGCCGTCGGCCACCTTGGCGTTCTTGTCGGAGCCCACATAGATGAAGGGCACCGGATTGAGCGAATGGGCCGTATTGGGTGTGCCGTCTTCGTTGATGGCGTGGTCGGCGTTGCCGTGGTCGGCGATGATGATCACCTCGTAGTCATGCTCGCGGGCTGCTTCTACGGTCTGCTTCACGCAGTCGTCGAGAGTGGCCACGGCCTTCTGGATGGCGGGATATACTCCGGTGTGGCCCACCATGTCGCCGTTGGCGAAGTTCACCACGATGAAGTCGTATTTGTCGGTGCCGATGGCGGCCACGAGTTTTTCGGTGACTTCGGGGGCGCTCATCTCGGGCTGGAGGTCGTAGGTGGCAACCTTCGGCGAGGGAACGAGGATGCGGTCCTCACCCTCGAAGGGAGCTTCGCGGCCGCCGTTGAAGAAGAATGTGACGTGGGCATATTTCTCAGTCTCGGCGATGTGGAGCTGCTTCTTCTGCTTCGACGAGAGATATTCGGCGAGAGTGTCGGCAACATCGCTCTTCGGGAAGAGGATATGCACACCCTTGAAAGAGTCGTCGTAGGGAGTCATGCAGTAATACTGCAGGTCGGGAATCGGATTCATTCCGTCTTCGGAATGCTGGGTGAGCACAGTGGTGAGCTCTTTGGCGCGGTCGTTGCGGTAGTTGAAGAAGATCACCACATGGCCGGCGCCGATGCGGCCGTCGACGCGGTCGTTGACGATCGGCTTGATAAACTCGTCGGTCACGCCCTCGGCGTATGATTCCTCAACAGCCTTCACCATATCTTCGGCATGGCGTCCCTCGCCATAGACGAGAAGGTTATAGGCCTCTTTGAGACGCTCCCAGCGTTTGTCGCGGTCCATGGCATAGTAGCGGCCGATCACCGATGCGATCTTGCCGGCGCTCTTCTCGCAATGGGCCTGGACTTCGCTTAGGAAACCGGCGCCGCTCTTCGGGTCGGTGTCGCGGCCATCCATGAAGCAGTGGAGATAGACCTTCTCGAGGCCGTAGCTCTTGGCTGTGTCGCAAAGGGCGTAGAGATGGCCGAGCGAGGAGTGCACGCCGCCGGCGGAGGTCAGGCCCATGAAGTGGATGGGCACATTGTGGTCGCGGGCATAGCTGAACGCGCTCTTGATCTCGGGATTGGCCGCGAAGGAACCGTCGGCTATCGCGCGGTTGATCTTGACAAGATCCTGATAGATCACGCGGCCGCCGCCGATGTTGAGGTGACCAACCTCCGAGTTGCCCATCTGGCCGGCCGGAAGACCTACATCCTCGCCGCTTGCCTGAAGCTGCGAATGAGGATAGTTGGCCATGAGGGAGTCCATATATGGCGTGGGAGTGTTAAAGATGGCATCGTCTTTCTTATGGTCGCCGATGCCATATCCGTCGAGGATAATCAGTAATGTTTTCTTTGACATGTCAAAAAAATATATAATCCTTAATTCTTCTTATTTCTTAGATCTTATGCAGCTACCTTAGCTATTTTAGCTATCTTAGCTGAAACGGACTGAGCCACTTTGCAAAATTAGCAAATTATTCCGAAATAAAAAAACGGCCGCGCCATCAGACACTGCCGTTTTTTTAGCGTTGATAGAAGTTATTACTTCTGCTCTTTCTTTACGAAACGCTCTTTGATACGAGCCTTCTTGCCGGTGAGGTTGCGCAGATAGTAGAGTTTTGCGCGACGCACCTTACCATACTTGTTGGTAGTGATCGACTCGATGAAGGGAGACTCCATGGGGAAGATACGCTCTACGCCGATTCCGTCGGAGATCTTTCTAACTGTGAAGCGCTTTTTGTCGCCCTGGCCGCTGATCTTGATCACGACGCCGCGATACATCTGAATACGCTCCTTGTTACCCTCTTTGATTCGGTAAGCGACTGTGATTGTGTCGCCGGGACCGAACTCGTCAAATTGCTTTTTGGGAGTGGCGAATGCCTCCTCCGCGATCTTGATTAAGTCCATTTTATTTTTTTGTTTTTAATTTGCAATGTAATAAGCAGCTTGTCTTACCAGAGATTGCGAAACCGAGCGCAAAGTTAAGCAAAATATTTTATATAAGCAAAAAAAGTGCTAACTTCGCATAGCGGTATGCTAACCCCCCGCTTCACGAAAAATGGACAGGAACATCACATCGATAGGAATCACCGAGCGCATTTCCACCTCGCTGCATATCGGAGGGAGGCTGGTAGAGCTCGCCCGCCCCTGGGTGATGGGGATAGTCAACGCCACGCCCGACAGCTTCTTTGCCGGGAGCCGCTGCGCGAGCGGCGCCGCCGCGGCCACGCGCGTGGCGCGGATGCTGGCCGACGGCGCCGACATCATCGACCTCGGCGCCTGCTCCACCCGCCCCGGCGCCGCCCCGGTGAGCGAAAAGGAGGAGACCGAACGCCTCGACAGCGCCCTCGAGGCAATCCGTGCCCGCTTCCCGGAGGCACTCATATCGATCGATACCTACCGCGCCGCTGTGGCCCGTCACTGCGTGGAGCGCTGGCACGCCGACATGATCAACGACATCAGCGCCGGCGACCTCGACCCGGAGATGGCGATCACCGTGGCCGAGCTGAAGGTGCCCTATGTGGCGATGCACACGCGCGGAACGCCCGACTCCATGCAGCAGCTCACCGACTACGACGACGTGACAGCCGAAGTGCTCGAAGCCCTCGCCCGGAAAGTCGACCTGCTCCACGCCATCGGCATCGCCGACGTGATCGTCGACCCGGGATTCGGTTTCGCGAAGAGCATCGACCAGAATTACCAGCTCCTCGGCCGGCTTCCCGTTTTCCGCCAACTCCGGTGCCCCCTGCTGGTCGGAATCTCGCGCAAGACGATGATCTGGAAGGAACTCGGAATCCGCCCCGACGAAGCCCTCAACGGCACCACGGTGCTCAACACGCTGGCCCTCATCGGGGGCGCCTCCATCCTCCGCGTCCACGACGTGAAAGAGGCCGTCCAGGCCGTGACGCTCTTCGAGGCGATGCTCCGCAATCTCCCCGCCGATTTTCCCTCCATCTCAACCTTATTCAACCCCGACTTAAACCCCGACGGCCTTATCCCCTACTGATCCCGGCCTGAATATACATGCAAAAGCAATGATCAATTTCGGCATTAAAGACATTATCGATATCCTGATCGTGGCGCTGATGCTCTTCTACCTCTACAGGCTGATGAAGAGCAGCGGCACACTGTCGCTTTTCTACGGCGTGCTCGCCTTCATCCTTATCTGGGTGGTTTCGTTCGAAATCTTCGACATGCGCCTCACCGGCACCATCGTCGACAAGTTCATGAGCATCGGCCTGATAGTGCTCGTGATCCTGTTCCAGGACCAGATAAAGCGATTCCTCATCGACATCGGCGAACGCGGCAACTGGCTCCGCATCAGGGGAATCTTCAAGCATAAGAAAGACGACGGGCGCACCCACGCCGAGGTGATGAACTTGGTCTACGCCTGCATGTCGATGTCGAAGTCGAAAACGGGCGCCCTCATTGTGTTCCAGCGCAAGATGCCCCTCTCCGATTATGAAAAGACCGGAGACGAGATCGACGCCGACATCAACGTGCGCCTCATCGAGAATATTTTCTTCAAGAATTCCCCGCTCCACGACGGGGCAATGATCATCGCCAACCACCGCATCGCCTCCGTTGGCTGCATTCTGCCGGTGAGCCACGACATGAACATCCCCAAGAATCTGGGATTGCGCCACCGCGCGGCGCTCGGAATGAGCCAGGTCACCGACTCGGTCTGCGTGATCGTCAGCGAGGAAACGGGGGGTATTTCCGTGGCCATTGCAGGCCAGTTCAGGATCAAGGTGAGCGCAATCGACCTGGAGCACATCCTCTCGGAGGCACTCGGCTGATTTTTACAATACTGCTTTTTACGGATTTGTCTGCGCTCCTATCTCATCAGCTCCCCGATGGAGCATGAGAGATTGACCATCACGGTCGACGCCGATTTGTGGGGCTGACCGTAGGCCGCGCCGACTGAGAAGCCGCGCGTGCGGAATCCGGCTCCTATCGAGAATCCGGAAAGAAAACTCTGGTTGAAATTGGTCATGTCGCTCCGCGTCTTGTAGTTGTAGGCCAGATCGACATAGAATTTTTCCGACGGCTGATACTGCAGTCCGAAGATGAGATGACGGAAAAAGTTGGAGAAAAATCCCTTCTTCTCCTCAAAGCGTTCACCCTCATCCTCTTTGTTGTAGGCGTAATATGGAATGTTCCAGCGCGTGAGATTGTTGGCCGTGATTGAAATCTGGAAGGGTGAATGGCCGATGCTCTGCATATAGCCGATCTGGATGTCGAAGGGGAGGCGGTTGTATTCCTTGTCGAAACGCTTCACCTGACCTCCCATGTTTTTCAGCACCACGGAAAACGACAGGTCGTGCTCTTCATCGTAATAGTTGACTCCGAGATCGACGGCGATTGCGAATGCGTTGTAATTCTCATAGTTGCTGTAGGCCATCTTGAGGTTGACGCCGCCGCGCCAGCGTCCTGCAATGTCGCGCGCATAGGTTCCCTCCACCACAAGGTCGCTCGGTGTGAACGAGCCGGTCGGAGTTCCGAATTCGTCGTAACCGTCGAAACTGCCGTAGTTGAGATAGCGCAGGCCGATAGCCCATCCGCTGTGCTCGTCGGCCGCCATGCCGTAACGGAGACCCGCAAAATTCCCCGTCCCCATGTAATACATATAGTTCACCGCCACCTGCTTCTCCAGCTCGGGTCCAATCAGCGCCGGGTTCTGGTCGGCAAGGGTCACGTCATCGTCGATGATGGCGATGTTGTTGCCCCCCAGACCATAGACATGCGACGAGGTCGGGATGTTGAGGAAATGGTAGGCGTCGGAGGTATCGCCCGCCGTGGCTACCGCCGAAGCGGATACCATAGCCGTCAGGGTGATGATGATCTTGCGGATTTTCTTCATTTCACGAGGTAAAACTTTTATATAACGAAACTCTCCGCGCCTCTATTATCCGCACCCCTCCTTTTTTGCTCCGGCAAGGGGCGATCCGGCCCGCTCCATGCCCCTCCGGATCTTGGCTCCAAGCCACTTTTTCAGGCCAATTTAACGGCATTTAATACTTACCTGAGCCGTTTAAGCATTGTTAACTATTAATTAACTTTTATGCTTTGCATAATTCAACCAATAACTCTAAATTTGCAACAAAGACCGCGGAAAACACATCGAACTCTCATTCAGCTCCATTTTTCGCGACGCCCCGCCGGAGCCTCTATTTCGCTTTCGCACGGGAGCCATCTTTTTAATGAACATTTCCAGCACTGTATGGTAAAAATTTACTCTCTTTTACTCCTCCTCGGTTGCGGGCTCCTTTTCGGAGCCTCGGGTGCGAAAGCCCAGACCTGCCGCGTCAACATCGGCAGTTCCAATCAGGGATGCACCAACTATATTGAGGTCTACGAATATGACTACGTGTCGGAAAAGCCCTCTTTTCCGGGAGGAGATTCGAAGCTGATGAATTTCATCAACCACACCCGCCGCTATCCCAAGAAGGCTTATCAGAAGGGGATTCAGGGAAGAGTGACCTGCTCGTTCGTGGTCAACGCCGACGGGACGATCAGCCATATTTCAGTGCTCCGCGGCGTGGAACCGTCGCTCAACCGCGAGGCGGTGCGCATCCTCGGCCTGATGCCGGAATGGACGCCGGGCCGCATCAACGGGCAGCCCGTCCCTACCAGAGTGGTCTGGTCGGTGCCCTTCAGGAAATGATTCACCCCGGCGCCGGGCAGGATTGCCAACCGACAATCTCCGGCAGAGAGGAAACCGAATTTGATTTAAAAGTAAAGAATAGATAGTGTGATTTAGTTTTGATTTTTAGCATTAATGTCTGAGCGGCCCAATGTTTGAACAACACTGCCGCAAGGGCACTTACAAAAGAAGGATCGGCCGGGAGGTCAATCCTTCTTTTATTTTGATTCTGTTTCTGTTTCTGCGTTATAATTCTTCCTGATAATTCGCCGCTATCTCTATATATATGCCTGCTCAGAACGGTTTGCGGTATTTGTCGTCGTCTTCAAGCTCTTCGAGTATCGAAAGATAGGAGGCATAGCGGCTTTCGGAGATGCGGTGGTCGGCCACGGCCGGCACCACGGCGCATCCCGGCTCTCCGGTGTGCTTGCAGTTGCCATAGCGGCAATCCTGACCAATACGGAAGATTTCGGGGAAATAATGCGACACCATCGCGGCGTCGAAATCTATCGTGCCGAAGCCTTTCACTCCCGGAACGTCGATAAGGTCGCCTCCTCCGGGGAGCGGGATCATCTCTGAAAAGGTGGTGGTGTGCATTCCCGTGTGGTGAATGTCCGAAACTTTCGCAGTCTTAAGCAGGGCACCCGGCACGAGGGCGTTGATCAGCGACGATTTGCCGACGCCGCTGTTGCCGGCCATCAGAGTGGTCTTTCCTTTCAGGAATTCCTTCAGCGGCTCGAGGCCCTCTCCGGTGGCGGCCGACACGCGGAAGGTCTTGTAACCTATAGATTCGTAAAGATATTGCATTCCGTCGGCAAGTTCGCGGTCGTCGGCGTCCCAGATATCCTCTTTGTTAAGAATCAGGATTGCGGGAACGGCGTAGGCTTCGGCGGTGGCTAAGAAACGGTCGATGAAGGTGGTCGGCGTGAAGGGATCGCGCAGCGACACCACCAGCGCGGCGCAGTCGAGGTTGGAGGCAAGGATATGCGACTCTTTGGAGAGATTCGACGCCCGCCTGATGATATAGTTGCGCCTCGGGGCTATGGCAGTGATATAGTCGGCGTCGTCGGCCGCCTTCTGAACTGTCACTATGTCGCCCACCGCCACCGGCGATGTCGTCCGGATTCCCTTGATGCGGAAATTCCCTTTAACGCGGCAGGGGATTTCGCTCCCGTCGCTCATCCGAACCATATAGCTGCTGCCGGTGTTGCGCACCACTAATCCTTCTCTTTTTTCCATTCTGATCTGTCTGTTTCTTTTCTTTCGCAAATTTAATCAAAATTGCGCGGCTTGCCGCAAATTTGTCGCGAATTTGGTGGCTTTTCGCCCTCTTTTTATAACAAAAAGGCTCCTATATTTGTTAAATTAGTGTGTAAAAGGTCAGAAATTGGCGAATAATTTTGATATTTGTTAATTTTTTTAGAACTTTGCACTCGCAACGCGATCTGCCAACCTGTGGAACCGCGGAAATTTATTCACTTTTCCGTTAATAAATTAAGCGGTTTGATAGGTTACCGGTCGCAAGTCGATGAATCAAGTTTAATTTAATTTTTATAATAATGAACATCGAATCGATTGGCACCTGGTCAGGTGAAGTTTACAAAGCACTTGAGAACACAGACACACGCATGCTTGGTTTAAAAGGTATCAAAAAAGCAACAAAACTGAAAAAAGACGAGCTGATGGCAGCTCTTGGCTGGCTTGGCCGCGAGGGCAAGATCACCATCACAGAAAACGATGAGGACATCATCGTGGCTCTCGTCTGAGAAACTGTCGCATACAGTCGTCAGGCTATTTGCTAAAACCTCAGACTAATTCACGCAATTCCCGCGTCGCAAAGACGCCCGCATTAAAAATCAGGGCGAGTCAAATTTGACTCGCCCTGATTTTTAGCTATCTCAGCTATTTTAGCTAATTTAGCTAATTTAGCTAATTGCCTGTCCTGATTAATCTCCCTGAGAGCGGTTGGCACGCTTGCGGTCGTTTTCGTCGAGCAGGATCTTGCGCAGACGGATATGATTCGGAGTCACCTCCACATATTCATCCTCCTTGATATATTCGAGAGCCTCTTCGAGCGAGAAGACCACCGGCGGCACGATTCTCGCCTTGTCGTCGGCACCCGACGCACGCATGTTGGTGAGCTTCTTCGACTTGGTGACGTTGACAGGGATATCCTTCTCTTTGGCGTTCTCGCCGACAACCTGGCCGGCATAGACCTCTTCCTGCGGGAAGATGAAGAAGCGGCCGCGGTCCTGAAGCTTGTCGATGGCATAGGCGTAGGCCGTGCCCGATTCTATGGCAATCAGCGAACCGTTGGTGCGGCGTTCGATATCCCCTTTCCAGGGCTGGAATTCCATGAAGCGGTGGGCCATGATGGCTTCGCCGGCCGTGGCTGTGAGCACATTGTTGCGAAGACCGATGATGCCTCGCGAGGGAATCTGGAATTCGATGTCGACGCGGTCGTTGCGCGTCTCCATGGAGAGGATGTCACCCTTGCGGCGCGTCACCATGTCGATCACTTTCGAGCTGTATTCCTCGGGGACATTGATGCTCAGCGACTCAATAGGCTCGCATTTCTTGCCGTCGATCTCCTTGATGATCACCTGCGGCTGACCGACCTGAAGCTCATACCCCTCGCGGCGCATGGTCTCGATGAGGATCGAGAGATGGAGCACGCCTCGGCCGAAGACTATCCACTGGTCTTCGCGCTCCCCTTTCCGGACTCTCAGGGCGAGGTCTTTGTCGAGCTCGCGCTCGAGACGCTCCTGAATATGGCGCGAGGTGACATATTTGCCATCCTTGCCGAAGAAGGGGGAATCGTTGATGGTGAAGAGCATTGACATGGTCGGTTCGTCGATGGCGATGCGGGGCAGAGGATCGGGATTCTGATAGAGGGTCACCGTGTCGCCGATCTCGAAGTTGTCGAGTCCGACGAGGGCGCAGATGTCGCCGCTCTCCACTTCCGCAACTTTCTTGCGGCCCATTCCTTCGAAGGTGTGGAGTTCCTTGATTTTCTGGCGAGTCACACTGCCGTCTTTCTTCGACAGGCCAACTTCCATTCCCTCCTTGATCACTCCGCGGTGAACACGGCCCACGGCGATTCGGCCCACATAGTTGCTATAGTCGAGGCTCGTGATGAGCATCTGCGGGTCGCCCTGGATCTGACGCGGAGCCGGGATATATTCGAGGATGGCGTCGAGAAGGGCGGTGATGTTGTCGGTGGGCTTGCGCCAGTCGGTGCTCATCCAGTTCTGCTTCGCCGAACCGTAGATTGTCGGGAAGTTGAGTTGGTCTTCGGTGGCGTCAAGATTGAACATCAGGTCGAACACCATCTCGTTGACTTCGTCGGGACGGCAGTTGGGTTTGTCGACCTTGTTGATCACCACAACCGGCTTCAGGCCAATCTGGATAGCTTTCTGGAGCACGAACCGTGTCTGGGGCATCGGCCCTTCGAAGGCATCGACAAGAAGCAGACATCCGTCGGCCATGTTGAGCACGCGCTCAACCTCGCCGCCGAAGTCGGCGTGTCCCGGGGTGTCGATAATGTTGATCTTGGTTCCTTTATAGTTGATCGATACGTTTTTCGACAATATCGTTATGCCACGCTCGCGCTCGAGGTCGTTGTTGTCAAGTATTAGCTCTCCTGTGGTCTGATTGTCACGGAAAAGGTGACCGGCAAGGAGCATTTTGTCTACGAGTGTGGTTTTGCCATGGTCCACATGGGCGATGATGGCAATGTTGCGGATATCCTGCATATAATTTTTTCTCTTTTTCCGACTGCAAAGTTACAAAATTTATGCTATATAACATACAATCCGCCCAATAAATTTCACGTTCCCGCCTCATTCAGAGGGTTTCGTCGAGATAATTCCGCTGCGATGTCTGTCTGCTTCCGCTTTCTCCTTTTTTCTTCTTCGCTTTGCCGGCTTTCTTATCTTTCGTTTTTCCCGCTTCGCCATGCTTGCGGAATTCGTGGCTCACGGAATCTTTCCCCTGCCTGTCACGGCTTTTCAATCCTTTCCGGCTTTCGCGATTCGTCGCCTTTCCGGACTCTGCGCCGACCGATTCGCCGGCTCCCTTTCCGAGATCGTCATCAACTTCTTCGACGGCGACGGAATCGGCCGAGAAGACAAGGTCGGACGGTGCAGGCTCGGGGGCTTTCCGGCAACTGCGCACGCAAATGCCTGTGACAGCCGCAGCAACCGCCAGCACGACGATAACCGCAACCCCAACTCTCTCTTTGCCGCTAATGCCCATATACTTAGTGATTAATTTTTAATGTTGAATGTTGAATTTTGAATGTTGAATGAATCCCTTAAACCCTAAACCCTAAACTTTAAACCTTAAACTTTAAACCTTAAACCTTAAACCTTAAACTTTAAACCTTAAACCTTAAACCTTAAACTTTAAACCTTAAAC
>CAJMNI010000017.1 GCA_905214735.1 uncultured bacterium | reverse complement strand
GGCCTGACTATGCCTCAAAAATCGACATCTTTAAATTTTTGTCATGTACTTAAATCTGAAGAATAAAGATTTTTAGTAATTTCTGAAGAATCGAGGGGAACCGGAGTCCACCGCGCTTCACAGGATATAACGTCTCCGGGAGGCGGATGGTTGAGGCGGGCGTCACAAAATGAGGCCGGATATCACAAAAAAATAAACCTGCCTCTTTTCCCAAAGAAGCAGGTTGAAACCTTAATCTTAATTTAATACTATGAAAAACACACTACAAAAGTAGCGAAAATTTTGCAGATATATTGCATTTAAAATGCATTTAAGTGCAATTTTAATAATATTTAACAATAAATATTTTATCCCCGGCGTTCCGGTGCTCTTGACATATGTCAATAATTCTAAATATTTTTTCTTGAAATTCCTTAAATTCAATTCTTTTTACTAACTTTGACCCAAATTCCTCTTTTCATGAATTAAGTTGATATAAAAATTTAAAATAAATTAAGGAGGGATTATAAATTGCACAACTGCAACGTGCGAAATATAAAAAACAGCTGTTAATATGGAAGAAGAAGTTAAAGAGCTATTGCGTCAGGAATGCAATTTCCAGCTCAGAAGCGACATTATGAACGAATTTATATCGAAGATGTCGCCCATCAAGCTGAAGCGAGGAGAGGCCATAATAGAAAAAGGCACAGTCAATCCCGATATATACGTGGTGAGGACGGGCATATTCTCCTATAATTACATGAACGGCAGCGACGAGCGTTGCTGGGGCTTCGCGCTTCCCGGCACGATGATGATGTCGAATCATTCCTATTACTTCGGTCAGCCGTCGTTTTATCATGTGGTGGCATGCTGTCCGTCGGAAGTGATGCACTGCAGCAAGCAGGATTTCGACGAGCTCGTGAAGAATTCCCACGAATTCGCCCAGTGGGCTCTGAGCATGGCGCAGTGCCAGCTCTACTACACCGACATGAAAAACTCGGTGATCAACGGCAACGCCGCAGAGCGTTTCCAGTCGCTCGTCAAATCGCGTCCCGACCTGCTTCACAAAGTTCCGATGCGCACCATCGCCTCCTACCTCGGCATCACCCAGCAGTATCTCTCCAACCTGAAGAAAATCTATCTTTGATCCAAGTTATGCTTTTCAAGACAAATGCAAAATGCGGAGGGTGTAAAAACGCCATCCTCAGCGAGATGAACAAGCGCTTCCCCGACGCGCAGTGGGACCTCGACCTCGAATCGACCGACAAGGTGCTTGAAGTGCACGGACTTCCCGAGAACGCCGAAACGGCGGCTCAGGTTGAGAAAGCGATCGAAGAGACGGGTTTCGAGGGAGCATGGATTCGCCGTTGAGCGAACGCGACTCGCGCAGCAGGCTGCTTCTTGGCGACGAAGCCATGGAGCGGCTTCGTCGTGCCCGTGTGCTTGTGGCCGGAGTCGGGGGAGTGGGCGGCTATGCCGCCGAGATGCTCGCCCGCACGGGAATAGGGCATCTCGCCCTTATCGATGCCGACTGCGTGGCCCCGAGCAACCTCAACCGCCAGCTGATCGCCCTTGTCTCCACCATCGGGCGCCCCAAGGTGGAGCTCTTCAGGGAGCGTTTCCTCGACATCAATCCCGACATCGAAGTCGATGCCCGGCGCGAATTTATCGAACCCGGAAATGTGCCGGCGATCCTCGACGAGGGGTATGATTATGTGATCGACGCCATCGACACGGTGGCTCCGAAGGTGGCTCTGATCGCCGAATGCCTCCGCCGCGGGGTGAGGATCATCTCCTCGATGGGGGCAGGAGGGCGCACTGATCCGACCCGCGTGGAGTATGCCGATCTATGGTCCACACGTGAAGACGGGCTTGCCCGCGCCGTCAGACAGCGGCTTAAGAAAGCCGGACTGCGGCGGCCGCTCCGGGTGGTGGCAAGCACGGAAGCTCCCCGCAGCGCGAGCATCATTCACCTCGACGAGCCCAACAAACGTTCCTCCTTCGGCACAATAGCCACCATCCCGGCCATATTCGGAATTTTTTTAGCGTCGAAAGTTCTCAAAGAAATAGCTAATAATGATTGAGCTTCTCAATATCAATAAGTCTTACGGGAATCTCCGGGTGCTCACCGACATATCCCTTTCGATCGGGAGCAACGAGATCATCACTATCGTCGGCCCGAGCGGCGCCGGGAAAACCACGCTGCTCCAGATCGCCGGGTCGCTCGACCGCCCCGACAGCGGCGAGGTGATCTACGACGGCGAACCGATTTTCAAGATGAACGACCGCCGTCTCTCCTCCTTCCGCAACCGCAACATAGGGTTTGTTTTCCAGTTCCACCAGCTGCTCCCCGAATTCACGGCGCAGGAGAATGTGGCGATGCCGGCTCTGATCGGCGGCGTGTCACGGCGCAAGGCGATGGAACGCGCCGCCGAACTGCTCGACACCCTCGGCCTCGGGGAGCGTCTCACTCACCGCCCCGCGGAAATGTCGGGCGGCGAGCGCCAGCGCACAGCCTTCGCCCGCGCCCTGGTCAACGAGCCGAAGGTGATTTTCGCCGACGAACCCACCGGAAGCCTCGACTCCCGCAACCGCGACGAAATCCGCGCCCTTATCGCCGACCTTCGTCAGCAGTTCAGCCAGACTTTCGTGATCGTCACCCACGACCCCTCGATGAACGCCATAGCCGACCGCGTGATCAACATGGCCGACGGTCGCATCGTCGCTTCCGAAAGCATCCCCGGCATCTGCCCGCAAACTCTCTGACCCGATAGCCGAAACCCTCGCGCCGGCTTTAACAACGGCTAAAAGCGCTATAGTTTTGGGAATAGCGTTTTTTTTTGCTATTTTTGCATCCGATTCATCCGGCGAATGGCAACAAACGCAAGGAAATCGGTAAACACACAATAATCATTTAAAGAAAACCAGAAAAGAAAAAATGGCAAATAACGAAAATCCCCAGAACCAGAATCAGCTTCAGATCCAGCTCCGTCCCGAACTCGCCGACGGCAAATATACCAACCTCGCGATGATCGGCCACAGCGGCAGCGAATTCCTCATCGACTTCATCTTCGCCGCTCCCGGCATGCCCCAGGCCCCGGTTGTAAGCCGCGTGATCATGAGCCCCGAGAACGCCAAGAAGCTTCTCTTCGCCCTCACCGACAACATCCAGAAATATGAGGCCCAGTTTGGCGAGATCGCTCCGCGTCCCGGCAAAATCGGCAACAACTGATCTGAACTTCAACGATAAGATTCCGGGCTGCCCGTGAATAAACATCCGGGCAGCCCCATATATTTATAAGCCCTATTTTTAAATGGCATAACAGCCGGTAAAAATTCAAGAAAAGATGAAAGAACATTCCCTGATGCTTTATAACACGCTCGCGCGCATAAAGCAGCCGTTCCGTCCCCTTGTGGAAGGCCACGTGGGGATGTATGTTTGTGGGCCCACCGTCTATGGCGACGCCCATCTGGGCCACGCCCGCCCCGCAATCACTTTCGATATCCTCTTCAGATATCTCACTCATTTAGGCTACAAGGTGCGCTATGTGCGCAACATCACCGACGTGGGCCATCTCGAGCATGACGCCGATTCGGGCGAAGACAAGATCGCCAAGAAAGCGCGTCTCGAAAGTCTCGAACCGATGGAAGTGGTGCAGCATTATCTCAACAACTACCACCACGACATGGAGGCGCTCAACGTGCTTCCCCCCTCGATCGAGCCGCACGCCTCGGGCCATATCATCGAGCAGATCGAATATGTGAAGCAGATTCTTGAATCGGGTTATGCCTACGAAAGCTGCGGATCGGTCTATTTCGACGTCGAGAAATACAACCGCGACCATCATTACGGCAAGCTCTCGGGCCGCAACATCGAAGAGCTGCAGAACACCACCCGCGCCCTCGACGGCCAGGAGGAGAAGCACAATCCGATGGACTTCGCCCTCTGGAAGAAGGCTGCCCCGGAGCATATCATGCACTGGCCCTCGCCCTGGAGCGAAGGCTTCCCCGGCTGGCATCTCGAATGCTCCACTATGGGGCGCAAATATCTCGGCGAGACGTTCGACATCCACGGCGGCGGCATGGACCTCATGTTCCCCCACCATGAATGCGAGATCGCCCAGAGCGTGGCCGCCCAGGGCCACGAGGCGGTGCGCTACTGGATGCACAACAACATGATCACCATCGCCGGAAAGAAGATGGGCAAGAGCTACAACAACTTCATCACCCTCGGCCAGTTCTTCAACGGCGACCATCCGCTGCTCGACCGGGCTTACGCCCCGATGGTGATCCGCTTCTTCATCCTCCAGGCCCACTATCGCAGCACTGTCGACTTCTCCAACGAGGCCCTTCAGGCCGCCGAGAAAGCGCTGCAGAAGATGCAGGAGGCTTATTCGCGCCTGCAGAATCTGAAGGCATCCGACAAATCGAGCGTGGAAGTGCCCGATTTCCTCACCCTCTGCTACGAAGCCCTCGACGACGACCTCAACACCCCTGTGGCCATCGCCCATCTTTTCGAGGCCGCGAAGATCATCAACGCCGCCAGCGACGGCAACGTCACCCTTTCGCAGGCCGACATCGACCGGCTCAAAGAGACATTCCGCACGGTGCTGATCGACATCCTCGGCATGAAATTAGGCGCCGAAGGAGCCGCCTCGGCCGACCTCAAACCTTATCAGGGAGCCGTTGACCTCCTCATGGAGATCAGGAGCAACGCGAAGAAAAACAAAGACTGGGCCACATCCGACCTGATCCGCGACAACCTCGCCAAACTCGGCTTCACGGTAAAAGACACGAAAAACGGCGTAGAGTGGTCGCTCTGACCCCTCCCGCCGGGATATGACTGACGCAAAAGCGTTTGCGCTATAAATGTCTGAAGATACGCTGCGCGGAGACAGGCCTTACTTCTGGCGATCTCCGCGCACGATTTTTGCCCGAAGCCTGCTCAGCGTAGCCTGCGCCACTCTCAGGTAGGAGGCGATATATTTCAGCGGAACGTGCTGCACCATCTTGCGTCCCGGCATCCGCTTGAACTTCGGGTCGACGTTATACATGAAAGTGCGCAGCCGCTCCTCGGTGTTGTTGCTGCAGAAACTCAGATAGCGGCGTTCGAGGCCATAGAGTTGCTGTAGGCTCAGCTGCAGAAACCAGTTGACCGCTTCCGGGAAATCGGCGAGCACGCGGCGCATAGTGGCGTAGGAAATGGAATATACCTCCGCTTCTCCCACGGCTATCAGGGAGAAAGGCGACCGTTCGCCGGCCACCCATGAATGGAGCGAAGTGTAGATGTCGCCCTCCGTGCCGAAGAGGATCGAATGCTCCTTGCCGTCGGATTCGTGGCAGACGCGCATTATTCCGGTGCGGTTCACGTATAGAGAGAGGATGTTGGGGAAACGGAGGAGATAAGTTCAATATTCCCGATACTATTCATATCTACTCGTTGTTTAACTCGTCACCCATACGATATTTAATATCGTAATTAATGATGAAATCAAGCTCTTCTTCAGTAAACCCATAATGGCGAGCTAAGACTTTGTCTATTTCGTCAATGATGGGTTTGGATAATGATTTTTGATAAGTAACAGTTCTCAAGTTTCGGATTTAGATTTCAGGCCGCTTGAGCGAAAAGCCATGCCTGACAAAAAATCGCGGAGGCTGGGGTCGCAGAATTGCGGCAGATTTGGACTTCCGACGAAGGATCAGCCTCGCGGCTGTGACTGAGGAGAAAGGCCGAAGATGCCGTGATTCTGCGATGGCAAGTTTTAGCCGCGAGGCTGCTCTCTCCGAGAACGTCGAAATCTGCTCGCCCATACGCCGCCCCAGCCCCGCGATTTTTTGTCAGACATGGCTGGCAGCAGCTTCTTTTTTCTGTGAAAAAATCGCAGAGTTCCGAAGGAATTTTTGTAATTTTGCTTATGGCTTTGGCGTATTGGTAATTATCGGCTTGATAACTTCTAATTTACTAAATTTTCGTGACATACGGAAATCCCAAAGCCTTTTTTTATTGCATTTTTTCAAGCCGGCATTTTATATGGATAACGGACAGATTATACTTTTTCAGACGCAGGGCGGCGAGACGAAGATTGAGGTTCGGCTCGCCAATGAAACTGTGTGGCTCACGGCTGACCAGATGGCAGAACTGTTTCAGCGCGATCGTTCTACCATTCAGAGGCATATTAAGCGGATTTACGATGATGGTGAATTAAAAGCAGATTCAACTTGTGCATTTTTTGCACAAGTTCAAAATGAGGGGAGACGACAGGTTGAGCGTAAGATTCCCATTTATAATCTTGACATGATTATCAGCGTGGGATATCGTGTCAACTCGCATCGCGGCGTGCAGTTCCGGCAATGGGCTACCCAAGTGCTGAAAGAGTATATGATCAAGGGGTTCGCTCTAAATGATGATTTGCTGAAGAATGCCGGACAGGGGAATTATTTCGATGAATTGTTGGCACGCATCCGCGACATCCGCAGTTCGGAGAAGGTTTTCTATCGCAAAGTTCTCGAAATTTATGCTCTCAGTATCGATTACGACCCTCGCACGGAGATAACACAACAGTTCTTCAAGACTGTGCAGAACAAGATGCACTTCGCGGCTCACGGACATACCGCTGCGGAAGTGATCTTTGACCGAGCCAATGCCGAAAAGGATTTCATGGGGTTGACATCGTGGCGTGGTGCGATGCCTACTAAACATGAGGCTGAGATTGCGAAGAATTATCTATCGGAAGAGGAGATTGATATGCTGAACCGCATTGTCAATCTATATCTCGATTTTGCCGAGCTTCAGGCCAAGAGTCACGTGCCTATGTATATGAAGGATTGGATTCAGAAACTCGACGACTTCATAAGGCTATCCGGGAAGGAATTGCTCAACCATGCCGGAAGTGTATCGGCTGAAGTTGCCAAACTGAAAGCCGATGCCGAATACGACAAATTCCACGAACGTACCCAATATCAGCTTTCACCCGTTGAAATCCATTTTCTCGAAGCCTTCGAAGCCGAGCGCAAACGCCTCGGCGGCAAGAAATAATAACTGAAAAGTATACCGGTGTTATCATCGAAAAGTATACCACTGATGGGCGGGAGCGTTATAATACAAAATTATTGAAACACTAAATATTAACCGGCTCCGTTACCAAACTTGAGGCTCTTTCGTTACCAAACTTTTGTTCTCGAGCTGACGGGAGGGAAACCCCGTAGGGGTTTATGCTGATTGTCAGGCTCGTCCGGGGGTTGACTCGGATGGGCGCAGCCCATCCTCGCTAACCCCCGGTTACCGAAATGCAGCCCCGTTATGGCTGGCAGTCAGTGAGTGAGTAGTGAACAGTGAGTAGTGATTAGTGATTAGTGACACCCAATTATTGTTCTCTCGCAGAGAGCGCAAAGCCGCAGAGCCGGCCTTACGCAGGGAAGCCGCTCGCAAGCCACAACTTCATCACTAATAACTATGACCTATAACCTCTTCTTTGCGCCTTTGCGCGAGACCTTTACAAGGCCAGCCCTGTAGCCCGCGCGAGATTACAGCCGGGGAGGGGAGCCGGGCGGGTTATTGGCGGTCAGATTGGATCAGGGCCAGAAGGGCCGGGAGGGCTTCGGCGGTCGGGATGTTCTTGATCACTAATTCTTTGTTGCGGTAGATGCTTACCCGGCCGGGACCGGCGCCTACATAACCGTAGTCGGCGTCGGCCATCTCGCCGGGGCCGTTGACGATACACCCCATCACGGCGATCTTGAGGTCGGGCATGCCGAGTTTCGACACGGCGGCCTTCACTTCGGACAGTGCGGCGGGGAGGTCGAAGAGGGTGCGTCCGCAGCTTGGGCAGGAGATGAACTCCGTCTTGGTGAAGCGCATGCGCGCGGCCTGGAGTATGTCAAGCTCCATTTGCGAGAGCACGTCGGCCGGGAAATGCGGGTCGACAATGTGGATCGCCGCGCCGTAGCCCGAGAGCAACAGCGCGCCGAAGTCGGCGCCGGCCCTTACCCGCAGTTCGTCGATGTCGCTGCAGTCGTAGCTGATCTCCATCACCATGGCGGCGCGTGAACCGGAGGCCACGCGGCGGTCGATCTCCGCCGCGATCCATCCCGGAGCGTTGCCATGGCCTGCGGGAGCGGCAATCACCTCAAACACACCCTTGTCGGCCGCAGCGAGTGCGTCGTTCCCTTCAAGAGTCCATGCGAAGGGGGCTTTGGCGCCCATCGGATGAGCGGCGAGCGAGGCGCGGGCGTAATCGCGTGCATCTCCCGGGAGCACCTTCTCAGGCTCCTCCACATGAGGCGCTCCGGCGGCGCGGGCCACATGGTCGCGCAGCAGGGCGGCAACCGGAATCTCAGCCTCCGGAGCCTCGCTCAGCGACACGCGGATCGTGTCGCCAAGGCCGTCGAACATCAGCGCCCCGATCCCCACGGCGCTCTTGATGCGTCCGTCGTCGCCGGCTCCCGCCTCTGTCACGCCCAAATGGAGCGGGAAATCCATACCCTCCTTCTCCATTTCAGCCACCAAAAGGCGGACCGTCTCCACCATCACAACAGTGTTGGAGGCCTTGACCGAAATCACAATATCGTTGAAATCCACCTCGCGGCAGATGCGCAGAAACTCCATCACCGACTCCACCATGCCGGGAGCGGTGTTGCCGTAGCGGCTCATTATGCGGTCGGAAAGCGAACCATGGTTCACTCCGAGGCGCACCGCGGTATGGTTCTTGCGGCAAATGTCGAGGAAAGGAATCAGTTTGGCGCGGATGCGTCCGATCTCCTCGGCATACTCCTCGTCGGTGAAATCAAGATGGCGGAAGGTGCGGGCGGCGTCGACGAAATTGCCCGGATTGATGCGCACCTTGTCGCTCGTCTCGGCGGCGACGAAAGCGGCCTGCGGGTTGAAATGCACGTCGGCCGAAACAGGGACGGTGCAGCCGAGCTCGCGCATGCGCTCCTTGATGGCTTTCATGTTGGAAGCCTCGGCCACGCCCTGCGTGGTGAGCCTCACGAGTTCGCCGCCGGCCTCGGCAATGCGCACGGCCTGGAGGGCTGAGGCCTCGGTGTCGCGCGTCGACGTGTTGGTCATCGACTGGAGGCGCACCGGGTTGGCGCCGCCGATGCCGAGCGGGCCGACCATCACCTCGCGGGTGGATCTTCTATTGTAATTATATTTCATAATTGCCTGAAAAAGTTGATAGTTGTTGCGCGGCGGCGCGAATCAGCGGAGCCGACGGCGTCACCGGATCATCATCATGAAATAGACCGAACAGAAGCCGACGGCATATCCGGCGAGCACCTGCGTCACCGTGTGGCGGTTGAGCCATAGCCGGGCTGTGCCGAGCAGGCCGCTGAGCAGAATCGTGACGAGCAGCCACCAGAACGTTGCCGGGGAGTAAAAGTCCTGCTGCATGATGTGCACGAGCAGGGCGCAGAGTCCGGCGATTCCGGCGCAATGGGCCGAAATCTTCCACCAGCAGTTGACCGTCACCTCGATCACTCCGGCCACGGCGCCGCCGAGGAAGAACATCAGCAGCCATTCCGGCGCCCCCTTGGCGTAGAGAAGCCAGCCCGTGCCGGCCATGCAGAGGATGGTGATGATATAGGGAATGAGCCTCTCCTTGCGGCCGTTGAGCCCGATGTCGTCGACAAGGCCGAAGCGCTTGAGCATTAGCACCACCAGGGCGGGAAGGAGCATGTTGATCGCCGCCACGACAAGGGTG
This sequence comes from uncultured bacterium, assembly GCA_905214735.1. Classification (GTDB taxonomy): domain Bacteria; phylum Bacteroidota; class Bacteroidia; order Bacteroidales; family Muribaculaceae; genus Lepagella. Next base: position 35,245 of record CAJMNI010000017.1, on the reverse strand, counting down.
AACACCACTCTCGACTGCAGCGATGCGAAACTGAGGATCGAGAGGCCGAAGGCGAAGATGATGCCGTAGACCGGCATCATCAGCGGCACGAGTAGCCAGGAAAGGAGGTGGCTGAGGCTGGTGGCGAAGCGTCCGGCCTCCTCGTGGGGTTCCTGAAGGTCGGGGTCGCTGAAATAGGTCTCTTTCTCGTTGTGGGTTATCGGATCGGCGACGCCCGAAGTTTGCCTCGGGGCAGCAGCGGGAGTTTCGGCCGGAGCAGCCGCGACAGCAGGCGCAGGTTCGTGCTCAGGCTCGTGCGCTGCAGCCGGTTCGGGCGTCGGTTCGGGCGCACGGTAATTCGGCGCGTAAGGGGAGACGCTTTGCGTCTGTTCTCCCCGGCGTGCGTCAGCCTCGTCGTCGTCGAGGGGCGACTCGGGATAATATGACGATTTGTCTATTTTCATGATCAACGGGGCCGGATAGTCGGCCCGTTCTTATATAACGTTTTGTAAGAGATAACGTTTTGCAACATCTTTTTATCTGAGGCTTTCCTTGCTTTATCGGCGGCTACCCTTGCGCACCGCGCCGATGAAAGCGGCCGGGATCGGCGTCTGGAAATTCATGTCCTTGCGCGTCACGGGGTGGGCGAAACGGAGCGTCATGGCGTGGAGGGCGAGCCGGTGGATCGGGCTCGTCGAAGCTCCATATTTCCTGTCGCCGGCTATCGGATGGCCGAGGTCGGAGGCATGCACGCGGATCTGGTTCTTGCGGCCCGTGTCGAGCGAGAACTGAGCCAGGGTATAGCCGTGGCCCCGCTCCATCACCTCGTAATGGGTCACGGCCAGGCGTCCCTCGCCGGGAACGTCGGTGGAATAGACCACAAACTGCGAATTCTCAGCCAGACGGCTCTTCACATACCCCTTGTCTTCCTCAAGATAGCCTTCGAGCACAGCCACATAGAGACGCTCGAGGATCATATTGTTCCAGTTGTGGCGGAGCACCTGCTGCGACTCCTCGGTTTTGGCGAACATCATCAGTCCCGACGTGTCGCGGTCAAGACGATGCACCACATAGAGCCGATTGCGCGGATTGACATCCTTGATATAGTCGCGCACTATGTCGTAGGCGCATTCCTCGCGTTTCATCGGGTTGGTGCGCACCGACAGGATGCCGTAGCCCTTGTTGATGACGATCACGTCGTCGTCTTCGTAGACGAGCTTCACCCTCGGATGCCTGAAGAGGGGGAATCCGCGAGTGAGGTTGATCTTCACCTCCACGCCGGTGCCCACCGGTGCGTCGAAAGCAGAAGTGACGGCGCCGCCGACCATTACCTGGCCGAACTTGAGCCATTTCTTGATGTCGGTGCGTTTGGCGGCCGGCATCTTGCCGCTCACGAATTCCATGAGGGGGAGAATGTCGGGAGAGTCGTTGACAAAACTGATTATGCGGTCTTCCTTAAAAGATTGCTTATTGTTCATTTTTTATGACACACTTTATTTTGGGTCGGGTTCATGCATGATCATCCTCGCCGGGGCGGCGGCGCAGTAGCGGAGCAGGGCGTGGCCGAGGCGGCAGTCGAGGCAGCGGTCGCGGTCGCAATATTCCTTGCGGAGCTGGATCACGGCCTGCGATTCGGAGGCCCTGCGGCAGGAGATTCCCGAGGCGGCCCAGCGTCTCACTATCGCGTTCGATTCGGCGGGGAGGAGATCCCAGAGGTCGAGCCCCTTCTCGGCGAGGTCGGGGTCGCCGTGGGCCGATCCGTATGAATATAACAGCGGGGCGACAAAATTTATTATAAGGAGGCTCACGCTTGCCGGGGAAAGGGCTTTGGGGCCGGGGCGGCATTCGGTGTCGAAGCCGGAATGCGAGAGCCAGTATCCGTCGAGGTCGAGGGAGAGGAGAGGGCGCACGGCGTCGTCATCGAATCCGGGGCGGGCGGCTTCGGCGAGGAGGAGGGCGAGCATCCGGAAGCCTCCCCGGAGGGCGCGGGCGAGCAGAGCTATGCGGCGGTGGGGGAAATTCTGCGGGCGGGTGCGCGAATATTTCCAGACCTCGCGGCGCATCGGCCTCAGGCCGTATTTGCGGGCCAGGAAGAAATATTCGCGGCAGAGGGTCTGGTAATACTCGTCGAAGATATGCAGCGAGGGGTCGAGCATCCCGGCCTGGCCGAAGAGGAGGGCTTCGAGCTGCAGCGGATTGTCGCTATGATGCATCGTGACGGTGAGGGGGACGGAGCGGGCAAGCTGTTCGAAGGGGTCGCTGTTGAGTCCGAACCCGAGGGCGCGGGCCAGGGCTATGAAGCAGGCTCGCTCCCAGTCGCAGCCGACGGCGCGCCAGGTGTCGAGGATGCGCGAGGCCTTCATCTGCATGCGTTCCACAGCGAGCGTCGACACCCAGTCGGTCACCACCAGGGGCGGAAGCGAACCGATGAGGCCGTCGCAGGCCACGTCGGCTATCCGGTCGGCCAGCCGCGCATACATGCGGAAGAAGCTTTCGGGGAAGGTGGCCACCATCTGCGGAATCTCGCTCCCGTCGCGGCGGCGGATGCGGGTGTCGCTCACCGACACCACGTGGAGGATCACGCTGTCGTAGGCCGGGTCGGAGTCGTGATGATGGCGCCGCCAGTCGGAGGCCTTCACATGGATCTCGACGTTGCCGGTCCATTCCGTGGCGCCGATCCTCACCCTGGCGCCGCTGAAATCGGGTCCCGAATCGCGGTTGAGACGCCCCGGGCTGACGATCACCACGGGCTCGCCCTGAACCGTGACAAACTCACGGCCCATCATCCTGTGTTTCCACAAATATTGGTAAAGCATCTCCATCGTCGGGGCTCCTGTCGCGCTCTTTTCGTCAAGGCGCTGTCTATACTGCAAAAATAATCATTTTCCGCGAGTCTTGGAAATATTGGGCGTCAATATGGCGTCGCCGCGCGAGGCGGCGGGAAGATCGGTGAAGAATTCATAGCCAGAGGGAACCTGGAACATCCGGAGCCCGAAATGGGGCAGGGCGGCGTAGACATGGTCGAAGATGTCAGACTGGATGTTCTCGAATTTCTTCCAGTTGGTCTCCTTGGTGAAGAAATAGAGCTCGAGGGGGAGGCCCTGAGGAGTGGGGGCGAGCTGGCGCACCATCATGAAGATGGCGGGATTGTTCTTGTCTTTGAGGCGCACGAGGGGATTCTCGGCGAGATAATGCTCGAGATATCGGCGGAAAATCGAGATGTTGACCTTGCGGGCGGCGTTTCCGGTGTCGATTCCGGCGAGCCATCCGCGCTCCCGGAGATGATCGATCTGCTCCTCGTCGAGAAAGCCGATGGTGTTGACGTCGATATATATGCAGCGGGCCACGCGGCGGGCTCCGGCGCGGCGCATGTTCTGATAGTTCTGGAAGGAGTCGGAGATGAGGTTGTAGGGCGGAATGGTGGTGATCGAGTTGTCCCAGTTGCGGATCTTGACCGTGGTGAGCTTCACGTCGAGCACCTCGCCGTTGGCCCCGGCCTTTTCCGAAACAATCCAGTCTCCTTTGTGGAGCATGCCGTTGACCGAGAGCTGCACACCGGCCACGAGCCCCATGATCGTGTCTTTGAACACGAGCATCAGGATGGCGGCCGAAGCTCCGAGAGCGGTCAGCACGGCAAAGGGGGACTGCCCGAAGATGATGCTCAGGCCGATCACGCAGCCCACGAGGATCGCCACCAGGCTGAGGGCCTGCACGAGCACCGAGAGATTGTGGCCGCGATACATTCCCCGCCGCTCGAAACCGTTGTAGAGGTTGGTGATGAAGACGTTGACCAGCACCACCAGCGTGTAGACGATATAGAGGTTGGAGATCTTGGTGAGCCATTCGGTCCATTTCACGTGGCCGTTGGCCACCTGGGGGAGGAGCCAGGAGATGATCATCACCGGGGCGAGCTGCGAGAGGGCGCTCAGCAGCTTGTGGTTGAGCAGGTCGTTGTCCCAGCCGGTCGGGGTCTTGCCGGTGATGTAGTGCACGGTCGGGGTCAGGATCCTGATGCAGAGGAAATAGGAGAGGAAGGCGAGCGCGGCGATGCATATCAGCGACGTGGGGATGACCGCCGCGTCGAGGGCGCGTCCCGACAGGAAGTTGTCGAGAAAATCATAGATATGCCGGCTGAATGCTGTCTGCATGGTGGTGATGGCGTTTGGGGCGGGGTTGCGTTTCTATTTTCGGAAGGTGAATTTGCGGGTGGCGTCGAAGCGGGGGAGGGCCATGAGCTGCACGTCGGCCTTGCGGTCGGAGAGGGTTTCCTCGGCGCGGCCCACGGTGATTCCTTTGGCGCGCAGGGCGTCGGCCACCGTGGAGAGGGCAAGGGCCGGGGTGTTGTTGTCTTTGCTCAGATGGCAGAGGAAGATATATTTGAGCTCCGGGTTGATGATCTCGCTCAGGAACTCGGCGGTCTGAACGTTGTCGAGATGGCCGTTGCCGGTGCGGATGCGGGCCTTGAGATATTCGGGATAGCGGCCGAGGCGGAGCATCTCGGAGTCGTAGTTGGCTTCGATCACGAGATAGTTGGCGCGGCTCATATAGAATCGGGCGCGGTCGCTCACCTCGCCCAGGTCGGTGGCGAGCACGAAATGACGGTCGCCGAAGTCGATGGAGAATCCCATGTTGTCGGAGCCGTCGTGGTGCACTTCGAAAGCGGTGATCTCGAAATCCCCCACGCGGAAGGGGATCTCCTTGAAGATGGGGGTGTGGTATTCCTTGATGCGGCGGGAGATGCTGTGGCGGCGGAGCAGGCCGTTGATCACGCGGGGCGTGCAGTAGAGGCTGAGATGGCGGTATGTGCGCAGCAGATTGTAGGAGTATTTGACGTGGTCGGAATGGTCGTGGGTGAGCAGGAGGCCTTTGACATGGCGCATGGAGATTCCGGCGGCGTCGAGCTTGTCGGCGATTTCGTCGGCGCGGATGCCGGCGTCGACGATCACTCCTCCGGCGCGGGAGCCTATGTAGCAGCTGTTGCCGCTCGATCCTGACGCGAGCGAGATATAGTAGAGGCGGTCGTCGTCGGTCTCTCCGGCGGAAAGGGCGAGTTCATCGTCGCTCTGGCGGCGGGGAGGTCCGCTTCGCTTTTCCGGGACCACCACGTCGTCTTCCTCGAAGGGGAGGGTGGGATGATCTTGAAATATGATTTTTTTAGGATATCTCATTTGCCTGATTTTCTGTTTTTGCGGCAATCGGCTGTGTTTTTGCGGCGGGGTGCCGAGGCGGCTCCTTCGCGGTGGATGAGGAAGATTGCGGGACGCTTGTCATAGTCGGCTTTGACGCTTTTCCATCGGGCGGCGGGCATGGTGACGATCGACTCCTTTTCGGGGTCGGTGATGTCGGCGGCCACGCAGAGGAGCGTGTCGGGACGGAGCGTTTCGCTGAGGAAAGAAATCAGACGGTTGTTGCGGTAGGGAGTTTCGATAAAGATCTGTGTCTGGCCACGGGAGGCGCGGTTTTCGAGTTCGCGGAGTTCGCGGCTTTTTTCGGCCTCGTCGATGGGGAGATAGCCGTTGAAGGCGAACCCCTGGCCGTTGAATCCGGAGGCCATCAGCGACATCAGTATGCTGGAGGGGCCGACGAGGGGGACGACCTTCAGCTTTTCGCGCTGGGCTATTTCGACCACCGCCGCACCGGGATCGGCGATCGCGGGGCATCCGGCCTCGCTCATGAGCCCGACCGGCTCGCCCCGGCGGAGCGCGTCGAGGTAGCTTCCGGTCCGGGTGGGGTCGGTGTGGCCGTTAAGTTCGAAGAAGGTGCATTCGTCGATGGGATATGCGTGGTCCCAGCGGCGCAGGAAGCGGCGGGCCGTGCGCACGTTCTCGACGATCCAGACGCGGATCTGCCGGGCCACTTCGATGTTCCATTGCGGAATGACGCGCGAGGCGGGGGCCCCGCTGAGTTCTACAGGCACGAGATATAGGGCTGCTTCCATAGTCATAGGTTTCGGATGCGCCATGCGGCGGGATAAAGGTTGTTGGCGCGGGAGCCGAGGTTTTTCGCCATGCCGAGGGGATGGCCCTTATAGCAGATCGCTACCGGACCGGTCGGCGTGTCGCCGGGGAGGCGGATGGCTTCGTGGCGCAGATAGGAGAGGGCTGTGGCGAGGTCGACTTCGGCGCGGGGATACCTGTCGGCGGGGAAGTCGGTGGAGAGTGCCCATTCCGAGGTCGGCATTTCGGTTTTCCCTTTCATCTCGGTGCGGGGTATGCCGTCGAGAATCACGCGGGCGGTTTTCCTTACGGCCTCAGCCGTTTTGGAGTGGTTGCCTCCGCGGTCGTCGCCATCTTCCGGCTTGCGGAGAATGGCCGCGAACTGCCCTTCGCCGCGGGTGAGATGGGGCATGAAGCGGAGGGCGGGGATGTCGCCGGAGATCTGCCGGCCTATTCCCCACTCCGGGGGGAGCTGCGGGTCGAAGGGGATCATCCCCTTTTCGTCGCGCAGCCGGAGGAGCTGCTGCTCGTTTTCCACGGGATTGAACGTGCAGGTGGAGTAGATGAGGAAACCTCCGGGGCGGAGGGCGTCGATGGCGTCGGAGAGAATCGTGCGCTGCAGTTCGGCGCATTGTCTGACGAGCCCTTCCGACCATTGGCGGCGTGCATCCTCATCCTTGCGCATCATTCCTTCGCCCGAGCAGGGGGCGTCGACGGCCACGATGTCGAATCGCGGGCCGGCCTTGGCGAAGGCGGAAGTCGGCGAGGAGGTGGCGGTCACGTCGGGGTAGCCCCATTTGATGAGGTTCTCGCGGAGTATCGAGGAGCGTTTGCGGTCGAATTCGTTGGCCACCACGAGCGAGCCGTCGGGGAGGGCGTTGATCATCGAGGTGGTTTTCCCGCCGGGGGCGGCGCAGAGGTCGAGCACAGCGGGTGTGGGTGAGGGAACGAGCGGCAGGATGCGGCCGAGGAGGGTCTCGTGGATCATCGACGAGGCGTCCTGCACGTAGAAGACTCCGGCATGAAGCAGGGGATTGAGGGTGAACTGAGGGCGCTCCGGCAGGTAAAAGCCGCTGTCGCACCACGCCACCGGCTGCAGCCCCTCGTAACCGGTCTCGGCGGGGCCGCTGCATTTGCGGCGGTTGATCTTCACGCTCACGCAAGGAGGCTCCGACATGGCGTCGAGAAACGCTCCGGCGTCGATGTCGACACCGGATTTTTCCAATTCCAGCACATACTCGCGAAACTCCTTTTTGAGCGCATCGTTCATAGAACGCAAAGTTACAAAATCCCAGCTAAACCAGCAAAACCATCCCCAAGAATATGCAATTTAGAGCATTCCGGCCATGTAGAGCGGGAGATAAACTGCATCTTGAGTGATTTTCAGATCTCCGGTATGCAGTATATAAGATTGCCCAAGACAAGATGCATATTTATTCCTGAATTTATCCAGCGACCGCGTGGAATAACGCTGCGATGATTTAACCTCGATTGGCAGAATGTTATGACGCGATGTCAATGAATTCTTTCGAATAAGAAAGTCGATTTCCATCCTTGATTCGGCATCTTCGGAATATTTGCTGAAAAAGTAAAGCGGATGACCTGACGCACGAAATGCCTGCGCCACCAAATTCTCCATTATCATTCCTTTATTGAATTCAAGTTTCCCATGCAAAATTCTCTCGTAAAGTCCCGAAACCATCTCCGTTTCGTTGAATGCCATGGAAATCAGCAGACCAGTGTCGGCCATATAAATTTTAACTTTGCTATCATCCTGGTTCAGTGACAATGATACCGATGGCTCGGTAGCGGCGTAACAGAAATTGGCAACCCTGCTTTCGTCAAGCCAAAACATGGCTTCATCAAAATTGCGCATTTTCAGCCCTTTTTTGATAGATGAGGGACTGAACCGTTTCTTGTGTTTTTGGAGAGATTGCGGAATGCTGTCAAAAACTTTTGTCACCTTCGGAGCCTGACGTCCGGCATATTTCGAAATGTCATTGCGATAAAGAGAGAGGATATTTCTTTTCACACGATCGGCTGCTCGGAAATCTTTTGTTTCAATGTATGCCAATACTGACTGAGGCATTCCTCCTACGAGTATATATTCGCGCAAGGTTTCGAGCATCTTCCGATGCATTGCCTGCCCCATAGGCTCGGATTTTCTGAACTGAGCCTCGGCAAAATCATATAGACGTGTCTTGTCTGACGCCCAACAAAACTCTTCGAAATCCATTGGAAACATGTCAATGCGGACTTCTTCGCTGGGAATGACAATATTTTTTACATTATGATTTATGCTTACCAGAGATCCGGTCTCAATGTAATCGTAACGTCCGTCTGCTACAAGATATTTAATTGCGGCCCGTGCTTGCGGAAACATCTGAACCTCATCAAAGATAATTACGGATTCACGATTGAAAAGGTCGGTGTTTGTAAGTGTTTGCAGCCTGCCGAAAAAGGAGTCCAAATCATTTAGAAACATTTGGAAAAGCTCCTTGATTTCTTCTGACACGTTGTTGAAATCAATGAGGATATATGATTTATATTCATTGCGGGCAAATTCTTCGACAATCCAGCTTTTTCCAACACGTCTGGCTCCATCGACCAAAAGGGCCGCGCGGCCATCCCAGTCTTTTTTCCACTCCAAAAATCTATTATAAATTTTCCTTTTCATTTGATGATTTGTTAGGACTGCAATCATTACAACGGAATTTCGATACACCTTTCTGAGGTTTCGCGGAATGCGTTCGATACACCTTTCTGAGGTTTGGATAGCAAATTTACGATTTTATTATGAATTTGGCAAACAATTCGAGGAATGTAGATTGGATGTCATTTCAGGCCGATCAGGCTTTTCAGGAGGGCGAGGGCGGCCTGGCCTACGGTGAGGTGCTTGCGTTCCACGAATTTGCCTCCCAATTTCCGGTCGGGGGTGAATTGCAGTCGGACGCTGTCTTTGTTGATGGCGTTCACACGCCCCACGAGCGATGCGATCTCCGGGCTCAGACGGGGTGCGCGGTCCGATTCGATGATGCCTATGAGGTTCTCGTCTATCTCTTTTTTCTCCCATTGGCGGGCTTCGCGTTCGGTGATATACTCTTTGTCGAGGATGTAAATCTCGGCGTCGGTCGTGATGCTTATTGACTCGTTGTTGCGGTTGAAACGGAACATGCTCCTTCCTCTGTCGCCCGATTCGATTCTGAATGAGCAGAAGGTCATGTCGCGGGGGTTGACCGAGCGGTCGGATTCGTTGCCGAATTCATAATGGACCGTGAAGTTGCGGAAGTCGATGTTACGGTCGAAGAAGTGGCTGTAACCGGGCGCCCAACGGCGTGAGAGGGTGTCGGCGAGTATGTCGGCGTCGACGGTGATGAGGTCGCCGTTGCGTCGCCAGAAGAGGGTGTTCTGATATTTTCCGCCGACGGTGTCGGTGGCCTGGTCGTCGATAAGGAGCTTGCTCGGCAGGGGAGTGATGGGAGGAAGGCGCAACCAGTCGCCCCAGGAGAAATAGAGCCGATAGACGTCGCTGACGCTGTCGAGACCATTGGAGTTGGTGAAACGGTAATACGACCGGCTTGAAAGGATTCGCGGGGATAGCCAGCCTTTGAATTTCACCTTATTGTTGGCCGGGAGCATATAGTCGACCATCTTTTCGCGGAAGAGGAAGACAGTGTCGTTCCATGAGGCCATCGACGAATATTCGCGTACGTAGGCGAGGATATGAATGATCTTGCGTTTTCCGGGATTGACTGTCAGTTCGGGGAGGTCTCTGACTTTCTGTTCCCATTGAGAGTTGACGGTCGGAGGGGTTTGGCGCGCAGTCTGCTCTCCGGCTGCAGCTATGATTGCGGCTGTCGAAGCGATCAGAAGCATAAGGAAAATCTTTTTGACCGTCATCGGGAGTAAAACTGTCGGATAAGTTTATACAGATAGTTTATACGGATAAGTTTTGCTCGGATAATTTTATACGGATAAGTACGCAAAATATCCGCCGGGGAGAGCGAGATGTTTAAAGAACGGAAACCGCGAAGATAAATAGAAGTCCCGACTGTTAAATATTGTTAGACCGCGCCCCGAGAGTATGCCAAGTGACCGTTTCTGCAAATCCGAAAATAGGCTCCGCTGCATTCCTTCAAAACGTCAAAAAGGACAACTTTTTCTGATATGCGATGTGATATGCGACGCGCCTTGTGGCCGGAGGCACAAGGCGCGTTATGTGGAGTTGCCGTCGGTTTCGGGATGAATCCGTGGCGGTTCGGGTTTCGCCGGGGTTATTTATATTTCATCCAGGCTACTATGTCTTTTACGGAGGGCTTCTTGCCGTGCATGAAGATGCCGATGCGGTAGATGCGCCCGGCCATCCATACCAGGCCGATGAAGGAGATGATCAGCAGCCCGAGGGCGAGCCATATCTGCCATTGCGGGATGCCGAAGGGTATGCGCGCCACCATCACCATCGGAGCCGTCAACGGGAAGATCGAGCTCCAGAACGCCAACGGTCCCATCGGGTCGCTCGCGGCGGTGATCGCGAAGATAAGTCCGAAGATAATGGGAATAGTGGCGAAGTTGGTGAGCTGGCCCGCATCCTGAATGTTGTCGACAGTCGAACCGATTGCCGCGAAGATCGAACTGTAGACGAGGAAGCCCATAATGAGGAAGACAGTCATCCACGCCACCAGTCCGAGCACCGTGCCGACGTTGCTCATCATTCCGACAGCCTTTATCATCTCGACCGACTCCATGTCGCTGACAGCGGAGAGGTTGCCGCTCTGCACGGCCGCCACGTCGGCCATGGCATCGGCCGGCATAATGGCCGGAAGCACCGCCGCCGACATCACGCCGAGCAGAATGCCCCAGAGCACGATCTGGACCACGGCCACCAGGGCCACGCCGATGATCTTGCCCATCATCAGCTGCATCGGTTTCACGGCCGAAACCACCAGCTCGAGCACGCGATTGTTCTTCTCCTCGATGATCGAGGTCATGACCATCTGGCCATATAGCAGGAGGAACATATAGAGCACGAATGTCATCACCATTCCCACTCCGAAGCTGAAACCGGTCGATTCCGCCTCCTGGTCTTCCTTGTCGACGCGCACGGTGTCGATGGCAACATCCCCCTTCACATCCTCGAGGATGCGGTCGATGTCGTTGATGTTGTAGGCCTCGAGACGTTTGTTCTCAAGAATTTTATTGACCTGCGATGTGATCGACGATTCCGTCGGCATCGAAGAGGGACCGTCGGAATAGAATTTGAGGGTGGCCTTCTTGTCGGCCACGGCGTTGGCGGGGATCACGAGGACAGCGTCGGCCCCCTCGTTGGCGATCACCGAATCGACCACATGGCTCAGGGCCGGCTGGAAACGGACCGCCTCGTCGTTTTCAAGGGCGGGAAGCACCTGATGGCTCTCGTCGATCACGGCCACGCGCGTCTCCGACTGGCCTGCCCACAGCATCACCAGCGCCGGCATCGCCATCAGCGCCAGCATCAGCACCGGCATCAGGATCGTGGTGATGATGAAACTCTTTTTCTTTACGCGCTCCAAAAACTCGCGCTCTATGATAATTCCTAAATTTGACATTTTATGATGGAATTTGTCGGGAATGTTCCTGTTAATTGTTCACTGTCGCTGCCGGGAGGAGGTCAGCGGTTGTCGTTTTCCACGGCGCGGATGAAGATATCGTTCATCGAGGCCACGCTCTCGCTGATTCCGGCGATCGTCACCTTATCGTTGGCCACGGCGATGGCGTCGCGCAGAGTCGCCCCCGGCTTGAGGTGGAAATTGAGCGACATGCGGCCGGCGCCGTCGGGAGGGGTGATGCGGAAATCGTCGGCCAGAGGGGAGAGGCCTTCCGTCAGGGCGGGGTGGTCGCCGGTGAAGACAAGGTTATAGCGGTCGCCGAAATATTGGCGTTTCAGTTCGTCGACATTCCCCGAGAGGATGTTGCGGCTCTTGTTGATCAGCGTGATGTTGTCGCAGATCTCCTCGACGGAGGCCATGTTGTGGGTGGAGAAGATCACGGTCGCCCCCTCGTCGCGCAGGTTGAGGATCTCGTTTTTGAGCAGGTTGGCGTTGATGGGGTCGAAGCCGGAGAAGGGTTCGTCGAAGATCAGCAGTTTGGGATGGTGGAGCACAGTGACGATAAACTGCACCTTCTGGGCCATACCTTTCGAGAGCTCCTCGACCTTCTTGCCCCACCAGTCGGCGATTCCGAACTTGTCGAACCAGGCGCGGAGCTGCTGCTCGGCCTCGCGGCGCGAGAGCCCCTTCAGGCGGGCGAAAAACATCGCCTGCTCGCCGACTTTCATCTTCTTGTAGAGGCCGCGTTCCTCGGGGAGATACCCTATATTCGCCACGTCGGCCTGAGTGAGCTGACGCCCGCGGAAAAGCACGCGCCCCGAATCGGGAGCCGTGATATGGTTGATGATGCGGATAAGCGTCGTCTTGCCCGCGCCGTTGGGGCCGAGAAGTCCGTAGACCTTCCCTTCGGGCACGTCGATCGACACGCCGTCGAGGGCCAGATGGGTGGCATACGACTTGCTTACGTTTTCTACTTGCAATATGTTGTCCATACTCAAAAGGGTATTTGATTGGCCGCTGAAGGCCTGTTTTTTTACGTGTTGCAGTTTGATACAACAGTGCAAAGGTATCTATAAATATCTGACGCGCCAAATAATTAACATTCCTTAACTCTTGGTAATGTCGAAATAAATGAATAACTTTGCGCCGTCTTATAAAAGGGCTCCGGAAAAGGGCCTGTGAAAGGACTTGTAAAGTGGTAAGCATAAATCTTAATCGGACAAGTGCAGCGGCTGCCGCGATGGCGATAGTAATGTCGCTTGGATCGTGCGGCAAGGGGACTGCAGAGAAGAGCGCGGAGAGTGACTCCGCAGCCGGAGTTGCCGAGGAATATCATGCCGACAACGACATAGCGATGACCGTGAGGAGCATAGCCGACGCGATCTGCGTGGGGGAGCCTCTTGACACGGTCGACTATAACTTTTACGGAGTGCTGACCGACGGCCAGGGGCATCCTCTCTACACCGACCTTCAGGGGAATCCGGGCAACTGGGATGTCGACGTGCTGTCGCCGACGACGGCTGTGATCCGCAACGTTGACCTCGGGGATCTCCTTCCCGACGATCTCGAGATATATCTCTCGTCGATGCTCGAGATGGACGAGAGCAACATCGTCGATTCCGACGTGATCGACGAGGAAGACACGCGGGTGGTGGTCTACGACTTCGGCGGCGGTTTCATCCGCATCGAGAAGCGCAAGGGAGTCGCTCCCAACGGGCTGGAAGGCTCTCTGATGCGCATCACGGTCACCCGCGAGCGATAGGTTTTAGGCTTTAGGTTTAAGGTTTAAGGTTTAAGGTTTAAGGTTTAAAGTTTAAAGTTTAAGGTTTAAAGTTTAAAGTTTAAGGTTTAGGGTTTAGGGTATTGCTAAATTTTTTCTGACACTTACTATAAATAAATTGGAAGCGGCCCCCCGGAAGGAAGGCCGCTTCTGCTATTTGTGTTTATCAGGTATCTCTTATTTAGTGACTCTTTCGAGCCAGCCGAGCATGGCGAACATCACGCCCATCGAAATGACGCAGACGGAGAGGAACACTGTCCATGCCACCCAGATCGGGCAGGAGTTATAGATCAGCGGGCCGATCCAGAGAAGGAGGTTGCCCACAGCCGTGGCGCCGAGCCAGAGGCCCTGGCAAAGACCCTGCAGATGCTTGGGAGCTACTTTCGACACGAACGAGAGTCCGAGGGGCGAAATGAAGAGCTCGGCTACAGTGAGGAAGAAATAGAGCACGAAGAGCACCCAGGGGCCGGCTTTCATCGTTTCGGCCGCTGCGGGAGCAAGCTGCTTGAAGGCTTCGGCCGAGGGATATCCCATGTAAGCGGAGAAGATGGTGAGGAAGAGATAGGCGATTCCGGCCAGACCCATGCCGATGGCGATTTTCTTGGGAGTCGAGATCTCCTTGCCGCGGCGCGAGAGGGAGCTGAAGATCCACATCACAACCGGAGTGAGGATGATCACATAGAAGGGGTTGAGAGCCTGCCAGATTTCAGGAGCCACGGAGCTTGTCTGCACGAAGTCGCGGGCGAAGAGCGAGAGCGACGTGCCGTTCTGATGGAACGAGAACCAGAAGAAGATCGCGATACCGAGCACTGCGAAGAGGGCATACATGCGCTGGCGGATTTCTTTTGCCATGGCGGCCTTCTCCTGAGGAGTATACTTCACGCTTTCCTCTTTCTCCTTGCGTGAGGGAGTGGGGAGCGATTTCTTGGTGGCAATGAAGATGCCGAGGGAGATCAGCATGGCGGCCACCGAGGCGATAAACGAATAGTGGATGCCGGTGTTGAACACCTTCAGATATGTGGTGCAGAATTCGGAAACGCCTGCGGCGGCGTTGCCTCCTACCTGCGTGATGAGGGCGTAGAGGTTGTTGAGGTTTTCGGTGTTCATGCTGTCGGTCTCGCTCAGATATTGATGGCAAAGAGCGGGGAGCGAAGCATTGTAGGCGAATCCGTTTTCGCCGAGCCACCAGCTGCGGAGCAACGGGGCGACGAAGGGGGCGATAAGGCCGCCGATGTTGATGAACACGTAGAAGATCTGGAAACCGGCGTCGCGCTGCGAACTATAGCGGGGATTGTCGTAGAGCTGGCCCACGATCGCCTGGAGGTTTCCCTTGAAGAGGCCGTTGCCGAAGGCTATGAAGAAGAGGGCGGCGCAGGTGAGCGTCAGCAGCCAGGTCTGGTTTCCTTCGGTGGCGAAGATCGGGAACGCGAGCACGACATATCCGAGCGTCATTACGACGAGACCCCAGATGATGGTGCTCTTGTAGTTTTGCGTTTTGTCGGCGATCACACCTCCCACGAGGCTGAGGATGTAGATACCGGCGTAAAAGAAGGAGTAGATGAGAGCCGAGGTCTCCTCCGAGAGCCCGAATTTCGAGCAAAGGAAGAGCACCAGCACGGCGTTCATGATGTAATAGCCGAACCGTTCGCCCATGTTGGAGAGGGCGGCGGGCAAAAGGCCTTTCGGATGGTTTTTAAACATTGATATGGATTTAAGGGTTAGAATTTCTTTCAGTGTCGAGGGCTTTGAAGGCGCGGGCGTAGTCGCGGATCTGGCGCACCATGGCCACGAGGCCGTTGCTGCGCGTGGGCGACAGATGCTCGCTCAGCCCGATGCGGTCGATGAAGTAGAGGTCGGCGCCGAGGATCTCGTCGGGGGTGCGGTCGTTGAGCACCCTCATCAGCAGCGCCACGATCCCTTTCACGATCAGCGCGTCGGAGTCGGCCTCGAAGTGGATGCGGCCGTCGGGAAGCTGACTGGCCGCGATCCATACGCGGCTCTGGCATCCCTCGATCAGCTGCTTCGGCGTCTTGTCGGCTTCCGGATAGGGGGGAAGCGTCGAGCCAAGCTCGATGATATATGCGTAGCGGTCCATCCAGTCGGTCAGACCTTCGAATTCCTCAATTATTTCCTCTTGAGTCTCGTTGATGCTTGCCATTTTTTCAAGTCTTTTTCGCTGGCCGGACCTCCGGAAAGGCCCAACCGATTACAAAGGTAAGAAAAAATAGCCAAAAAACATGCTCTTCCCCCAATTTTTAGACAAATTTCTTTTTCATCCGGCCCCCGACTATCCGCGGAAATGTTTTTAAACATGCTCTTAATAATTGCAAAATATTTGCAGGTTCGGATTAAAAGGGTTAACTTTGCGGTGCAAAAGGAGATTTATCTAATGGACTCTTTCACGGGAGTCTGTTATTTTTTTTATGTTTTGTGAAACCTTAAGATTTCCTTTGTCGGCCGGTGTCGCAACAGCCGCGCAGAGACGAAGGAAACCGAAAAAATCAGAATAACAATGGCAAATTATCTCACACAGGAAGGCTATAACAAAAAAATGGAGGAGCTGGCCGCTCTTGAGGCTCAGCGTCCGATGATCAAGCAGGCCATCGCGGAAGCCCGCGACAAAGGCGACCTCTCGGAAAATGCGGAATACGATGCCGCCAAGGAGGCCCAGGGCATGCTCGAAATGAAGATCGCCAAGCTCAAGGAGCTCGTGGCTTCGGCCCGGATCATCGACGACAGCAATCTCAACACGGAAGAGGTGCAGCTTCTCAACAAGGTCACCATCAAGAATGTGGCCAACGGCATGCAGATGACTTATACGATCGTCACCGACAGCGAGGCCAATCTGAAAGAGATGAAGATATCGCAGTCCACTCCCATCGCCAAGGCGCTGATCGGCCACAAGGTGGGCGACAAGGTGCAGGTGCGCGTGCCCGCAGGTCTCGTTGACTTCGAGATCATCAAGATTGAAATCTGAGAACCCATTCCAAAAGACCGGAAGTCATGACTATTTTTTCAAAAATCATCGCCGGGGAGATTCCCTGCTACAAGGTGGCTGAAAACGACAAGTTTTTCGCCTTTCTCGATATCAATCCCGTCAACTGGGGGCATACTCTCGTCGTGCCGAAGCGCGAGACCGACTATATCTTCGACATCTCCGACGAAGAGCTTGCGGAGATGATCGTTTTCGCCAAGAAGGTGGCGAAGGCTCTGAAAGCAGTGATGCCCTGCCGCAAGATCGGCGTCACGGTGCTCGGTCTCGAAGTGCCTCATGCCCACATCCATCTCGTGCCGCTGCAGAAAGAGGGCGACATGGACTTCAGCAACAAGATATCCGACCCCGATCCGGAGCGCATGGCCGACATCGCCGCCAAAGTCGCAGCCGAGTTCGGGAAATAAAAATCGGCGGAATTTCAACTTTTCGGCTCCGGAGTATCATAATTGATGCTCCGGAGTTGTTATATTATTAGAGAACTGTTCTCTCGGATATTGCTTAAAACAGAAAGATATATACCCAAAATGGAAAACTTCAAATTCTGCTCCCCGACGGAGTTTATATTCGGGCGCGGCGTCGAGAAAGAGACGGGCGCTGCCCTGGCGCGTTTCGGCGCCTCGAAAGTGATGATCGTTTACGGTTCGGACCGCGCGGACCGCACCGGCCTGATGAAAAGAATCACCGACTCCCTCGTGGAGGCCGGCATAGGATATGTGAAATTCGGCGGCATTCAGCCCAACCCCACGGCCGAAAGCGTATATAAAGGAATCGCCGTGGCCATGGAGGAGAATGTCAACTTCATTTTGGCGGTAGGCGGCGGCAGCCCGATCGACGCCGCCAAGGGGATCGCCCTCGGCGCCGTCTATCCCGGCGATTTCTGGGATTTCTATTGCGGAAAAGCAAAACCGCAGTTCGCCCTTCCGGTCGGAGTGGTGCTCACGATTCCGGCCGCCGGTTCGGAGGGAAGCGGCAACTCGGTGATCACCAACGAGAAAACGCATCAGAAGATTTCAGTGCGCTATCCCGAGATTCTGCGTCCGCGTTTCGCCATAATGAATCCGGAGCTTACCTTCTCCCTTCCCTGGGAGCAGACTGCATACGGAGTGGTCGACATGATGGCGCATATCTACGAGCGCTATTTCTCCAACACCACCGGCACCGAACTGGTCGACTCCTATTCGGAGGCAATCCTGCGCGACGTGATGGACGAGGCCCTCACCCTCAAGCTCGATCCGGAAAACTATGACGCCCGCGCCAATGTGATGTGGGCCGGAACGCTTGCCCACAACGGCCTTTGCGGCGTAGGCAAGGAGGAAGACTGGGCCTCCCACCGTCTCGAACATGAGATTTCCGCCTTCTATGGTGTGGCCCACGGAGCCGGCCTCGCGGTGATGATCCCCGCATGGATGGAATTCTGCGCCTCCCGCAATCCCGACAAGCTCTGGCGGTTCGCCATCAACGTGATGTCGGTCAATCCCGCAGGAAAGACCACCGACGAGATAATCGACGAAGGAATCTCGAACCTGATCAACTTCTATCACGATCTCGGTCTGGTAACCTCGCTTCCCGAGCTGATCGGCAAAGAGCCCGACATCGACATGATGGTCAAATCGCTCGAACGCAACGTGGGCAAGACCCTCGGCTGTTATGTGCCCCTCTCGATGGACGACTGCCGCGAAATCTACCGCCTCGCCTGCAGAGAGAAACAGGATTGAGAATACCGACAACCAACACAACCAACACGCTGATTCCGGATGGCAACTCACATAAAAATCGACAACTTCATCAAAATCTATGAGCAGAGCTTCATAGAAAACTGGGATCTCCCGGCGCTCACCGAATACACCACCGGGAAGACCATGAACTATAGCGACGTGGCCACTGCCATAGCCAAGATCCATCTCATCTATGAGAAGGTCGGGCTGCGCAAGGGGGACAAGGTGGCCGTCTGCGGCAAGGACTCCGTCAACTGGGTGCTTGTCTATATGGCGACCGTGACATATGGCGCCATAATAGTGCCGATATTGGCTGAGTTCAATCCGGTCGACGTGACCCATATCGTCAACCACAGCGAGGCGCGCCTCTTTTTCTGCACGCGCTCCGTGTTCGAGCCGATGGAGCCCGAGGCCCTTCTCAATGTGATGGGTGTGATCGCAATCGACGACTTCCATCTGCTTCACGAAGTGCCGGAAGCGGAGATTTCCAAGGCGGTGCGCCTGCTCAACAGGCGCTTCCGCCGCCGTTATCCCGACGGATACACCTCGGAACATGTGCATTATCCCGACATTCCCAATTCCGAAGTGCGCGAGATCAACTATACGTCTGGCACCACAGGCTTCTCCAAAGGAGTGATGCTCACCGGGGAGAACCTTGCGGGCAACGTCTGCTTCGGACGCGACACGGAGCTGCATTTCCGCTCCTCGCGTGCGCTGGCGTTTCTTCCTTTGGCACATGCCTACGGCTGCGCCTTCGACATGCTGACCCCTCTGGCCGTCGGATCCCACATCACGATCCTCGGCAAACTTCCCTCGCCCAGAATCCTCATAAAGGCATTCTCCGAAGTCAGGCCGAATCTCGTGATCTGCGTGCCGCTGATTCTCGAGAAGATCTACAAGAACCAGATTCTTCCCCTGATATCCAAAGGGGCGATGCGCTGGACTCTCGCCGTTCCCTTCCTCGACTCCTATATCTACACCAAGATCCGCAAGAAACTGATCGCCGTTTTCGGCGGCGAATTCGAGGAGGTGATAGTAGGGGGCGCCCCGCTCAACCATGAAGTGGAGGATTTCCTTCACCGATGCAAGTTCCCCTTCACCGTGGGTTACGGCATGACCGAATGCGCGCCGCTTATCAGCTACACTCCCTGGCGCGAATTTATTCCCGGATCGTCGGGGCGCACGCTTCCCGACATGGAGACCAAGGTGGTGAGCGAGGATCCGGAGAGGATTCCCGGAGAAATCTGCGTGAGGGGGGTCAACGTGATGAAGGGATATTTCAAGAACAAAGAGGCCACCGACGCCGTGATGGACTCCGAGGGATGGTTCCACACCGGCGACATGGGCACCCGCTCGGCCGACGGCACCCTCTTCCTGCGCGGCCGCTACAAGACTATGATCCTCACCTCGTCGGGACAGAACATCTATCCCGAAGAGATCGAGGCCAAGCTCAACAACATGCCCTTCGTGGCTGAGAGTCTGGTGGTGGAGCGCGACGGCAAACTCGTGGCGCTCGTCTATCCCGACTACGAGGCGCTCGACCGCTTCGACGTCTCGGTGAGCTCGCTCGACTCCACGATGGAGAACATCCGCAAGGAGCTCAACAAGCTCGTGGCGCCCTACGAGCAGATCCGGAAGATCATCCTAATGCCGACAGAATTCGAGAAAACGCCGAAGCGCTCCATCAAGCGCTTCCTCTACACCCGCTGACCCCTGACCCGCCGTAGATTTGCAGATTTAGATATTTATCGCTATTTTTGCAATAAATTTTATATAAAATTAACAAATGGGAAACTCGGCCTCCGATTCAGGAACTCCTGCCAAGACCGGTGCGGTCATGGTTCTTTATAATCCCGATTGGTCTCTGACCGACAAGGCTATCAAAGCTATCTCTCAACAGGTTGATACTTTGTGTCTTGTCGATAACTCTGACTCAGATAGTAACGCTCGGTTTCGGGATATGGATTACATAGTCTATCTCCCGCTCCATGCAAATCGAGGAATTGCAGCAGCCCAGAACGCGGGAATTAGGGAACTGATAGCCAGGGGCGTCGACCTAATCTTTTTCATAGATCAGGACTCGGTAGCCGGATCCGATGTTGTCTTAAAACTGACCGAAGCCTGTTCACTACTGCAAGATCACGGAGTCAGGATTGCTGCTTTAGGCACCCGCGCCATAAACTCACAGACAGGTCTGCCGTATGCACCCAAGTCACTGGAACTTGGATCTCCAAAAGAGCTTGTTGGATCGGGTATGGCTGGGAGCATTAACGAAACATATTCAGTCATTTCCTCGATTTCCATGATTCCGACCGAAGCCTTTCTGGAAGTTGGAGGCTTTGATGAGGCTTTATTTATCGATGGCGTCGATCACGAATGGTGCTGGCGGGCCTGGCATTCCCACAAGCGGCGGACCTTTATAGTTGAGAGCGCGCACATTAGCCACATGCTTGGCGAAGGCGACCGCCGGATTGCCTCACACAAAATCTCAATTCCTGCCACGTTCCGATTATATTATCAATTTCGCAACTATCTTTGGTTGCGCAGGCGCGATTATGTTCCATCTTTCTGGCTGCGAAAAAATGGCCGCAAATATATAATAAAGGCTTTTTATTTCCCTATAATGGTCGCACCGCGTTTAAGCAATCTGCGCAACATAGTGCGCGGGCTTCGCGACGGTATGCGCCCGAAAGGCCCGACATCCAGATGGCCGCGGTTTGATTGAGAATTCATTTTATCTTTTGATCCTGAGTTTCTTTGTTGCCATTGAGATTATCTCGAGGGCTAACGCATCTTTTTGTATTAATAAAATTCCGAAATATACGGTGGTGCCGATTAGAATTCCGACAGTTAGACGCCACACTATTGACACCGGCACGAATGTCCACGCAAACACGGCGAGTCCCATCATAATGGCGGCAAAGATATATTTTGGCGTAAACATGTCGGTGAATTTGAAAGGATACGACTTACGCCCCATTATAAGTTGCGTCACAACAACGGTGACATCGGCAATCAGAGTTGCGACTGCGGCTCCTGTGGCGCCATAGTCTGGAACTATTAAGAAATTCAGGATCATATTGACAGCTGCGCCTATCGATACGCTTGCTATCACAATGTTAACCCTGTCCATCGGATAGAGCACTTGCATTCCCATAATATTAGTAAGACTGACAAGCAGTATCACGGGAGCGTTAAGATATAGCACCGGAATCGAGGGCATATACTCATTGCCGCAGAAAATAAGTGTGACGGGCACCGCAAGTATGCTCAACCCTACAATCATAGGCAACGACAACGCCAATGTCACTTTCAGCGACTTCCTGATGACCGAAGAAAAGCCGGCCATATCTCCATTCTGAATCAGATTGGAGCATCTCGGCAGCAATACTATTCCCAAAGAGGAAATGAGCGTCAGCCCGATATGCGTGATTTTGGTGCCCGCAGTAAAGTATCCGACCTCTTCATCTCCGGAGAGAAAACCAAGCATTATAGAATTAAGGTGCAACGACAGGTTGGTGATCAGATTCAGCACAAACACCTGGAGTGCAGGTTTGATATGGCGGATGACGTTTAGTTCCTTGAGCCTGATTAAGTTGTAATTGAGATATTTCCGGAGATGCAGGAAGTTTATAAGATTATTGCCGACCGTGAATCCGACCAGAATTATGCCATAAATCAGTATGTCGGAACTGTCGCGAACGAAGATAAAGAGGGCAGCGGTTGTAATTGTACGTATTATAATTGCCCTTATAGTAATGAACTTGAAGTCTTCAATGCCCTGATAAAACCAATTGACACCAATGGTGTTAAACAAGATACTGAGACTCAGAATATAA
This sequence comes from uncultured bacterium, assembly GCA_905214735.1. Classification (GTDB taxonomy): domain Bacteria; phylum Bacteroidota; class Bacteroidia; order Bacteroidales; family Muribaculaceae; genus Lepagella. The sequence goes on along the minus strand of CAJMNI010000017.1, from coordinate 13,416 downwards.
AACAGTGAAGCCTGTCGGTGAATCTGCGGCACGAATTCTGCAAGAATCCATACTGTCATATAGCCGATAACGCAGAGAACCATGCTCAAGAGCATGAGTTCCAGAGTAGTCTTGTCTCTCGACAGTTTATCATCGCGGTATTTGGCCACCTCCCTGACGGCATACATCGGTATGCCGAGATTTGTGAGGAGCACAATATATCCGACAATTGAATTAAGGAAATTGACCGCTCCAATACCTTCGGGCAGCAGTACGCGGGCGGCATAAGGGAAAGTTATCACCGGGCATAGAATTGCGGTGAGTGTGTTTATTCCGTATAGAATTACGTTTCCTTTAACCGATGCCATTGAAAAATATATTGTCGGGTCGCATGAAAGGATTATCCTTATGCGAGTTTATAATTTTGAGAACATTCCAGACCAAAGTCCGCGGAAAATCGCTCCGAGTTTTTCGCGCTTAGAGTCTTCGAAGCGAATGATCTGCCATCCGCGCCTGAAAAAATAGATTTTCATGTGGTATAGCCATTCTCGCAGCGCTTCGCGGTTGTGCAGGTTACGAAACATTTTCAGTCCGTTGCGATTAAGATAGTATAGACGCATAGGAGAATAGCAATTCACGTCATGCCCTTTTATCATCGTATGGTATCCCAGCTGATGGTTAAGCACCGCATCGTTGAATTGCATCACCTGAATTCCCTCCCTATGGGCGCGGATAGCGTATTCCGTATCAATGGAATCAATGAAGAAGTCCTCATTGAACAATCCGACTTTTTTAATGACGCTCATGGGATAAATCGCCCCGGAATTGATATACAGGCGGCGGCGCTCGCAGGGCTTGTCGGTGCTGCGGACATTGTTGATTCTCGGCGCAAAAATATGGTTCTGGTCGTAACCCTCTACAAACGCCTTATAGCCGGCAAAGTCCTCCCATCGAGAGTCTTGATCCATGGATAGCAAGTGAGTGTAGCCGTTAGTCCGTGCATATTCCACTGCGCGGTTCAGCGGATAGGCGATACCTGAATTACGGCCGCCGCCCATCCTTACGATACGGTTTTCATATCCTTCAGGCACCAGCGCCGCAACCTCTGAATGGCTCAGGGGGCTGTTTTCCCATATCAGCAGAGTGTCGACACCGGATATAAAGCTGGCAATATTCTCTCTTACCTCTGCGATACGAGGGTTGTAGACTATGATTATTCCACAGATTTTCATCCTTCCTTTATTTGCGGTGACCATGCAGTAATTTTTGACGGAATTCAGCCGAATAGAGGGATTTCACCATAGAGGTGGGCATCATCCTAAACATATATCTAACCAGAGGATAGACATTGCGCCAGCTGCAGGGCCCGTAAAGTTTGCGTATGCCGCTAACATAGATGGCGAATTCGTCGTTTCTTGACGACTGTCTGCCTCGGCGGGCCAAAGTAGTGGTGTCACGACGAAAACGCAGCGTAAGTTCCGTGAGATTGGTGATTCGGATGCCGTGTGCCAGACAGTCATACCATAAGGCCAGATCCTGACTAGTGCGATGAGTCTCGTCATATCTAAGACCGGATCCGAATACCATGTTCCGGCGGATCATCACGGTGGAGTGAGCCAGAGGATTGGCTTTGCAGATATAGTGGCGCACTACATTCTCGTCAACAGGATATGTGCGCGTGCCCAGGTCTTCACAATTTTCATTGAATTCCCGGATGCTGCCTCCCAACACCCCGACTTCAGGGTGTCGCTCCATATATTCTTCCTGAAGCCGGAACCGACACGGCATTGAGATGTCGTCGGAATCCATGCGGGCGATATAATCGCCTGTGCATGCCTCAACACCTTTGTTAAGCGATTTTGGAAGCCCCAGATTCACCTCGTTACGCAACAGTTTCAAACGATTTCCCACCTTCCTCCTGAAAGTTTGTATCGTTGAGTGAAGCTCTTTCGACAACGGTCCGTCTTCTACTATTACGATCTCATCGGGTTTACGCTGTTGGTCTTCCCATATGCTTTGCAGTGATCTACGCAGGTTTTCCGGTTTCTCGGAAGCGTAGACAGACATCAATACTGATATAGTCGCCATATCATTTGTCTCGTTTTGTTATCGCCGACACATCGATGGCAGCGAGTTGCCTGACATCGTCGTAGACAGTGTCAAACCATATTTTTTCTCCATTGTCTGAAAAACGCGGATGTAAATCACACCGGGTTTGCCGGTCATATTTAAGTCCGTGATAGATTTCAAGCAATGGAATGATTGTGTGGTTTTTCAGGTTTAGAAGCGTGAGATGCTGCATGCGGCTCCTGTCGGGGTAAGAATCAAACACTACCCAGTTTCCATGCACGCTCGGATGGCCATCGCCCTGTCCGAGGGCATTAGCCTCTTCGCATGGAGTAATCAGTCCGTTTTCCGTGTCAATAAAGTGGAAGCCGTCGGTGTCTTTATGCCTGAAGTATCCGAACAGTGTGTGTTCATCAACCCAAACCATGTGGCTCACCATGCCGTAGTCGGCAAGAACCTTCAAATTAGAGTAATCGCTGAGAATGAGACGGTCGTGTCTGCGGCCATTTTCATACCACCGATGAATGAATATGAATTTAGAGCCCGAAGGGGATGCCATGACATGATTCAGACAATGGCGTGCATTTGCCGGGCCGCTTTCAGATTCTGTGTTTACAACATCCAGAAGCGTGTGAACCATTTCTACCTTTCCATCGGTCAGACTCACTCTCTTTATGCCGTCGTGTGCCAGATCGGCAAGTTCGGCATCAGTCATTTTCGGAAGGTTGCGGTAGCCGTAATCCGGCTGCAATGCCGTGATTCGGCGTGGATTCACCGACAGATAACTGTCGTGGCCGACTAATTCCTGCACCGGCTCCGGCAAACATCCTCTCTCGGAACCATTTGTGGCATCACGTATCACGGCGCAATAGCGATCATTACGGCAGTCATTGTATATCAGTGTGTTGTCGTCTATCCACAACATGCGAGCACCCTGTTGCCAGTTATAGGAGGCAGTTTCTCCTATCTTAATGTCGCTACCTGTTGCATAAGTTCTTACATGCAGTTCGACGGGCACTGATGCTTCAGGAAGCCGAGAGGTATCAATACCCGGAACATGAAAGGCAATCCGTCCATTGCGTTCCGGGCTGCGGTCATAATAGCCGTAGAATGACATCCCTTCGGGTACGCAAGATTCAATGGCTCCGCATCGAGGATCCAACACACGAAACTTGTATGGTTTGCGGTATAGCATGGCATTCAGCGTGACATAAGCGCGCTTAACTGATCGCTTCAGCCCGGGAGTTGCCGACAGCAACCGGGCCACGATTCTCTCTTTTGCTGAATATTGGCTCATAGGGTTCGTGTCATGGTATCGGTTGGTTACTTAATAGCAGCATGGTGCTCCCCATGTGATAGATTATTATCAAGAGCGGAACAACCATAAGCAAATAATAGTGTTTACGGCTTATCAACGGGAACATCGCCACTGCGAAAATATTGACAGACGCGAACATTTCCCCCATTCGGGTCTGAAGCACCGGAATATCTCCCAGTAGCAGAAAACACATTTGGGAAATGGTGTATAGTATTATGCATACTACAGCATAGGGGTATCGGGTCTGTATCGTCTTTATCTTCCAGATCATTACCAGTCCAACCAGACACTCAAACACTCGCATGGGGCCAATTGTAGATCCGACATATTCCTTTGAACCAAGATAGTTGCCCATGTACATGTCTACGATCTTCAGCGGAATATAGCGCGAGAATACGCCAATCTGGATACCGGCCAGTCCGCATAACAGTGACCCAAGAAGAAGCGATCCCCAGATGTAACGGTTGATATTTTTTCTCGGCAAGAAATACAACGGTATGAATACGACAGCAGAATTATGGAAGAGCAGCGCGACTATTGCCAACGGGAAATATACATACCATTTGCGTTCGGATATATATCGCAATGCGAACAAGAAAATCGCTATCGCTACAGCGGCACGAATCTGGATGAGGTCATGAAGCACGAAGAAGTAGCTGATATACACCAGCATGGAAATCAGAACATTAGGGGAGTTCCTGAGGATTGCATACAAATGGAATCCGCAGGATAAAATGGCATATATTCCCAGAAGGAACAGGAAATTAGGCGACACTTGACATATCCAGCCGTAAGTCAGCTCCATCTCCTTGTGCATGTTGCGGCTGCCGTTCATCTCGTAAACGCGCTCATACATCATATAGTCGGGAACCTCTTCCGACTTGTATACGCAGAACAGCACCATTATAATCAGAAGCACAGTAAATGAAGCATAGACTGCCTTGCGTGTCTGTTTTGACAATCCTGCCAAAGCCTCATACTCGAGGTTGGGGGTTATGCGATGACTATAAGCGAGCCGACGACTGCCCAGCGGCAACGTCATTAGCACGGCCATTATAAGTATCACATAAAATATCGGTATCATCTTTTGTGCGACGTCTGTCACATATTTTTTCCGTCGTTTCCCCTATTCTTTAACGCCGACGTCTGAATAATATTATTTAGTTTCGCCTTTAGTTTAGGAGCAGGTCTCTAATAGTTCGGGGGTGACGCAGGAGCCGCATTATGTCGGCCTTGAATCCTGGCACCCCCGAATTTTAGACTAAACTCTTATTATTTTGTTATTTCCCTTTGCCGCAGCAGTTTTTGTATTTTTTGCCGGAGCCGCAGGGGCAGGGATCGTTGCGGCCCACCTTGGGCGCGGCTTTCGCGGGCTGGTTGGGCTTGGGACCGGCTGCGGCGCGTCCGGCGTTCTTCATCGCTTCGCGCTGCGCGTTCTCTCCTTCGTAGGTTTCGCGGGTGGTGCTGTAACCGGCGTAGGGATTGTAGGCCGGGGCGGCCTGGCGCATCTGCTGCATGCGCTGCTGGAGCTCCTGCTGCTGGCGCTGTGCCTCCTCCTGAGCCTCGCGGGCGCGCTTGGCCTCCTCGTAGTCGGGCACTGCCAGACGGGCGCGGAGCAGCGTGCCGACCGCCTTGGTGTTCATGTCGGCAAGCATCTTCTTCCAGAGCTCGAAGGCCTCGATCTTATAGATCACCAGCGGGTCTTTCTGCTCGTAGGTGGCGTTCTGCACCGACTTGCGCAGTTCGTCCATCTCGCGCAGCTGCTCCTGCCAGCAGGAGTCGATCGAACTCAGCAGCACAGCCTTCTCCCAGGCTTTGCCCAGGGGCTTGCACTCGTTTTCGTAGCATTCCTTGATGTCGGCGCGGATGTTGAACATGCGGCGCCCGTCGGTGACGGGCACTCCCACGGGGCCGGTGGCTCCGCGCTCCTCCACAAACTCGCGCACATAGGGCATGGCCCCCTCGGCGATTTTCTCTTTCTTGTGCTCGAGGGTCTGCATGGCCTGGTCGAAGAGCCTCCGGGCCACTTCATCCGGGTCGAGTTTCGGATATTCCTCCTCGGTGAAGGGGAGCTCCATGGCGAGCTGCCGGTTGACCTCCATGTTGATCTCCTCGTAGGGAAGCTGGGCGGCGGCGATTTCGCCGACAACTTCCTGGAGCATGTTGGCGATGTCCATGCCGATGCGTTCACCCTTGAGGGCGTTCTGACGCTTGCCGTAGACGCCGTTGCGCTGGGCGTTCATCACGTCGTCATATTCCACGAGGCGCTTGCGGATTCCGAAGTTGTTCTCCTCCACGCGCTTCTGGGCGTTTTCGATCGACTTGGTGACCATGCTGTTCTCGATCATCTCCCCCTCCTTGAATCCGAGGCGGTCGAGCATCTTCACCACGCGGTCGTTTGCAAACAGACGCATCACGGTGTCTTCGAATGAAACGAAGAATACAGAGCTACCGGGGTCACCCTGACGTCCGGCGCGGCCTCGGAGCTGACGGTCCACACGGCGCGACTCGTGGCGCTCGGTGCCGATGATGGCCAGTCCGCCCGCCTCCTTCACTTCGGGCGAGAGCTTGATGTCGGTGCCTCGTCCGGCCATGTTGGTGGCGATCGTCACGGTTCCTTTCTGTCCGGCCTGGGCCACGATCTCGGCCTCCTTCTGATGGAGCTTGGCGTTGAGCACCTGGTGCTCTATCTTGCGCAGCTTCAGCATCTTCGAAAGGAGCTCGGAGATTTCCACCGATGTCGTGCCGACGAGCACCGGACGTCCCTGGGCCACCATGTCTTCCACCTCCTGGATCACGGCCGCATATTTCTCCTTCTTCGTGCGGTAGACGCGGTCGTTCATATCGTTGCGGATCACGGGGCGGTTGGTCGGGATCTCGATCACGTCGAGCTTATAGATGTCGTAGAACTCGCCGGCCTCTGTCATGGCCGTACCGGTCATACCGGCCAGCTTGCGATACATTCGGAAATAGTTCTGGAGCGTAACGGTGGCGTAGGTCTGGGTGGCCGCCTCAACCTTCACTCCCTCCTTGGCCTCGATGGCCTGGTGGAGACCGTCGGAATAGCGGCGCCCCTCCATGATACGTCCGGTCTGCTCGTCGACGATCTTGATCTTGTTGTCGTCGATCACATATTCAACATCCTTGTCGAAGAGGGTGTAGGCCTTGAGCAGCTGGTTGACGGTGTGCACGCGCTCCGATTTCACGCTGTAGTTCTGGAGGAGCGAGTCTTTCTTCTCGCGCTTCTCCTCGGCGGTGAGATCCTCGTTTTCTACGGCGCTGAGCTGGGCCGCGATGTCGGGAAGGATGAAGAATTCTGGGTCGCTGGTGGTGCCGGTGAGCACTTCGATACCCTTGTCGGTGAGCTCGATGGAGTGATTTTTCTCGTCAATCACGAAATAGAGGGGCTCAACGGCTTTCGGCATCTCGCGGTTGTTGTCGGCCATGTATTTGGCTTCGACCTTGAGCATGAGCTGCTTGATTCCGTCTTCGCTGAGATAGCGGATCAGCGGGCCGTGTTTCGGCAGGGCCTTGTAGACGCGGAAGAGGGCGAGGCCACCTTCTTCGGTATCCCCCTTGCCGATCTTCTCCTTGGCTTCGAGCAGGAGCTGCTGGGCGAGCTTGCGCTGGGCGTTGACCACTTTCTCCACATTGGGCTTGAACTGCTCGAACATCTGGTCATCGCCTTTCGGGATCGGGCCGGAGATGATGAGCGGCGTGCGGGCGTCGTCGATGAGCACGGAGTCGACCTCGTCGACAATGGCGTAGTAATGCTGGTCGCGCTGCACGAGGTCGCTGGTCATCGTGGCCATGTTGTCGCGCAGATAGTCGAAACCGAACTCATTGTTGGTTCCGAACGTGATGTCGCAGGCGTAAGCGTCGCGGCGTTCCTGAGAGTTGGGTTCCGTCTTGTCGATGCAGTCGACTGTCAGACCGTGGAACTGATAGAGCGGTCCCATCCATTCGGAGTCTCGTTTTGCCAGATAGTCGTTGACGGTCACCACGTGGACGCCTTCGCCGGTGAGGGCGTTGAGGAAGACGGGGAGCGTCGCCACGAGGGTCTTGCCCTCGCCGGTGGCCATCTCGGCGATGTTGTTGTTGACCTTGTCGCCGCGCATCACTCCGTGGAGCACCATGCCGCCGATCAGCTGCACGTCGTAGTGCATCATGTCCCATTTCACCTTGTTGCCGCCGGCCATCCATTCGTTTTTATAGATCGCCTTGTCGCCGTCGATGGTGATGAAGTCCTTTCCGGCGCCGGCAAGCTTGCGGTCGGCCTCGGTGGCGGTGACTTCGATAGTGTCGTTGTCTTTGAAGCGGCGAGCCGTCTCCTTCACCACGGCAAACACTTCGGGGAGCACGCGGTCGAGGTCTTTGGCGTAATTGTCGAACATCTCTTCGCGGAGATCGTCGATCTTCTTCCAGAGGGGCTCGCGCTTGTCGTAGTCGAGTTTTTCGATTTCGGAGCGGATTTCGGCCATCTGGTCCTTATACTGCTGCGCGTTGCCGCGCACTTCGGTGCGGATTCTGTCGATGCGGCCGCGGAGCTCGTCGTTGGAAATTCCCTTTATCTCTTCGGAGATGGGGTCGATCTCTTTGTGAAGGCGGTCCCAAAGGGGGCGGACTGCGCGTTCCGACTGGTCTCCGAATATTTTTTTAAGTATGTTGCTGAACATTTATATGTCGTTTTTATTTCTTGGTTTTCGATGAGGAGTGAGGTTTATGCTCTCGTGAAACGCCTCATTAAATCGGGCGCGTCTGAAGGTCGGCAGGGTCAGAAAGCGGCCCTGGAGCGGGCGCCGTTCGGGGAGCGGATGCGGAGTATTCCGGCCACAGTGGGGGAGAGGGTGGTGGCGTCGACCGGACTGTCGATGGTGCGGGCGTTGACACCGGGCCCCATTATGAAGGCTGGCGTCATTACGGCCGATTCCCTTACCGGTTTGCTTTGCGGAGGATAGGCCTCGTCGTCGACCACGGTCCATCCGGGAGCGAATCTGATTGTCAGGTCGCCGCAATGGCGCGGATCGAGGCGGTTGCGGAGGCGCGTGTCTTCATCCTGGCCCCCTTTGAGCACTTCGTCGAGCGCGATCACGTCGGCCACGCCGCTCATCTTGTGGAGGAAGACGCAGGCGTCGTCGATCACGGCCTCAGGGCGCAATCCCCTGTCTTCGATAGCCTTGCGGTCGAAATAGACCTGGCCGTCGCGGATAGCCGTGACGAAGGCCGCGTTGCCGTGGCGGGCGGTGAGATATGAGTTGAGGAGCGACCGGGCGCGTTTCACGCTGAATTCGCCGCCCGGGATGCGAAGCCGTTTGTCTTCGGTGACAGCTTCGTCGTAATATCCTGTTGAAGAGAGGAAAATGAGGGCGTTTCCGCGGCCCACGTAGCGGTCGATGGCGTCGAACAGGCGTGCGAGCTGTCCGTCGAGCTTGAGATAGGAGTCGGTGAGTTCCTCGCGGGCGCCCGGTTTCGCGGAATATTTGTAGGGGGCTACGGTGTAGCCGAGGTTGAGCATGTTCATTCCCCCCTGCGTTGCCGTTTTGGGCATGTCGCGCAGGATTTCGATCGCCATGTCGGTTACTTCGGCATTGGCGAGCGGCGAGGCGGCGAAACGCTTGTAGACGTCGCGGTCGGCTCTGGGGAAAGTGTGGCGGAATGCAGGTTTGCGGCCCGGATCGGCGGGGCATGTTGCCGACGGGCGCCATGTCATGGTGTCGATCCGCGAGGCGAGCGAGGCGCGCATGTTGCGCTGCTGAGCCTGCTGCAGGAGAGAACCGTAATAGGATGTCGTGGCCCAGTTGCCCGAGGTGTTGTTGATCCAGAGGGCGGCGTTTCCGGCGTGGCCTGCCATTATGACCGCTTGCTGCGGGTCGGCCGAAACGGAATAGATTGTCGAAGTGCCGTCGCCGTCGGCGGCGAGTTCGTCGCTGAGGGTGGAGAGACGCAGCAGGGCGGGGGTGAAGGAGTCGTTGGTGATTGAAGCTCCCTTCACTTCGGCGAGGGCCGGGCGGGGGGCGGAGAGGGGGTTGTCGCTGTCGTAGACAATCGCCGAGGGGACGCCTGTCTGCGAGGGGTAGGCGCCGGTGTAGATGAGGCCGGTAGCCGAGGCGGCGTCGAGCCCCGAGGTGTTGAAGTCGACGTCACGCAGGTATGCGCCGTTCTGCATCAGCAGGCGGAAACCGCGCTCGCTGAAGCAGGAGTTGAGATATTCGATGTAGTCGGTGCGGAGCTGGTCAACGACGATTCCCACCACGAGGCGAGGACGCGCTGCGGGAGCCGCCGCCGCGCCGAGTGTTGCCAGACCTACGATCACCGAGGTCGCTAATCTTTTCATTATGACGTCTGTTCTCTTTTTTCTTCTCTATATTATAACTCCCTTTAGGGGGGATTATTGCGTAACATATTGCCAGCGCGAGGGTTGCCCACATCAGCGGGAAAAAGGCCGGGTTGGCGCTCTGGGTCTGGAAAGGCCAGACGATGGCGAGCACTCCGACCGCCACTATGTCGCAATAGATCATAGCTCTGACGGGGAGGCGCCAGCTTTTCCACCACACTCCGGCGGCGATAATGAGCTGAAGCGGGTTGAGCCAGAGCAGGAGCATGTTGGGCGACGTGGCATAGTGCGACGACACGAAGACGAGGAATGCTATCAGGAGCCCGACGATTCCGAGGATGCCGAACCAGATGGAGAAAAGCGCGGGGAAGATGCGTTTCTTCACGACCATTCCGGCGCAGGCGATGAGCAGGGCGGCAGTCGCGAGCCAGCATGTGAACAGCGGCGTCTGCCACCATGGCGTGGGGCCGAGGGTGGCGTCGGCGACTCCTTCGTTGAGCACGATTGTCTCGCTCACCAGCGGGCGGCCGTCGGCGAAGTGGGCGCCGGCAGCCTTTTCCATCATCTCGAGAGGCACGAACATCTCCTCGCGGGCGCGGATCGGGATGTCAATGCCGGAGCCGAGGCAGAGGTCGATGCCGAACTGATACCAGGGATAGTCGCGGTGGTATTGGCGCATTTCGCGGCGGAAGGAGCCGTATTTCACCGAATCGGGCCAGACCACTGTCTCGCCGGCGCAGCGGTCGATGTCGTCGACGATGCGCGTGGCGCAGTTGTCGAGCACGTAGTTGTAGCGGTAGGTGGCGTTCTCGGGAAGCGCCTGCTTCTGCAGGAGCACGGCGAGTTTGCGCGCCTCGGCCTGGGTGAGGTTGAGGCGCTGCTCCACTACCTTCCTGCCTGTCTCGACATATTCCGGTATGAACCAGGCGAAGGGATAGCGGGAGAGCATATAGTCGGTCTCACCCTTCACGAAACGGTATACGAAATTGGGCGCCGTGAAGTCGAAGGTGCCGTAATTGTAGACCAGGTCGTTTTTGCCGTCCTGCACGCGCAGGGCCTCGTGGCCGCAGAGCTCATAGATCTCCGGGCCTGGCCAGCAGGTGATGAGGCTGACAATGACGGAATCCCGTTTCTCCTGCGCGCTGAGGGCGGGCAGGAAAAACAGGATTGCCAACAAGGTCGCGATTATTTTTCTTAAATTATTGATAATCAAATCTATAAGATTAATATTCGCATGCGTTCGGATAGCGCGGGAAGGGGATCACGTCGCGGATGTTCTGCATGCCGGTCACGAAGAGCACGAGGCGTTCGAATCCGAGTCCGAATCCGGAATGGGGCACGCTGCCGTAGCGGCGGGTGTCGAGATACCAATCCATTCCCTGGAGACCGGTCTCTTTGACGCGGGCAAGCAGCTTGTCATAGTCGGCTTCGCGTTCGGAGCCGCCGATGATCTCGCCGATTTTCGGGAAGAGCACGTCCATGCCGCGCACGGTCTTGCCGTCGTCGTTGAGCTTCATATAGAAGGCTTTGATCTCCTTCGGATAGTCGGTCATGATCACGGGGCGCTTGAAATGCTCCTCCACCAGATAGCGCTCATGTTCTGAAGCGAGGTCGACTCCCCAGTAGACGGGGAATTCGAACTTATGGCTGCTCTCTTCGAGGATTTTTACGCCCTCGGTGTAGGTGAGCCGCTTGAACTCGCTGTTGACCACGAAGTTGAGCCGTTCGGGAAGCTCCTTGTCGAAGTGCTCGGCGAGGAAAGCGATGTCGTCGGCGCAATGGTCGAGGGCATATTTCACGCAATATTTGATGAAGTCTTCGGCGAGCTCCATGTTGTCTTCGATGTCGTAGAAGGCCATTTCGGGCTCGATCATCCAGAACTCCGACAGATGGCGCGGAGTGTTGGAGTTTTCGGCGCGGAATGTGGGGCCGAAGGTATAGATGCAGCCGAGGGCCGTTGCTCCGAGCTCGCCTTCGAGCTGGCCGGAGACGGTGAGCGACGTCATCTTGCCGAAGAAATCCTGCGAATAGTCGACCGAACCGTCTTCGAGCTTGGGAAGGTCGTTGAGCGGCAGGGTCGTTACCTGGAACTGCGCTCCGGCGCCTTCACAGTCGGAGGCCGTGATCAGCGGGGTGTGGAAATAGTAGAAGCCGCGGTCGTTGAAGAATTTATGCACGGCGAAAGCGAGGGCGTGGCGTATGCGGAGCACAGCCCCGAAGGTGTTGGTGCGCGGGCGGAGGTGGGCCTTTTCGCGCAGGAACTCGAGGGTGTGCCCTTTCTTCTGCAGCGGGTAGGTGGCGGGGTCGGCTGTGCCGTAGACCTCAAGCTCGGCGGCCTGCACCTCGACGCTCTGTCCTTTTCCGCTCGAGGCCACGAGCTCTCCCTGCACGTGGATGCTCGATCCGGTGGTCACCGGCTTGAGCTCCTCTTCGGGAGTGGCGGAAAGGTCGAACACGATCTGGAGGTTCTTGATCGTGGAGCCGTCGTTGAGCGCCACGAACTGCACGTTTTTGTTGCCGCGGCGCGTGCGGACCCATCCCTTCACGTCGACTTTCTTGCCGATAAAGGCTTCGGGATCGGAGAGGATCTGCTTTATGGTTGATCTGCGAATTTTTTCCATATTCTTATTATTCAAATGCTCCCATGCGGAGATAGTTCACCTCTTCCTGGGTGAGATAGCGCCAGCGGCCGCGGGGAAGGTTTTTCTTGGTGAGGCCTGCGAAATAGACGCGGTCGAGCTTCGTGACGCGGTAGCCGAGGTGCTCGAAGATGCGGCGCACGATGCGGTTGCGGCCCGAGTGGATTTCGATGCCGGCCTGGTTGCGGTCGTCGCTGACATAGCTGATGGCGTCGGCGTGGATCTCTCCGTCGTCGAGCTCGATTCCGTCGGCGATGCGCTGCATGTCTTCCTCGGTGATGTCTTTGTCGGTCCAGACGTGATAGATTTTCTTCTTCACGAATTTAGGATGGGTGAGCTTCGATGCGAGGTCGCCGTCATTGGTCAGAAGGAGCACGCCGGTGGTGTTGCGGTCGAGGCGGCCTACGGGGTAGATGCGCTCCTGGCAGGCGTTCTTGACGATGTCGAGCACAGTGGTGCGTCCGTTGGGATCATCGCTGGTGGTGACGCAGTCTTTCGGCTTGTTGAGAAGCACGTAGCATTTGCGTTCGGGAGTCACGACCTTTTCATCGTATTCCACCACGTCGTTGCGTTTGATCTTTGTTCCGAGTTCGGTCACGACTTCGCCGTTGACCTTCACTTTGCCGGCCTGGATGAATTCGTCGGCCTCGCGGCGGGAGCAGATGCCGGCGTTGGCCATATATTTGTTAAGACGGATTTCTGCCTCGGGATCGATGTCCTCAAGCACATAGTCGATCTGCTTGGGACGCGGGATGAATTTCACGCTCTTTCCCTGGTTGTTCCATTGGTTGTTGCCATATCCGCCCTGACGATGCTGGCCGTAGCCATGCTGCTGGCGGTTCTGGTTGTATCCTCCCTGACGGCTCTGGCCGAAGCCTCCCTGACGGTTCTGGCCATATCCGCCCTGCTGACGGTTCTGACCGTAGCCGCCCTGCTGGCGCTGCTGGCCGTAGCCGCCCTGCTGACGGTTCTGGCCGTAGCCGCCCTGCTGACGGTTCTGGCTGTAGCCGCCCTGCTGACGCTGCTGGCCATATCCGCCCTGCTGACGGTTCTGACCGTAGCCGCCCTGCTGGCGCTGC
>CAJMNI010000016.1 GCA_905214735.1 uncultured bacterium | reverse complement strand
GCCCCCACATGGGGCTACTGTGCATCCCAAGGCATGCATTATTACGGATATAAACACAACTGCCTGCCATTGGTGGCTGAAACGAGTTGTTGCGGAGTTGTGTGTTCAGATTTGTGTTCAAGGCAAAAGAAAAAGCAGCTACGATTTGTTTCGTAACTGCCTGATTTCTAAGTGGTGGTCCCACTTGCACTTTGAACTTCAAGGTAACTTGTTGTGGGACATCTGATTCTGTATGTTAAAAATCGGACTTGGCTCGGATGAGGCACCTCTGTACTTCATCATTCTGCAACGCCGTTCTTATCTTCGTTTGTGCAAATTTAATCATTATTTGTCGCAGTGCCAAATCCCGTGCCAATGAAAAGCAGAGTCAAGCTTGCTTGAACTATGCTGAATGCAGCCGGGATTATACAAATTAGTCATATTAAAAGTTCCTAAAATGAACTGCCATTGGTTATAAGTCATCTGTCATCAGAAACTGTCGTAATGTCAGATGTTTTATGCCTTCGTAGTTCTGAGGGCGTGACATCGGATTCATGGATATGACATACTTGGGATAGTTGTCTTGTATCTTCAGCAGATTCCCGAACTCCCGTTCCATTGTCTTATCATCAGCGATTAGATACGCCACCTGTATATAGACCGATATGCCGCCTTTTTCGGCAACGAAATCAATCTCACCATTGGGAAGTGTTCCGACGCTAATCTTGTATCCGAGATTTTTGAGGTGTAGATAGACGGCGTTTTCTATTACTTTCTCTATGTCGCCGATACGGTTGGGTCTGGCAAGCATATTGCGCAGCCCCAAGTCCTCAAAGTAATATTTGTCGTTGGTCTCCAACAGACGCTTTCCATGTATGTCATATCTCGGCACCTTATTGATGATATAAGCGTTTGAGGCGGCTTTCAGATAATTTATCGCCGACAACGGGGTCAATTCCACTCGCTGAGATTTGAGATATTTCGACAATGACGTAGCCGACACAAGTTGCCCCGCGTTGTCGCTGACGTATGACATCAGGTTTTCAAACAGTGTCACATTGCGCAATCCTTCCCGTTGCACCACATCTTTCAAAACAATGGTATTGTAGATGTTCTGTATATATTCCCATACCATATCCTCGTTTTCAAGTCCGAGACGATACAGGTGAGGAAGACCGCCGAATCCGAGATATTTCTGAAGACTGTCATCAGAATCATCAAGCCCGTGAAAGGACAGGAACTCCCGGTATGAAAGACTCAGGATATGAATCTCAATATATCGACCGCCGAGGTATGTGGAAAGCTCCGACGAAAGCATTTTGGCGTTACTTCCGGTCACGACAATCTGGCATTCCTCATCGGCATTAAGGCTACGGAGGACATTCTCAAAACCGTCAATGTCCTGCACCTCGTCAATGAGTAAATAATTCTCCGCATCTTCTTTCAGTTTGCCGTCAAGATAACGCGAGAGATCATCTGCATTTCTTATATCGGCATACTTTGTTTTTTCCTTATTGATATAGACGATATTGGCATCCGGATTGTCGGCTTCAATCTCTTTGACGAGTTGACGGATTATATAACTCTTGCCAACGCGACGCTGCCCGGTAAGGGCGATTATCATACCCTTGCCGATAAATCTCTGAATATGCTCAATATACTGTTGCCTTGCTATTATCTTCATGACTGCAAAGGTAGTGAATTTTGTTAATCATACCAAACAAAACGGGGTAAAATCGCAATTCTATTTGTCATACATCATAAAAATGACATAACCTGCGAGAGGCGCAACGGCTCGGCATTGTCGGTCGCAAGCGAGGCAGCGCCGATGGAGTCAATGCGGTCAGCGGCGTTTGACGAGTCTGCACTACCGCTGACCGCAAGCGCAAAGATGCGCTCGTTGAAGAAGTCAAGAAGATATGGAAAGTAGGAATCGGAAAATCAAAGTTCCGAATAAGTTCCGTGCTATAAAAAGAAAAGCACCTACAAATGAATGTAAGTGCTTGATTTCTAAGTGGTGGTCCCACTTGGGCTTGAACCAAGGACTCCCTGATTATGAGTCAGGTGCTCTGACCAACTGAGCTATAGGACCTTTTCGGCACCCCGGCTAATCGGCGCACCGATTTTTCTTTTGCGAATGCAAAGTTAGTCATTATTTGGGGCTATTCCAAATTTTCCGACACTTATTTTCTCTTTGCACTCGGTTCCTCTCTGTATATCAGTATCTCAGCTTGCGCTTTCAGTATCTCATCTTACGCGCCGTGCCGTCTTTGTAGCGGCAGATGTAGATGCCTCCTTCAGCAGGCTCGCTCACACGAAGACCAGAAAGCGTGTAATATGCTGCCACTTCGCCTGCCTCGACCGAGATCTCCCCTATCGCCGAAGGATCCTTCTTCTCGCGCGAGGTGACATAGTCAATCAGATTGATCGCGTCGACATAATAACTGAGCCTAACATTGTCGGCAGCTATCGTATACTTTCCGTCGACAGGAAGTATCTCCTCGCCGCTCACGCTGTCATAGACATGAAGATCGGTCACTCCTTCGACGCCCATCTTCACTTCATATACATTCTCAGCATCCGTAAGCTGCAGTCTGAGCACCTCGTCGATCGACTTGGGAGTGGCCTGCGTCAGCATCGACGTGTCGCCGTCGGAGCCTCAATTCTTCAGGAAACCGGCAACCTCCTCAATCACACTGTTGACGCAATAGAGGTCGGTGATCGTCTTGTGGCGCAGGATCATGCTCGCCTCGCAGAAATCCATCACCTTGTCGGAGAGGATAAACACGCGCGTCAGTCCCGATCCCTGATATCCACTGTTCCCGGCCTCGGTCTGTCCGGCGGGGATAACCATATCCTTCAGCTCGACATCGAAAGCGAAAGTCGTGGAGCCCACCTTTGCAAGCGACGGAACCGAGCGTCATGCCTGTGAATTTAGGGCAGTTGCAGAACGCTATATTTCCGATGCTCTCAACCTTTGCGCCTCCATTTAACGAGACAAGGTTCTGGCACTCCTGGAAGGCACCTGCTTTGATTTCCTTTACTTCAGGCATCGTAGCACTCGCGATTCCCGAACGGCGGAACGCAAACTCACCCACAAGCTTCGCTCCGGGAAAACGTGCCTCGGTAAGTTTCAACGTATAGCCGAACGCCTCGTCGTTGATCACGGTGACGCTGCCCGGCTCGCTCTCTACAAAACTCGTAAGCTTCGTGCAGCCCAGAAACGCACGCGATCCGACAAGATAGACCTGCGCTCCGACCGTGACGTCGGTCACGTCGGAATATTCGAACGCGCCGGTAGCGATCATCGTCACGGTGAATGTGTCACCGCCTACTGTATACATGTTTTTAATCTCGAGAGCTCCCGACGGCTTGTTGTCGGGGTTGGCATAAACCTCCACGATATGATTGGAGCCGTTTTTGCTGAACACTTTGCCGTAAAGCTGCGGGGTCAGCTCGACCACATCGCCCGTTTCATACGCTTCGGCCGCCAGAGACATCACGAAAGCCACTGCCGCGGATAGTAAAAATCTAAACTTCATAAACCTTATAATTCGTACAATTAGATAGACCTTATAAAATTCCGCAGCAAAATTATGCAAAT
The DNA here is from genome assembly GCA_905214735.1 of uncultured bacterium. Lineage (GTDB taxonomy): Bacteria > Bacteroidota > Bacteroidia > Bacteroidales > Muribaculaceae > Lepagella. Next base: position 44,278 of record CAJMNI010000016.1, on the reverse strand, counting down.
AAATTATCACAGCTCGGGAAGCCGGGTCTATAATTTCCCGTTTATACATCTAATATACCCGGGGCCTCCGGTCGAAACGATTGCTGCGACAGGTCTATTTCAGGTCTATTCAGCGCGGCGTTTCCGCGGGAACATCTTGCGTACGTGGAGAATAAAGCTGTCTACCGATTTGTCGGCGATCACCATCAGAGTGGCCACCACGATCAAAACGCCGCCTATGATTTCACGGCCTGTTATATCCTGTCCGAGCACCGTTATGCTCAGCACTACGGCCGAAAGCGGCTCCAGAGCGCCAAGGATGGCGGTCGGCGTCGAACCGATAAGCTGGATGGCCCTTGTGGTGCATGCCAGCGAGAATACAGTCGGGATTATGGCAAGCGCGGCGAGGTTGAGCCATCCGCTCCCCTTTGCAGGCAGAGTAAGTTCCGATCCCATCGGAATCATCACCACATAGACCAGACATCCCCATGCCAATACATGAAACAGCAGCTTGGTAGTCGGGATCTTGCGCACTCGCTTCGAGACATTGACCATCACGATATAGAGGGCGTAGGTAAGGGCCGACACCATCACGAGAAGCACGCCGAGTAGACTAACCGATTCCCCTCCCTGCGGCTTCATAAGCATCACCAGGCCGGCGCCCATCACCACCAGACATATCGCCACCGCGGCCCGGAATCGTTCGTGGAAAAAGAAGATCATCATCACCGCCACCATGATCGGATATACAAACAGCAGCGTCGACGCCACTCCCGAATTCATGTAGCGGTAGCTTTCGAAGAGGGTGAGCGATGAGAGCGCCATTAGGATTCCGAGCACAGCCGTCAGTCCCGTCTCCCCTTTCGGCAATCTGAAGCCGGTGCCCCTTGCGGCCATAAGCAGAGCCAGCAGCGGCAACCCCATCACGTAGCGGAAAAGAAGCACGCTGTTGGGATTCATCTCCTGATCATAGAGCGGGATTGCAAACGCGGGATTTGTGCCATAAGCGGCGGCGGCAAGGGCGGCAAGCGCATACCCCTTCAGCCGCGAAACATTCATAGCCATGTCTGATGATTTGATTCAACGGCAAAGTTAATCAATTACCCGCAAAAGGCAAAAGTGAATGCGATGTAATACCGTATCCCGAACGCATTCTGGATACGGAATAGGCGTTGTCCGGGCGACGGCGCGGTCAGCGGCGCGGCTTTATCATGCCGTGGCGGTAGGCGTAGAGAAGCTCGCGGAGCTCGTCGATCTGCGATTGGAGTTCGGAGCCCTTGTCGGTGTCGCGCACGCGCATCCGGTTCTCGCTCATCTCCACGAGCTGGGTAATCGACACGATGTCAGTGCCGAGGCGGATCGACTCTTCGGTGCTGCTGAACGGCTCGTGCTGCACAAGCACGAACCCGCGCGAATGATACACGAGCGTATAGCCGGCGATTCCGGTGGTGTTGTGATAAGCCTTTGCAAACCCACCGTCGATCACCATCAGCTTGCCGTTGGCCTTCACTGGGTTCTCCCCTTTCCCCACTTTCACCGGCACGTGGCCGTTGATGATATGGCGGTGGGAACCTTCCACTCCGAATTCGTCGAGGATCATGTCGCAGACGTCCTCCCGGTCGCGGAGCACATAATAATTGCCCTTCACTTCCGTATGGGTCGACTTGTCGGCGATGAAATAGCGCTCGAAAGTGGTCATGGCATGCTTGTCGAAGAGGGGAGAATCGGGGCCGCACCAGAGATACCAGTAGAAATCGCGGGCATATTCGCGCACGTCGGGGGGAGTGTCGCGGTTGATCGCGGCGCGCATCAGCATCCCGATGTTGTGGAGAAGTTCGCGGCCGTGATACTTCCGCCCCATAACCTCGACATCTTTCAGCGAACCGTCTTCGTTGAGGGGCACCGAGGCATGATACATCAGATTGGAGTTCCTGACATTGAACATGCAGCCATGGTCGAAGAAGATGCTTATGTGGCGTTTCAGCTTGTCGCTGATCATGAAGGAGCGGTGAAGCCGGGCCACGAGAGCCTCCTCCTCGGGAGTGAGACGGAACGGATCCGAGGGATCGATTGTGGGGAAATTGGTGTCGCGCATAGGATAGGTCTTTCCTTCCACTGTCACCTCCTTGAAATCGGGCGATATGGCGGATAGAAGCTTGCGCGACTCCATGCGCCATTCGGGATGACGGTCGATCATCGCCCCTTCGAGTTTGAACTGGATGATGGTCACAGCCTTGTGCATCTTGGCCGTGAGCGCCATTGTTTTCGGGCTGTTGAGCGGGCTGTCGTCGTCGACCTTCGGGCGGAACACTTCGCAGGGATCGTCGCCGTAGGTGTCCATGGCGAACGTGGCAAGCGGCAGCAGGTTGATGCCATAACCCTCTTCGAGAGTGGTCAGTTCGCCGTAACGCAGCGCGATGCGGAGCACGTTGGCGATGTTGCAGTCGTTGCCGGCGCAGGCTCCCATCCAGAGCACGTCGTGGTTTCCCCAGGTGATGTCGAAATCCTTATATCCGGCCAGAGTCTCCATGATCAGATGCGCACCGGGGCCGCGGTCGTAGATGTCGCCGAGGATGTGGAGGAAGTCGATGCTGAGACGCTGGATCACGTTGCAGATGGCGATTATAAACTCGCTCGCCTGTCCGCAGGATATGATGGTCTCCACGATGCGCGTGTAATACATCTGCTTGCTCTCTCCCGAGGGGGATTCGTGGAGAAGTTCCTCGATGATGTAGGCGAATTCCTTCGGCAGGGCCTTGCGCACCTTCGAGCGCGTATATTTGGAGCTGACGCTCTGGAGCACGCGCACGAGGCGGTGTAGAGTGATGTTGTAGAAATTCTCCAAGTCGGGTTCCTCGGCGCGCACGAGTTCGAGTTTCTGCTCGGGATAATATATCAGCGAGCAGAGCTGGGTGATCTCGGCCTCGCTGATGGTGTTGGCGAAAATCTCGCGGACTTTCCGCTTGATGTTTCCGCTGGCATTGCGGAGGATATGGCTGAAAGCCTCGTCTTCACCGTGGAGATCGGCCACGAAATGCTCCGTGCCCTTCGGAAGGTTGAGGATAGCCTCCAGATTAATTATTTCAGTGCTGGCGGCGGAAACGCTTCCAAACGTCTGAGAGAGAAGTTCGAGCACCCGGCGGTCGTTTTCTATCTGGGCCGGGGTATACTTTTTGGCGGTGGCGGCGGTTGTTTTCATGGCATAGATTCGGGATAAGGTTAAACTTGAACAGTTGGGTTGAACAGTTAGGCTTGAACAAATGATTTGCTATCGCTTATGCAAATATAAGCAAATAATCTGTTTCCCCAAACTGTTCCGGAGAAAAATCGGGGCAAATCGCAGCAAACCGCATGAAACGCAGAAAGGGTGTCAGAAACGACTCGCGTTTCCGACACCCTGTTCAGGCCTTATTTTTACTTTTTTATATTTCGTGCTTTTACTTTGCGGGGGCAGGCTGCGCTTTGGCAGGCGCCGAGAGTGATGTCAAGATATCCTGACGGGCTTTGGCCGCTACGTCAAGCGCGTCGGAAAGAGCCTGTCCGGCCTTGGACAGAGTGTCACGCATCGAGTCGAGTGTCGATTTCGCAGCAGCGGAATCAATCTCTTTGCGGATATCTGCCATATCGACGTGGAAATATCCTTCGTCGACGACTTTGCCGACAGCCTCTGCCTTCTCATCGTTGGAAGCGGCGGAATTTATGATGCTCTTGCGCAAACCGGCGTTCTGGGCAACGATATCGGCAGTCCAGCCTTTGCTGACTTTTGCGACTGTTCCCTCTATCGACGAGTAAACGGAGTCACCGACTTTAGTGAAGGCCTCGGCCTTGAGCTGTGCCTCACCCTTGACGATGCAATAGACGCCGCTGGCTATCGCCGTGAAACCGCTGATCCAGATTCCAGGCACGCACATCACCAGACCGGCAATCGCAGCGATCACACCGATCACGATAAATGTCCAGCCGCTCTCCGTAAGGAAATTTTTCTTCCCTATCTGCATGCTCTCTTCCGAAGCGGGCAAAGCGATGCTTTTCACGCCGTCGGAAATGACACCGGCATATTGGGCCTTTTGCTCGTCGAGCGCTTTTGCAAAGGGAGTTATAATAGAACTATCCATAGCTAATCATTTTACTAATGAAACAAATTCGGCTTCATGTCGATCAATAGAACCATCCGATGCAAAGGTCGGTAAACCATATCCAGAGCGGGCAGAAACCCATAAAGAGGATGGTGGAGAGAGCAAGCGACGATGTTCCGGTTGCCACATACGTGTTGTAACGGCTGGCGATGATGATGCCGGAGAAAGCGGGCGGCAGAGCTGCGCAGACCACGAGCATCTTCAGATTGACCGGCGTCATGTGGAAGATGATGCCGACAATAAGAATCGCGAGCGGCATGACAATCAGTTTGAGCACCGATCCCATTATTGCCTGGCCATTGATCTTAATCTTCACCGACGAAAGGGTGATGCCGGCGGCAAAGACTGCAATCGAAGCGTTGGCGCCTTTGATAAGATCGAACGACGGATCGAGATATGCAGGCCATTTAAGCCCGCAGAGCACGAGGATCACGGCCAGAATCGGAGCCCATGCCACAGGCTCCTTGATGGCGTTGATCACCGGCATCCAGGGATTGGGTTTCTTTCCGGTGTTTCCTGCGGCCTTTGCCGCATTGCCGCTATTGAGCAGCGCCAGACCGATAGGAATGCCGATGGCGTTAACCTCGATGGCTACAATCGCGATTACGAGTCCGACAGACGCGGAGTCACCGAAAATAGGCTGCAGCACTGCGAAACCAAGGAATCCGATCGTAGGCGAACCGGAGATAAGGGCCGATATGGCCGACTCGGCCACTGTGTCTTTATAAAACCAGAGATAGACAAAATAGACCAGGAAGAAGCAGGCGATAAGCACCACGAAGGAGATGATAGTCAGCTTGAGGTCTACGCTCAGCATCTCCCGGTTGGCCTTCACGATCGAGATGAAGAGAGCGGCGGGAAGTGCGTAGTTGAGCACCACCTTGTTGAGCACCCTCGCGTTGCTTCCTGTAAAGGCTCCTGTCTTTCCCGAATAATATCCCAGCAGCATTATCACCAGGATCGGGACTATTGCGTAAAGAATGATGTGTTCCATAAAACTATATTTATAGTGAGGATATGGGTTGCCCCGGAAATTCCGGGGCAACTTAGATCAGACCTATATCAGATCAGACAACTATGTTCTGAAGCGGTGCGGGATTGAGATAGCCGATATGTCCGGATTCCTTGCCGGAGTCGGCGGCGAGCTGCACGTCGATCAATGTCGGGCGTTTCGAGGCAATCGACTTCGTAAGGGCTTCGGTAAGTTCTTCAGGAGTCGTGACATAATAGTTGTCGGCTCCGAAGCATTCTCCGAGTTTGTCGTAGCGGGCCTTGATGTCGAGGGTCGTCGGCGCGGGGTCGCCATCCTTGCTGAGGTTGACGCCGATGCCGTTATAGATACCTCCGTTGTTGAAGATCACTACTGTAACGGGGAGGTTGAACCTGCAGATTGTGGAGAAGTCCATTCCCGAGAAACCGAACGCAGAGTCGCCTTCGATGGCAACGACGCTCTTGCCGGTGGAAACGGCGGCTCCGACAGCTGAACCCATTCCCATACCCATGATTGCCCATGTGGCGCAGTCGATGCGGTGGCGCGGGAGCTCCATGTCAAGGGCGTCGCGGGTGTCATCGAGGGTGTTGGCACCCTCGTTCACGAGGATCACGTCGGGGTTTGCGGCCATTACGGGCTTGATGGCGCCCAAAGCGGTCCAGTGGTTCATCGGCATAGCCGATGCGTTCTCTTTCAGACGGGCGGCGAACTTGGCGTTCTCCTCCTTCGTGTGAGCCTGCAGCTGGGGAACCCATGCCGAATCGATGCTCATCTTATAGTCGGGGAGCTTGGCGATCATTGCGTCGAGCGAAGAAGCGAGGTCGCCTACCACCGGAGCGGCTATCGGGCGGTTGCAGTCGATTTCTTCGGGATCGATGTCGAGCTGAACGAATTTCACTGTCTTGCTCCAGCGTCCGTGGCCTCTGGAGAGGAGCCAGTTGAGACGGGCGCCGCAAAGGATAACGACGTCGGCGGTCTCCATGATGATCGATCGGCATGCAAGGGCGCTCAGAGGGCCGTCGTCGGGAAGCACTCCCTTGGCCATCGACATAGGCAGGTAAGGAATGCCCGTCTTGTCGACAAATTCCTTGAGCTGGCCTTCTACACGGGCCATGGCAGCGCCTTTGCCAATGAGAATCGCCGGACGTTTGGCCGAAGCGATAAGCTCCATTGCGCGGTCTACACTTGCCGGAGCCGGCGGCATTGCGGGAGCCGGATCAACGAGCTGATAGCAGAGCGGCTCGATGTCGGCGCGGTTCACAATCTGGCCGAGACAGGGAGTCGGCACGTCGAGATAGACGCCGCCGGGGCGTCCGCTCACTGCGGCGCGATAGGCGCGGGCCACCGCCGTCGGGATATCCTCGGCTTTGTTGACGCGGTAGGCTGCTTTGACAAGAGGTTTGGCGACATTGAGCTGGTCGAGACCTTCGTAAGCGCCCTGGTCGAGATCGATCGGCTCGCGTTCGCTTGAACCGGAGATCTGAATCATAGGATAGCAGTTGACAGTGGCATTGATCGTGGCGGTCAGTCCGTTGAGGAAGCCGAGCGACGAGACGGTGAGGAGCACGCCGGGCTTGCCGGTTAGATAGCCATGGGTCTGGGCGGCCATGCCGGCCTGCTGCTCATGACGGAAGCTTACGAACTTGATGCCCTGCTCCTGGGCTATATATGCGAATTCGGTGACCGGAATGCCGACGAGGCCGTACATCTGGTCGATTCCGACCATGCGGAGAGCGCGTGCGAGCACGTACATTCCTGTTACCTGATCGGGATATTTGGGAGCGTTTGTTGTGTCCATAGTAATAAAATATGATTGGATAAGTCTAAGAAAAGGCCACGGTTACCCTCTGCGGGATTCTCCCGTGGCCTTTTGATAAGTTGTGGAATTTATTTCTTGGCTGGTTCGGCAGGAGCTGCTTTAGGCATAGGAGCTGTCGTGCCGTTGGCCTTGAAGCTTGCGATCTGGTCGGCCGAGAAGCCGTATTTTGTCAGGATCTCGTCGGTGTTGCCTCCCAATGTCGGGCAAGGACCGTAGTTCGGCTGATAGTTCGACATCGTGAAAGGAACTCCGACAGTGACGAATGTGCCGATCTTTCCGCCCTGGTCGATCTTTACGAGTGTATTGCCGTCGTAGAGCGACTGGTCGTCGAGAACCTCTTTCGTGTTGAGGACAGGGGCGCAGGGGACTCCGTAGGGAGCCAGAAGCTTTACAACCTCGAATTTATCTTTGTCGATAGCCCACTCCTGAACTCGTTTCCAAACCTCCTGTTTGTGGCGGTCGCGAGCGTCGGCGGTGTTGAAATCGGGGTTGGTGAGCCAGTCTTCGAAACCGAAGGCCTTGCAAGCGAGCTCGAAATCCTTCTTGCCGCGCTGGAAGATGATGTAGCAGTATGCGTTCGGGTCGGTCTCCCAGCCTTTGCACTTGTAGGTCCAGCCGAGCACTCCGGAGCCCTCCGTGTTACCCGAACGGGGAACGAAGTCGGAGAATTTTCCGTCGGGATATTGCGGGAACTGTGTGAGATAACCGATGCGGTCGAGCGTAAGCTGGTCGCGGGTCTTGATTCGGCAGAGGTTGAGGCAGGCGTTGTGCATCGACTGATATACGTAGCATCCTTCGCCTGTCTTCTCGCGCTGGCAAAGGGCGGCGAGCAGACCGATGGTCATGTGCATACCGGTGTTGGAATCGCCGAGGGCGGCGCCGCTCTGGGTCGGCACTGCGTTGTCGCCTTCCCACCAGCCGGTAGTCGACGCGGCGCAAGCTGTCACCTGAGCCACAGGCTCGTAAGCCTTAAGGTCGGCGAAACGCGACGAAACGGGAAATCCCTTGATGGTGCCGTAGATGCAACGGGGATTGATTTTGTGGACAACTTCCCAGCTGAAGCCGAGCTTGTCCATTGCTCCGGGATGGAGGTTTTCTATAAAGATATCGGCGTCTTTGATGAGGCGCGTGAGGATCTCGCGGCCGTCGGGAGTGGCGGCGTCGAGTGCGAGCGACTTCTTGTCGGAGTTGAGCTGCAGGAAGTAATAGCTCGGGCAATCTGGATCGAACTGAAGTTCCTTACGGGTGGCGTCGCCGGTGCCGGGACGTTCGATTTTGATTACTTCGGCTCCGAGCCATGCGAGAAGCTGTGTGCAGGAAGGGCCGGACTGGACGCTTGTGAAATCCACTACCTTGATGCCCTGAAGAGGTGCTGTGTTCATAGTATAATGTATAATGTGTAATTTGATAATTAGTATATTCTATCGTGAGGCGGCCGGAACATCATGGCATCTCAGCAAACGGACATTGTTTCCGACCGTCTATCTAAACAACAAAGCGATATTAAAAAAGGTTTAAAGTCATCTCTCACAAAAAATTTTGTTAATCGTAACAAATAAAAACACCGAAACGGTCGGTTTTATTTGTTATGATTAACAAAATCTCTAAAATTGGTGTTTTTGTTAATCGTAACAAAAACTTTTTCGCGTTGCATTCCTACAAAAAGTGGCTATTTTATTTCGCTGTTTTCTTCGGGCGACCGCGAGTGTTGGCTCCCTTTACATTCTTATCCGGTTCTTCCCTCAAACGATAGTGTATTGCCTGCTTGGTCCATTGCGGCAGAGTTCCCCCGCCATTGTTACCAAAGGATTCATTCGCCTTTCTTACAAATAAATGCCACAATATGTCGCCAGTGGTCGCGGGAATTAGAGGAGGCCGCTCGGCAAACACATATTCCTTGGTCATCATGTCTGCCAGATATTTATAGAGGCTCCCCATTTTATCGTTATATGTCTGAGCCAGCAATCCCTTCTTGCGCTCATCGGATATTTTTTTAGTGCCTACAGCCATTTCATAGTTATTGCAGAACACAACAGAAAGGAAAAGATAACGTCCCTCCCAATCGTAGAATTCAGCATCTTTATCTTTAGGCTTCTTTTTGTCGGACTTCGTAATATCGTCAGTCTGCTTCTTATCATTTTTGTCAGACTTCTCTTTCTTTTGTGGTGAATCTTTTAACAATGGATAGCGCCACCAAATGGCATGCGAATCAAGCGCAAGATAATCCCACCATTTCTTTTTCAATGTTTCCTCTTCGACAGGGAACTCAGCCCACTTTTCGATAGCGCTTTCCAAGTCGGGGAGTAACTTCGTCACTTCGGCCAAAGCCTCCAGACGGGCAGTCAGCGGTGCGTCCTGAGGGATTGCCAACTTCTCGCGCATTATAATCTCTGCCTTCTGGCGGAAGTCTGCCAGTATCGTCTGCATTGATCCTTCATCCTCATTCTTTTTCTCTGCAGGAAGTGAAGACAAGAGACGTTTGAGGTTATCAAGATTCTTTTCCACTAATATCTCAAGCCGAGACAATGAATTCAAGGCCTTCGATCTCTTTTTCTTATCGAGGGGTTCGGCCACAAAAGCCTCCAGATTCTCAGCTATTGGAACTAAATTCAAGTTAGGATAGCGGCGGATAATCTTGGCGAGCTCGGTCGACCGTGAAGTGAGAGCGACACGATGCCGCCTGACGACTATCAGGGCACCGACAATCAGCAGCACTGCCACTACTATAATACACAGCATCACCGGCCATCTGCTTAATAAGGATTCCATTGTAAGCCACGGTCTTTCCGGTAGCGGATCGCCGGGCAAACCGCTCTTAACATCCATCGGTCGGTCGTAGACTAACATGAGGTTTCCACGCGCGGGCACTTCCCAGTTTCCATGATTGAGAGTGCCGGCAATAATCTGACCGGTGGGATTCAGCGTCAGCGAAGTGACATAGGGGTTCTGATACTCCTTTTCAAGTTCAGGAAATCGGTATTCGACATCAGTGTTTCCCTCTTTGTCCAGTTTTCGCAGACTTTTACGCGATCCGGCAAACAATCCCGAAGGCGTGGCAAGAAGAGAGACATAGCTGTCTCCCTCCGGATTTGGAGAGAAAAGCCGTGAACTGCGACCATGAGGCAAAATTCCTTTACTTACCGAACATTGATAGATACCGTCCGGTCTCACCTGATATAATAAGCACGAGAGCGTGTCGAAAGATATAGCCTTCACCGAGGAGGCATCCTTAAGATCTCCGAGGAATTGCTTGCCGTGCCATATGCCTCCACGATCCGAGAGAATATAACCGTTCGGATCAATCAGTCTGACTTTCTCCGCTTCCGGGAGAACTGACGCCGTCTGATAAAGACGACCTGAATCTACTATATACACTGCCGAGTCGGTAGTGACAGAAAGATTCGGAGATGACGCTTCGCATTCCCTTGTTATCAGCCGGGGTTTGGCTGCCGGATTGTCGATATCGGAAAGAGCAACGGCATACACCCCGCGTTCGGTAAAAGCCTCGACGGAATCTTTTATCAATCTGAGTTTCCTGACCGCGAATTGATAGACATTGTCGCGCATCGGCTTCAATGGCAGTACATAACGTGTCTGCCACTGATCTTCGGGACAGAGCGTCAGAAGTCCGTTGGACGTACCTAAAAAAATCAATGACTCGATTCGAAGAATATCATACGTGCTGTAGTGAATTCCTTTGTCGGGCAAAGACCCCGACGGCATCGGAATGAAACTATGGGAAGCGATAATTGCCGAATCCCCCCGCAAATCATATTTCACCCTCTCTATCCCATGATTGCGCCGGGCCACGAGAAATTCGTCGTTGCCGAGATCCCTGACGGCATAAACCGGTTCGACGGTATCAGTCGGTGGCAACGGATACGCCAGCATGGAGCCGGTGCGCGGATCGAAGCTGTAAAAACGGTTGGAGGCGGTGCCGACAAGGAGTCGGGACCGAGTGGCAGAACTCGCCACTGACGTTGCCTCGGCCGGCCCGACGGCACGCTGAATTTGCCCCTCCTCGCGGCTGCGGGCGCAAGAGTTTGCCAAAAGGCTCAGAAGTATGAGGAATATAAAACGAAAAAGAGGCATACTCCAAAAGAAAGGTGAAACGACTTCTATACGCAAAATTAACAAAGATGCTCAAATATGCAAAATCATATCCGTAGAACGAGTGTAATTCAGCCAAAATCGAGTTTAAATCAGCCAATAAAAAAGGGATATCCGATCGCCTTTTTTGCTAAAAAGAATATTTGCAATCGCTTTTCTAAATACTTGACATTCTGGGAGATTTATCATATATTTGCAGCCGTAACCAAAGCTTTTTAGAATTATGGAAACGACAATTTCTACCTGCATTCTCTTTGCTGCAATCGCATTTGGTTGCGGCCTCTGCCTGACCCGTGGCGAAATCATAGACGACGAAAGAGTGTCAAACATATTCTTCTGGTCGCTTCTCGGAGCTCTCGCCACTTGTTCATTCTGCGCGTTGCTCGGCGCGTCGGCTGTCGAGACATGGGCGATTTTGATCGGATGGTCATTTTTAACATTGATTGTCGCGGCTCTTATCAACCGGGGAAAATGGCTGCCGTTTTGCTTCGTGCTCTCCTATGCGATAATTGCCGCTATCATGATTTTTACAGCCGAGCCTGAAAATCCCCGCCTGACTGTCAAACCGACGACAATCTATGGCTGGGTGCCCTCCGACGACATGAAACAGCTGGAGGGATTGCTGAAGGATTTCAAGAAGGAGTCGGGCGACAACTGTTCGCTTGTGGTTACGCGCAAGAAGGAAGACTCCAACCGCTCGGCTTGTTTCATCGACTTCAAAAACAACACGAGGGGCGACAAGCTTAACGCATCTTTCTTAATGCGGTCGTACACCGACGATGACGGACACACCAGAACATATTATGAACTCCTCGGGGCCAATTATCACGGCAACGGCCGGATCGACAACAGATCGGTAAAGATCGACAAAAAGCTGTTGGAATATTCGCATGCCGACCGGGGCGGCAACCGACATCTGAAAGAGGTCACTCTTTACCTTCGCTAAAACCATCGCCACGACCTTTGCTAAAACCATCATTAATAACTTCTTAAAACCAGCGAACATGAATATCACGATAATCATAATCACAGCCGTTGTCATAACGCTGTTCGTCATTTTCAAAGATAGCCGCAAGTATGCCTGGAGATTCGCACTCTCCATTCCGGTCGGTGTAATCGCCTGGCAAATTGCCAAGGAGAATTTCCTTCTCCCCTCCGCGGTCGCAACCCTCGTAGGTTACGGCGTAGGCGGAGCGATGTTCTTTGTTCTTGTCGCATTTGCCGACAGAGGATATCGCGCTGCGCTTGTCGCAATTGCCATCGTTGTGTTGACCTCGCCGGCGTTGGCATTCATCGGCAACGATATCGAAGGAGTCCATAAGGGAAAGATGGATTATTTCAGGGCCGTCGACGCTGTGAAGCAACGCCACCGCCGCATCGGTTCGATGGCCGAACTGAAGGCCACCCGCGACTACATAGGCTATGACGACCGCCGCCTCGGAGAAAAATTCATCGTCTCCTTCGACATCGACACGATTGCGACCGCAAGCTACGTAGAATTCGTCAACAACGGAGTCAGAGAGGTGGTTTTCGAAACGTCGGCCGACCTTCCCGACGCGCGCAGGCTCTCCCTCTGACAATATATTTCTATTTATTCACTTTAAAACTTTTTTATTATGAAACGGATTTTAACACTTCTCACCATTGTCATGAGCCTTGCCTTCGTCAGCAACGCTCAGACAAAGTATTTCTGCATTGGTGCGGCTAAAGGCATCGCATGTTGTGTAAAAGCCCAAAAGCAGCTAAGGGCAAAAACCAGACATCAACTCGGCATCTCGCCGCTGAGGGGTCAACGACTGTACCGCTCGAACGTCATGCTTAGACCTCGCGCCACAAAAAGCAAAGCGGCCAATGTCCTCAGAGTGACGCCGCTCAGCGCATGCAAACCAATGCCTCTGCCTATAAGCCTACCTGATTCCCTTCCGGTAAGCAAACCTGATTCCCTCGCGCGTTAATACGAGTCGCTAATTCGGCCGCTAATTCAGAAATCGCGATTTCCGAATTAGCGGATTTTTTTGTATCTTTGTGGCCAAATGCACATTTGCTGCGCATATCACTATCAGAACCAAAATGAGCGACGATCTTTTCAATCTCCCTGAACCCGAAGCCCCACAGACTTCTGCTGCCCCCAGTGCCGACAACTACGACGAAAGCTCCATCCAGACCCTGAAATGGAACGAGCATATCCGCCGGCGTCCGGGCATGTATATCGGCAAACTCGGCGACGGAACCTATAGCGACGACGGTATCTATATTCTCATGAAAGAGGTGATAGACAATTCGATCGACGAATTCAACATGGGGAAAGGCTCCCGGATCGACATCGACGTATCGGAAGAGGGCACCGTCAGGGTACGCGACTATGGTCGCGGCATCCCGCTCGGGAAGGTGAAGGAAGTGGCCTCCGACATCAACACCGGCGGCAAGTTCGACTCCAAGAGCTTCCAGAAATCGGTGGGTCTCAACGGCGTCGGCCTTAAGGCGGTCAACGCCATGTCGACCAAATGCACCGTCAGCAGCGTCCGCGACGGAAAGATGGTGACGGTGAAGTTTGACAAGGGCGACCTGATCGAGCACACCGAACCGCTCGACACCACCGAACCCAACGGAACGATTGTGGAATTCACCCCCGATCCCATCCTCTTCGGCGACTTCAAGTTCCGTCCCGAGACAATCGAGATGATGGTCAACAACTACACCTATCTCAACGTCGGGCTGCAGATCTTCCTCAACGGCAAAAAATACAGCTCGCGCAACGGTCTGCTCGATCTTATCAAGGATGCTATGGCCCGCGAGAAACGCCCCGAACCCCTCTATCCTCTCATCCATCTCAAGGGCGACGACATCGAAGTGGTGCTCACCCACACCGACCAGAACGGCGAGGAATATTTCTCATTTGTCAACGGGCAGCACACCACCCAGGGCGGCACCCATCTCACGGCCTTCCGAGAGCATGTGTGCCGCACGATCAAGGATTATTCCGGGAAAGGTTATGAATATTCCGACATCCGGTCGGGAATGGTGGCCGCCGTCTCGGTCAGGATCCAGGAGCCGGTGTTCGAAAGCCAGACAAAGGTGAAGCTCGGCAGCAAGACCGTCGAGCCCGACGGCGAACTGACCGTCAACAAATTCATCGGAGACTTCATAAAAAAAGAGCTCGACGACTATCTCCACAAGCATAAGGAAGTGGCCGACGAGATGATGCGCAAAATCGCCCAGAACGAAAAGGAGCGCAAGGCCATGGCCGGAGTGGCGAAGATCGCCCGCGAAAAGGCGAAGAAAGTCTCGCTCCATAACAGGAAGCTCCGCGACTGCCGCATCCACCTTAACGACAGCGTGAAGCCGAACGCCAAGACCGACCGCCGCGACGAGTCGGCGATTTTCATCACCGAGGGAGACTCCGCATCGGGCACTATCACCAAGGTGCGCAACGCCGAGACGCAGGCTGTCTTCTCGCTGAGGGGCAAACCGCTCAATTCCTACGGCATGACCCGCGAGGTGGTCTATAAAAACGACGAATTCAATCTGCTCCAGGCAGCCCTCAACATCGAAGAGGGAATCGAGGGGCTCCGCTACAACAAGGTGATCATCGCCACCGATGCCGATGTCGACGGAATGCATATCCGCCTGCTCGTGATCACCTTCTTCCTGATGTTTTTCCCCGATCTTGTCAAGGAGGGGCACGTCTATATTCTCCAGACGCCGCTTTTCCGCGTTCGCGACAAGAACGCAGTGCGCCGCAAGAAAGGGCGCTCCCGTAAAAAGGAAGATGACGGCGAGGAAAAGAAGGAACGCGACACGTATTATTGCTACAGCGACGACGAACGCGAGCAGGCGATAGCCCGATTCGGAAGCAACGCGGAGATCACCCGATTCAAAGGCCTTGGCGAGATCAACGACTCGGAGTTTGCCGAATTCATCGGTCCAGAGATGCGCCTCGACCCGGTGACGCTCAACTGGGAAGACGCAACCCAGTCGCTGCTCGAGTTCTATATGGGGAAAAACACGATGGAGCGCCAGAACTTCATCATCAACAACCTTGTGATCGAAGATGACTCAGAAATCTAAAACAGCCCTTTTTGCCGGCTCGTTCAATCCTTTCACCGTCGGTCACCGTTCTATAGTTGAACGCACGCTAACAATCGCCGACCGCGTGATAGTGGCCGTCGGATTCAACGCGGCGAAACCGGAGGGTGCGGCAGGAGCCGAAGCGCGCGCAGAAGCGATAGACATAATCTTCGCTGACGAACCCCGCGTGGAGACAGCCGTTTATTCCGGTCTGACAGTCGATTTTGCCCGGGAAGCCGGGGCCGATTTCCTCGTAAGAGGAGTCAGAAGCGCCGCCGATTTTGAATACGAGCGTAATCTCGCCGACATCAACCGGGAGATAGCCGGAATTGAAACAGTGTTGCTCTGCGCCCTTCCGGAATACGGATTCGTCTCTTCGTCGATGGTCAGGGAGCTGCAGGCCAATGGTTTCGACGCAAGCAAGTTTCTACCCAAAACCGAATAGCGGGCACTACCCGGCCTGCCACAACACCCAACAAAGAATATTAAGACGCTAAATATGAAGAAATTACTGTTATTCACAGCAGTCGCCGCCGCGGCAATCTGCCTCACCGCAGTCAGGGCGCAGATTCCGGCCAACCAAAAACTCCGGCTGGCCGAGGCTGCCATCTCGCAGTTCTATGTCGACACCGTCAATGAAGACGCCCTTGTGGAGGCCGGCATCAAGAGCATGCTCAAGGAGCTCGACCCCCACTCATCATATTCCAACGCCGAGGAGACCAAAGAACTCAACGAACCCCTCAACGGGAATTTCAGCGGCATCGGCATAACGTTCAACATGAACAGCGACACGCTCTATGTGATCCAGACCGTGGCCGGAGGACCGTCGGAACGGGTCGGCCTGCTTGCCGGCGACCGCATTATCGCCGTCAATGACTCGACAATTGCCGGAGTCAAGATGAAAAACAGCCAGATCATGAAGAAGCTGCGCGGCCCGAAAGGCACCGACGTCAATGTAACCGTGCTCCGCCGCCAGAACAACGTAGCCGACACAATAGACTTCAAGATAACACGCGCCGACATTCCCATCTATTCGGTCGACGCTGCATATATGGTCGATCCCGTAACCGGCTATATCCGCCTCAACAAATTCGCCGCCGACACCCGCGAAGAGGTGGAGAAAGCAGTGAAAGACCTCAAGAAGCAAGGAATGAAGCAGCTGATCCTCGACCTTGTGGAGAACGGCGGAGGCTACCTCAACGCCGCTGTCGAGATTCTCGGCGAACTTCTCGATCCGGGGCAGCTCGCCGTCTACACCGAAGGACGCAACTCTCCGCGCTATGACCATTACTCCCTGCCCCACGGCGTGCGCCCGCTTTTCAAAGACGGCCGACTCGTGGTGATGGTCAACCAGTATAGCGCCTCGGCGTCGGAAATCACCTCCGGAGCTATCCAGGACTGGGACCGCGGCGTGATTGTAGGCCGTCGCACATTCGGCAAAGGACTCGTGCAGCGTCCCTTCCCCTTCCCCGACGGTTCGATGATGCGCCTCACCGTGGCCCACTACTACACTTCCACCGGCCGCGACATCCAGAAACCCTACGACAAAGGGAACTCGTCGAAATATAACCATGACATCCTCGACCGCCTCAACAGCGGCGAACTCATGCATGCCGATTCGATCAAATATGTCGATTCCCTCAAAGTCTACACCAAGCGCCTCAACCGCCCGATCTACGGTGGCGGCGGAATCTCGCCCGACGTCTTCGTGCCTCTCGACACTACGGCCTTCTCCAAATATTACCGTGACGCCGTGGCAAAGGGAGCCCTCAACAAATACGTAATCAGTTATGTCGACTCCCACCGCAAGGAGCTCCGCAAAAAATACAAGACCGACTCCGATTTCGTCGCCAACTTCGAAGTGACCGGTGAAATGCTCCGTCAGCTCTATGACATCGCCTCCAAAGAGGGCGTGGAATTCAACGAGGAGCAGGCCAAACAGAGCGAACCTCTCTTCAAGATGAACGTCAAAGGGCTGATCGGCCGCGACGTCTACGACAATTCCACCTATTATAAGGTCTTCAACACCTACGACCCGATCTTCAAGGAGGCGCTGAGGATCATCAATTCTCCCGATTACGACAAGATTCTCTCCGCCCCCGCCGACTGAACCTGATCATAATGACACGATTCCGCTATCTGACTATTCTTCTGATATCCGGCATGCTCCCCTTTGTCGCAAAGGGGCAGCATGCTGCAAACGGCCTCGATTTCACCGGTTTCAATCCCGACACGGCGAAAAACGCCGCTCCTGTTCAGGTAATGACCAGCAAGCAATATGACGAGGCCGACTCTCTTCTGATGGCTTCCCATCGCTGGGTGCCTTCCGACGGCCCCCACCGCTGGCTGCGCTATGACAGACGCCGCCGAGTGAACCGGTCGCTGATGCCCCATGTATTCAGCGGCTACCGTTCGCTTGCCAACACTCCGCTGGCAAAAGATTTTCTCGATCCGGCGATGGTCACCGTGGTGTGGGAATCTCTCGGAAAGTATGGTGCCGAACGCATTCTTCTGCCGGCTCCTCCCGATTCTACCGGCCATCAGGAGAGCATCCTTTCCCGCTCCGCACTGACTGTGGCTTTCGGAAGCGCCACCCCCGGCTGGCTCCACGACGCCATGATCCGAAACCGATTCGAAGAGGATCTCCTTTACGAATCGATGGTGAAACATCCTGAAATCATCGATTATGCCTACTGGGATCTTCCGGTGCCTCCGCGTCTGCCCGAAGAGGATTACAGCTTCAAAGGCTTCCTACGACGCCTTGACCTCCCCGAAGTTGACACGAAGGAAAAAATTGCCACAGAAGTAATAAAGGATCGCTATAACTGGCTCCATACGCTCAACACCGGCCTGCAGTTGTCGCAGGCCTATGTGTCCGACAACTGGTATCAGGGCGGCGCAAGCTATGTGGCCTTTTTCACAAACTTCCAATGGGACGTGCAGCTCAATCCGGTGTTCTATCCGAAGCTGATGTTCCAGAGCACTGTTTCCTATAAACTCGCAATAAACTCCACCCCCGACGACAAATATCATAAATATTCCATCTCCCAGGATCTCTTCCAGTATAACCTGAAACTCGGCTACAAGGCCATCCACAACTGGTATTACTCCTTCACCACCATCTTCAAGACGCAGTTCTGCTGCAGCTATCCCTCCAACTCGATGGATAGGAAAGCATCATTCCTCTCGCCGAGCGAGCTCAACCTTGGTGTCGGTATGACTTATTCGAAATCGAACAATAAGAAGACCCTGGTTTTCTCTACTTCGATAGCGCCGGTGTCGTATAACATGAAAGCTTGCATAGACCCGAAAGTGAACAAAGCGCAGTTCGGAATCGACGATGACAAGAAGGTGAAGAATGAATTCGGTAGCAACGCGGAGATAAATTTCCAGTGGAAAATGCGCGACAACATCACATATTCCACCAAGATGTATCTCTTCACCGACTACGATTCATTCCAGGGTGACTGGGAAAACACGTTGAACTTTCAGTTCAACCGCTTCTTCTCCACTCAAGTCTACGCCCATCTCCGCTACGACACCCTTGCCGATACCAATATCTCCCCCAAATGGCACAAATGGATGTTGAAGGAGATTCTTTCGGTCGGATTATCCTACAATTTCTCAACGAAATAGTCCCAAAAGCACACTCTATGCGCATTGCTCTCTTCATAATGCTTCTGATTGCCGCATGGCAGCCTGCCTTAGCCGGGCGCATCTGCGACGAGGGGAGAGCCCGCGAATATTGCGATTCGGCACTTCTCCACCGCATCGAGGGTATCTGGGAATATCCCGACGATGAAACCCGCGTGCTCGTAAAGAGGGCGTCCGACTCCGGCCACAGCTATGAGATTATCCTCCTCGAATCGCCCGACTGCCGCGTCAGTCCCGGCGACGTGATCGGACACATCCGCGCCACTGCCAATCCGGTGAAATATGAAATGAGCATTTTCCGCACCGTCACCGACCACACGCTCGGCAACCCGGGCAAATGCGTGGCCGAACTCGACGAAAAAAACGGAGCGATCTATGTGACAGGGCGCAAGCTGAAATTCCGGCTGCGCAACCTCTGGTTTCTTCCCCGCTTCTGGAGAATGATCGGCATAAAAGACGACAATCCCGCCGACAAACTTCTGCGGGGCATGATCCGAATCTACCCCTCCATCGGCGGACGCGAACCCCTTTATTTTTAGAAACATATATCCGACCTTACTGCATAACCGCTTAAACTTGCAGATAATGAGCACAATCCGAATATTTTCAGTTATAGCGCTTGCGGCAACTCTGATTCTTGCCGCATCCGACTCTGTGGAGGCAAAAAAAATAGGATATAAGCTGAAAGCGAAGTCTTCCGCTTCACGCTCCTCTTCCGACGAGCAGGAGATGACCGCCGGATCTTTTATGGTGGCGTCGCAATGCACCGACTGCAACAACGGATACCGGCTGGAGCAAATTTCTTTCTCCGGTTTCGACAAGCCTCAGCAGTCGAACACCGAGACCTTCTTCATCACCAACCATACCGACCGCACAATGAGCGGCGTGAACATCTACATTGAATATCTCGACTCGGAAGGGCGCCAGCTCAACAAACGTTTTGTCAGGCTCACCTGTTCCATTCCTCCCGGCGAGACGCGCTATGCCGAGGTCCCGACGTGGGACAAGCAGCGTGCGTTTTATTACAAGAAAAGCCAGGCGTCGAAAAAGGGAGGGGCGCCCTTCGACGTGCGAATCGATCTTGTGGCCTTTTATTTGCGTTTCTGATCAGCGTTGTCTATACCGGCTTCCGCAGCAGCCGGTTCCTTTTCAGAAGGTAGATTGTCCGGACCATACATGCCGGGGACATTCTTCTGCAGTTTCAGGGCGAGAAGATCACTGAGGCCGTTGTCGAAATATTTCGTCGGAGTGAGAATCTTGACAGTAGCATAAGCCACGATAATCACGACGAAATAAGAAACCATAAAGGAATATGTATCGGTCGTTTCGACCAGCACGAAAAAGGCCATGACCGGCGCATGGATTGAGCCTGCCATCACAGCCGCCATGCCGAGCAACGCGAAAAACCAGACAGGAAGATGAGTTCCGGTGAAATAATTCAACCCCGAAGCAAACAGCCATCCGGCCACGCAACCGGCAAATAGCGTCGGTACGAACTCGCCCGACACACCTCCGCCGCTATGCGAGGCGGCGACAAGAACACCTTTCAGCAGGAGGACTCCCACTGCTCCCAAAAGCATCCACCTCATGCCGGAACCTTGTCCGGAGAAAAGACCGCCTGCTGTGTATGAGAATGGATCACCGTTGAGGATGGCATCGATTGTCACGCCTCCGGTGCTGAACAGGGCCGGGAAAAGAAATGCTCCCGCCGACAGGAGCAATCCGGTGGCGACGGCTGCCGCAACTTTGCTCTTTATCCCCGAAAAATAATGGAAAGCGCGCATCTTCGTGTAATTGTAATACATCGAATAGAAGCCGCAGAAAAGGCCGAACAGAATCACCCATCCGATCAGCGAGACATCGAAATGCACCGCATTGGAGAAGGGAATGTCGAAACTCATGTCGGTGAGGAGATAGACAGTCGTAGCGGCCGTGACGCAGGCGATTATGAGTCCAACGAGCGGGAAGGTGGAAATCGACATCTGGAGCACTTCCAGGGCATAAAGCACTCCGGCCACCGGAGCCTTGAATATCGCGGCGATTCCGGCGGCAGCTCCCACCCCGGCCATGATTCTTACCCACGGAGCGGAGAAGCCGCACCAGCGGCCGATATTGCTTCCCAATGCAGCAGAACTAAGAGCCACAGGTCCTTCGGTGCCCGACGAGGCTCCAAGGCCGACTGTCAGGGAGCACCCCACGAGCGGATTGAAGATCGTGAAAGGGGAGATTTTCCATTTCCCGTTGAGCATCCGGACCTTTATCTGATATGTGCCTCGCGCCACATTGTCGCGGATTATGACATTCTGATAGATCGAGGTGAGACAGATTCCGACCAGCGGAATCCACAGATAGCGGTAATTGATCTGCGCCTGATCTGCGCCCGAGGTGGAGAGGTCAAACAGATAGCGCACACCGGCGTTAAGCAGGGTAGCCGCCAGACCCGCTCCAACCCCTATCGCGAATGCCACGAAGATCATGATCGTGGTTTGCGACAGATGGCAGGGAAGCCGACGAAGGAACCGGGGTTTTTGCCCCGGTTCCTTCTTTTGAGTTGTTGACAATGCTTTCTGTGTGGGTTTCATCTATTATTCGAGGATCATCACCTCGCGCGGCGCGAAGTGCATCTCCTTTTCAATCGTAACAATCTCGTCGGTCAGAATGTTGCGTTTCTGAGTGCCGTAAGGAAGGATCTCCAGCGTACGTTCCATGGTGACGTCAAGAGGCTTGTCGTTGCCGTTCATCAGCACGGTCACCGTGCGGTCGCCGAGTTTGCGCTGATAGGCGTATATGCCGTTCTGTGGCATGAAATGCTTCAGCGAACCCTTGGCGATCACGTCGTTGACCTCCCCTTTGCGCCAGTTGAGAATCTTCGAAAGATAATCCCAGGCTTCGTTCTGCAGATCGGTGCGTCCCTCGCGCGTAAAGGCGTCGGTCTTGTCGCCGGGGAATCCGCCGGGGAAATCGCGGCGAACATAGCCGTCGCTCCCCTCTTTCGACCCGTTCATCAGCAGTTCGGTGCCGTAATAGATCTGCGGCGTGCCGCGCGATGTGAGCAGTAGAGCTATAGCCTGTTTCCAGATTCCGAGGTCCTTGGTCTCTTCGAGCAGGAATCGGTCGGTGTCGTGGTTGTCGAAAAAGGTCAGGATGTTCTGCGGTTCAGGATAAAGGAAGTCGTTGGAAAGATGGTCATAGACCTTGTTCAGGCCGTTCCAGGGATCAGTCTGGTCGGAGAAGGCCTTGCGACCGTTGATCACATAGAAGAAGTCCATCACCGAAGGAAGATTGGTTTCTTCGGGATTGATCTTGCTTCCCTTCTGCCAGAAAGCGCCCCCGGCTTCGTTGCCATACCAGCACTCGCCCACTATATTGAAATTCGGATACTCCTTCATCACGTCGCCGGCCCAACCCGACATAGCTTTCATGTCGGCATAGGGATATGTGTCCATTCGGATACCGTCGATTCCCGATGACTCGATCCACCAGATGGAATTCTGCGTGAGATATTTCATCAGATAGGGATTGCGCTGGTTGAGATCGGGCATGGCGGGGACAAACCATCCGTTGACCGTATGGTCGAGGTCATAGTCCGACACGTAGGGATCGTGGACCGTGGTGAGCCGGTAGTTGGTCATAACGTCGGCCTTGGGATGGTTATACCAGTCGGCCGAGGGCATGTCTTTCATCCAGGGATGTTCCGACCCGGAATGGTTGAAGATCATGTCCATCACGACTTTCATTCCCCGCTTGTGAGCCTCCTGAATGAGGGAATTCCACTCCTCGTTGCTGCCGAAACGCGGATCGATGCGGTAATAGTCGGTGGTGGCATAACCATGATATGAACCGCCGGGCATATCGTTTTCGAGCACGGGGCATACCCATATCGCCGTCACGCCGAGCGAGTCGAGATAATCAAGATGATCGGCAATGCCGCGCATGTCGCCGCCGTGACGGGCGTTGGGATTGCTACGGTCTGCCCCGATTGGAAAGTCGAGGCCTTTCAACTGCTCCTTGCTCTCGGGCAATCCCTTGGCGAAACGGTCGGGCATAAGAAGATAAAGCACATCGCCAGGACCGAAACCCTTATGGTCTTCGGCTCGCATCGTGCGTTGCCGTAACTCATAAGGGAGCGTTCCCTTCTTACCGTCGGCCATCCGGTATTTGAACTTGAGAGTGCCGGGGGTTGCCTCAGGTGAAATCACGAGATTGAGAAACTTATAGTTTTTAGAATCGAGGGCCACCTGACTTGCAAGTCTGACTCCCGGATAGTCGAGTTCGAAAGCCGCCTCGGCCATGTCGGGGCCGGTCAGCATGATCTGGAGAGAATCATTGTTCATGCCGGTCCACCAGTAAGGCGGCTCTACATTGTCGAAACCTTTTGGAAGCGCAGCCGACGCCGCGCATACAGCCGTGCCTCCAATAAGAGAGAGGATCAGGCGTTTGAAATTTTTATTCATGATATTTCAGATTTAAAAAGTATTCGAAGAACGAATGCTATTCCTGTCCCAAGAGGGTGTTTAGTTCGGCGACAGTCATATTATTGATAGCAGCGACTTGATCTTTCGGCATGCCGAAATTCAACATGTTCTTTACAACTTTAATAATTCCTTTGGCCATGCCTTCTGCACGGCCTTCAGCTCTGCCTTCAGCTTTCCCCTTGTTCGCAGCGTATGCCACTGCCGCCTCATGCTCGCGGGCAGCTTCGGCCGACGCACTGTAGAGTTCGTAATCTTCTGCGGCAAGCAGCCCGGTCTCGGCCGATTCAAAAATCTCCTTGTATTCCCCGCTCTTGTATGCTTCGCTGTTAGTATCCATCTTACCCATGTATATTTGAATGAATCATTGATAGCGATTCGATCTGTCACTGCAAATATAACGCTTTTTTTCCTAATATCAAAACATTCACAATGAGCTTTAACGAGTCTAATTGACAATATGTGGATTCTGCCTTCAGCGATTGTCGCGGGAACTGGAGCGGGGATTTTGGGTGGATTCGCGGTTGCAGGGGGAAGTTTTGGGTGTTTTCGTTTGTTTTCCTGATTTTAGTTCTTGTTTTCCCGATTTTAGTTGCTATCTTTGCAATCTGTGAGGCGAAACATTGTGTCATGCCTCATTTTAATCGAACAGTTCTCCTCGTTTCTAACTAACCCTTCGTATGCCATGAAAAAAGAATTTCTTTGTCTGCTCGCCGCTTTGTCGATCACCGCTGTTCCGGGTGTTGCCGATAATATGGGCGGCATTGACGCGGCTATGCTCGGCCGCCTTAAAGCTTCCTACAATCCTTCGGGTGCACAGAAAGCCTTGCGCAACGCTATGAATTCCTTCGATATTGACAAGCTTGCGGTCAATGCCGGAAATCTCAATAATTTCGATACTTCTTTCTCCGACAAGGTCGAAAGCAAGGGTATCACCAACCAGAAGCAATCGGGTCGCTGCTGGCTCTTTACGGGCCTCAACGTGCTGCGGTCGCAGATAATGGCCAAGCAGGATCTGCCGGAACTGGAGCTGTCGCAAAATTATAATTTCTTCTTCGACCAGCTTGAAAAATGCAATCTTTTCCTGCAGGGTATCATCGACACTGCCGATAAGCCTATGGACGACCGTACGGTCGACTGGCTCTTCGCCAATCCGCTCAGCGACGGCGGTCAGTTCACCGGTCTGTCGGACAATCTGATGAAATATGGCATTGTCCCCGCTTCGGCGATGGTGGAGAGCTATTCGAGCAACAATACTGCCAAGCTCAACCGACTGCTTTCCCTCAAGCTGCGCGAGTATGGCCTCAAGCTGCGCGAGATGAAGGCCGGGGTAGCCGACGCCGGGAAACTTGCCGCTGCCAAGGAGGAGATGCTCGGCACTTGCTATCGGATGCTGGCGATGACTCTCGGCGAACCGCCCACGCAGTTCACCTGGACGCGCCGCAACAAGAAGGGTGAGGCGGTGAGCACCAAGACTTACACTCCGCTGCAGTTTTACAAGGAGATGGCCGGCAACAACCTTCGCGACAATTACGTGATGCTCATGAACGATCCCTCGCGTCCGTTCCATAAGCTCTATGAGATAGATTATGACCGCCACGTCTACGACGGCAGCAACTGGACCTATATCAACCTTCCGATAGAGGAAATCAAGGAGATGGCAATCAAGTCTATCAAAGATTCGACGATGATGTATTTCTCCTGCGACGTAGGAAAGTTTCTCGACCGCGACAGAGGTTATATGGATGTCGACAATTATGCCTACGGCGAACTGTTCGACACCGATTTCCCGATGAACAAGGCCGACCGCATCCGCACTCATGCCTCAGCGTCGTCTCACGCCATGACACTTATGGCGGTAGATCTTGATGCCGACGGCAAACCGGTGAAATGGATGGTGGAAAACAGCTGGGGACCCGGTGCCAACGACGGTCATCTGATCATGAGCGACCGCTGGTTTGACGAATACATGTTCCGCCTCGTTGTCGACAAGAAATATGTGCCGGCAAAGACACTTGAAATCCTGAAGCAGACCCCAACGAAGCTCCCCGCATGGGATCCTCTTTTCGCCCCCGAATTGTAGACCATGCGACTCTGAAATCTCAGGCGTACCATAACGCTGAGAAAACCATAACCATAACGAAGGCCTTATTCCCCGACAGAATAAGGCCTTCGTTAACTATTATGCGTCTAAGACCTTGTGTCAAAGCACGGCTGCAATGCGGCGAACCCGTTTAAGACGTTCGGCAAACGACGGATCCTCCGCCATCTTCTGCTTATTATAGTCGCACTGCATTCCTATCAACAGATCTGCACTAATGCCCAAGGCGGCTTCGAGCAACATGGCCGTCGATTCCGTTACCGGACGCCGACAATTGAGAATATCATTGAGCATCTTGTATGAAATACCGGTTTCCAAAGCCACTTTTGATTGTGCAAGACGCCTGCATTCAAGCTCTTCCTTAATCAGCTCTCCGGGATGGATGGGCCGATTGCATTTATATGTTGTCATGATATATTATTATTTGTAATGGTTTGACAGTTCAAGTATATTGCATACGTTTACAATGGTTTCAGATCCAATTTGTTTCACCGTAAACTCAATGCGATATTGGTCATTTACTCTGATCGAGGATATTCCCGCTTTCTTGCCTTTAAGCACTTCATAATGAAGAGAGACCAACGGATATAGATCCTCTATGCATCGAACTTTCTCGAGAATCTTGATGCGCAACTGATAACGTGAAATAATCTGACGCTGAAACCGATGTTTCTTATCATTAGTTTTTCCGTCTTCATATAGCTGTCGCAGATATTCTTTGTCGAAAGTAATTTCCATATAGCAATTGACTTACGAATGCAAATTTAATAAAAAATATTGGATTATCCACTAAACAAGTGGATAATTTTGTATAAACTGTAAAATTCTCGGCAAGGAGTCAGTCGGCTTACTGGTATTCGGTGGGGGTCATGCCGGTTTCGCGCTTGAAGAAATAGCCGAAAGCCGACTGGCTGGGAAAGTTCAGCCGGTCGGCGACTTCGCTGACAAGCATGTTTTTCTTTTTCAATAGGACTTTCGCCTGAATCAACGTCGCCCGGTTGATCCAATACATCTGGGCGGTGGTCAGCTTCCGGAAAAACTATTAGACAGTGTGACAGATGGCATTCGCTGCGATTTTTATTTCAGCGGATTCGTTGAAAAAATTTTGCCGACCGATTTAAAATTGCTAAATTTGCCTCATATCTGCCGACGGTTATTGCCTCTTCCGGGCAGTAACCGTCGGTTTTAATTATTATAGTTATTGATTATGAAACACTTGAAATATCTTTTTGCCGCATTGGCAACTATTGCGGTGCTTGCAATCTTTTCATCCTGCAGCAGCGACAAAGACGACAAGAAAGACGACGAACCGCAGACCCCGGTTATAACGGCGGCCGACTTCAACGGCACCTGGCGCTGCTTCGACGGCACCGACGCCGTGCAGTATGTCTTCACCGGAGGCACCGACTTCACGCGCGACATCTGGGTCGACACCCCCGAAGGAACCGAGAAGGTGACCATCGAAGGAACCTATACCTACAACTCCAGCAAAAGCCAGATTGTGCTCCGTTATGTCGACGAGGAGGATTTCGACCGCGTCACGATCTATCCCGTCGAACTCAAGGATGAGGTGCTGAG
Organism: uncultured bacterium; assembly: GCA_905214735.1. Lineage (GTDB taxonomy): Bacteria > Bacteroidota > Bacteroidia > Bacteroidales > Muribaculaceae > Lepagella. The sequence continues at coordinate 17,370 of CAJMNI010000016.1, read as the reverse complement.
AATGCTCGTGGAGGAAAACAAGATCCTCGTGTTCCATAAGATGGGAAGCGGTCCGGCACCCGACATCGACTAATCCCGTTAGGATGGAGAGCTTCAGTTTGTTCCCCTCGCCCGACGCTCCCCGCGACGTGGCCCATGCGTCGGCCTCGATGCGGAGCTACCTCGCGCCGCTCTATGGCGCCGGCGAAGCCCGGGCCATGACTTCGCTGATATGGCATTCCCTCAAAGGCTGGGACACTACGGCGCAGGTGATCAATGCCGACATGCCGGTATCGGATTACATTGCGGGGAAGATTGAGGATATCATCGGCCGGCTGAGCCAACACGAACCCCTGCAGTATATTCTCGGCGAAGCCCGGTTTTACGGGATGGATCTGAAAGTTGACCGCTCGGTGCTCATTCCGCGCCATGAGACGGAAGAACTCGTCGACCTGATTGTCGACGGGAACAAGGGGCGCCAAGACCTCCGGGTGCTCGACATCGGCACCGGCTCGGGGGCGATTGCCATAGCTCTCTCCCGCAATCTGCCGTTCGCCCACGTCACTGCCATCGACATCTCCGAGGCAGCACTGAAAATCGCACGCGAAAACGCCCGCGCGCTCCATGCCGACATCGATTTCATCAGGCAGGATGTTTTCACGTGGCAGCCCGCCCCGGAAAGCTTCGACATCATAGTGAGCAATCCTCCCTACATCGCAAACTCCGAAAAGGCGGCGATGGATAGCAACGTGCTTGATTACGAACCTCATACCGCCCTGTTCGTGCCCGACTCCGAACCGTTGATTTTCTACAGCCGCATTGCCACGATCGCCATCGGCGCGCTTGCCGGCGGCGGCAGACTCTATTTCGAAATCAATCCCCTTTTCGCCGGCGACCTTGTCAGAATGCTCGGCGCCGAAGGTTTCCGCGACATCGAAGTCCATAAGGACATCTCCCGCCGCGACCGCTTCATCAGCTGCTCCAAATAAAGCATGAAATCCCGCAAACCACTCACCCGCGACGAAGCCCTGCTGAAAATGGCTTCGCTTTGCGCACGTTCCGAGCAGGCACCGTCCGACATAATGAGGAAACTTGCCGCCGCGGGCCTGGACTCCGCCGACATCGAAAGCGTGATCGGCGAACTCACCGACCGGAAGTTTCTCGACGAGCTCCGCTATGCCATTGCCTTTTCCCGCGACAAGGTGAGATTCTCCTCCTGGGGAAGGCTGAAAATACGCATGGGACTGATCGCCAAGCGTATTCCGTCGGCTACGATCGAAGAGGCATGGCGCGAAGTGGATCAGGCCGACTATCTCGAAGCGGCCAAAAAGGCCGCCGCCTCCGCTGCTAAAAATCTCGATCTCAGCCGAAGGGAAGAGGCCGTGAAACTCTACCGCCATCTGCTGAGCCGCGGTTTTGAGTCGGATCTCGCTTCCCGCATTGTTAAGGAAATAAGGAATAGTGATTAGTGATTAGTTTAATGTTTAATGTTTAATGTTTAATGTTTAATGTTTAATGTTTAATGTTTAATGTTTAATGTTACCTTAAACCTAACGACCTAAACCTTAAACCCTAAACCCTAAACCCTAAACCTTAAACCTAACGCCTAATGGGATTGACCGACTTTCTTTTTCCGCGATGCTGCCATGTGTGCGGGGCCCGGCTCGGGAGCGACGAGAGGTTCGTGTGCCGCCCTTGCCTGATGCGCATTCCGCGCACTCTCTATCACTCCCGTCCCGACAATCCGATGGAGATGCGTTTCGCTGGGATCGTCCGTTTCGAACGTGCCACGGGGCATTTCTTTTATTCCCGCGATTCCGATATTGCCCGCATAATCCAGGATTTCAAATACAGGCATTTCCGCGGACTCGCCCGCTATATGGGAGAAGTCATGGCAGAAGAGCTCTTCCCGACCGGATTCCTTTCCGACATCGACATGATTCTCCCGGTGCCGATGCACTTCATGAAAAAGGCGCGGCGCGGTTACAACCAGACCGAACAGATCGCCGTCGGCATTTCAAAGATTACAGGCATTCCGGTCGCCGACAATCTCTATGCCTCCCGTCCGCACCGCACGCAGACCAAACTCTCCCTCGAAGAAAGGCGGCAGAACACGTCGCATCTTTTCCGCATCAGGCGTCCCGAAGAACTTGAAGGAAAAACGCTTCTTCTTCTCGACGACGTCTGCACCACCGGTTCGACGCTGACCGCCGCGACTGAAGCCGTGGCAGAAGCAGTTCCGACCGCCAAAATCGCTTTTCTGACGCTCGGCGTGACTTTCTGATGCCGGCATAGCCAAGTCTTAGAAGCCAAACTATCAGCGAAAACTTTTCGTTATTTATATGTAATATAACCCGCGATTGACATTAGTATGAATCAGGAATTGACCCAGACATTTTTCCTTTCAGCCGGTGAGACCGACGCCGAAGGGAAGCTCTCCCTCCCCCTTCTCACATCCAAAATTATCGACATAGCCACTGCCCATGCCAACTCTTTGGGCATCGGCAACCCCTCCATGGCTCATCTGCGCCGGGGATGGGTGCTCTCCCGGCTCGCCATCGAGATGATGGAGTATCCGAAAGTCAACGATTCCTATTCGCTAACAACATGGGTGGAATCGTGGAACCGCCATTTCTCCGAACGCAACTTCGCCATCACAGCAGCCGACGGCCGGGTGCTCGGTTATGCCCGTTCGATATGGATGGTGCTCGACACCGAAACCCGCGAAAGCACCGGCTTGTCTCATCTCAATCTCCCGGAAGGAATAATTTCATCGCGGGAATGTCCGATACCCCGACAGGGGAAACACCATCTCATCCTTCCCCTCTCATTCGACGGCGAATTGCCGCGCGGGGCCGTGAAATCAACGGCCGAGCCACAGCATTACACTTTCAAATATTGCGACATCGACTATTACCGCCATGTGAACACGGTGCGTTATGTGCAGATGCTTCTCAACCGTTTCTCGCTCGAATTTTTCGACACCCACGAGATCGAACGCATGGAGCTAACATTCATGCGTGAATCCCTCTACGGTCAGACAGTAGCCATCAACCGCGCCGACAATGGCTGCGAAACCCTTTTCTCGCTCAACAATTCCGACACCTCCGAGCCGCTCCTCTTCGCCATGCTGCGCTTCCGCAGTTGTTAGGCTGATGTTAATAGATGTTAATTATTTGCTTGGATCGACTGGTTTTTATAGTTTTGCAGTGTTGCAGCGTGATACAACACAGCTACACATACGCAACACTGACTAAAACAAGTGCGCAATGCAAAAAATCTTTGCGCATGCAAAACCTATGGCGATGAAATTTAAATCTCGACTTTGTTCAATCCTTCTCCTCCTCATTTGCACTCTCTCCGCTCAGGCCCAGCTCCTCTGGAAAGTTGAAATCCCCGGTTCGAAAACGGCTTCATATATTTTCGGCACCCACCATTTCGCCCCCGTTTCGATGATCGACAGCGTTCAGGGTCTGCGTCAGGCCATGGCCGATACAGAAAGAGTGATCGGCGAAGTCGACATGAAGCTCATGACCACTCCCGAAGCCATGATGTCGATGCAGTCTAAAATGATGGCTCCCGCCGACAGCACGCTCTCAGTAGTGCTCTCCCCGGCTCAGCTCGACTCCCTGACGACAGTCTGGAACGGTTACACCGGAGGAACACCCTCCATCCAGATGCTCGACGCCGTGAAACCCGGCGTTGTCACCACCCAGCTTTCGGCACTCCAGGCCCTCAAAGTCCTCCCCTCGTTCAACCCCACCCAGGGACTCGACCAGTCGTTTCAGGATCTCGCCCGCAAGGAGGGGAAAGAGGTGGCCGGTCTCGAGACCGTTGATTTCCAGTTCAACATGCTCTTCGGCAAACCGATTTCCGAGCAGGCCGAAAACCTCATGGACGCAGTGCGCCGCGACGCCGAACTTTCAGAAAAAGTAGTGAAGCTCACCAACGCCTATATGACGCAAGACCTCAAGGCCGTGGAAGAGTGCATACTCGATCCCGAAATGGAGAAAGATGACCTGGAAGAACTCATCTACAGCCGCAACGCCACCTGGGCCGATTCCCTCGCCACTCTTCTCCCCGAAAAGGCGACACTCGTGGTTGTCGGAGCCGGCCATCTTCCCGGAGACAGAGGCCTCCTCCAGCTTCTCCGCAAAAAAGGATTCAAAGTAACGTCAATAAAATGATCACCCGCGCAAAATGATCACCCTCCGCAACCTCACTTTTTCCTATCGCAAGCAGTCACGGCCGGCGCTGCTCAACGTAAACGCCACAATCGGCCCCGGCATCCATCTCCTCGTCGGAGAGAACGGCGCCGGGAAAACGACCCTTCTCCATATCATGGCAGGTCTTCTCCATCCCTCGGAAGGAGAATGCCTCGTCGACCGACATCCTGCCGCCTCTACCGTTCCGGCGCAGATGGGACACATTTTCTTTCTTGAGGAAAACGCCGCATTTCCCGCCAAGACCATCCTTGACTTCGCAAGCGCCGACTCAGGATTCTATCCCTCCTTCTCGATGGAGAGGTTTCTTGCCAACCTCGCCGAATTCGGTCTCACTGGCAATGAGCACCTCCGCAAGCAGTCGCTCGGCAACCGCAAGAAAGCGCAGCTTGCCTACGTGCTCGCCCTCGGAGTAGACACACTGCTCCTTGACGAACCGACCAACGGCCTCGACATACAGTCGAAAGCCACGCTTCGGCGTCTCATCGCCTCGCAGATAACAGAAGAGCAGACGCTTATCGTCTCAACCCACACCATCTCCGAACTCGACAACCTCTTCGAAGGCGTGATCGCAATCCGCAACGGCAGCCTCATGCTCGCCGCCACCGCCGACGCGATCCTCGACCATATAGCCTTCATCGAAGAGCGCACGGTCGATCCCGCCGCCCTCTATTATGAGATCACGCCCGGTTCCTACCGCCAGATCATAGTCTCAGACGGCGAAGATTCGCGCATCGACTGGGAAATGCTCTACAGGTCGCTATATTCTCCGGCCCGCGACAGAATAATCGACACGATAATGCAGCAGGACGAGGCTGTAGCCTCAGCTGTTTCCGAAGTGGACGACGGTTTCGACTCGGCCGAAACGGCATGCGCCACTCTCTACGGTCCCTGCGCCGCTCCCCGCTTCTCATGGCGACGGACTCTCGATTTCGCCGGATTCTACGGCTCGCTTGTGCGCAAGCAGCTCTTGGTCTACGGCGCTATCTCGCTCATACTCTCCGCCTTCATTCTCCTTCCCATCAATCAGATTGTTCTGACCACCGTCTACTCTGCAATTTCAAGCCTGCTTTCGATCTTAGTAGGATGCGCCCCGCTTATTCTTGCCAACAGGGGTGACGATCCGGTTCTGGAGCGGCAGGTTCCCGTGCGCCCGGCGGAAAAGATGACCTTTTTCTCCATTTATTTCCTTATTGCCATCCCGCTGGTGGTTAACATTTTCCCCGCTTTGGCCTTGTTGCTGAAGAACTTCATGATTGCCGACAACGACTCTATTTTCGTCAGAGTCACACGGACCACCTATGATTTCCGAACCTGCTCTCCCTATCTGTCGCTGCTGCAGCCGATGGTGGTGGCAATGGTGGTGCTTTATGTGGTGAAAAGCTGCCGGAGCAACAGAGTGGTAAAGGGAGTGGGGGCAATGATCGCAACATATTTCTTCTTCTCCATTGTAGGCGCCATCTATGGTTTCTTCAAGTCATTGACTGACTCCAATTTCGGGAAAATCATATGCAAGACCCAGACTGTGACAGGCCCGGCCCAAGCCAGAGCGGAGCTGGAGGATGCCCTCGCCTTCTCGAGCGAGCTTGTCTCCTCCCCATTCATGGTGATCTTCTGCATAAGTCTGGTGGCGATCATCGCCGCATTGATATTCTTAACCTACAGGCAACTCGAGCGTAAAAACATTTGATTTGACGATGATTGAATTTTCCAACAACAAATCGATCTATCGGCAGATCATCGACTATGCATATCTGCAGATACTCACCGGGGCATGGCGTCCCGGCGAGCGCATTCCGTCGGTGCGCGAGCTGACGGCTTCATTGGGAGTCAACGCCCGCACAGTGCTGAAGGCGATGGATTCGCTGCAGGCCTCCGAGATGATTATCTCGAAGCGCGGCATGGGTTTTACCCTCGCGGCCGACGCCTGCACGAAAGTCAACGCCGAACGGCGCCGCGAATTTTTCTCGACAACGCTGCCCGCCTTCCTTTCGGAAATGAAAATCCTCGGCATACCGGCCGAGGATATCATAGAAGCGATCAAAAATCAGTGATTAGTGAATGTGGAGGGCATGGCGCTCCAATGCCCGGTCGGCTGCTACCGTGCGCGCCAGGGCGTTGGCAACGACCACTGCCTTCGAGATGTGGTCGCACACATATTCAGCCGGTATCAGATTGTCGATATGCGATTTATGAAGCGCCTCGCGCACATTCTCCCTTACTCCCGAGAGGACTATCAGAATTCCCTCTTCATGCGATGACTCGATGAGCAGCTGCAGATTGTGCAGTCCCGTGGAGTCGATGAAAGGCACCTTTCGCATTCTGATGATGCGCACGAGCGGTGTCTCATGTGGAGCGAGACGCATCATCTCGTCGAATTTCGTTGCGGCTCCGAAGAAGAAGGGGCCGTCGATCTCATAGACGGAAACGCCCGGTTCGAGGTTGAGCACTTCATGCTGCGACATGTCGAAATCGGCGGCGTCGAGCTGGTCGCCATAGACGCGGATCGTGGTGTTCTCTGTGACGCGGCGCAGAAATACGAGCACCGCGAGAAGCATTCCTATCTCGATAGCGATTGTGAGGTCGAAGATCACTGTGAGCAGGAATGTCACTACAAGCACCCAGACATCCCCCTTGGGATTGTTGGCCATTCCCTTGACAGTGCGCCAGCCGCTCATATTGTAGCTGACCATTATCAGCACCGCTGCCAGGCATGACATCGGCACGAGATTGATCAGCGGCATGGCGAAGAGGAAAATCAGCAGCAACACGGCGGCATGGACCAAGCCCGCCACCGGAGTGCGGCCTCCGTTGGTGATGTTGGTCATGGTGCGGGCGATGGCGCCGGTGACCGGGATTCCGCCGAAGAGAGGCACCGTGATGTTGGCTATTCCCTGGCCGATAAGTTCGGTGTTGGAGCAAGTCCGGTCGCCGGTGACGCCGTCGGCCACGGTGGCGGAAAGCAGCGATTCGATGGCGCCGAGCATTGCGATGGTGAAAGCGGAGGGAAAGAGCAGCCTGACCGAAGCCATGTCGAAGCCTACGGCATGAGGCGCCGGCAGCGATGAAGAGATGGAGCCGAAGCGGTCGCCGATGGTCGGTACTCCCCCGATTCCCCAATATTCACGCAATATCCATACAGCCGCGGTGACCACGATAATGGCCAGAAGCGAGCCGGGAAGGCGTTTGGAAATCTTGGGTGCGACGATGATGATGGCAAGCGATAGCAGACCGACAATGGCGGTGAGCCAATGGACGCTGTCGAAATTGCGGAAGTAGACCATCCATTTCCCTGCGAAATCGGAAGGAATCTTCTCGTCGATCGTCAGACCGAAGAAATCGGGCATCTGCGTGGAGAAAATCGTCACGGCTATACCGGCGGTGAACCCTACCACAATCGGATAAGGGATGAACTTGATCACTGTGCCGAGCTTGAACACCCCCATCAGCACGAGGATGCAGCCGGCCATGAGAGTGGCAAGGGCGAGACCGGTGAGGCCATACATCTGGATGATGTTGTAGACAATGACGATAAACGCGCCGGTCGGTCCGCCGATCTGCACCGTGTTGCCGCCGAAGGCGGAAACGAGGAAACCGCCGACCACGGCCGTGGTGAGTCCGACGGCTGGACCGACACCGCTGGCGATGGCGAAAGCGATAGCAAGCGGAAGGGCGATGATGCCGACCACGAGGCCGGCCACCAGATCCTGGCGAAACTTAGACAGAGAATAATTCCGGAGCGCTCCGACGAGCGCCGGATGAAAACCAAGAGATTTTACCATGTAGCAATACGTTCTGAGATAGTCGGCAACAGTTGAAAGCATCAATACTGCAAGCTTTTCAACGGCCTTACATAAGCCCTATAGGGCTACTTTGAAACCTAAATTTTTACCTTATCGGTTGCAAAATTACAAAAAAATCCCCAATATTGGAAAATTCCCACGCGAGTTCACAGAGTTCCCATGTTAGACCGACATCCATCCTGTATGACGGATTGCGCTATAAAGTTCTCTCATCATTTAGATGGATGCTTATGACTCTGGTTGGGATGTCAAGTACTAAGGTCAAGTTGGTTTTTTACGAGTCGTCTGTAGTCTTTACCGAGGGCAACAAGTTCGTCGTGGGTACCAAATTCGCTAATTTCTCCCTCTTTGATAAAGACGATTTTGTCCGCGTTTTTAACAGTGCTCAGTCTATGGGCTGCAATTATAATCGTTTTGCCTTGTCCTAAAAGCCGTATATTTTCGGTGATATTTCGCTCGTTGTTGGCGTCGAGCGAGGATGTAGCCTCGTCTAGGAAAAGGATATCTGGGTCTTTATAGAGAGCGCGTGCGATCATGAGTCGTTGCTTTTGTCCGCCACTCATTTCAATTCCTGCCACGCCTATGGTGGTATCGATACCCTGGTAAAGTACGACGAAATGCTTCTGACTCCAGAAAAGTATAGCAGGGAGCGGCATGTTGGCAGCCTCAGTGGCTGAGATTTTGACTGCCATTGATTCCATTCCGATTGCAGCCAGACATGAAGTCATGTCACCAATTGACATTCCGAGCCGGTTGAGATCTGAACTCTTTTTAAGGAATGCCATTGGGATGCGTTTTCCGTAATGACGGGCAACCATCCGGATGCATGTCAGCCCGCAGTCGGAGTGCTCGAGTTGTCGGTAGCAGTGAAACATATGCGTAAGATTTATTCACGCTTCAGTCTATTACGCTCGATTGGATGGAACCTACGCCGTCAATCTGAATATTGCGGTTGGTCTTCTTTCCATAATCGAATGTATAGGTAACGCTGAGCGAGATATCTCTTCCCTGAGAATCGGAGATTTTGCGATATTCGTAAAATTCGCTTTTGTAGATGGATTCAAACGTTCTCTTTTTTGAAAAAATGTTTTGCAAAGAGGCGGATACATACCAGTTGCCGTTGCCCCATGAAAAATAAAAATTATATCTACCGCTGTCTGAGCAAATGGACTGTATGTGTGTCATTGGGTATTTTGACATAATATCCCCGGATGCCCCGAAGTTGCAATTCTTTAGCGTGTATGAGATATTGCCACTGATACCATAAGACGTTTTTGTCCAACCGTAATCGCCGTGTATCTTTCCATAGCTGAGATTCGGACTTGCACTGATACTCAGATTGCCATCAAAAAATAGGCCGGTAAAACTCAAGATGGCGAATGCATCGTCGATACTCTTCCCATTGTGATAGCTTCTGATCAAACCGCCCATCTCTTCGGGAGCCGGCAAGTAGGACTTTATGATTGAAGACGTTTTCCTGTCCCATCGTCCCGTTGCACCAATCTGAAACATCCGGCTGGGCAACCATGTGTATGAAAGTGAGATATTAAACTCCGGACTCGGATTTAAATCCACATTACCCTCTTTCCACATTATTTCGGACTCACGGACAATGACGTCGCCCATTTGAGAGGGCTTTGCGGCCGGTATGTAATAGAAAGAGGAGCCTGAAATGGAATGTTTAGACGCGATCTGCCAATTGAGGTTTAGCTGGATCATCGGAGAATATTCTACATTCCATTTCATGTCTGCGATTTTCCAGGCATTCATTCTAACTCCGGGAAATACCGACAAAGACAACTTGTCGGAAGGATTCCAATATATTCCGGCGTATATGCTCGACAAATTGTTTTTTTGATCTTGCAGGCTTTCGGTGTCGCTGACATATCTTGTCCGGAACCATTCCTGATTGGTCGACGCCGACAAGGAAAACCGTATGTACGGATTAAGTTTGTAAGTGGGTTGTATGAAAAATGAGAGGGAATTGGAGTCTTCCGTGATGTCATTCTTGATTTCCGGCAAAGGATAGTATTGAAACCGAGAAGAGGAGTTCATGTGGGAATGGCGGTAAACTCCAGAACCTTGAATGGTGAATTTGTCGGAAAGTGTAAAAAATACGTTCAGTTTAGCCATTGGGGTCAGGCTTACTCTTTTCTCATGGGATGAGAAAGATGTGGAAGAAAGTATATCGGGAGTCCATATTTCTGATGATTCGGTTCGGCTCCCCGGAATTCTTCCTCGCCAGTTAAAGCCTGCTGTTGCAATAATATATCCCTTCTTTGAATCCCATCTGGCGTTTGCAGCGGCCTCTGATTGAGAATCGTCATTTTTACAGTGCTGCAAGCTTTCGTTTACAACTTCGTCATAGTAGGTATTGTCATAGTAGAAGTTGCGGTAGACGGCTGTTTGACTGGCATCGTCAAGCACATCCTTGGAATCAGAATAATAATAGTGAGCCGTGGCACCAAAAGTCATTTGCTTGTAGGTGCATTTTGAAGCGACTCTAAATGACCCGTCAAGAGGGAATGCTTGCATGGCAGAAAATCTTGTGACTCCACCAATCTCATACTCTGTCATTATAAGATTCACGACATATGGCTCGCCTTCGAAGCGAGGGTCGGATGAGTTGACGATATACTCCACCCGATTGGCATTTGAAGAGTAAAATGTCGCTACATCAATATCACTGGCTCTCACGCCGTTAATAAAAACGGCTACCGCCTTGCCGTCCAGGGTTTGAATTGTCTCGTCTTTAGTTGTAAGCCCCGGAAAATGCATAATCTCAATCAAGGAAGCCGGACTGTTTGAAAGTTTCTTGTCCTTTCTTGAAGGAATGGAAATGATTTTATTTCCCTCTATCCACGTCTTATCGGCCGTAACCACAACGTTCTGAAGCATATTCACTCTTATGGAATCTGAGGCCAGCGAGTCAGTAGGATGTGAATCACTCGTCAGTCCGTTCTGCACGTTTGCAAGGGAAGTTTCATCGGATTTTTGTGCCGCAACCGAAAAAACATGTAACGATACAATGATGAGAATGCCCCCTAAATAAAATGGATGTAATTTGGCCTTCATAAGCATAATGTATTTAGATTAGGCCTCAGTTCTGTCGCAAAGATATTGCAATTCAAATAGGCTTAAAATCTTTTTATTAATAAATTCATCTGAATATTCATAGTAGCATTCGTTCATGCCATAATGCTCCACTGCCTGTTGGCGACATCCGCCTCCGCAAAGCGGTGCAATCCGGCATGTGTGGCATACTCTTTGAGAAAATTTTGCTTTCATTCGCAATTCATATTTTTCTTCCTCTAACTTGATAGAACCATCTTCGCATAGAAAGCCGATGCGGTTTTCTAAGGTAAAATCTCGTGCGGTGCATCCGAAGACGTCACCATTAAAATTGACAAGCATGGTGTTTTTCTTATCACCATAACATGATGACTTAACATCTTGGAAGAGGTTGTTTGTGCTTACGGTAAAGCCCTTTTCGCGAAGAGATGCACGAATCTTGTCTGCAGTTTCTTCCGTATCGTCGTATTCATGCTTACGATCCTGCCATACTCGTTGCAAGTCAACATTCAAATATTTTTTATGAAGGGTATCAATCTCTGCGATATCATAAACAATATGCCATACGCTGTCTATGTTCTTCTGAGTAAAGTTGATCCTTAGTATCACATTGATTCCGTTTGCAAGGAGACGTTTTACGTTTCGAATTATCCCATCATAGCTACCTGAGCCTCCTTTTGAGAACCGTGTTTTGTCGTGCATTTGCCGCCCACCGTCAAGAGTGATCTGAAAACTTGTCTTTAAGCGCCGTAGTTTTTCAATCATACTCCGAGTAATTAGAAACCCATTACTCGTGAAATTGACAGAAAGGTTAACGTCCATGCACCTTGCAGCGTGGCTTATGTAGTCAATTAATGGGGCAACTATATCATCAAAGTGCAACAATGGTTCGCCACCAAAGAAACTTAAGTAAAAATTTTCCAAAGAGTCGTTCTCTCGGAATATTTTGTTGACAAGCTTTTTTACGGATTCCAGAATGTCTGGAGACATTCTGGAATCTGCAATTTTTCTCTCGTAGCAATACCAGCAGTTGAAATTGCAGTCGAGAGTAGGATTGACTATAAGCATGAATGATTTAGTGTCATAGTCGGTTTCAGTGATGAGTTTTCTGACTATATCCACCTCATCCACATCCTCTTCTACAATCATACCTCCTTCCTTAAGCTTGTCATGAAACTGCATTCCGGAGTTTCTCGAGACATTTAACAATGCCAACTCCGAATCCACAATCCTGTTTTTAAAAAGATGGAATCGTTGCGACAGCGAATTGAACAACAAAGTATGCATGTTGTCAATCACCAGATAATTGTTATAGATGCTTGCTCTCATACTCATCAGCCAAATTTACGTATTCTCTAGCAGCCAACACCTGAGTTAGGAGCCGGTCCGACTACAACAGAGGGGTTAATGCAGTCCCCTTTATTTGATGAGAAATCACATTTTTTGGCATTGATACAATCTCCACCATTGATACTAGAGGTACAATCATCAGGATTTGAACAATTAGCATCGTTCCTGGATCCTACCGCCTCCATCATCCCGCCAATCGGCATAAGAATAGAACTTGAGTCAGCATCCAATGAGTTGGCATCGATTGACTCAATGAACTTTGAGATTCTGGAAGTTTTTTCTTTCATAACTTTTAAATTTTAACGTTAATACTAGCCTTGCGGCATTTAATAATTATACATTAGATATATACAACTATATGATAAATATATTTGCATGTATTGTAATTAGATTGATTCAAACATGATAATTAAAAATTATTTCTAGCTTTTCCATCATCAATTAATAATGCAAATCGTTCTTAAAAATCTGCAATTAGTATTTCTTATGATTTTTAATTTGCCAATTGATTTCATCAATTATCAATCTTGAATAAAATTTCAAAGCAAAGATATATAAATATTTTTAAAATTCAAAATAAAACAAAATAATGAAATAATAAAATCTTTTCCGTTGCGAAAATTTATAGAAAACTCTTGATAACATGGATTGCCTCCATGCACTTGTCAGCATAACCCCGGCGGCATGGTGACATGTGTGGCGTGTTCCACGGTGGGAAAAACTTCAAAATGCGGGTTAAATATTTGGTATTTAGGAGATAATTGGCTATTTTTGTGGCGTCAATGCGGCAAAACGCATCGACGCGAGACTTAACAAATTTATTATTAACCATTTAACCCGAGTTTCGCAAGCATTCGCAAAAGTATCGGCAGCGAAAGAAACGCAGGCCGCACCGGCGGAAACAGCGGGACTCAAAAAATTTAATGACTGAATCAAAAGTTCAATCCCCGATCGCAGACTTCGATTGGGAGGCCTATGAGAATGGGTCGGCAGCCGGCAGCAAAAGCCGCGAGGAGCTTGTAGGCACCTATGACGAATCGCTTAAGACGGCAAAAGAAAACGAAGTAGTAACCGGCGTTGTGAAATCGATCACAAAGCGCGAGGTTCGCGTCGACATCGGCATGAAGTCCGACGCCATCATCCCCGTAAGCGAATTCCGCTACAACCCCGATCTGAAAGTCGGCGACGAAGTCGAGGTCTACATCGAGACGCTTGAGGACAAGAACGGCCAGCTCCGCCTGTCGCACAAGAAAGCATGCCAGACCCGCAGCTGGGACCGCGTGAACGAAGCTCTCCAGAACGACGAGGTTATCAAGGGCTACGTGAAGAGCCGCACGAAGGGCGGTATGATCGTCGACGTGTTCGGCATCGAGGCCTTCCTTCCCGGATCGCAGATCGACGTCCGTCCCATCCGCGACTATGACGTATTCGTCGACAAGACGATGGAATTCAAGGTCGTAAAGATCAATCAGGAATACAAGAACGTGGTTGTCAGCCACAAGGCTCTCATCGAAGCCGAGCTCGAGCAGCAGAAGAAGGAGATCATCTCCAAGCTCGAGAAGGGCCAGGTGCTCGAGGGCAAGGTGAAGAACATCACCAACTACGGTGTGTTCGTAGACCTTGGCGGTGTCGACGGACTCGTTCACATCACCGACCTCAGCTGGGGCCGCGTGTCGGATCCCCGCGAAGTAGTCGAGCTCGACCAGGACATCAAGGTCGTTATCCTCGACTTCGACAACGAGAAGAAGCGCATCGCCCTCGGCATCAAGCAGCTCATGCCCCATCCCTGGGACAACCTCGACGAGAACCTCAAAGTGGGCGACCACATCAAGGGCCGCGTAGTCGTAATGGCCGACTACGGTGCATTCGTTGAAGTTCAGCCCGGCGTAGAGGGTCTTATCCACGTCAGCGAGATGAGCTGGAGCCAGCACCTCCGTTCCGCTCAGGACTTCCTCAAGGTCGGCGACGAGGTAGAGGCAGTGATCCTCACCCTCGACCGCTCCGAGCGCAAGATGAGCCTCGGTCTCAAGCAGCTCAAGAAAGATCCCTGGGAAGACATCGAGCAGAAATATGCCATCGGCAGCCGCCACACAGCCAAAGTGCGCAACTTCACTCACTTCGGCGTATTCGTTGAGATCGAAGAGGGCGTAGACGGCCTCATCCACATCTCCGACCTCAGCTGGACCAAGAAGATCAAACACCCCTCCGAGTTCACTCAGGTGGGCAACGACATCGAGGTTCAGGTGCTCGAAATCGACAAAGACAACCGTCGCCTCAGCCTCGGCCACAAGCAGCTCGAAGAGAATCCCTGGGATGTATTCGAGACAATCTTCACCGTAGGCTCTATCCACGAAGGCACAGTGACCGAAGTTCTCGACAAGGGCGCAGTGATCTCCCTCGAGCACGGCGTTGAAGGCTTCGCCACTCCCAAGCACCTCGTGAAAGAGGACGGCACTCAGGCCAAGCTCAACGAGAAGCTTCCCTTCAAGGTGATCGAATTCAACAAAGACAACAAGCGCATCATCCTCAGCCACAGCCGCATCGCTGAAGACGCAGCCAAAGGCGAGCGTCGCGAGAAAGCCAACGCAGGCCGTCGCTCCGAGAAGAAGCAGAGCAGCGAGACTATCGCAGCTCCCGCAATCGAGAAGACAACTCTCGGCGACCTCGGAGCCCTTCAGGCCCTCAAGGAGCAGATGCAGAAAGAGGAGAACGGCAAATAAGCCGCCTCAAGCTCAATCCACAGGAATCCCCGCAAGTAAACTTTGCGGGGATTTTTTTGTCATATTCAAGATAATTTTGTAATTTTACACTTCAAAGAAAAGCATCATGCGCAGATCATTCTTCCGACAAATCGCAACCATCATTCTTCTCGCGGCGTCGATCGTTCCGGCGGTTGCCGCCACGCGCGGTTGGGAGAGCGTGAAAACGGAGAGGAGCGATGCCAAAACCGTGACGCGCGTGGCTGAATTCGAAATCAAAGCGGCTTCCGGAGTGATCATCATCTCCACCAACCATTCGCAGCAAGTGAAGATTTTCACGATCCTCGGGCGTCTCGTGAGCAGCGACAGCATTCCTGCCGGCACATCGCAGTTTCTGCTGCCCGCCCACGGCGTCTATATCGTAAAGATCGGCGACGTCACCTGCAAAGTGGCCGTCTGACCTCTGTCCTCCCCGCCGCCCCTTCTGAAAAAACACAAACCTTAAACCTACAAATAATCGTCATGAAAGAGACAAACATCGACTGGGGCAAACTTCCTTTCGGATACGTGCCCACCGACTATAACGTGCGCTGCACTTACAAAGACGGCAAATGGGGCGAAATCGAAGTGAGCGATTCCGAATATGTTCCCCTCCACATCGCAGCCTCCTGCCTCCACTACGGCCAGGAATCTTTCGAAGGTCTCAAGGCCTTCAGGGGCAAAGACGGCAAAGTCCGCGTGTTCCGCATGGACGAGAACGCCAAGCGCTTCATCCGCAGCGCCGAAGGCATCAGCATGCAGCCTCTCCCCGAAGAGATTTTCAAGGAGATGGTGCGCAAGGTGGTCAAACTCAACGAACGTTTCATTCCTCCCTACGGCTCGGGAGCAAGTCTCTACATCCGTCCGCTCGAAATCGGCATCACTCCCCGCATCGGCGTGAGCCCCGCTTCGGAATATATGGTGATAATGATGGTTTCGCCCGTCGGCCCATACTTCAAAAACGGCTTCAAGCCCACCCGCGTATGCCTCTCCCGCGAATATGACCGCGTGGCTCCCAAAGGCACAGGCTCTATCAAGATCGGCGGAAACTACGCAGCTTCCCTCAACGCCGGCGAGAAAGCCCACAAGCTCGGTTACAGCGTGATGCTCTATCTCGACCCGAAAGAGAAGAAATATCTCGACGAATGCGGCGCAGCCAACTTCTTCGGCGTGAAGGGCAACACCTACGTGACTCCCGCCAGCGAGAGCATCCTTCCCTCCATCACCAACAAATCGCTCCGCCAGCTCTGCCGCGACCTCGGCATGACAGTCGAAGAGCGCCACATCCCCTACGAGGAACTGAAGGAATTCAGCGAAGTCGGCACTTGCGGCACAGCGGCAGTCTGCACCGCCATCGGCGAGATCTATGACCTCGACAACGGCAACAAGTTCGAATATGGCATGGAGGAGGCCGGTCCGGTCGCCACGAAGCTCTATGAGAAGCTCCACGGCATCCAGCTCGGCGAAGAACCCGACATCCACAACTGGAACGAGATCATCGAATTCGATTGATGAATCCTGAAGAGATAATCAACAAATATTACGGCAAAGAGAGCCGGCTGCGCACCATCCTGACGGAGCACAGCCGGCTCGTCGGCTTGAAAGCCCTCGAATGCGCCCGGCGGCGCTGTCCGCAGGCCGACCTGCAGTTTGTCGAGGAAGCGGCGATGCTCCACGACATCGGCATCTTTCTCTGCGACGCCCCCGACATCTGCTGCACCGGGACCGAGCCTTATATACGCCACGGAGTGCTCGGCCGCGAGCTCCTCGACCGCGAGGGATTGCCGAGACACGCCCTCGTGTGCGAACGCCACACAGGCGCCGGCCTGACAGTCGACGACATCACCCGGCAGCACCTTCCCCTCCCCTTGCGCGACATGACGCCGCAGACGCTCGAAGAGAAGCTGATATGCTATGCCGACAAGTTCTACAGCAAATCGGGCGATATTCTCAAAGAGAAACCGCTCGAGAAAGTGATTCGTTCGATGGAGCGCCACGGGCCCGACACCCTCGCCCGCTTTATGGAACTCCACAGACAATTCGGATAGCAGGATTGTATTCACAATAAAATTCACATCTCATCATAAAATCAAAGCGCGGAAGTTCTGATTCCGCGCTTTGATTTTTATTTCGTGATAGATGGGATCATGCGTAAGCATTAATTCAACGACACCTTGCAAGTGCAACTTAAAGCAACATCGGCTG
>CAJMNI010000015.1 GCA_905214735.1 uncultured bacterium | reverse complement strand
ATCTACCAATCTGACAAATAATCAGTTAGCTATTTTCTGAATATCTCTAATTATTAACCTATAAAAATTACAACTATGCTCCCCGAAAATCGGGGAATATTGCGTCAATAATTTTTCATTCCGATGGCGAAGAGTTCGTTCTGCACGGTGTCGTCGTCGGGAAACGCGTCGACAAGCTGGCGGGCAAGGAGGGAGGCGTTGCGCATGTCGCGATCCATCATTTTCTCAATGATGTGGAGATGGCGATCCACGCTCCAGGGATGATGAACGGCCTTTGCCACTTTCCCCTGCGGATTGGTGGTCGGGGTGAAAACTACTTCGTCTCCCTTATTGAGCGATTTTTTTGAACGACCGTTGCCGATGATTTCGCCGTAATTGAAATAAAAGTTTGAACCTTCGGAGTCTATAAATCCGAACTTCGGGCCAATCGAGGTCACCACACCCATAGCCGGAAGCATCGGCGAAGAGTCATCGTCGGCCTCATCTTCGAAATCGTTGTCGGCACGGCTGTCGTTGAAGTCAAGACGGGTGACGCGGCGGCGGGGCTTGCGTTCGATTTCGTCAAGATTGACTTTGCCCACGACTTTCACCGGAGCCACTTCCGGAATCTCAAGCTCGTAAAGTTCGGTCGGACCGACCACGCTCTCAAGGCTGACGGCATTCTCTTTCGCCTCACTTTCGGAGGTTTCCTCCTCGCAGTCGCTATCCGTGCGGCTTTCGGCATCGGCGTAATAGCGGCTGTCGACCGCACCGGCCTGACGCCTGAAGCTTCCGTCAGACATCGGCAGACGCTCAGGATCCACTTTCTGAAAACGCACGATGTCATCGACCCTTATCACGGTGAGACGTCCCATTTTGTTGATTAGAACCACGCATCTGTTACTGCATTTCACAAACGTGGCTTTGAGAGGATGAGCGTTATTGAACATGAAAATCACACGGTCGCCCTCTTCAAGCAATTCTAAAATTAATTCTTCCATTGTTCAATTAAATTGAATTGAATATCATGTAAAACATTTCTATCGTATGCAAATAGTGTCAGAAGATCGCAGCGGAATGAAAACAGCGAATTTTGACCCTCTAATTTACAAAAATTTCTTATAACGACAAAATTCCGGCTAATTTTTGTGCAAAAACAGCAAACATCCGCGGCCAAACATAGTGAAATCTATGGCCCGTCACTGTAATTCAGTGAGATTGCGGGGCGTCGTTTCATGATTGCGGGGTTTGATTGCGGGCCTGATCGGGGGGCTTGATCGGGCGGCGTCATTGCTTGCCGGAGTCGGCGAGATATAGGCCGTCGATGATACCGTCGGCCACGCCGACTGTCGGCACGATGATGCGGTTCGCTCCGACCACCGAGGCGATGTTGAGAAAAATCTCGGCCGCGGGGATGATCACGTCGGCGCGGTCGCGACGCAGTCCGAAACGTTCCATGCGCTGCTTGACGCTGAGCGGCGCCAAAGTGTGATAGAGACGCGCCAGATCATCGACCCCGAGCACGCCGGGCGTTTTCTCGTCGCGATATGCCATCTTATTGAGCTTATTGATGTTGCCGCCAGAGCCTATGATCGTTATCTCAGGATATTTCCGATGGATATCCTCGAGAAACTCATGCAAATCCTCCTGCTCGCGGGGTTTGACCTTGTCGGTCAGAATGCGGACAGTGCCGATATTGAACGATCGCGATTCGATAAGCTTACCCTCCGAGAGGAGGTTGCACTCCGTGCTGCCACCCCCCACGTCGACATAAAGGTAATTCCCGTCATCGGCTCCGCCCCGTTCGATATGGTTGTTGTAGACAATCCTGGCCTCCTCCTTGCCGGGAATGATCTCTATTTCGATATCGGTTTCCTTTTTAATGCGGCGTATGATCTCGGCGCCGTTGCGGGCGTCGCGCATCGCCGACGTGGCGCAGGCCCGATAGCAATCGGTGCGGTATATTTTCATCAGTTGCTTGTAGGCCTTCATCAGACGCACCAGATCCTCGGCTTTCGATGGGGAAACCTCTCCCTTGTCGAAAACGTCGAAGCCGAGCCGGAGCGGCACGCGCAGCAGCTGCAGCTTCTTGAGCCGGGGCATTCCCCCTTCATCGCCATCGTCGCTGCGCTTGATCAGCAGGCGAACGGCATTGGAACCGATGTCGATGGCGGCGTATGTTCTCTCTTTCATCCTTTTATCAATTATTCCAAATTCCAAATTCCAAATTCAACATTCAACATTCCAAATTCACCCCTCGTCCCCGTCTCCCTTCTCAAGGTGTTCGGTCTGCAAGGTCTGCGGGTCGGAATCGGCCTGTGTTTTCCCCGACACCTCGGCGGCGGGTTCTTTCGGTTCGGCGACGAGCTCCTTGTCTTCGCGGAGGATTTCACCGGCCGGAGGAATCTGCCCCGAATACTCCATATAGAGGCGTTCCTGCGAGCGGAACGGCGTCTCCTCACCCGGAATCACCCGGAAATCATTGCGGCCCGTACCGTCGACCACCCTTGCCTGCACGTTGTCGCGAAGGCCATAATCGACAGTGCGCAGCAGATCGGCCTTCAGGTCGGCGTCTTTCACGGCGGTGATCACCTCGATGCGGCGGTCGAGATTGCGCGGCATCCAGTCGGCCGAACCCATGAAAGTCTTCTGCTTTCCGTTGGCGCAAAAGATGAATATGCGCGAATGCTCCAGATAGCGGTCGATGATTCCGGCGCCGCTGATGTTTTCGCTCACGCCGCCGATTCCGGTCACAACCGAGCAGTTCCCCCTCACCAGCAGATAGATCTTCACCCCGGCCTGCGAGGCCTCGTAAAGCTTGGCCACCATTCGCTCGTCGGTGATATGGTTGATCTTTATCTTGATCCAGGCAGGAAGCCCTTTGCGGGCATTGCGGATCTCATCGTCGATGAGGGAGCAGAACGTCTCTCTCATGTTGAAGGGCGAAACGAGCAGATTCTTGAACTTCTGCTGCTCGTAGGGACGTTTGATAACGTCGAACACCGCGCCGACCTCCTTCACTATCGAAGAATTGGCGGTCATCAGGAAATAGTCGGTATATACCCGGGCGTTCCCCTCATGGAAATTGCCGGTGCCGACCACGGCTATGTCGCGGCCGTTGCGCAGGTTGATGTAGACGATTTTCGAATGGATCTTCAGGCCCTCCACGCCAAACTGCACATGGACGCCCGCCTCCTGAAGCTCACGGGCATAATGGATATTGCTCGACTCGTCGAAGCGGGCGAGCAGTTCCACCACAGCAGTCACCTTCTTGCCGTTGCGGGCGGCGCATTTGAGCGCCTTGGCTATCTTCGAATTCTTTGCCAGACGATAGAGCGTGATCTTTATGCTCTTCACCGTTTTCGACACTGCGGCCTCCTGCAGCAGGCGGATCACATAGTCAAAAGTCTGGTAGGGCACATGGATGAAGCGGTCTTTTTCAGAGATGAGCTGCAGCAGCGACCTGGTGAGCTTCAGGTCAGGAGGCACCACCTGCGGCCAGTCGGGATATTTCAGGTCTTTGCGGCAGGCCGAGGGGAACGACATGAAATCCTTATGGTTCTGATATCGGCCCGTGGGCTGGACAGTGTCGAGGTTGTCGATCTTCAGCTTCTTCATCAGCAGGGAGAGGAGCGACTGCGGCATCTCGGCGTCGTAAAGCACCCGGAGCGCGGCCCCTTTCTTGCGGCTTCTCACCGCTTTCGCAATCTTCTCCATCGTGCCGGCATGAAGGTCATTGTCGATCTCCATTTCAGCATCCTTGGTAAACTTGAAAGAGAAGGCACGGAACTGCGTATAGCCCATGCCGGGGAAAATCATCGGCAGACAATGTCTCACCACGTCGTCGAGATACATCACATAGTTGCAGCCCCCGGACTGCGGGAGCGTGATGAAACGTCCGCAGGTGGCGGTGGGCAATTCTATCAAGGCATAGTCGGTGGCGATTTCCGGTCCCGAGAGTTCAACGGCAAGGTATATATGGCTGTCGCTTTCTGAGGAAAACTCCTTCAGCGCGCTGAGCCACACCGGGCTGCAGAAGCCCGAGATAGTTTTGCGGAAAGTGCAGCGAACGAAATGCGCCTGGTCGTCGGTGAGATCCTTCTCGCTGATCAGACAGATGTTGTCGGCCTTCAGGTCGGCTATCACCTCATTAATGGCCTGCTGATAGGTGGCGGCATATTCGACGTCGATGGCCGTGAGGCGTCGGAAGAGTTTTTTTGCCATGCTCTGCTCCGCCTTCAGCTGGCGTCCCTTTATGCCGGCGATGCGGGAAATGGTGGCCATCCTCACGCGGAAAAACTCGTCGAGATTGCTCGAATATATTCCGAGGAAAGAGAGGCGTTCGAGAACCGGAACTTCCGGGCGCATCGCCTCCTGCAGGATCCGACGGTTGAAATACATCCAGCTTATGTCGCGGTCTACATAAGGGCGTTTGTTTGATATATTGTCTGACATAGCGATAAGATTTGCGGCGTTTTTTCTTGTTACAGAAAAAACGCCGCAAGGCTTATCAGAGTTCGCCCCGGGGAGCGAAATGTCATGTCATTGAGCGTGAAACCGTCAGAGATGGGCGGCGAGTGCGTCGGCTGCGCGTGCGAAAGCTTCGTTGCCGGCGCGCCTCTTTTCAAATTCCTCAAGGAGAGAAGCGGCGAAAGGAAGGCGCTTGAAAATTCTGAAGGCGAGCATCTGGGCCTCTTCGGCGGTCCTTGCCGAACCGGCCAGAGCGATGCATTTGTCGGCCGTGACGGAATCGAGAGGATAGAGCCAGCAGGCGAGCAGGCGTGATTCCCTCACCTCGCTGTCGGCCCAGAGCATGTCGGCGAGCTCTTCCGACGGAGTCAGACCGCGGGCTATCTCGGCGAGCCGGGGCACTTCCAGACCGAAGATCACCTTATGCGGCATGCCGTAGCGGCGCAGCGTGTCGGCAAGCATGCCGTTGCGATAGGTGAAAAACTCCTTCTTTATCTCCGCAATCATTTCTTCACGCGGCCCGTGAGGGGTGAATATTCATTGCTCAGTCGCATCATCTGCTCCACATAGTTCTCGGGATAGCTGATGGTGACGTCGACGATCTCGCCGGCCTCGTTTTTCACCGGAGTGTAAACGGGGTTGATAAATCCGCGGTAGGGAGGAATGTCGAGATGCGAGAAGCGTTCGATCACCTCCTTGTGGAGCTTCGGATCAACTTTCACGGCGTAGCGCTGGATCAGGTCGTTGCCGGCCTTGTAGTCGCCCTCGCTCTTGATGCGCTGGATCTCGCCGAGAAGGTCGGCGAAGAGCTGACGGAGCGCGGGATAGTCGTTGATGCGGACATAGGTCTTGCCGTTTTTCTTCACGAGTTCAACCACGTCTTTGCCACCTTTTCCTTTCTTGCGGCCCTTTTCCAGAGCATATTTGGCCACAAGCTGGCGGTTGCGCATGTGGGCCTCCTCGATGTTGTTGCCGAATTCGATGCGGTTGAGCTGCGTCATCAGACCGTTCATCATAAACTTGTAGTATTCAGCCTTGTAGGCCTCCGGATTGTCGAGGATGCCGAGCTCGAGAAGCTTCGGATCGGCGAGGTAATAGAGGGCGAAGAGGTCGGCACGGGCCTCCTCGAGCGCCGAACCGTTCTCCTTGAGGGCGTCGCCGTCAACGCCGGGAAGAAGCTTGCCCGAAGCGTGGCCGAGACATTCGTGCAGGTCGGTGTGGAGCATGTCGGTGATGTAGAGATAGTCGTCGAGCAGCTTGGAGGTCGGTTTGTCGATTACAAACTCCTCGTTGAAGCCGTTGCCGTGGGAAGCCATGTCGTAGGCTTCGGTGATGTTCTCGATTGTCACCGATTTGGAGCCGTGCTGGGCGCGGATCCAGTTGGAGTTGGGAAGATTGATGCCTATGGCCGTCGAGGGGAAGGCGTCGCCGGCAAGCATGGCGGCGTTGATCACCTTCGCCGACACACCCTTGACGTTCTCCTTGCGGAAACGGGGATCGACCGGCGAATGGTCTTCAAACCACTGCGCGTTGCCTGATATGGTTTCGGTGCGGGCCGATGATTTGGCGTTTTTGAAATTGACGTATGATTCCCAGGCGCCGGTCATGCCGAGGGGATCGCCATAGCTCTCGATGAAGCCGTTGACGAAATCGACGTCGCTCTTCGTGTCTTCGGCCCAGAGGATCGAATATTCGTCGAAAAGCTTGAGGTCGCCGGTGATGTAGTAGTCGATGAGTTTGGTGATGTAAGCTTTCTGGGCGTCGTTCTCAGCCACATCCTTGGCCTTGTCGAGCCAATAGATGATCTCGGCGATGGCCGGGCCGTAAAGGCCGGTGAGATGGTAGACGTCTTCGGTGATTTTGCCGTCGGCATCCTTCACCACCTTGGCGTTAAGACCGTAGGAGACGGGAGTGGGATCGTTGGGATCCTTGATTTTGCCGTAGAATTCCTCCACTTCCGCCTGGGTCACTCCGTCGCCGTAGTAGTTTCCGGCCGATGTCGCCACGACATCCTGAGTGCCGTCCTGGTTGACGCGCTTTGCCATCACTGCGGGGTCGAAGATCACAGGAAGGAGCTTCTGGGTCATCTGTTCGGCTGTCTCGCCGTCGGCAAGGGGGAGCTTGTCGGCGGGAAGCTTCTGCAGCTCAGCCGTGAAGAAGGCCTGCGAGAATTCGGGCACGAACTTGTCGGTGGAGTAATGGTGGTGGATTCCGTTGCCAAACCACACCTGCTTCAGATATTTCTCGAATGCCTTGAAATCCTTGCTTTCGCGGTCGCCCTTATAGTTGGAGTAGATGTTTTCGAGCAGCTGGCGGATCTGGAGGTTATATTTCCCGTTCTGGTCCCAGATGATGTCGCGTCCCATCTGGGCTGCCTGCGCGAGATAATAGAGCATCGTCTTCTGTTGCAGGGAGAGACGGTCGAATTCGGGAACTTCATATCGGAGCACTTCAATGTCGGCGAAGCGGTCGACATGATAGTTGAAGTTTTTGTCGACCACGGCCGAAGCGGGAAGCGTGGCCATGGTCCCGATGATTAATGTGGGGATGATCTTTTTCATGTGGAGGTGATAGTTTAGATGGTTCCGGTATCGGATCTAAGGTTGTGAATTTATGTGTATGTTATTAATGAGTGTCTTTAGTCTGTTTATTTTACGTCGGGCTTTTCCGCAGTGGGTTTATTCCACATAGAGCACGAGTCCTTTCAGATATTCACCTTCGGGATGGGAGAAGTCGATCGGATGGTCGGCGGGTTGGGAGAGCTGGTGGAGAATCCTGACCCGGCGTCCGCTCTTGGCGGCGGCGCTGAAGACGGCGAGGCGGAACATTTCGCGGGTGATCGCCTGCGAGCAGGAGAAGGTGAAGATAATTCCACCCGGTTTGATTTTCTCAAACGCCTTTGTATTGAGCTTTCGGTAACCGATGAGTCCGTTTTTGATGGCGCTGCGGTGCTTGGCGAAAGCGGGAGGGTCGAGGATGATGAGGTCGTAGCGGTCTTTTTCCATCTCGGCGAGAAACTTGAAGGCATCCTCGTCGTGGGTGTGATGGCGGGGATCGCCGGGGAAGTTAAGCTCGATGTTGGCGTCGGTGAGGGTTGCGGCTTTGGTCGAGGAGTCGACAGAGTCGACGCTCAGCGCCCCTCCGCGCATGGCATAGACCGAGAAACCGCCGGTGTAGCAGAACATGTTGAGCACATGTCGCCCTTTTGCGAAACTCTCGAGGAGGCGGCGGTTTTCGCGCTGGTCGACGAAGAAGCCGGTCTTCTGGCCTTTGAGCCAGTCGATGTTGAACTGCAGGCCGTTTTCCAGAGCGATGTTGCCGTCGAAGGAGCCGATGAGATATTCGTTTTCGGGATCGAGACGGGCTTTATAGGGGAGAGTCGTGTCGCTTTTGTAATAGACATTGCGAATCCGGGCTTCGGGAAGACGGGTGAGGGCTTCGGCGATGGTGCGCCGGGCGAAGTGCATGCCGGGGGAATGCGCCTGCATCACGGCCGTGTCGCCGTAGATGTCGACCACGAGGCCGGGAAGGAAGTCCCCCTCGCCATGGACGAGCCGGAAACAGTTGTTGTCGTCGCGGATCAGTCCCAGAGCCTGGCGCAGGCGGAATGCGCTCCGCAGCCGCTCGAAATAAAAATCGTCGGGCAGCCGGTCGGTGCCGAACTCGAGGATCCTGACCGTGATGCTTCCGATCTGGTAATGGCCTGTGCCGAGCACATTGCCGCGGAAATCGGTGACAGTGACGAGGTCGCCCTCTTCAGGCTCGCCGTCGATGGAGGCAATCGCCCCCGAGAACACCCAGGGATGGCGGCGCAGAAGCGATTCCTCTTTTCCTTTCTTGAGGCGGATGATGGTGGATTTCATATTTGCCTTGATTGAGTCCGTTGTTTACTTGATTGCGATTATTTAAAGAGCCTTACGATGTCCATGCCGTTGGCATAGAGCAGGAGGAGGATGAGGAGTCCCATGCCGATCATCTGGGCCCATTCCATGAACTTCTCGCTCGGCTTGCGGCGGAAGATCACTTCATAAAGGAGGAACATCACGTGGCCGCCGTCGAGCGCCGGGATGGGGAGGATGTTCATGAAAGCAAGTGCCACGGAGAGGAAGGCGGCGATGTTCCAGAAAGCGATCCAGTTCCATTTCTCGGGGAAGATGCTTCCGATCGAGCCGAAACCGCCGATGCTTTGAGCCCCCTCCTTGGTGAAGACTTGCTTCATCGACTTGGCGTAGTTGGTGAGGTTGTTGGTGCCGAGTTCAATTCCGCGGGGGATTGACTCGAACAGGCCGTAATGGATCTCCTTATATTTGTAGAAGTCGGAGGGATCGACAGAGAATCCGACGCCCATCTTGGAATTTTCCGAGAGTTTCAGCGGTTTGACAAGAGTGTCGGTTTTCTCGCCGTTGCGGCGGGCGATCTTCACCTTAATAGTCTTGTTATCGTGGCCGGGGAGTGCGGCGAGGAAATCGCGGATAGTGGGGGTGGGGGTGCTGTCGATGGCGAGGATGTCATCGCCTTTCAGCAGACCGGCATGAGCCGCTCCGCTTCCGGGAGTGACCTGAGTTACCCTGACGGGAATGCGATAGTCCATGAAGAGGATGGGGAGCGCGGAGGGATTCTCCTGCTCCTCGTAGGCGCGGGCTTCCCGGTCGAGGCGCAGCATGAAATCGGAGGGGATGGCGATGCGGAGGGTGTCGGCGCCGCGCACCACGCTCACTTCCGAAGCCTGGATCATCTGCATCCTGGCCTCGTCGGGGCGGTCGAGCGCTTTGCCGTCGGCGGCTACGGGTATGTCGCCGTCGCGGAAGCCTATCTTGTGGGCTTCCGCGGAATAAGCCATGCCCATGCGGGCTTCGCTGAGGGGCACATATTTTTCACCCGTGGCGTAAACGATGCCGGCATATATGATAATCGCGAGCAGGAAGTTGAAGAGCACTCCGGCTATCATGATCAGCAGGCGTTGCCAGGCCGGTTTGCTGCGGAATTCCCATTTTTGCGCCGGCTTCTTCATCTGCTCGGTGTCCATCGACTCGTCGATCATGCCGGCGATCTTGCAATAGCCTCCGAGAGGAAGCCAGCCGATGCCATATTCGGTGTCTCCCCAGAAGGAACTTTTTTTCTTTTCGTCAGGCTGCTCTTCGCAGACTGTTTCGGTTTCAGCCTCGGCGTTGGCCTCTTCTTCGGCCTTGGCTTTCTTCAGTTTGCGGGTTTTGCCGAAGAATCCGAAATATTTCCCCGGTTTCCATTTGAAAATCTCGGTCCAGGGATCGAAGAAAATATAGAATTTCTCAACTTTCACCCCGAAAATGCGGGCGAAAAGGAAATGTCCGAATTCGTGGATGATAACAAGGATAGCAAAAGCGAGAATCAGCTGTGCGGCCTTTATAGCAAATGTTTCCAAAATCGTGTGTCGGTTTTTTAGCAGGCGCAAAGGGATGCGCAGGTTGGAGAATATATGATTATTATATAAAACTTATTCTTGCGGGGCGGGAGCGATTGTCAGCCTGCGATTTCGCGGGCTTTGGCGAGAGCCTCCTCATTAGTGGCGATGAGATCGTCGAGGGTGACGGTCGGCATGAACAGCGTGGCTTTCATCACCTTTTCTACAAAAACGGGCATATCGGTGAATTTCATATCTCCCCTCAGAAAAGAGGCCACGGCCACCTCGTTGGCGGCATTGAGGATACAGGGCATGTTCCCACCCATCTCGATAGCGTCGAAGGCGAAGCGCAGCAGAGGGAATTTCTCCATGTCGGGGGCTTCGAAAGTGAGGGTGCTGTATTGCGAGAGTGTCAGGGGAGCGCGGGTCGTCTCGAGACGTCCGGGGTATCCGAGCGCATATCGGATGGGGAGGTGCATGTCGGGGATTCCGAGCTGGGCCTTGATCGAGCCGTCGTTGAATTCCACCATCGAATGCACGATCGACTGTGGATGGACCACGATCTCGATCTTTTGTGGCGGGCATCCGAAGAGCCATCTGGCCTCGATCATCTCGAAACCCTTGTTCATCATCGAGGCGGAGTCGACGGTAACCTTCGCTCCCATCGACCAGTTGGGATGGTTGAGGGCATCGGATACAGTGACGTTTTCGAGCTGTTGGCGGCTGAGGGTGCGGAAAGGTCCGCCGCTTGCCGTGAGGATAATCTTGCGGGCATGGCGTGTGGATTCACCCTGCAGACACTGGAAAATGGCGGAGTGCTCGCTGTCGACGGGCACGATGTCGGCACCGTGCTCACGGAGCATTCTTGTGATTATTTCGCCGGCCACAACGAGAGTCTCCTTGTTGGCGAGGGCGATGGTCTTGCGGGCTTCAATAGCCTTTACAGTCGGGATCAGGCCGCTGTAACCTACCATGGCCGTGACCACGGTGTCGACCTCGGGCATTGCGGCGGCGTCGGCAATCGCCTCAGCTCCGCATTCCACTTCCACCGGGAGATCGGCAAGCGCCTCCTTGAGATGGGGCCATGCGCCGGCGTCGGCTATCACGACACGCTTGGGCAGGAACTTGCGGGCCTGCCGGGCAAGCAGCTCCCAGTTGCGCCGGGCTGTCAGGACTGTCGCCCTGAAGCGCGAGGGATACTCCTCTATAATATCAAGCGTCTGGGTACCGATGCTCCCGGTCGACCCGAGAATCGCTATGTTTCGTGTTTCTTTCACCATTTTTTTGATGCTAATCTTTTCCACGCTTGTCTTCATAATTGGTCTCCAGTTCGGATGAAGACTGCGTGCCAACATATTCGTAAGGTATAAGGGGGAGTCCGTTATGCCACATCCTGAGTCGGACGATGCTTTTTCCCCGGCTGTCGGGCTCGCGGGGAATGGCGAGGGCCTGACCGGCAATCACCGCGTCGCCCGGAGCCACGAGAGGAGTACCGGTGGCGGAGTATGAGGAAAGGAAGCCCCGGTTGTGCTGCACGATCACCTCATAACCCCTGTCGGCGGCAGAATAATGGACCGACACCGTTATGCCGTCGGCAATCGACTGCACCGACGAACCGCGGGGCATCATAATCTCGCCGACTTCCGAGCCATGGGAGGATGAAGTGAAAATACCCTCCGCGCTCACGGGAGAGAGCATGATGCCGTCGGCCGCCAGCGGGGCGAGCACCGAGATATTGAATCGCTCGCGCTCCTCCATGGTGGAGATGAACTTCTTTTCCCGTTCGCTGGCCGGCAGAAGCGAGTCGGAGACCGCCCGGATGGCCTGCCGGGCCGAAAAGGCTGAATCGGTCGGAAGGCGGTCGGTGTTGGTGACCCGCAGGAAATTGTCGATATATGCCTGGTTGACGCTATAGACTTCCTGGAGCGAATCGAGGCGGAGAAGATTCTCCTCTGTGGCCACCCTTTCGGTGTTGTTGAGGTATCCCGGAAGGATGCGGCGGAGGGGAGTGACCATGATCAGACCGCCGGCCACGACGAAGATGACCACCGTCACCACGGCAATCCATAAAGCGATAGCCCAAGGCGAGGCGGAAATCACGCTGATTGTGCGTAAATGCGACTCGTCTTCGATAGTAAACCGATATTTTATTAGCTTTCTCATCAATTTTACGGCGAAATTACGAAAAATAATTGAGAATTAATTTGTAATTTAAAAATAATGTGTAATTTTGCAGAATGATTTGGGCGCGATAAGAAGTGCTAAACCCCGCCTCAAGGAAAAATTCGACTTGAAGAAGTCGGGCTAACTAACTGAGCTGCAAGAGAAGAAACCTCTTCCCGAGCAGATAGAGCGGCAGGCAAATTCTGCGTCCCGAAATTAAGACTTAAAGAACAAAACCCGTCCCGACCGACCCCCGGGGCACAAAAAACAAAAAAAACGCAGAGCTGTCCGAATGTTAAAAACCGAGGTTTGCAGAACAAATTAAAAGTTTTTAACGTTGAAATGATAAAATCGACAAAATAAATTCTATTCTTAAAAAATTACAGTATGAAAGCTAAGAATCTTTACTACGTAATGGCCCTCTGCGGCGCGTTTGCATGCAGCAACGCAGCTTCCGCACAGGACGTATTTGTGGACGACGCAGCTACTGTGACAGAGTTCACATGCGACGACACAAACCACTACTTCTCAAATTGGCGCAACAACTGGTTTATTGAAATCAGTGCAGGTGGCAGCCAGCCCCTCGTAGAGCGCGGTGTCGGCCAGGATGCCCTCAGCCAGGTTGACGGCAAGAAATGGACAGCAACCTACAGCGTAGGTTTCGGCCGCTGGGTATCTCCCTACATCGGCTTCCGTTTCAAAGCTCTCGGCGGTTCTTATCACTTTGACTGCCCGCTCCGCTGGAACGAATCGACCGACAACGCATTCATCCACATGAAGAGCGTTAACCTCCAGGCAGAGCTTATGTGGGATATGTTCAACAGCATCGCCGGTTACAACCCCACCCGCGTGTTCAGCATCGTTCCTTTCTTCGGTCTTGGTGGCGCAGCCAGCTGGGACTTCAAGGCTAACGGTCAGGACTGGCCTCCCTTCCAGGGCGTAAACGACGGCGCAGCTTATCAGAAGAACCATGCAAAACGCGTACAGTGGACTCTCCCCGTATCGGCAGGTCTTCAGTTCCGTTTCCGTCTCTGCAAATATGTTGACTTCTTCGCTGAGGCTCGCGCACAGTTCTACGGTGATAACTTCAACAACTACTCGACAGGTAACTCTGTTGACGCTCTCGTAAGCGCAATGGGTGGTTTCAACTTCAACATCGGCGGCCGCAGCTTCGGTACATTCAACGAGTGCAACTATCTCTCGCAGATCGCAGCTCTCAACGGTCAGGTCAACGACCTCCGCGCTCAGCTTCTCGCTTGCGGCCAGCAGGTTGCTGCCCTCCAGGCTCAGCTCCCCTGCCCCGAGGTTGTTCAGAAAGACTGCGTGAACGCTCCTCTCATGGCTACCGTTCGCTTCCTCATCAACAGCTCGAAGATCCTTCCCACAGAGCAGGTTAACGTTTACTCGATGGCCGAGTGGCTCAAGGCTAACCCCAACGAGAAGATCATCGTTGCCGGCTACGCTGACAAGGATACAGGTAACGCTGAATACAACCAGAAGCTCTCTGAGCGTCGTGTAAAAGCCGTTATCGACGAGCTCGTCAACACTTACGGTATCTCTCGCGACCGCCTCACAGGCGACGCTCACGGAGACGCTATCCAGCCCTACAGCACAAACGACTGGAACCGTATCGTAATCTTCAAGCAGTAAGATTAAATTCCACAATAAAAAGAGGCTCCCTTGCGGAGCCTTTTTTTATGCCCTGCCGCCCCGGATCGATTTTTATCTGGGGCGATTTCGCATAGGGGAATTATTAAAAATATATTCTACAACATATTCTTGAAAATTTCCCCTTTTTTAATTTGCAATCTGAGTTTTATTTTGTAAGTTTGCATTGACGTTAAGAGCGAAGTGCCACAGCCTCAAAAGAAGCGGCGCTGACATAATGCCAAGAAAACACCTGCATTCGAGGGGCGGCAAGTTGCGAAAGGCAACAGAATGCCAACCGAATGCCACCGGGAACCGGAAAACGCCTTGACAAGGAGGGCGAATCGGAGCCGGAAGAACATAACCGAAAAATCTAATCAAAAATTAGATCCAAAAAATCTAACCACAATAGATACTTAAATCTAAGAACAACATGAACATTAACGAAATTTTGGCCAACCTTGAGGCCAGACATCCGGGTGAGAAAGAATTTCTCCAGGCAGTGAAAGAAGTGCTTCTTTGCGTAGAAGAGACCTACAACCAGCATCCTGAGTATGAGAAAGCACGCATCATCGAGCGTATGGTAGAGCCCGACCGCATCTTCACATTCCGTGTGACCTGGGTGGATGACAAGGGTGAAGTTCAGAACAACATCGGCTATCGCGTTCAGTTCAACAACGCCATTGGCCCGTACAAGGGCGGTATCCGTTTCCACGCATCGGTCAACCTTTCAATCCTTAAATTCCTCGGCTTCGAGCAGACATTCAAAAACGCTCTGACCACACTCCCGATGGGCGGTGGCAAGGGTGGTTCCGATTTCTCGCCGCGCGGCAAGAGCGACGCTGAGATCATGCGTTTCTGCCAGGCCTTCATCCTCGAACTCTGGCGCAACCTCGGTCCCGACCGCGACGTTCCCGCAGGTGATATCGGCGTTGGTGGCCGCGAGGTAGGTTATATGTATGGTATGTACAAGAAACTCGCCCGCGAGAACACAGGTACATTCACAGGCAAGGGCCTTTCATTCGGCGGCAGCCGCATCCGTCCCGAGGCTACAGGTTTCGGCGCTCTCTACTTTGTAGAGGAGATGATGAAAGACCTCAAGACATCTATCGTTGGCAAGACAATCGCAATCTCCGGTTTCGGCAACGTGGCTTGGGGTGCCGCTACAAAGGCTACAGAACTTGGCGGTAAGGTTGTGACCATCTCCGGTCCCGACGGATATATCTACGATCCCGCCGGTCTCAACGCCGAGAAGATCGCCTATATGCTCGAACTCCGCGCATCGGGCAACGACATCGTCGCTCCTTATGCCGACAAGTTCCCCGGCTCGACATTCTTCGCAGGCCGCAAACCCTGGGAGCAGAAAGTCGACATCGCTCTTCCCTGCGCAACTCAGAACGAGCTCAATGAGAAAGATGCAAAACAGCTCATCGACAATGGCGTCCTGATGGTTGCCGAAGTTTCCAACATGGGCTGCACCGCAGAAGCTATCGATACATTCATCGCCAACAAGACTCCGTATGCTCCCGGTAAGGCTGTAAACGCAGGTGGTGTTGCAGTGAGCGGTCTTGAGATGACTCAGGACGCCGAGCACCTCCAGTGGAGCGCCGAGGAAGTTGACAAGAAACTCCATGTGATTATGGCCGACATCCACGAGAACTGCGTTAAGCACGGAACTCAGGCCGACGGCTATATCAACTACATGAAGGGCGCCAACATCGCCGGCTTCCTCAAAGTTGCCGACGCCATGATGGCCCAGGGCATAATCTGATAAGTGATTATCCGAAAATTTTTAGATACAACGAAAGTGGTCACCCGTGAGGGTGGCCACTTTTTTATAGCAACTTCCCGCTCCCTTTTCAGCAAGGGAGCGGGAAGTTTTTAGGGGAACATAGCTTTTTATTTACGGAGACGGAGCAGTGTCCAGAAGATGGTGATCAGAGTCACTCCCGTGTCGGCAAAGACCGCTGCCCAGAGTGTGGCGATGCCGAAGGCTCCGAGTATCATGACGGCAGCTTTGACACCGAGGGCGAAGGAGACGTTCTCGATCACCACATGGCGCACTTTTCTGGCAAGTTTCACAGCCTCGGGAAGTTTTGAGAGATTGTCGCCCGAGATCACCACGTCGGCGCTCTCCATGGCAATGTCGGTGCCCATCGTGCCCATAGCCACTCCGACATCCGACGCCGCTATGGCCGGAGCGTCGTTGATGCCGTCGCCCACAAACGCCACCTTATGGCCATGTCGGCGAATCTCCTCTATGGCGTTCTGCTTGTCGGCAGGCAGAAGTTCGGCATGACTCGCATCGGCGCCGATTTCATTCGCCACTCTCTCGACGGCTTCCCTGCGGTCGCCCGAAAGAATTTCTACCGATTTGATTCCCTCGTCGTGAAGCCGGCGGATTGCCTCGGCAGCTTCCGGCTTGATTGTGTCGAGAAGATAGATCGAGCCGAGGTAACGGCCATCCTTCTCCACGCATATTTCGGAACCTTCGCCGCGACGTTCGGCGGGGAGTTCAACGCCAAGCTGCTTCATCAGCGAGGGAGATCCTACAGCGGCGGGAGATCCGTTTACCACAGCGGTGATTCCGTGAGGCACTGTTTTGATGTCGGATGCTTTCAAGGCGTCGAGACCGCGCGACCCGGCTTCCTTCACAATGGCTTTGGCAAGAGGATGGGTAGACTCGGCGTCGATAGCCGCAGCGAGAGAGAGGAGCGAATCTGCATCTTCAGCGCGACCTGAAGCCGGAGCTATGCCGCTTATATGGAATGTGCCGGTGGTGAGGGTGCCGGTCTTGTCGAAGACCACAGTGTCTACATTGCGCAGGGCGTCGACATATTTCGAACCCTTGAACAGAAGTCCGCGTCGCGAAGCATTGCCGAGCGATGCGAAATAGCTCAGCGGGATGCTGACCACCAGAGCGCAGGGGCAGGAGCAAACCAGGAAGACAAGCGAACGGTTGAGCCATGTCATCCATTCGAAATCAAAGCCGGGGGAACAGAGGCTGACGATCCAGGGGATCACGAAGAGAAGCACTGAGGCGGCAAAAACGAGAGGGGTATACCAGCGGGTGATGCGGCGCAGCATGTTTTCCGTGGGAGATTTTGTCGACTGGGCATTTTCGATCATTTTCATGATGCGGCTCATGGAGGAGTCGGAAGCCTCTCTGATGGATTGCACTTCCACGGGGGTGTCGACCGGAATCATTCCCGACGATATCTCCTCTCCGGGAGCGTACGCGCGGGGCACTGATTCTCCGGTTATGGCCGAGGTGTCGAAGTCGACGCTTCTCTCCCCGAGCAATTGGCCGTCGACGGCTACACGTTCGCCGGGGAGCACCCTGACGATATCGCCAGGTTTCACTTCATCAGGAGAGACGGTGCGCGTCGTGCCGTTCTCAACCAGAGTGGCTTTGTTGGGAAGACGTCCGATGAGCGACTTGATGCGGCGTTTCACATCGTCGGAGGCCGTGCCTTCCATCTTCTCGCCGAAAGAATAGAAGAGGAGCACAGCCACTCCCTCAGGATATTCGCCGATAAAGAAAGCGCCGATTGCGGCGGCCACCATCAGCGTGAATTCATTCATCAAGCTTCCGGAGCGCCAGGATTCGAACATCTCCTTAACCACAGGCAATCCGACCGGCAGAATAGCCACAAGATAGAATATGAAAGCAGTAAGGGAGAATGATACGCCCAATAGCGAATCGATCGAGGCAAAGACGCCGGTGTGCTGCAGGATCAGCGAGACTCCAAGAATAATCGCGCTTGTGATTTCTGCGGCGTAAGTCTGCGCCCAACCTTTTTTCACGCCGTCGTCGTGGTGATGGCAGTGATGGCAATGTTCATGTTCATGCTCATGCTCATGTTGATGATTATGCTCATGCTCATGATTGTGAGTGTGTGAATGTGTAGCCATAATTTTCAGCATTTTTATTTGCTGCAAAATTATGGCAAAAAAGTTGCGACCGGAGTGCAAAAGCAGTTCCGGCCGCAAAAAATCGTTGTAAAAAGTTGACTTTAGATTGGAATTCCCGCGATTTCGAGAATTTCATCGGGCGATGAAACTATGTGGTCGGCGTAGGCTGTGCGCAATTCGGAGACGGGACGGAATCCCCAGGTCACGCCGACCGATTCGATGCAGGCGCGGCGGGCAGTCTCGATGTCGACGGCTGAA
Organism: uncultured bacterium; assembly: GCA_905214735.1. Classification (GTDB taxonomy): domain Bacteria; phylum Bacteroidota; class Bacteroidia; order Bacteroidales; family Muribaculaceae; genus Lepagella. The sequence goes on along the minus strand of CAJMNI010000015.1, from coordinate 30,410 downwards.
TCGCCGCAGTAGAGCACGTCGCGTTTGGGAGTGGGGCATTCAGACAGGGCCGTGAACACGATAGAAGGATCCGGTTTTTTCGGACGTTCCGGAACTTCGCCGAGCACCACCGAGAAGACTCCCGGGAAGAAATGGTTGATAATCCGGTCGACAGCGGCCTGATATTTATTGGAGGTGACTGCGAGGCGCACGTTGTTGGCCTGCATGATGGCGATCATCTCCTGGATGCCGGGATAGGGGCGCGTGAAGTCTGTGGAATGTTGGTCGTAATATTCGCGGAAATATTTCAGCAGCTCGTCGACCGTTTCGGGCGAAGCGTCGGGAGCGGCGCGTTCCATCAGTTTGCGCACCCCGTTGCCGACCATGTAATTGTAGGCTGCGAGGGGATGACTTGTGAATCCCATCTTCCGGAGGGCGAAGTTGGTGGCGTTGCCGAGATCGTCGATCGTGTTGAGAAGAGTGCCGTCGAGGTCGAAAATGATGAGTTGCTTCATATATGCAATTTTTAGATTTTAAGTCAATATATATAACGCATAAAAACGGAATTTATAATGCGGGGGCTCAAAAATATGGTTCAGAAGGGATAGCCTATAGAGAAATGGAGCGAGCGGTCGCGTCCCCATTTGGGATGGAGCAGCGGCCAGGGTTCCTGATCGATGGCAGGGTTGTGGGCTTTCATGCCGAGGTCGAGGCGCACGAGGAAATAGTTGAAGTCCAGACGGAGGCCGACACCGTAGGCCGCCGCAAATTCCTTATAGAAGGAGTCGAACTTAAACTGGCCGTAGGGCTGCGACGGATAGTCTCGGATTGTCCAGATGTTGCCCATGTCGATGAAAAGTCCGGCTTCCACGATCCAGAAAAGTTTGGCGCGATATTCCACGCTCAGATTCATGCGGATGTCGCCGCACTGGTTGATGAAGTCGGACACGGAGTTTGTGCCGGGGAACCGTCCCGGTCCGAGAGTACGCACGTCCCAGCCGCGCACACCGTTGGCGCCTCCGCCATAGAACCGCTTCTCGAAGGGAAGCATCTGCGAATTGCCGTATGGCACTCCGATGCCGAAGCCGGCATAGCAGGCCAGAGCGTTGCGGCGGTCGAAGGAATGGAGATAGGAATAGTCGGCGTCAAGACGGAAATATTGCGAATAGTTGATGCCGAAAATTCGGTAGGGGTAGTCGTGGAAATTGGAGCGGTGGTGGAAGATGCTGCTCATGGCGAAGAGAAAGTTCCCGGCAATTTCCGCGCCGACCCTGACGGTCATCACGTTTTTCTGCAGCCGGTTTTGCCATAATGCAGACTGATGCTTGTTGGTGAAATAGAAATTGAAGCCGGCCCGCATGATGAAGTGGTCTTCATAGCTATATTTCAGCAGCGGGTTGTCGGGGGCTATGAGGTCGAGGAAATCGTTGGTGCTCTTGGGAAGATATACGTAGTTGATGTCGACCGGGGTGAAGGTGTAGCGCAGTCGGCGCAGTTTCTCGGTCCATTTGTAGCTCCAGCCGGTGGTGGCGATGATGCGGGTGAATTCGGGGCGTTCCTGGTAATTGAGCGAGAGATGGAATTCGGTGGAGGCCTTGATTTTCCGTTTGAAGCTCTCCTTGAGGAAAGGAGCCTTGAATTTGGGGAATGTCACGGAGGTTTCCACGCCATATTCCATGAATCGGTCGTGGATGAACCCTTCGAGATTTCCGGTGACCGACTGATAGCTTCCGCGGAGTTTGAGGGCGAGCGTCTCCGATCCCCGGCCCACGTTGCGGTGGGTGTAGTTGACCGACGCCGCCACGCCGAAGTCTCCTTCGGAGTTGGTGCCTTCGATTTCAAGAGCCACTGATTGCGAGCGGTCGGGAGTGAGCATTATGTAGGCGTCGAGCATTTCGATTCCCGCTATCTCTCCTGCCGGAACAAACCGGATATTGATGAATTTGAGGATGGGAAGACGTCCGAAGGCGGAGTAGGTGTTGTCGACTTCCCTCTGTGAATAAGGGGATTCGCGGCGGATGAAGCAGTTTTCATATATCACCTCGGGCTTCAGATACTCCTTTTGGCCGTAAAGGATGGTCATTCCTTTGTAGCTGACGGTGTCGGCTGCCTCATATCTGCGCGGGTCGGAGTCGGCGCCGGCGCCGGGTTCCCAGGAGGGGATGCAGAAGATGTTTCTTACGATATAGGGGTTGTGGGTGTCGACGTTGACACGGTTGGGTGTCGGAGCGTAAGGAGGATTCACCGTCATTGTTAGATCGACTTCGTAGCTTCCTTCGGTGGTGTCGGCGTTGAAGGTGATGAATTCCTTGCCGAAAGCCCAGTAACCCCGGTTGCGGAGCCGGCGGACGATTCTTTCGCGCTGGGAATCGAGAATAGCGCGGTCGAGGCGTCGACCCGGTCTGACTTCGAAGCGGTCGGAGTCTGACATTATCAGATTGCGCAGAGTGTCGTTGGGAAAGACGTAGCTAACGCTGCGGATAGTATGCGGCCTACCCGGCTCGAGAGTGTATTTCAGTTTTATCTTCTTTTTCTCGGGGCGGGGGAATGAATCGATTTCCACTCGGGCCGACAGAAATCCGGCGTTGTTCATCGCCTTTTCAAGCTGGCGGGCATCAGAGAGGGCTGCCAGCGAGTCATAGATCACCGGAGCTTCGCCAAGCTTGCGCGCCCACTTGTTCCACCATTTGGTCGAATCGTTGCCGCTCATGTTGTAGAAGCCGAGGCGGAGTTTCGCCACGTGGAGGATCGAGTTGTTGGGACGCTGCCTGACGTAGGCGAGCATCTCGGTGCGGTTGAACGTTTCGGTGGAGTCGTGGATCTCGAGCTTCACGTCGTCGAGAAGATATTTTCCATCGGGCACATGGCGTGTGCTCGAACATGCCGCCATCAGAAGGAGCCATGCCGATAAAAATCCGATGGTTAATATTGAAGACTTCCGACGCATTGAAATTTCCGGAGATTATTCAGTTCTCTTTTTTGTAAATAAAGAATTGATTTAACTTTTCTTGCCGAATCGGGGATCTATCTTCACTATCATGCAGGAATAGAGGGTTGCGATGCAGAAGAGCATCACGACCCAGAAGAAATTCACGTAACCCTGTGGCGAACCTGCGCCGAAGATGTTGAGATTCTCCATAACGTCGTGTAGCCAGCCGGCTGCCATGCCGGGGAGCATCATTCCCAGAGCCATGAAGGCGGTGCAGAAGGCATAGTGGGAAGTCTGGCTTTCGCCACGGCTGAAATAGATCAGATAGAGCATATAGGCTGTGAAACCGAAACCGTAGCCAAACTGCTCGATTCCGACAGCAGTGCATATCAGCAGGAAATTTTCGGGCTGGAACATTGCCAGGAAGCAATAGAAAATGCAGGGAAGGGTGAGGCTGAGCGCCATGGGCCAGAGCCATTTCTTGAGTCCGCCTCGGGAGATTGCTATACCGCCGAGGATTCCTCCGGCGAGAAGGGCGATTACACCGACCGTGCCGTTGGCCACCCCGACCTGGGCAGTGGTTAGGCCAAGTCCCCCTTCGGCGCGTGTCGATACGAGGAATGGCTGCACCATCTTTACACAAAGGGCTTCGGGCAGACGATAGAGGAGCATGAAGAGGAGAGCGGTGCCGATGTTCGGTTTTTTGAAGAAGGTGACGAAAGTCATGGCGAAGTCCCTGACGATGGTGCGCGCCGTGACGCCGGCCACAGGCTTGTCGGAAGCGGGCTTCGGCATGGCGTAGACGTGATAGATCATCACGAGGAGGAAAAAGGCCGAAAGCATCAGGAAAACTGCGCTCCAGGCTTTGGGCACGTCGCCCCATGACTCTTCAAGTTTGCCGGCGAGAATCACGAGGCCTCCCTGGCCGATCACGCTGGCGATGCGATAGAAAGTGGAGCGGACTCCGACGTAGGCGGCCTGCTCATGTTCGGTCAGCTCGAGCATATAATATCCGTCGGCCGCTATGTCGTGGGTGGCGGAGAAGAAACCCATCAGCCAGAACGCCACGAGAGTTGCCGAGAAGAAGAATGAGGTCGGAAGCAGGAAGCCGACGGCGGCCATCGACACGGCTATAAGGAGCTGCATGGCGAGCACCCAGAGGCGTTTGGTCTTGAAAAGGTCGACGAAGGGGCTCCAGAAGGGCTTGATCACCCAGGGAAGATAGAGCCATGCGGTGAAGAATGCCATTTCTGCAAGGGGCACCCCCATGTTCTTATACATCAGCACTGTGAGGACGTTGACGGCGAAATAGGGGAGACCTTCGGCCACATAAAGCGTCGGAATCCAGGCCCAGGGTGAGCGTCGGGAGGAACGGCTCCGGCGATGATAAGCTGTTGGAGATGCTGTTGACATGATGTTCAGTATAATTTGGTTAGCGATGTGTCGGGATAATAAAAAGAGAGAATTTCGCGGAAGTCTTTGCCTGCGGAGGCCATTCCGGCTGCTCCTATCTGGCAAAGGCCGACTCCATGTCCCCATCCCTTTCCGGAGATGTGGAATCTGTCGCCGCGGCGGGTGATTTCGAACGCCGAACTGTAAAGGCAATTTTCGCTGAGCACCCGGCGGATGGTGAGTTCTTTTCCGATCAGAAGGTTCCCCCGGCTTCCCTCCGCTTTCAATTCATAAATTCTTCCGGAGGGACCTCTGCGCAGAGGCTCTATGTTCAGAGGCGTCCCGATGTCGATGCCGCATATCTCGCGGATGCGGTCGCCGATTTTCTTCGCCGATATTTCGGATTCCCAGCTGTAGAAGTCGGGAGTCTCTCCGTCATAATCCTTGAGGATGGTGGCGAGAAAAGCGCTTCGCTCTTCCGGTTTCATGTCGGATAGATCGCACCATGGATCGCTTTTCGATACGAGATAAGGGATGTCGCGGTCGGCCCAGCAAGTGGAGAAGAGTTCTGTCTTGCCTCCGCAGCATTTCGAAAAACGGGTGTCGGCAATTTCGCCGTCAAGTCCGGTGAGCACCATTCCCGCCGTGTCGGCCACGGCTTTCTGCGCCCTTTCGCTGCCGGCACGAGGAATTCCCTGATAGCGCTGGCAATGGTCGTCGCTGCAGACGTCGAAGCCGACATGGTCGCAACTTTCCTGCCATGTGATGCAAGTGGAGTCGTTGCAGACATTCCCTTTCATGGGGTCGTCGTCGCTGACGGAATGCCGGAGTTTACGGGCCGCCCAGCTGCGCGAGATCACCGCGTGGGCTTTGAGAAATTCCTCCGGGGAGGCCGGATTCATCTCGCTCGCTATCACCGAAGCGACATAGCGTTCGAGAGGAATAGTATTGATAGCTTTGCCGTTGCGGATTTCCACATCCCCTTCGACCAGGATTTCAAGCGGACGCTGCCAATGAAATCCTTTTCCAATCAGCAGATTTTCCACAATCCATCGATCGCCGGCCGCGGGTCTTACGCGGGCGTTGCCATCGGTGATGAGACCGATGCGGATAAGTGGCTGTTGATCGTGAAAAGTCGAATTGCTCATATTCGGGCGGCGTTAACGAAATCTTTTATCTGCTGCGGAATCCGGTCGGCAAAAGCCACTTCGGCATATATGCGGGCTGTAGTCGCGGCGTCGATTCTTTCGAAGTCTTCTTCGCGGGGCACGATCATAAGGCCTGTCATGTCAATCGCTCCCGGGCTGATCACCATCCTATCCGGTCCGGGAAGGGAATAGCATGAAGGCCGGTGGGCGCGTCGGGGCACCACAACGCCTCTTACCAGCGAGTCTGCTCCTTTCCAGAAGAAAGTGTTGACGAGCGCGGGGTCGAGACGCCCGGCCTCGGTGTCATAGCCTGTTACCCTGAGCAATCTGCGGAAGCGGAGTTCCCCCTCGGCATCGGGAGTGATTACCGCTCCGGCAAAGTGGAAGGGAAGTTCGAGTCCCTCGTCGTCGGAGAAGAGGATACCGTCGCGGTCGGCAGGAAGCAGCTCTTCGGCGAGTCGGATGAGAGGAAGCTCAGCACTTAGCACCGCTTGCAGATGGAGATGATCGGGCGCGGAGGCTCCGGCTCTGGCGCCGTTGAAGAAGAAGAGTAGCGACTCGGAAAGCGCCGCCATGGCGAGGATGTCGGCGGGTACCCGGTTTTGCGGCTCATGGCGTTTGTAGGCCACGGTGAAATGCACGGGGAGTATCGGGAAGGGATTGACGAGGAGATCCCAGCCGTCGATCCATTGGAAAGCGATCTGCTGCTCCGGCCTGTTGGCCGCGCAAAGGAAGCAGGGACGCTTCGCTATCGAGGCGTTGTCGACTTTCGCGCCTGTGGAAACGATGCGAGCCGGATTATGCTGGGCTGCCGCATGGAGCATTCCTAAGTCGAAATTCTTGCGGGCGCATTCGCGCAGACGTTCGAAATTGCGGCAGGCGTCGGGCCAGACGGCGAGCTGCGTTTCGATCAGTTCGGAAACCATCTCGTCGGAGAGAGGTTGCGGATTAATCCTCATCTGAGTCATAGATGTCGTTGTCGTCATCATCATCGTCATCCGCCTCTTCGTCGTCGCGGTTGAAGAGAGAGTCGAGCATGCCGCTCGGTATTATCCCGCCGAGGTAATGCCATCGGCCGTTGCCGCGGTGCTTCTCTCGGTTCTGTTTCACGCGGGCGAGGAGTTCGATGCTGCGGATGCAGTCCTTATAATCGTTGTTGGCGTTTACTTTCTCGATAGAGAGGTCGGCGTCGGAGTTTCCCTCCCAGCGGCGGCAGAGATAGAGCGACTGATAGATACGCCCGATCGAGTAGTCGCGGCTGATGCGGAGGGCCATGGCGTAGTCCTCGCCGTAGCTCACGTTAGGGAAGAGGAAGCGGCGCGCTATCGGGGTGAAGAAGGCGCGGGGGGCGCCGAGACCGTTGATGCGCAGGGCATTGTTCGGGCCATTGGAGTCGGTCCATTCCTTATGGTCGATGAGGCCCGGAGCGATCACATTGCCGTTGAAGTCGGTGAGCGTGTAGCTTCCGATCACCATTGCGTGGTTCCCCTGGCGGAAAGCGGCCACGATGGTCGAGAGTGTCGAGGGAGACTCGTAAATGTCGTCGGAGTCGAGCTGCACGGCGAAGCGTCCGCAACTTTTTGAAGTGATGGCCCGGTTCCAGCATCCGCCGATCTGCAGCGACTCCGAGGAGTCGGCTTTAAGCAATACGAGCCTCGGGTCAGCGCATTGCTCGAGGAGCTCGCGGGTGCCGTCGGTTGAGTCGTTGTCGACCACAATCACGTTGAAGCTGAAGGAAGTCTGCTGCGAGAGGGCGGAGTTGACGGCATCCATAATCGTGCGGGCGCGGTTGCGCACCGGGATGATCACTGAGGCCTCCACGGGGAAATCCTCCTCGTCATAGTCCACCTTTTCGCGCTCCGGGTCGACAAGGCCGTCGATGTCTTCGAGATGGGAGGTGAGCACCTCCTCCATCTGGCGCTGATAGCTGCGGTTGCGCGGGTCGACATAGTCGTGCTGCTTGCTGCCGCTCTTGCGAAGGTCGGTCTTTTCGGCGGTGTAGAGATATTCCTGCACCATGGCGATCATGCGGCCAGTGACGAGGCGGAGGCGGAGGGCATACCAGCCGCCGTCGAACATCAGCGAGTCGGTGTCGGAGAAATCTTCGGAGGCGGCGAGCACGTCGGCTGCGTTGAGAAGCACGATCGATCCGAAATCGAAATCGTCGCGCACCGATCCCGACTGATAGTCGTTGACCGGATGGTTGCGAAGCGAACCGTCGGGAAGACGGTCGCGGAAGTAGCAATATGTGAGGGTCGAGTCGATGTCGGCCGCCACTTCTGTCAGCCGGCTGACGCAATGCTCGTCGAGCTCGATCTTCTTGTCGTCGAGCTGCACGAGCACAAACTGTTCGAGAGGCGTTCGGAAAATTGCCTCGCGAAGGGCGTTGACCGTGGTGAATTTTATTATTTCCATTTCTTGATGTCTGCGGCTCATAAAATTTTTAGAACGGGCCTTAGGTTATTTTTCCAGACTCTTGAGCAACGTGGCGAATATGGCGTCGCGCTGGGCCTCGTCGGTGATTGTCTCGAGGGGCACCGACATCACGACCACCTTGCCCCGGCCGAGGTCTGTGAGTTGCGCGGCGGCATTCTCCGAAGATGCGAAGGTCATGATTGTCGTCGTGTCGGCCTCGGGAGCCGGGGTGAGTATGTCAGGGCTCTCCACGATATAGAAATGCTCGTTGAGAGTGTTGGAATAGGGAGTCGTTTTGCCGGTGCGGGCGTCGCGGAGGCGGCCGTCGGCGTTTTCTTCAGTTGAGGTGGCGGCGAGTCCAAGCACATCGCGGGCGAATGTGCGGTCGGTCTCGTCTGATCGGAGGTTGGTGAGGTCGGAGGCTACATATTCGCCGCTCACCAGAAGCCGGCCCCCCTTGTCGGTGTAATGCCGGAGCTGTTTCTGAAGCTCTTTGGGGAAGGCCGTGAATTTCACGCCGCTTTGTCCTCTGCCGACCACGGTCGCTTTCTGCTTGCCGAGAATGAGGTCTACCACAGGATAGTCGGAGAGCTTCACGGCTCCGCTCTCCACGGCGGCCGCCGAAGCCGACACGAAACCGAGACCGGCCTTCATGGCTGAGGCGCCGTGGACCGCGGGATAGTCGAAGGTGTTTCCTGCGATTTCCTTATTGATATAGTTCTGGTCGCTACGGCCGAAACCCTCTCCGGCGGAACGGCGGAATTCAGTCTGATATCCGGTGAAGAAATTATCTTTGATATAGGGCACTCCGAAATCCTCTTTGGAGTCGAAACCGGCTCTGCCGTCGGCTGAGAAATGACCCGGACCGCTCACTCTGGTGAAACCGTTGACAATCATGATAGGCTTATGGCCGTCGGGAGCTTCGCGGAGCGCGAGAGTCTCGGAGGGGAAGGAGGCGCCGCCCTGATTAACTGCAATCACGCGGAAGGAGTGGATGTCGTGGTCGGTCACCTTGATGTCGAAGTGAGTGCTCTTTGTCTCGCCGATCTTATGGAAACCGAGGTCGTCGCCCGAACGCTCCATGATCACATATTTGTCGGGCATGGCGGTCGATTCGAGTCTGTCGGGAGTCGGTTTCCATTCGAGGCGGTAACGGTCTTTACCGGAGCGTTTGATAAGAAAATCCTTCACCGGGAGGGGCTGGATCACGAGGGCGCGACCCTTGCGCTCGGCGAGAAAGCGGGCGATGCCTTTGTAGATTGCGCGGCTCACTGTGAAGCGGAACGTCGGGTCGAGGCCATATTGCATGTCGCGGAAGTTCTGATGGCTGAGAAGCTCGATTAGGGTTGTGGGCACTTCGGGCACGCGGGCCTCGACATAAGATTTGTCCCACATCTGGCGGCGTGTCCAGTCGGTTTCGAATTCGGCGCGGACGTCGCGCGTGATGCTCTGCATCACCATGTCGCAGAGCATGCGGGAGTTGATTCGCGGTGTGCCGTCGATATAGTCGGAGCCGTTTTGCGTGAAATATATGCCGAGGGTGCCGACCACGGAGTCGTCGCTGCGTTTTCCGGCGTCGGAATGGAGGGCGAATGTGGCGTCGATGGGGATGTTGAGGCCTTCGCGGCCGGGAAGCACCCGCGAGCCTCCGGCGAGATAGTTCACCCAGTGGCCGCGGCTCGTATAGTCGTCTTTATAGTCGTCGCGTCCGTGGTATGGGGAATAGACATATTCGGGGAATCCTGCCCAGTGGAGCCAGTAGCGTGCCCCTTCGAGATAGCGGGGATAGCCCGAGGTGCGGAATGTCGGCGCGGGCCCCTTCTTCTGGGCGGGTTGCTCGGGAGCCGATGTCTGGAGCGTCTGCTCGGCGGTGTCGCCGATGTCGTCGCTTTCGCCCGAGGTCTCGTCGTCGCCTTCGCTGCTGTCATCATCGTCGCCGCTATCTTCAGCTTCCTCATCCTCCTCACTTTCCTCCTCTTCCGCAGCCTGGGCGGTGGAGTTGTCGGGAGTCGAGGGGTCGTAATAGATGTCGCTGCGTCGGTTGGAACGGGCGATATTGCCCATGCCTCCGCCGATCTTCACGGCGTCGGCGGTGACAACCGTGCCGGGGGCGCCGGCGGTGATGTTGGTGAGCGTCACTACCGGTTCGGTGTCGCTGTATCCGGCTTCGAGCGGGAAAGTGCCGAGATAGATCCAGGTACCTCCGCCCATAGTCTGGTTGACGGTGAATTCTTTCGAGCCGCCGGAATAATTGACGGTGTAGTGGGCGTCGGGAGTGGAGTTCTCGAGGGTCTTGTAGCTGACATAGACTGCATATTCGCCGTCTTCAGGGATGTCGGCATACCAGGCTGCCACCGATGGAGAGCCCCCTTTCTGCGTGGTGGTCTGGCGGTAGGTGCCGTTCTCGAATGGGTTCTCCGTGTCGCGGAAGTCGGGGAGGTCGTAGATGAAGCCTTCACCCTCGCCGGTGACCCATTGCCTGGCGCCGTTTTTCTCTTTATAATAGGGCTGGGAGAAGATCTGGCCTTCATCGTTGGTGTCGTTGTCGACGATCACTTCATGCACGTTGGTGTCGCGTTCGCGGGGGAGCATCACGTAGGCACCGGCGTTTTCGAGCATCGGGGTGACGAAGGGGAGGATATAGCTCATCGTGTAGGTGTCTTCGATCGACTGGAAGAGCGACGGGCGCTGCCACATCCAGGAGCCTGAGCCGGGCTTGAAGTAGCGGCCGTGGGAGTGCCACAGAGCCACGATGTCGTTTTCCATTCCCTTGTTGGCCACCACCATAGGGTGGACCTCCTTCACAAAGGGAGGATTCTTGCGATATTTCTCGGGGAGCTTGTCGACGCGGCGGATATAGTAGGAGAGCGAACGGTTGCCCACGTTGAGATTCACCCGATAGTTGGATATCGAGTCGGGGAGAGTGGCACTGACAGTGCGCGAGATGGAGTCGATCAGATTTTTTGTGACCGTCAGATAAGTGAAGTCTTCGTTGAGGCCTACATTTGCGATTCTACGCGAGCGGTCGGTCTTGACGCTGTTGATGCGCAGACCTTGCCTGCTGACTCCTTTGGGAAGGTTGGAGAGCACGGCCTGGTTCACTGCCAGGGTGAGCGAGTCGTTGAGTGGCTGTTCCTTCGGGGGAGCCTTGTAGACGCTCTTCGCGGCGTTTCTTCTGCTCTTGCCGCGGCTTTTCCTCTTGGAGTTGCCCGATTTCTTTTTCGAACGGGATGATTTTTTCTTCTTGGAGCCGGATTTCTTCTTGTTTTTAGAATTCTTCTTATTTCCGGATTTCTTGTTTTTCTTGGATGATTTCTTTTTGGAAGCGGCTGCGGGAGCCTCGAGACCTGCCGGGGATGCAGCCGAAAGAGCCAAGGCTTCGAGTCCTTCCATCGATGCCACGGCGATAATCAGTGCGATTAAAAGATATAAAAAATTCCGATGCTTCATAGCTTGCAAAATTACAAAAAAATTTCGGCCTGAGCAATCCGCAGAGGGGCGCCCACGGGACCGGCGCAAAGCGGACACGGAGCCGAGAATCGGGATGGTGCAGGATGATTTGTGTGATAAGTGATAATATTGTACGATTTTTCGCTTTATCAAACATTCGGAGTGAGATTTTCGTTAAAATATCAATCTCCTCAGAGGGAGGAAGAGGATGGGAAGGGAGTGTTTACAGATAAAAAAACGAAAGGAGAAATTATGAAAAGAGATGTTAAAAAAACTGAATCGGCTGTGACGCTTTTGCTATATTCAATCGACAATTGCCCGCATTGCGAGCGCATGGAGAGAGTGTTCCGTCAGCTGGAGAGTGATCTTGACAATGTGGTCAGAGTCGGAAAGATCGATTGCAGCAAATATCCGGAGGTGTCGGAAAAGGCCCGCGTCAGCAAATTCCCGACGGTGGTCGCTTATCGCAACGGAGAGGAAATGTGGCGTTTTTCGGGCGAGATTCCGGCTGTGGCTCTTGAAACGCGGCTTATTCCGTCGGCTGTGGCTTGAAAAATATTATCATCCTTGCGAACAAGAATATTGCAAACGATGTTATAAAGAAGGAAACAGGACAATAAATTTGCTTTTGGTAGAAAAGATTGTTTTGTTTTGCTCAATGGAAATTAGGTTTGTTAGTATTGAAGGTTTGAATTAAGTTTTAATTAGGTTAGAATCAAGTTAGAATTAGGATAGAATTCCATTCAGCCATTGCTCCGTTGGAGTTTTGCCAATCAATTGCCTGTTGTAGAATCGTTAGGTTGTAGTTGTTGTAGTTGCAGAATTTGGAATATTAAATTAAGGTTTTAGAATTAGTTGCCAATTAGATTATTAAAAGAGTTGTTATGGTCGGATTTCCGGCCATTTTTTTTGCTTGCTTGGGCTTTTAGGGGAGTGTGGGTTTTCAACCCACATACCTTAAGTGCTTTCAGATCTTTCGGCTTTCGGCCTTTGACCTTAAGCTTATTCCGGGCTTTCGCTCTTCGGGCTTTCGCTTTCGGCCTTTGGCCTTAAGCTTCATTTTGCTTTTTCCTTTTTGCTTTTTATTCTTGGAGGGTTTGGATGTCGGTCTCTTCGGGGGCGGGGCGGTCGAAGTTGCTGTAGAACTGTTCGGCTGAGGCTTCCGGCACTATCTGGTCGTTGGGGCCGGTGCCTCCGCGCCCGGCGAGCCGCTGCTTGATTAAGGAGAGGGGGGCGTCGAGATAGATGAACCGGGGCATCACTCCTCTGTCAGCGCAGATTTCTCTGATGCGGTCGCGTTTGGCGCGTTTGCATAAAGTGCTGTCGACCACAATTTTCTCATTATTGTCGAGCGCTTGGCTTACCATCGCCTCTATCTCAAGGGAGGCTTTCATGAAGATTTCGCGTCTCCTCTCTTCGGGAAAACCGGCGAAATCGTCGCCATATCGCTTCCAGATGTTTTCATCGAGCGAGATCCGGCGATAACCCTCCTTTTCAAATTTGCGAGAAAGGAAAGTCTTTCCCGATCCGCTTACCCCGCACATCAGGATAACTTTCCCCTTTCTTTCCGAGCTTGCAGCTGAAGCGGAGGTTGCGATATCTGAAACGGCAGCTGAAGCGGAGTTATCGAGGAGTTGAGCCATTAAAATCTTTCTGATGGCACCGACTGCTTTTGGACGGGAGAAGGAGGCTGATTTAGCAAGGGCATTGGCTGCAAAGCGCTTGTAGAGCGCTTTGTCGGAGAGCAATTCCCGGATTCTCCGGCTGATCTCCTGCATATTATCCGAATCGATGCGATAGCCGTTGACTCCGTCGTCGACGAGCGAGGCAATTCCACCCTGAGTAGGGACAATTGCCGGAAGGGCGGCGGCCATTCCCTCGATTGCGGTCATTCCGAAAGTCTCTACACATTTTCTCGGATCCGACAGGTTGAGCAGCAGTGAGGCGCTGTTGTAATGGCGTGCTACGTCATGGGCGCGGGCGTGGACAGTGAGATTGTGGATGCGTGAAAAATTCTTTTTAGAGCAAAAATGCTCCACTACCTCTTTTTCTTCATTGATCACGAGGCTGAAGTTCAGGTCGGGCATCATCTCGGCGAGCCTGACAAATTGCGAAATCCCCTTGTATCCTCGCAAAGAGCAGACCATCAGAAGAGTCCGGCTGCGGAAAGCGGCCTCGGGGTCGGGATGAAGATGCGCTAAGAATTGAGGGTCCAGACTGTTGGGCACCACATGAATCCCTTTGCGCCGGTTGAGGTAGGCGGCCTGCTGATTGGAAACGCAAATCACATCGTCGGCGAGCCATTCCATCAGCCGGGAATAAATCCGGTAGTGGACTCCTTTTGCGTAAGCATTTTCGTGGCAGTGGTAAACGACCCGGTTGCCACGGAGCTTCGCGCCGATAGCGGCCCCGAAAGGCATGATTGTGTTGATATAGAACACGCGGTCTGCGCGACGGCGTTTGGCGAGGGCGCGGAAGAAATAGGCCGTGTTCGCGCGGATGAATTTCAGGAAACTGAGGGGAAGATTGCGCCGGCTGAAACTGTAGCGGACCTTGTGGCGGCGAAGGCATGAAGAGTCGGGAAGACGGTCGAGGACTCCGCCTGAAGAGGTGAAGAGCTCCACATTATCGCCGGCTTCAATCAGCCCTTCGAGCACCCCTTTGAGCACCTTCGGACTCCCGCTGAAGTCGTTGAGCATGTGAAACGCTATGATCTGCATGATGGATTGGAAATTCAGCGGCGCGAACCTAATACGGCCTCCTCATATTGCCGGGCGATTCTTTTCCAGATATAGTTTTCGCGGGCGAGAGTCGCCATTTCTTCGCCGTTCAGGCCGGAGCGTTCGAGAAGGTCGACGAGCTGGTCGGGGTTTTTCCAGTAGAAGGCTTTGCCGAAAGTGGTGTAGCGGTTGTATTCCACGTCGAAAGCCAGGATAGGAATGCCGAAAAACATCGCTTCCACGAGCGATGTGTTAGTTCCGCCGGCGCTGTGGCCGTGAACGTAAAATCCGGCGTTTTTGCGCAGGGCGAAAAGCACGTCGAGATCATAGATAGCGTCGCGCATCATGATTGTAGGGCAATCGGCGTATTGTTTGCGCAGATTGCGGGAGTACTCGCTGTGACCCCAGTTCCCTATGAAGAGGAGAGGCATCTTGGAGCGGGATGCAGCCTCAAGGGTGAGATGGCAGTTGTTTTCCGGTTCGATGCGGCAGACGGTCATCGCATATTGCTTCGGGGAAACTCCATAATTCTTTAGAATCTCGAGTTCATTTTCCTCGCTAATGTTGCGGATCACATGGTCTCCGCCATAAGTGATAAGTGTTGACGGGCGGTTGTAGGCCCGCTTCACATAGTCTTGGATTCCTTTGTTGTCGGCAATGACCACATCGGCATATTTCACGGCCATCGCCTCCGACGAACGGAGAAAATTTCTGGCCATCGGGCCCCATTTTTCGCGGCGGTGTTCCATTCCGTCAATGTTGACGGCAATGCGGGTTTTCCCGGCCATAAGGCGGATGAGGGGGAGGAAGAGGCATCCCGACACTCCGAGAATCAGCATAGCGTCGAAGCCCTTAAGCGCCCGCATCATCGAAATCACGTCGTAGGGAATGCTCTGGATGCCGTTTGCATGGAGCGGAACGTATTTCAGCCGGCTTCCCTTATGCTCTTTAAGATGCCTGTCAAGGTCGAGCGAGCTGCAGAACACCGTATATTCCACATCGTCCGACCTGTTGCCGCCGATGATGTTGTCGACGAGGCTCTCGAAGCCGCCATATTTAGCCGGTACGCCCTGCGTGCCTATGACCGCGATTTTTTTCATTGGGACAAAATTACATATTTCTCGTTTATTATGCAAGAGAGGGGCGTTTTTTGTCGGTATTGTCAGCCTTTGCGAAGCCTCCGAGGAAAAGCATCCGGTAAATAATCGCAATTGTCATCGGGCACCAGAAGAATTGCCAGTTGCACTCGCCGCTGATAAAGATCAGCAGCGCGGCCAAGATCCATGTCGAAGGCTTCCGGCGCTGCGCCACCGCCATTATTATCAGCGCCCATAGGAGCATGGAGGCGGGTATGCCGTAGTTGTGCCATGTATGGAACATTCCGGCGAATCCCTCCTCGACGGTAGGTCTCGGCGGGAAGTCTCTCTTGTCGGCGTCGACGCCGTGGCCGATCCAGTCATCGGGAGTGGTGACCGATGCGCGGCTTGCTCCATAGATCGACGGCACGACCCGGAAGGCGATGCTTTCGTCGGCGGCGATAATGCTGTCGGGATTAGCCTTTACAATAGCCTTGGTCACGCGGACGATGCGTTTCGTATGGGTGCTCTCAATGAAAGGCGTCGTCACCGCGAGGATAAATGCCACGGAGGCGACTGTGCCGACCACGGGGAGGATATTTTTGCGCGTCAGCAGCGGGAGGATGGCAAGCGGCCAGAAGATAAGCGAGGAGGCATTGTCGGTGGTAAACATTACCCAGCAATAGCCGAACCAAAGCAGAGGATAGCGGCGGATGCTTCCGAGGATGCCGCTACGGGGAACCGAATGAGCGGTCGAAAGAGCATGATAGAACATTATCACGCTCAGGATGAACGACGAATATGAGGGCTCCGACATCAGCGCGTTGAGCTTATAGGGATTGGCATAGGCCATCCCGGCGTTGAACACCGGCCATCCGGCCACGACGCAGAGCTGCTGCACCAGAAGAACTCCAAAATAGAGATATACGATTATCCGCAGGATAAGGCGGAAATCGTCGCCGCTCATTCCCGACGCCCTCGCGGTGCGGGCGGTCGCCATATACCATAGCGAGCTCGCCGCCGTGAGCAGGAGAGTGGAGAAGCGAAGAGTGTCGGGATGGAAAATCAGCGGCATGGCAATAGCAAGAAGCGCGTAAAGCCCGGCCACTATGTCGAGACGCGGAATCAGAACCCGGCAAGGCTTCAGAAGCAACACGAGCGGGGAAAGAGACATAAGCGCCATAAGCCCGAAGTTTTTGAACTCCGGGCCTTGGGTTATGGCCGGACTCGTGCTGACCGCGATAAGTGCGACAGCAGTGAGCCACCAGCAGATGTTTCTTCTGAACGTTATCGCCATGCGGAGGCCGGCGTTAGCCTTCGTAGACAAAGGGAGAGTCGAAATCTGCGAAAAGGGGATGTTTCGTGTCTTTTTCCGAGAGATTGGCTTCTGCGGGATCAATCTGCCAGTCGATGCCGAGCGAAGTGTCGCGGATAGAGATGCCGCCGTCAGCCTGGGGAGCGTAATAGTTGTCGCATTTATACTGGAAGACAGCCACATCGCTGAGCACTGCGAAACCATGGGCGAAACCGCGGGGAATGAAAAACTGGCGGTGGTTATCTTCCGTAAGCTCGACGGCTACATGCCTGCCATAAGTGGGCGATCCTTTGCGGATGTCGACTGCCACGTCGAGCACGCGACCCTTGACGCATCTCACGAGTTTTGCCTGGGCGTAAGGAGGACGCTGGAAATGGAGTCCGCGCATCACGCCGCGAGTTGAGCAGGATTCGTTATCCTGCACGAAATCAACGGGACGCACCTCGGCGTCAAACACTTTCTTATTATAGCTTTCAAAGAAATATCCCCTTGCGTCGGGGAAGACGCGCGGCTCGATGATGAGCACGCCTTCGATATCGGTCTTTATTACGTTCATTTTTCTGACGTATGATACTATGCTTCGTATTTATTCAGAGATTGGGCTTTTTGGTGCGGTCGATTTCGTCGATCACTTTGAGGAGATATTTGCCATAATTGTTTTTGAGCATCGGCCGGGCGAGCTCTCTCATTTTCTCGCGGCTGATCCAGCCCTGGCGGTAGGCTATCCCTTCAAGGCATGCGATCTTGAGGCCTTGGCGCTTTTCGAGCACTTCGACATAGATCGAGGCTTCGGCGAGAGAGTCGTGGGTGCCGGTGTCGAGCCATGCGAATCCTCGGGGGAGCACCTGCACCTTGAGTTGGTTGTCTTTGAGGAATTCCTGATTGACTGTGGTGATTTCCAGCTCGCCCCGGGCCGATGGCTTTATGGTCGAGGCGATGTCGACCACTTTGTTGGGATAGAAGTAAAGTCCGACCACGGCATAGTTCGATTTCGGATGCTGCGGTTTCTCCTCGATGCCGAGGCAGTTCCCTTCGTCGTCGAATTCGGCCACTCCATAACGTTCCGGATCGTCGACCCAATAGCCGAACACAGTGGCTTTGCCCTCCTTTTCGGCTGTCTCAACGCTTTTCTTAAGGATTCCGGAGAAGCCTGAGCCATGGAAAATATTGTCGCCGAGCACGAGGCAGACGCTGTCGTCGCCGATAAACTCGCGGCCGATGATGAAAGCCTGGGCGAGGCCGTCGGGCGAGGGCTGCTCGGCATAGCTGAAGTTGACTCCATAGTCGGATCCGTCGCCGAGCAGGCGGCGGAAGCCGGGAAGATCGGCCGGAGTGGAGATGATCAGTATGTCGCGGATTCCGGCGAGCATGAGCACGGAAATCGGATAGTAGACCATCGGTTTGTCGTAGATGGGAAGCAACTGCTTGCTGACTCCTTTGGTGATGGGATATAGGCGAGTGCCGGATCCTCCGGCCAATACGATTCCTTTCATAAGTTTGGGGGAGTATTGATAAGGTTTTTAAATCAGAATTTAAAGTTAATAAAAAAATGTGTAAATCGCAAATCGCGGTTTTTGGCTAAGGTCGCTAAGGCAGGAAAAATGAAACGGCCCGGCTGCTGGAGTCGGGCCGTTTGCTATGGTTGGGTTCTCCCGAGATCGGGGAGAACGGATCAGTCGTCGTTGGCGTAACGGTAGGAAGAACCGTAGCCGTAGCCGTAGGAATAGGGGTTGCCGTAACGGTTGGCGTAGCGTCCTTTCGGATTGAGCGTGCCGTTGAGGATGAGCGACATCTTGGGATATTTTCCGCTTTCGTAGATGTCGTCGATCACGCTGAGCATCGAGATGTCGAGCAATCCGGCGCGGATCACGAATAGAGTGTTGTCGGCATATTTTGCGATGATCGAAGAGTCGGCCACAACTTCCACCGGCGGGCAGTCGATGATGACGTAATCATAATGGCGGCGCAGGTCGGAGATCAGAGCGCTCAGACGGTCGGAGAAGAGAAGCTCCGTCGGGTTGGGGGGCACCGTTCCCACGGGGATGATGCTCATGTTGGGAGCGTCGTCGACTTTGCGGGTGATCGAGTTGATGTCGTTGACCTTTCCTGCGAGATAGTCGGAAATACCGGGGGTTGGCTTGCCGACATATTTCGAAAGGGAGGCCTTGCGCATGTCGAGGTCGACCACAACCACGCGTTTGTTTTTGATCGAAAGTGCCTTCGCGAGGTTGAAGGTGACGAAGGTCTTACCGCTGCCCGGGTTGGCCGAGGTGAGCATGATCACGCGCGAAGCGGGATCGCCGCCAAACATGAACTCGAGGTTGGTGCGGACCACTCGGAACGCCTCGTTGATGGCGTTTCGGGAATTCTCTTTGACTGCGACGATTGCCTTCGGATCGTTGTTACGCATCATCTTGCGGCTGATGCGCTGCTTTTTGCCGTAAAGGGGAAGCTCGCCGGCGAAGGGGATCTTCATGCCCTTGATATCCTTTCGGCCGCGCACCACATGGACGGACATCTCTTTTCCGAAGATGATTCCGGCGGGGGCGAGAATACCGATTGCGAAAGCGATGAGGTAAACATTCGATTTCACGGGGGCGATCGGAGCGTTGGAGCCGTCGGCCTCGCGGATCACGCGGGTGTTATAGCTTGTGAAGGCCTGGTTGAGCTGGTTTTCCTCGCGTTTCTGGAGCAGATAGAGATAGAGGGTTTCCTTGACTTTCTGCTGGCGCTCCACGCTGAGCAGATATTTTGCCTGGCGGGGGTTGGAGGCGATTTTCGACTGGGCGTTTCCTGTCAGACCCTCCTGACTGCGGATCTGCTCGCTGAGCGAGATGATCTCGTTGTCGATAGAGGCGATGAGCGCGCCGCGAAGGGCTGCGATCGCATCGTCCATCTGGGCCACGAGAGGGTTGGAAGCCGAGCTCTGGGCCACGAGCGAGTTGCGCTCGAGGATCTTGGTGTTATATTGCGAAATCTGAGCCGAGAGGTTGGGGGAGGCGAGGCCTGCGTTGGTGGGGAGCAGCGAATGCTTGTTTTCTGCGTTGCGCAGATAGTTGCGGATATATTTCGCCATATACTCCTGGTTGCGCAGATCTTTGAGGGCCACGGAAGCCTGCGAAGCCTGGCTCATGTAGATGGAGGCGGCGGCGTCGACGTCGGGCACCATGTTGGCGCTCTTGAAAGAGGAGATGTCGTTGTCGACGCTTCCGAGTTCCTGCTGGAGAAGGTCGATTCGCTCCTCGATAAATTTGGAGGAATTGTCGGCAAGGTCGCGTTTGTCTTTCATCCAGCGGTCGTTGTAGACTGCGATCAGGGTTCTGACCACATCCTCGGCGCGTTCGGGATGAATGTCGACGATCGAAAGGTCGACGATGTTGTAGGATTCCTGGTCCTGCTCCACGTTGAGGCCGTCGAGAAGACCGCCTGCCGTGCCCTTCACCGTGTTTTTGGCGATGTTGATGCTGACGGGCTGGTTGGCGTCATATTTCTTGCCGGGAGTGATGAGAATCTGTCCGGCCGGTGTTTTGACGGGAGTTCCTATGCGCCCCTTGAAAGTCTTGCCTTCGAGATTTTTGCTTTCGCCGTTGGAATAGGCCGACATATTGGAGATTGTGTATTCCCCGTTTTTGCCGAGGTCGAGCTTGAAAGAGGCTGTGAGATCTTCGGGGACGTCGGTAAACTGCACCTGCACAGGAAGTTCGGACCCGTAGAGAATTTTGTCGCGGAAACTTCCCGGAAGGGTATAGCTCACGTCGAGGTTAAGGCGGCGCACCACTTCCCGCATCAGGTCGGGACTTTTGATGAGGGCCACTTCGTCGAACACCGAAGAGTTGCCGTTGTAAAGTCCGAGGTCTTCGAACATTGCGGCACTGCCGGAAGTGGCGGATCCCTTCGAGTCGGTTTTTATGAGGATCGACGCTGATTTGCTGTAGGTCGGGGCGGTTCGCTGAAGATATAGATATGCAAATCCGAGGCATATCACAATTGAAATCACAAACCATTGCCAATGGGCCAGGCATAAATAGAGGAATTCGTTGAGTTTTAATTCCTCCTTTTTCTGACCGCGCTGGTTTTTGGCAGTCTTTACGATTTCTGTCGCCATTGTGGTGAAATAGAAAAGGGTTGATTATTTTAAAATTAACGAAAATAAGTGGCGGAGACAGCAGTTGTTCCGTCACTTATCAAATCATTTGAAAACGAGCACACCGATCGTGGTGAGGAATGAAGCGATCGAGATCCAGAAAGTCGGGGTCAGCCAGGCGTTGCCGTTTGCTGTCGACTGGCGGGCTTTCACGGCGTTGGGCTCGATATAGACCACGTCGTTCTGCTTGAGGAAATAGACGGGGCTCTGGGTGAGGTCGGCGCCGGAGTTGAGATTGATCGTATAGACCTTCTGGACGCCGTTTTCCTCGCGGAGCACGCGGACATTGTCGCGGCGGCCGAAAATCGTGAGGTCGCCCGAGGCTGCGAGAGCATCGAGGATTGTATAGTCTTCGCGAGTGATTCCGACGCGGCCGGGGCTTGCCACTTCACCGAGCACGGAGACTCCGAGGTTGAGGAAGTCGACAGTTACGATCGGGTTTTTGGCCAGGTCGCGGCTGACCAGTTCGCGGCGGATATATTCGGCCACTTCCTCGCGGTCCATTCCGGCGATGTGGAGCTTGCCGAGCACGGGGAAATTGATATTTCCCTGCTTGTCGATGGTATATGACGACACTTCGCCATTGCTGGAGGAGTGGACGGTTTCAGACATTGATTCTCCCTGGATGCGGTTCTGGGGCACTGTCAGGTTGAACAGGGCGTTGAGTCGCGGGTCGGTAGTGGAGACGATGATGGAGAGCTTGTCGTTGGGACGGAATTTCACAGGGGAGGCGGCAGTGATCACGGTTTCCTGACCCGGCTGCAAGTCCTGGAAATAGCTGATATCTTTTGTCGACGAGCAGGAGCTCAGAAGCAAGAGAGCGGCTGCAAAGGCCGACAGCTTAAGATTTGTGATTTTCATTATTTGATAAATTCAATAAAATCGTTTTCGACTTCCACGGCAGCGGAGAACATGCCGGAGAGGCTTATTATAAGACGCTTTGTGCGCATTCCTTTCACGCTCAGCAGATTGCCGGTGAAGCCGTTAAGCGGTCCGCCGACGATCCTCACTTTGCGGCCGATCATGCTGTCGGTGATTTCACCCGGAGCATAAAAGCGGGGCGATTTGTCGTTGGCGACGGCGAGCATGAAGCGTTCCATCTCCTTTTCGTCGACAGTCATCGGCTGGCAATATCCGGCTCCTTTCAAGAAACGATACTGCAGAGTCGGGATGCGGGCCACTTTAGGGTCGAGGGCATCGCGGTCGGAATGAACGAAGAGGAGGTCATGGATCAGAGGCGTCTGAACTCTGCTGCGTTTGCGGCCACGCTCCATAACCTTCCACACCATTGGAGTAAACACCTCAAAACCGTCGGCGCCGAGCCTTTTCCAGGCGGGCAGCAGCGCGTTGGGCCGGGTGAGGTCTCGCATCACAAACCATTCCATTTGCTTTTGCATCGTAGTGAAAGCTTTCCGGAGAGGTCCGGAATGAAAATGCGGTGCGCAACGGTGCGCCTCATCAGGGTTGCCCTTGAGACGCACAAAATGCACGCTGCAAAATTATAAAATTTCACCAATATATGCAAGTATATCTCTCCGGCGGCGGCTCCATTCAAACTTTTTTATTATATTTGCGAAATAATAGTGACGGGGCATCGACAACAGCCGGAGCGCCGTCGGAATCAGCCTAAAATAACACAAAAAATAATCAACAACAAGGAATGGCAACAAAACCTTTTCATTATCAGGAGATGTTCCCCCTCGGGCCGGACACTACTGAATATCGGCTTCTGACCAAAGATTACGTAAAAGTTGAAAACTGGAACGGTCACGAGATGCTCGTGGTCGACCCGGAGGCGCTGACCGTGCTGGCCAACGCCGCGTCGCGCGACTGCTCGTTCCTGCTCCGCCGCGAGCACAACGAGATGGTGGCCAAGATCCTTCATGATCCCGAGGCTTCGGAAAACGATAAGTTTGTGGCTCTCACCATGCTCCGCAACGCCGAGGTGGCCGCCAAGGGCGTGCTTCCCTTCTGCCAGGACACCGGCACGTCGATCTGCGCCGCCTACAAGGGACAGCAGGTGTGGACAGGTTGCGATGACGAGGAGAAAATCTCGCTCGGAGTCTACAAGACCTACACCGAGAACAACCTCCGTTATTCGCAGAACGCGCCGCTGACCATGTATGACGAGGTCAACACCGGCTGCAATCTTCCCGCCCAGATCGAAATCCACGCCACTCAGGGCGACGAATATAATTTCCTCTTCGTGGCAAAGGGTGGCGGTTCGGCCAACAAGACCTATCTCTACCAGGAGACGAAGGCTATCCTGAACAAGAAGACCCTCGTGCCCTTCCTTATCGAAAAGATGAAGACTCTGGGCACCGCCGCATGTCCTCCCTATCACATCGCGTTCGTGATCGGCGGCACATCAGCCGAGGCCAACCTTGCCGCAGTGAAGAAGGCAAGCGTGAAATATTACGACAATCTTCCGACCAAAGGAAATGAATATGGACATGCGTTCCGCGATGTGGAGCTTGAGAAAGAGCTTCTCGAAGCAGCTCACTGCATCGGTCTCGGCGCTCAGTTCGGCGGTAAATATTTCGCCCATGACGTTCGCGTGATCCGCATGCCGCGCCACGGCGCCAGCTGCCCCGTCGGCATGGGAGTAAGCTGCTCGGCCGACCGCAACGTGAAGGCCAAGATCAACCGCGACGGCCTCTGGATAGAGAAACTCGACGAATTCCCCGGCGAACTCATCCCGGTGGAGATGCGCAAGGCAGGCGAAGGAGAGGTGATCAAGATCAACCTCAACCGCCCGATGAAAGAGGTGCTCGCCGAGCTCGACAAGTATCCGGTTTCGACGCGCCTTTCCCTCAACGGCACAATCATAGTGGGCCGCGACATCGCTCACGCCAAGATCAAGGAGCGCCTCGACGCCGGCGAACCGATGCCCCAGTATCTCAAAGACCATCCGATCTATTATGCCGGTCCGGCGAAGAAACCGGAAGGAATGCCCTCAGGATCCTTCGGCCCGACTACTGCAGGCCGCATGGATCCCTATGTCGACCAGTTCCAGGCAGCAGGCGGCTCAATGATCATGATCGCCAAGGGTAACCGCAGCCAGCAGGTGACCGACGCCTGCAAGAAACATGGAGGTTTCTATCTCGGTTCGATCGGTGGCCCGGCAGCCATCCTCGCCCAGAACTCCATCAAGAACGTCGAGCTGCTCGAATATCCCGAGCTCGGCATGGAGGCTATCTGGAAAATCGAGGTAGAAGACTTCCCGGCCTTCATTCTCGTCGACAACAAGGGCAACGACTTCTTCAAGCAGCTCAAGCCCCGCTGCCCGCTCGCATAAGCTAACACCGGAACCCGATAAACTCGGGAACCCGCGGGGTTCCCGCACAGTAAAGGCGCCCTCCCTTTTCTTCGGGAGGGCGCCTTTCTTTCTTCAGAGGGCGCCCATATTTTATTCTGATGCTGTTTTATCATTAATTTTTATTAATTTTGCAGTTTAAAGCCCTGTTGCCGGCAGTTTATTCTGCTTTTTATGCTTCTCCGGCATATTTCAGACTTTTCAGAGCGAGTTTCTACAGTTGCATTTTTCATCCGATTAACAATAGCAATTTATTATAATGAAGAAATCATCTCAGATCTTAGGCGCAAAGTTTCAGAAGCCCGATGTCTACGGCAGCATCTCGATGCCCGTCTACAACACGGTGGCATTCGAATTTCCCGATGCCGACTCCATGGCCGACGCATTCTGCGGCCGCAGCGATTATCCCGATTACTCGCGGGTGACCAACCCGACCGTGACTTTCCTGGAGAAGCAGGTTTCCGACCTGACCGGAGCCGAGTATGTTCTGGCAGTCAATTCCGGCATGGCGGCGATTTGCGGAGCGCTCATGGCAGTTGCCGCCGCCGGGAAAAGCATCATGACTTCCCGCCATCTTTTCGGTAACACCTATCTGCTTCTTGAGAAAAACCTCAAGCGTTTCGGTGTGGAGTCGATTCTCGCCGACCTCACTGATCCCGACGAAGTGGAGAGGTTATGGCGCGACAACACCTGCTGCATATTTCTCGAATCGGTGACCAATCCGCAGCTTGAAGTGGCCGACGTGCGCAAACTGACAGAGATCGCCCACCGTCACGGGGTGCCTCTGATTGTCGACACCACGATGATACCTTTCACCCTCTATGAAGGAAAGGATCTCGGGGTAGATTTCGAGGTGCTCTCTTCCACGAAATATGTCTCCGGCGGGGCCACTTCGCTCGGCGGTCTCGTAGTCGACTACGGCAACTTTCCCGATGTCACGGCGCGCCTGAAGAGCGACATCCTCTTCAACCTTGGCGCCTATATGAACCCTCATGCGGCATATATGCAGCTGCTCGGCCTCGAAAGCATGGAGCTCCGCTATGCTCGCGAAGAGGAGTCGGCATTGCGGGTTGCCAAGGCAATGAAGCAGGAACCGGCTGTGAAAAGAGTAAACTATCCCGGACTGGAGGATAATCCCTTCCATCAGATTGCCAAAGAACTCTACGGCGGTTTCGGCGCCATGATCACCATCGAACTCGCCGACGAGGCAGCATGCCGCAGTCTGATCGACAATCTGCAGCTTTTCCGCCGCGCCACCAATCTCTTCGACAACAAGAGCCTCGCAATCCATCCTTATTCCACAATCTTCGGCACGATCTCCGAAGATATGCGCCGCGAGATGGATGTCCGTCCCGGAGTGATCCGCCTATCCATCGGCCTTGAGGATCCGGAAGATCTCATCGCCGACCTGAAGCAGGCTTTATCCACCAAGTCAGCACGATGAATATGAAAGTACCCGAATATTATCAGCCGGGCGGTTCGCCGGTGTTTTCCTTTGAAATCCTGCCTCCGTTGCGCGGCAACAGCATCCATAAGATCTATGACATAGTCGAGAGTCTGCGTGATTATGATCCCAAATTCATCAACATCACCTCCCATCACAGCGAATATGTCTATAAACCTATGCCCAACGGCATGCTGAAACGAGTAAGCGTGCTCAAGCGCCCCGGCACCGTCGCAATCGCCGGTGCGCTCCAGAACAAATACGGCATCACCACTGTTCCCCATATCATCTGCCGTGGATTTTCGAAGGAGGAGACCGAATATGCTCTTCTCGACCTCAATTTCCTCGGCATCCACAATCTCTTTCTCGTTCGCGGCGACGACAAGACGCCGGGCGATCTGAGCGGCAATCCGGAAGATTACCATGAGCACGCCATGGGTCTGCAGCTGCAGGTCAACGACTTCAATCTCGGCCAGGGCGTCGACGATACCCGCATTCAGGGAATTCATATTCCGTTTTCTTACGGAATGGCATGCTATCCCGAACGCCACGAAGAGGCCCCCAATTTCGAGTCGGATATATATTATATGAGGAAGAAGCAGGAAAACGGCGCGGAATATTTCTTGTGCCAGATGTTTTTCGACAATCAGAAATATTATGATTTCGTGGAGCGTTGCCGGGCGGAAGGAATCACGGTGCCTATCATTCCGGCGCTGAAACCGATTTCCAAACTCCGACAGCTCAATGTGCTTCCGAAAGTGTTTCGCACCGAGCTGCCGGAAGCATTGGCTTCCGAGCTGCGCAAAGCGAAAAGCGATGCCGAGGCCTCGGAAATCGGAGTGAGATGGTGCGTGGAGCAGAGTCGCGACCTTATCGCCCACGGAGTTCCGGGAATCCATTATTACACCATGTCGCTTTCCGAGGGAATCTCGAAAGTGGTGAAGAAAGTGTTCTGATAATAAAATCGCAGGTTCAAAAGCAGGTAAAAACAAAAGGATATGACAAAAGCGGAATTCCGGAGCCTGATGGAGAAGCGGGTGCTTCTTCTCGACGGGGCTATGGGCACGATGATTCAGCGGCGCGGACTTGAAGGGAACGATCTTCTGTGTCTGACGCATCCTGAGGAGATCGCCGCCATCCATAAGGAATATGTCGAAGCCGGCGCCGACATCATAGAGACCAACACGTTCAATGCCAACAGGCTTTCGATGGCCGATTACGGCATGAGCGGCCGTGTTGGCGAGATAGCCCGGAAGGGTGCGGAGATCGCGCGGAAGGTTGCCGACGCGGCAGGCCGACGGGTTCTTGTGGCCGGTTCGGTGGGGCCTACGGGCCATACAGCCTCGATGAACCCTGATGTCACCGACCCAGCGCTCCGCGATGTAGACTTCGATCTGCTTGCAGATGTCTTCGACGAGCAGATCGGCGCCCTTATAGAAGGTGGAGTCGATCTGATTCTGCTTGAGACCTGTTTCGACACTATCAATCTTAAATCGGCGATAGAGGGGGCGCGCCGCGCCATGCGTCGCCTTGGCAAGGAATTGCCGGTGATGGTTTCGGCTACTGTCTCCGACAAATCGGGCAGGGTGCTTTCCGGTCAGACTCTCGAAGCGCTTGTCGTTTCTCTTTCCACTTTCCCTGAAGTGGTGACACTCGGACTGAATTGCTCTTTCGGTCCTGAAGAGATTGAAAGCCATGTGAGGCGTCTTGCTGCGACGGCTCCATTCCACATAAGCTGCCATCCCAATGCCGGTCTTCCCGATATCGACGGAAAATATTCAGCCACCCCAGAGCTCTTCGCGGAGGCGGTTCGTCCGCTTCTCGAAGATGGGGTCGTCAACATTATCGGCGGCTGCTGCGGAACTACTCCCGATCATATCCGCAAGCTTAAAGAGATGATTTCGGTGGCAAAAGTGCATCATCCTGCCTTAGTTGCTCCCGGTTCGCATTTCTCAGGCCTCGAGCCGCTAAGCTCTTCCGATGGTTTTGTGGTGGTCGGCGAACGCTGCAATGTGGCCGGATCGCGCAAGTTCCTTCGTCTGATAGGGGAGAAGAATTATGAAGAGGCGATCCGGATAGCCCGCAAGCAGGTGGCCGACGGTGCGATGGTAGTGGATGTCAATCTTGACGATCCTCTTATTGACGCTCCGGCCGAGATGACCCGGTTTCTCAATATGCTCGGTGCGGAGCCTGATGTGGCCCGTGTGCCGGTGATGATAGATTCCTCCAATTGGGAGGTGATCGAGCGCGGACTTAAGGCTCTGCAGGGGAAGGGGATTGTCAATTCCATCTCTCTCAAGGAGGGGGAGGAGGAATTTTTGCGCAAGGCAAAACGGATCTCAGAACTCGGAGGCGCGATGGTTGTCATGGCTTTCGACGAGAAGGGGCAGGCAGACATGTTCGAACGCAAGATCGAGGTTTGCGGACGGAGCTACCGTCTGCTGACCGAGGCCGGCATCAATCCCTGCGACATCATCTTCGATCCGAATATAATGGCTATCGCCACCGGCATAGAAGAGCATAACTATTATGCGCGGGATTTCATCAGGGCCGCCGAATGGATTAAACAGAATCTTCCCGGGGCGATGGTGAGCGGCGGCGTGAGCAACCTTTCCTTCGCATTCCGCGGAAATGATCCGCTCCGCAAGGCAATGCATGCGGTCTTCCTTCATCATGCCCGCAAGGCCGGTATGGACATGGCCATTGTAAATCCGGCCGCAAGACTGAAATATGAAGATATAGAAGAGGGATTGCGTCGGCTCCTCGACGACGTGATTCTTGCGCGTCGGCCGGAAGCTTTTGAGGAGTTGTCGGCTTATGCAATGTCGCATCTTCCCGAAAAAGGGAAGGTTTCGCAGGGAGGTAAGAAAGAGAAACCGGCCGACCGCAGCCTGATATCCGTCGACTCTCGGATCGAGGAGGCGATAATAGATGGCAACGGGGAATATATCGAAGCCGACATCCGGGAAAAAATTTCAGAAGGCGCCACTCCGGCGGAGATCATCAACGGTCCGTTGATGGGCGGCATGGAGGAGGTTGGACGCCGTTTTGGCGACGGCCGCATGTTTCTGCCGCAGGTCGTCAAGACTGCCCGAACCATGAAAGAGGCGGTAGAACTGCTTCGTCCGCTGATGAAGAGCGACACGGAGGCCGACGCTCCCCGCCGCGGAACGGTGGTAATCGCAACTGTGAAGGGGGATGTTCACGACATAGGAAAGAATATTGTGGGAATCGTGCTGGAATGCAATAACTTCCGGGTGGTGGATCTCGGTGTGATGGTGGAGGCCGAAAGAATTGTCGAGGCGGCTGTCGAAGAAAAGGCCGATATCGTCTGCCTATCGGGTCTGATCACTCCCTCGCTCGGGGAAATGGCAACTGTGGCGCGACTGATGGAGGAACGGGGATTGCGTGTGCCGCTGATAGTCGGAGGAGCGGCCACCTCTCCGCTTCATACTGCCCTGAAACTTGCTCCACTTGTCGACTTTCCGGTTATCCATGCCCGCGATGCGTCGCAAAATCCGGTGATAGCTGCCCGTCTGCTCGATCCTTCCGAGAGCGAAGAATATGTCGCTTCGGTGAAAGAGGAATATGACCGGCTTTCTTCCGGCCGTGACGATAAGGAGTCGGGATTGATGCCGATCGAGGAAGCCCGCAAACATCCGCAGCCTGTAAGCTGGAATCATGAGGTGATTGCGCCGGCGACTCCGCTCGGTCAGGAGGTGACGCTCGAATTCAAGGTCTCCGATATCGCCACTCTGATCAACTGGCGATATTTCTTCCTGGCCTGGAGACTAACCGGAAAATTTGTCGAGACTTTCCCTTGGGATCTGGCTGAAGCTGATGTTGAGGAATGGAAATCATCGCTCCCGGAAGAGGAATGCGCGAAGGCGGATGAGGCTCTTGAACTTTACCGCCGTGCGCGCCGTTTGCTCGATAAGGTGAAGGATAAGGTGGTTGCAAGGGGAGTGGTGAAATTCCTGCCTGCCTGGAGCGAAGAGGATGATATTGTTGTGCTGACTGAGCCTTTAGCAGAAAATTCCTCGGAAAGCGAATGGAAGCTTATGCGTTTGCCCATGCTTCGTTCGCAGAGAGCGGATAGTGAAGGATACTGTCCTTCGCTTGCTGACTTCGTTGCCCCGCGCGATATAGTCGACATTAAGGAGGGTGCCACTGATTTCCTCGGCTTCTTCGGGGTGACGGCGACTGTGCCTGATCATGACTGCGACGGAGGAGAGTGCGATTGCGGCGACCCGATACTTAAACAGACCATTGGCGATCGGTTTGCGGAAGCTGCGGCCGAGTGTCAGCATTGGCTTGTGCGCACGCAGCTCTGGGGGTATGCGCAGGATGAAGGTTTTGATGCTGAAAGACTCAAACGCGAGGAGTATCGCGGAATTCGTCCGGCAGTGGGTTATCCCTCACTGCCCGACCAGCTCCTGAATCTTGAGATAGTGAAAATATTGCCGTTGGGGCAGATTGGCGTTACTATGACTGAAAATGGCGCGATGTCACCGTCATCGAGTATCTGTGGGCTTTATATTGCACATTCGGCGGCGAAATATTTTGCGATAGGGAAGATAGGCCGCGATCAGCTTGAGGATTATTCCGGTCGCCGGGGAATACCCTCCGACCGCCTGGCCTCGATGCTCGGCAAGTATGTGTGATAGCCGAATAGGTTTTAGACTTTAGGCTTTAGGTTTTAGGCTTTAGGCTTTAGGTTTTAGGCTTTAGGCTGGCATCACTATTCTATTATAATCCTGGGGCATAGGCGGAGATTATACGCGAAAATTCATTGAGGGCGAGAGCCTGCCAGCGCGTCACCGGCTTATTGCCTTGGCCGTTGCGGTCGGGAAGCGAGACCGGACTGAGCAGTAGCATGCGCCCTTGCTCGCAGAGGGAGAAAAAATGGCCCGACGGCTTGTAGCGTTCGCCCATTGTCTCTGTTCTGGGCACCCATAAATCCCGTAACTCATTGAAAATCAAGAGTTGCGGGATTTTTCATTCAATTTTTGTCAGCAAATTGTCAGCAATAGTTCGTTAAAAAAATATTCATAGGCTAAGCGGCATCCACCGCCAAGCCAA